>NZ_JBXAQJ010000057.1:0-502 GCF_058807115.1 Pseudoduganella sp. GW821-FHT12E03 | reverse complement strand
GGTGGTTGTCAGCTGGGTGCGCCAGAGACTTTCACCGGTGAAAGTGCTTCTCCGTCGCACTGTGGCCATGGGGCACTTTCCGTATTCCTGGCTGACGAAGTCTACTCACCAGTTATCGTGGACAAGCGGCCCCTAGACAACACTTCAGTGGCAAGTTCATTATATGGACGCTGCTACGTAAAAACGTGAGTTGTTTCAGATAGATCTGGCACACGAAAAATATTGAAGAGCGCCGGCGAAGCAATGCTTACCTGCCCGAAACTGCGCAGGGATCAATATGATCGCTTAAGCGCCTGACGTGTCTATGACGCGGAGTGCCGTCGTAGCAACGCCAACTGGCTCCCGCGCGCACCACGGGCCCGGCCGACCGGACACCGGATAACCTTGCCCAAGGACCCTACCACGAGTTTGCACCCGCTACTTTCACCAGTGAAAGTGCAGGGCCGCATCGCACAGCCTACCGGAACGTGCTCTGGTTCAGTGCGCAGTCGGCGTCGGCTCC
>NZ_JBXAQJ010000056.1:0-515 GCF_058807115.1 Pseudoduganella sp. GW821-FHT12E03 | reverse complement strand
GGCACGTTCCTGATGCCAGTGGAAGACGTGTTCTCGATCTCCGGTCGCGGTACCGTTGTGACCGGCCGTGTTGAGCGTGGCGTGATCAAGGTCGGCGAAGAGATCGAAATCATCGGTATCGTTGACACCGTGAAAACCACCTGCACCGGCGTGGAAATGTTCCGCAAACTGCTGGACCAAGGTCAAGCAGGCGACAACGTTGGTCTGCTGCTGCGCGGCACCAAGCGTGAAGACGTTCAGCGTGGTCAAGTTCTGGCAAAGCCAGGCTCGATCAAGCCGCACAACCACTTCACCGGCGAGATCTACGTTCTGTCGAAAGATGAAGGCGGCCGTCACACCCCGTTCTTCAACAACTATCGTCCACAGTTCTACTTCCGTACGACTGACGTGACCGGTTCGATCGAGCTGCCAGCAGACAAAGAAATGGTTATGCCAGGCGATAACGTGTCGATCACCGTGAAACTGATCAGCCCGATCGCTATGGAAGAAGGTCTGCGCTTCGCTATCCGCGAAGG
>NZ_JBXAQJ010000055.1:0-527 GCF_058807115.1 Pseudoduganella sp. GW821-FHT12E03 | reverse complement strand
GCCTCGAAAGCCGCCTCGGACCACCTGGTGCGCTCGTATCACCACACCTATGGCTTGCCGACCCTGACGACGAATTGCTCGAACAATTACGGCCCCTATCACTTCCCGGAAAAATTGATCCCGCTGGTGATATCCAATGCACTGGGCGGCAAGCCGCTGCCGATCTACGGCGATGGCCAGCAAGTGCGCGACTGGCTGTATGTGGGCGATCACTGCGCGGCGATCCGCCGCGTGCTGGCGCAAGGCCGCCTGGGGGAGACCTATAACGTCGGTGGCTGGAACGAAATGGCCAACCTCGATGTCGTGCACACGCTGTGCGACATGCTGGACACCTTGCGGCCGAAAGCGCAGGGCAGCTACCGCGACCAGATCACGTTCGTCAAAGACCGTCCGGGTCACGACCGCCGCTATGCGATCGATGCCCGCAAACTGGAGCGGGAACTGGGCTGGAAACCGGCTGAAACCTTCCAGACCGGCATCAACAAGACCGTGCAGTGGTATCTCGAGAACCAGGCCTGGGTGGACGA
>NZ_JBXAQJ010000054.1:0-564 GCF_058807115.1 Pseudoduganella sp. GW821-FHT12E03 | reverse complement strand
GGGATGGTCGATTGCTGAACTATCGTAGTCAATCCGCACGACCGGTGAGCCGCACGAGCTCCAACTATATTGCCCGAATATGCTTTCACCGGTGAAAGTGATAGCGGGCAATTCCGTCCAGCCTCACAATCAGGCGAGACATCGGAGTCGAGCGCTAGCAAAAATGTTGGCAACGGATAGTACCTTTATGCGTAATATGCACCGTTCGCATCGCCTTGAACTTTCGGCGATACACTGCGGGTTTGCATGCTGGCGGACTCCCGCCACAACATTCCAACAAAGTCTCCTGCAGGATGCGTACGCACATCGCATACGGGGCCAATAGGCTTACGATCATGCGCTGAAAGCCGCTGCGCGGCAGGTTTTAAATTGTGCCACCCATTTCCACACTGAATCCAGCGCGCTGGGAATCCTGGTCGCTTTCACCGGTGAAAGTGATGTCCCGCATGTGCGAAGTTTTCCACTTTTGGCGACTGGGTAAGCGTCGGCCACAGCATCCTGATTACCGTCCCACCGCGCCGGTAAATCCTGATTTGCCTGCGCCCTCGCGCAATACGCTTGCCG
>NZ_JBXAQJ010000053.1:0-588 GCF_058807115.1 Pseudoduganella sp. GW821-FHT12E03 | reverse complement strand
ACTGCTTTTATGTAAGCCCTGAGGTTTAGATAAAAGTAGTACCGTTCTTTAACAATCTGGAAGAAGTAAAGTTTTATTTAAGCGTGTGAGAAATCACACACTTAGGGTAGTAAAACTCATCATCACAAAGTAGTAAATGCTTGAACTATAGCCGTCAAGGTTATAGGGACAAGTGAATAAGTGCACATGGCGGATGCCTTGGCGATTACAGGCGATGAAGGACGTGGAAGTCTGCGAAATGTTCCGGGGAGCTGACAATCAAGCTTTGATCCGGAAATGTCCGAATGGGGAAACCCGGCCCTTTGGGTCATCGCATACTGAATACATAGGTATGCGAAGCGAACGCGGCGAACTGAAACATCTAAGTAGCTGCAGGAAAAGAAATCAACCGAGATTCCCAAAGTAGTGGCGAGCGAAATGGGAACAGCCTGTACGTGATAGTCGGACAAATAGTGGAAGCTTCTGGAAATAAGCGCCATAGAGGGTGATAGCCCCTTACACGAAATTTGACCGGTGGTACTAAGCGTACGACAAGTAGGGCGGGACACGAGAAATCCTGTCTGAACATGGGGGGACCATCCTCCAAGG
>NZ_JBXAQJ010000052.1:0-627 GCF_058807115.1 Pseudoduganella sp. GW821-FHT12E03 | reverse complement strand
TGGTTCGCCCGTTTCCCCGCGCTGCCCCTGATGAATGTCTACGGCCCGGCCGAATGCTCCGACGACGTCGCCTACCATGCCATCCTGAGCGCGCCGCCCGAGCACAGCGCCATTCCCATCGGCCGTCCCACGCCAAACAACCAGCTGTTCATCCTTGACGCCCGCCAGCAACTGCTGCCCATCGGCGTGGAAGGCGAGATCTGCGTCGCCGGCGCCGGCGTCGGCCGCGGCTACCTGCACAGCCCGGAATTGACCGGCGCTGCCTTCATCGCCCATCCGTTCGCGCCCCACGGCCGCTTCTACCGTACCGGCGACGTCGGCCGCTACCGCGCCGACGGCGTCATTGAATTTGTGCGCCGCCTCGACCACCAGGTCAAGGTGCGCGGCTTCCGGATCGAGCTCGGGGAAATCGAAACCGCGCTGGCCGCCCTGCCTCAACTGCGCGAAGCCGTGGTGCTGGCGCGCGAAGACCATGCAGGGGACCCGCGCCTGGTCGCCTACCTGGTGCCCCAGCCGCCGGCCGCCGCCGGCCCGGACGACGTGCCGGCCCTGCGCGCCGCGCTGCTGCGCACCCTGCCCGACTACATGGTGCCGGCCCATTTCGTCTTCCTCGACCAGATGCCGCTG
>NZ_JBXAQJ010000051.1:0-665 GCF_058807115.1 Pseudoduganella sp. GW821-FHT12E03 | reverse complement strand
GTTTGGTTGATGTCAGACCTCGTCATGCTGACCTTGTTCTTAGGATTCTTACCCGCGCAGGCCGCTGGAATTGGTTTCGTTGTCTGGCGTAAAAAGATACCGGGAGCAACGGCGTACAGGAACGCCTCACTTACTTGGGGCACCACTATTGTTTTTTTCGCGACCTGTATTGCTCACTATCTGTACTGGCGAGAAGTGAGATCACTTTGCTGCGGGGCGACGTGGTAGGGTAACTTTAAGCAAAAATGAAATTGCCCAACCATGCAGTCAACTGGACTTCCTACACGCTTCGCGTTCCGGCCGCCAATTACTGTGGACGTTGGCGACTGGTGTTCACCGTTGAATTCAAGCAGTTGCTCTGAGCTTGGCGCAGCGCGCCGGTGATAGCTCGAAGGGTGTGGTTTCCGGAAATGATTCGGCCTGTGGTATCTTTCTGGCAACGACGGCGGTGGCTTTTTGGCGCAGGTAAATCGCGCGTTCCTGGAAATCGTTGGCGTTTTGCCCTCGGTGGTTCGGGTGCATTGGCTTCCGACCGGCTTCTTTACCGCAGTGCCAATTCGTTTGTAGTCTGCGGTGGGTAGTTGGGTTGTGCAGTGGTCGGGCCGCGCCAACTATTTAATCAACCGGACCGCCCAATCGCTGCGCGCTTGGGTCCCCTCCGTGCT
>NZ_JBXAQJ010000050.1:0-715 GCF_058807115.1 Pseudoduganella sp. GW821-FHT12E03 | reverse complement strand
CCACCCCGGGCAGCGCGGCCTGGCAGCGCCGCGCCAGCGTGCCCGACAGCGCCTCGCCGCTGCAGATCACGCGCCGCAGCGCCGCCACCGCCGGCGCCGGCTGCTCCAGGTAGGCCTGCAGCATCGACGGCACGAAGTGCACCGTCGTCACGCCCCGCTGCGCCATCAGGGCGGCCAGGTAGGCAGGGTCCTTGTGCCCTTCCGGCCGCGCCAGCACCAGCCTGGCGCCAACCAGCAGCGGCCAGAAGAATTCCCACACCGACACGTCGAAATTGAACGACGTCTTTTGCAGCACCACGTCGTCCACGCCCAGGCCGTACGCTTCCTGCATCCACTGCAGCCGGTTGACGATGCCGCGGTGCTCGTTCATCGCGCCCTTGGGCGTCCCGGTCGAACCCGACGTGTAGATCACGTACGCCAGGTGTTCCGGCCGCGCCAGCGGCGCCGGGTTGCCGCCGTCGCGGTCCGCCCACGCCGCCTCGTGGTCCAGGCACAGCGTGGCCATGCCGTCCCGGGATGGCAACGCCGGCAGGTGCGACTGCGTCAGCAGCACCGCCGGTTTGGCGTCGTCCAGCATGTGGGCCAGGCGCAGGGCCGGATAGGCCGGGTCCAGCGGCACGTAGGCGCCGCCGGCCTTCAGCACGCCCAGCAGGCCCACCACCATCTCCAGCGAGCGCTCGGCGCAAATCCCCACCAGCACGTCCGGCCCCACGCC
>NZ_JBXAQJ010000049.1:0-725 GCF_058807115.1 Pseudoduganella sp. GW821-FHT12E03 | reverse complement strand
CCGCTGCGCACCGTCCTGCTGAGCGCCCACGTGCGTGTCATGTCAATTCTGTGCGGCAGCGCCGACGTCGTCACCGGCGTCGTCGCGCACTCACGCGTCGAGGAACTCGATGGTGACAAGGTGCTGGGCCTGTTCCTCAACACGCTGCCGTTCCGCGTCCAGCTGGGCCAGGGCAGCTGGCGCGACATGATCCGCGCCACGTTCGATAACGAACTGGGCGTGGTGCCGCACCGTAGCTACCCGTATGCCCAGCTGTTCGTCGACAATGGCCGCATGCCGCTGTACGAAACCGCCTTCAACTACATCAATTTCCACGTCTACGACAGCATCAAGGCTAGCACAAGCGGCAGCGACACGCTGCAGGTTGTCGGTGGCACGGCTTTCGAAGCGACCAACTTCGCCTTCTGCCTGAATGCTTCGAATTTTGAAGGCAAGCTCAATCTGGGCCTGACTTTCGATCCTGCACGCCTGGCCCTGTCCCAGGTCGACCAGATCGGCCACATCTATCTGGCAGTGCTGCAATCGATGGCGACGCAAAGCGATGCCGATCACGCTGCCAGGGATTATCTTTCCGATGCCGAGCGCCAGTGCGTCCTGCATGACGGGAACGCCACGGCGCTCGCCTATCCGCGGACGGAAACGCTGGCTCGCCTGTTTGAAACCCAGGCCGCGCTGCGGCCGGACGACATCGCGGCCAGCTACGACGGCCTGCAACTCCATTACGG
>NZ_JBXAQJ010000048.1:0-749 GCF_058807115.1 Pseudoduganella sp. GW821-FHT12E03 | reverse complement strand
ACCAGTGAAAGTGCAGGGCCGCATCGCACAGCCTACCGGAACGTGCTCTGGTTCAGTGCGCAGTCGGCGTCGGCTCCGTTTCCTAGCGATATATCCGGGAAACAATGTGGCAGCAGCACGTGGCGTCATGTTCATCGCACCATGCGGTTCACGCGGTTGCGTGATTCCGCCTGTATCTCAATTCCGTGGTTTGAACGATTGATCGGCGCGGCTGGCGTCCATCACCGGATTGCTACAGCTTGTTCTGGGGCACCAGAGGCGAACATTGCTGGCGGGTGCGACGATGTGCCTGACCCGGACGAATTTCCCAGCCGCGCCACCATGTAGTTAATGCCATTGGCGCGCACCTGCGGCGTTGCTAGTCGGGCGATTCCAAACGGTTGCACGCTTGGCAAATAATTCTGCACACAGGACGTGCACACGTCGGGGGGGGCACTCCAATGTTTTGGTGATCGGAACAATGCACTTTCACCGGTGAAATGACGCTTCCCAATCTCGCCAGGCATTGGAACCTGGTGAAGTCGGACAAAATATCAGGACGGGACAGTACTGAGCAGACCCATGTGTGGAGCATCGAATTTCACCGGCGAAAGTAACACGTGCAGTGCTCACTTACCAGTGAGTCCCCGCATTGCAGATTGTTTCTTCGGGCTTCGGCTCATGCTTAGGATGGGGATGGTCGATTGCTGAACTATCGTAGTCAATCCGCACGACCGGTGAGCCGCACGAGCTCCAACTATATTGCCCGA
>NZ_JBXAQJ010000047.1:0-782 GCF_058807115.1 Pseudoduganella sp. GW821-FHT12E03 | reverse complement strand
ACGACCGAGCCAGCAACGACCGAACCGGCTACGACCGAGCCAGCCACGACTGAACCGGCCACGACTGAGCCTGCGACGACCGAGCCAGCAACGACTGAGCCGGCCACGACCGAGCCAGCGACGACTGAACCGGCCACGACTGAGCCAGCTACGACTGAACCAGCAACGACTGAGCCGGCTACGACCGAGCCAGCAACGACTGAACCGGCTACGACCGAGCCAGCCACGACTGAACCGGCCACGACTGAGCCTGCGACGACCGAGCCAGCAACGACTGAACCAGCTACGACTGAGCCTGCGACGACTGAACCGGCCACGACCGAGCCAGCTACGACTGAGCCATCCACGACTGAGCCGGCTACGACTGAACCAGCGACGACTGAACCAGCGACGACTGAACCGGCTACGACCGAGCCAGCCACGACTGAACCAGCAACGACTGAACCAGCTACGACTGAGCCAGCCACGACTGAGCCTGCGACGACTGAGCCTGCGACGACTGAACCGGCTACGACCGAGCCAGCCACGACTGAGCCGGCTACGACTGAACCGGCCACGACCGAGCCAGCCACGACTGAGCCAGCGACGACCGAGCCAGCCACGACTGAACCAGCGACGACTGAGCCGGCTACGACTGAGCCCGCAACGACTGAGCCGGCTACGACCGAGCCTGCGACGACCGAGCCAGCAACGACTGAACCGGCTACGACCGAGCCAGCCACGACTGAACCGGCCACGACTGAGCCTGCGACGACCGAGCCTGCGACGACTGAACCAGCTAC
>NZ_JBXAQJ010000046.1:0-817 GCF_058807115.1 Pseudoduganella sp. GW821-FHT12E03 | reverse complement strand
CGGATATCCGCAGCTTCGGTGACTGGCTTAGCCCCGTTACATCTTCCGCGCAGGACGACTCGATCAGTGAGCTATTACGCTTTCTTTAAATGATGGCTGCTTCTAAGCCAACATCCTGACTGTTTTAGCCTTCCCACTTCGTTTTCCACTTAGCCAATCTTTGGGACCTTAGCTGGCGGTCTGGGTTGTTTCCCTCTTGACGCCGGACGTTAGCACCCGACGTCTGTCTCCCAAGCTCGCACTCAACGGTATTCGGAGTTTGCAATGGTTTGGTAAGTCGCGATGACCCCCTAGCCATAACAGTGCTCTACCCCCGTTGGTGATACTTGAGGCACTACCTAAATAGTTTTCGGAGAGAACCAGCTATTTCCAAGTTTGTTTAGCCTTTCACCCCTATCCACAGCTCATCCCCTAATTTTTCAACATTAGTGGGTTCGGTCCTCCAGTGCGTGTTACCGCACCTTCAACCTGGCCATGGATAGATCACTTGGTTTCGGGTCTACACCCAGCGACTGGCGCCCTGTTCGGACTCGATTTCTCTACGGCTCCCCAATCTGGTTAACCTTGCCACTGAATGTAAGTCGCTGACCCATTATACAAAAGGTACGCAGTCACCCCACAAGGAGGCTCCTACTGTTTGTATGCACACGGTTTCAGGATCTATTTCACTCCCCTCCCGGGGTTCTTTTCGCCTTTCCCTCACGGTACTGGTTCACTATCGGTCGATTACGAGTATTTAGCCTTGGAGGATGGTCCCCCCATGTTCAGACAGGATTTCTCGTGTCCCGCCCTACTTGTCGTACGCTTAGTACCACCG
>NZ_JBXAQJ010000045.1:0-875 GCF_058807115.1 Pseudoduganella sp. GW821-FHT12E03 | reverse complement strand
TGCAGCACGCGGTCCTGCGCGGTGAGGCGGTACTCGGCCTGCATCCACTGCAGGCGGTTGACGATGCCGGCCTGGTCGATGCCAACGCCTTTGGGACGGCCGGTGGAACCGGAGGTGTAGATCACATAGGCCAGGTTGGCGGCGGCGCCTTCGTGATGCGGGTTATGTTCCGGGCAGGCCGCGAGCAGCGGCTCCAGCTGGTCGAGGTGGATGGTGGGGACCGTGTGCGCAGGCAGTATCCCGTCCAGGTGCTGCTGGGTCAGCAGCGCGGCGGGGCGGGCATCGTCCAGCATATAGGCCAGGCGCTCCTGCGGATACGCCGGGTCGAGCGGGACATAGGCGGCGCCGGCCTTGAGGATGGCCAGCAGGCCGACCACCATGTCGAGCGAGCGCTCGGTGCAGATGGCGACCAGGCGGTCGGGCCCGGCGCCCTGGGCGCGCAGGTAATGGGCCAGGCGGTTGGCGCGCCGGTTCAGGGCGGCGTAGCTGAGCTGCCGGCCTTCGAACACGAGGGCGATGTGGTCGGGCGCCGCCTCGGCCTGGGCTTCGAACATGGCTTGCAGGCTGGCTTGTGGCGGGTAGGCGGTGGCGGTATCGTTCCAGCCGTGCAGCAGTTGCTGACGCTCCTGCCGGTCCAGCATGGCCAGGTCGGCGAGGCGGGCCGCCGGCGCGGCGGCGATGGCGTCGAGCAGGCGGTTGAAATGCGCCGCCATGCGGGCGATGGTCGCTTCGTCGAACAGGTCGGTGCTGTATTCGAAGTGGCAGGCCAGCTGGCCGGAATGTTCGGCGATGTTGAGCGTCAGGTCGAACTTGGCGGTGGCGCTGTCGGCCGGCAGCGGCTCGAGCGTCAGGCCGGGCAGTTCGAGGGCGGCCAT
>NZ_JBXAQJ010000044.1:0-1081 GCF_058807115.1 Pseudoduganella sp. GW821-FHT12E03 | reverse complement strand
CCACCATTGCCCGCATGGCCGGCCATTTCAG
Organism: Pseudoduganella sp. GW821-FHT12E03; assembly: GCF_058807115.1. Lineage (NCBI taxonomy): Bacteria > Pseudomonadati > Pseudomonadota > Betaproteobacteria > Burkholderiales > Oxalobacteraceae > Pseudoduganella > Pseudoduganella sp. GW821-FHT12E03. Next base: position 1,050 of record NZ_JBXAQJ010000044.1, on the reverse strand, counting down.
CGGCCTGCTGGCGGCCATCGGCGCCGATCCCGCCTGTCCCGCCGGCCGCCTGCCGATGCTGGGCGAGGCCGAGCAGACGCAATTGCTGGTCGAATGGAATCGCAGCGAACACGCCTTCCCGCTCGGCCAAACCTATGCCAGCCTGTTTGCCGCCCAGGTGGCCGCCCGGCCCGAACAGGTGGCCGCTGTGTGCCGCGGCGAGCACCTGAGCTACGGTGAACTCGATGCGCGGGCCAATCGCATTGCCCATGTCTTGATCGCCGCCGGCGCCGGCGCCGATACCGTCGTCGCCCTGCTGGGTGAGCGCGGCCTGCCGCTGCTGACCATGATGGTGGCCGTGCTCAAGGCCGGCGCCGCCTTCCTGCCAATGGAAGCCAGTCATCCGCCGGAACGCCTGCGCCAGGTGCTGGAAACCAGCCAGGCGCCACTGCTGCTGGCCACTGCGGCCTGCTCGCCGCTGGTGCAGACCCTGCTGGCCTTGCTCCCCACCCCGCCGGCCACGCTGGCGGCAGAGGCTCTGTGGCTCAGCGGCAACGCCACCGATCCGCAGCGCGCCGGCACGCCTGACGACCTGGCCTATGTCATTTCCACTTCCGGTTCTACCGGCAAACCGAAAAGCGCCATGGTCGAGCAGCGTGGCATGCTCAACAACATGTTCGGCAAGGTGCCCACCATCGGCTTCGGCCCTGCCGACCGCCTGGCCCAGACCGCATCGCCCGCCTTCGACATCTCGGTCTGGCAGTTCCTGGCCGCCCCGCTGTTGGGCGCGACCGTCCATATCCTGCCCGACGAGATCGCGCACGATCCGCTGCGCCTGCTCCAGGCTGTCGCTGACGAGCAGTTGACCGTGCTGGAAATCGTTCCCAGCCTGATGCGTAACCTGCTCGACCTGTGCCCACCCGACGCCACCCTGCCTTCGCTGCGCTGGGTGCTGCCCACCGGCGAGGCGCTGCCGCTGCAACTGGCGCGCGACTGGTTCGCCCGTTTCCCCGCGCTGCCCCTGATGAATGTCTACGGCCCGGCCGAATGCTCCGACGACGTCGCCTACCA
>NZ_JBXAQJ010000043.1:0-1089 GCF_058807115.1 Pseudoduganella sp. GW821-FHT12E03 | reverse complement strand
CGCCACTTCGGTGGAAATCATGCCTTCGTTGACACCGACCATGCCGAATTCCAGTTCTTCCACGACCCGGAAAATACGGCCCACGTCGCGCGCATAGATATACGACGCCAGGCCGAACGGGGTGTCGTTGGCCATGGCGATGGCTTCGGCCTCGGTCTCGAAGCGGAACAGCGGCGCCACCGGGCCAAAGGTTTCTTCGCTGAAGATCAGCGCGTCGCGCGGCACGTCGGCCAATACGGTCGGTTCAAAGAACGACCCGCCCAGCGCATGACGTTTGCCGCCCGCCACTATGCGCGCGCCTTTGCCCACTGCGTCGGCAATGTGCTGTTCCACCTTGAGCACCGCTTCTTCATTGATCAAGGGGCCCTGCAACACGCCGTCGTGCATGCCATTACCGACCTTCAGCGCCGCCGTGGCTTCGCCCAGCTGTTTTGCGAACGCATCGTAAACGCCGGATTGCACCAGCAAGCGGTTGGCCGCCACGCACGCCTGGCCGGTATTGCGGTATTTGGCGGCCAGCGCGCCCTTCACGGCAGCGTCGATATCGGCGTCGTCAAAGACGATGAAGGGCGCATTGCCGCCCAGTTCCATGCTGGTCTTCTTGATGGTCGGCGCGCATTGCGCCAGCAATTGCGCGCCCACCTCAGTCGAGCCGGTGAACGACAACTTGCGCACCACCGGGCTGGCGGTCAGCTCGCCGCCAATGGCGCGCGCCGAACCAGTGACGACATTGCACACGCCGGGCGGCAAACCGGCCCGTTCGGCCAGCACCGCCAGCGCCAGCGCCGACAACGGGGTCTGGCTGGCGGGCTTGATGACGCCCGCGCAGCCAACCGCCCAACCCGGCCCCGCCTTGCGGGTGATCATCGCCGACGGGAAATTCCACGGCGTGATCGCGGCAAACACGCCGATCGGGGCCTTTTGCGCCAGGATGCGGCGGCCATCGACATTTTGCGGAATGAGGTCACCATACACGCGGCGCGCTTCTTCCGAGAACCATTCAATAAAACCTGCCGCGTACAGGATTTCACCGCGCGACTCGACCAGCGGCTTGCCCTGTTCCGCCGTCATGATGACGGCCAGGTCATC
>NZ_JBXAQJ010000042.1:0-1181 GCF_058807115.1 Pseudoduganella sp. GW821-FHT12E03 | reverse complement strand
GAGCCAGCCACGACTGAACCGGCCACGACTGAGCCAGCAACGACTGAGCCGGCTACGACCGAACCGGCTACGACCGAACCAGCCACGACTGAACCGGCCACGACTGAGCCTGCGACGACCGAGCCAGCAACGACTGAACCGGCCACGACTGAACCAGCAACGACTGAACCGGCTACGACCGAGCCAGCCACGACTGAACCGGCCACGACTGAACCGGCCACGACTGAGCCTGCGACGACCGAGCCTGCGACGACCGAGCCAGCCACGACTGAGCCGGCCACGACCGAGCCAGCGACGACTGAACCGGCCACGACTGAACCAGCCACGACTGAACCGGCCACGACTGAGCCAGCCACGACTGAGCCAGCCACGACTGAGCCAGCCACGACTGAGCCAGCAACGACTGAGCCGGCTACGACCGAACCGGCCACGACTGAGCCAGCGACGACCGAGCCAGCAACGACTGAACCGGCCACGACTGAACCAGCAACGACTGAACCAGCCACGACTGAACCGGCCACGACTGAGCCAGCAACGACTGAGCCAGCAACGACTGAGCCAGCAACGACTGAGCCAGCAACGACTGAGCCGGCTACGACCGAACCGGCCACGACTGAACCAGCAACGACTGAGCCAGCAACGACTGAGCCGGCTACGACCGAGCCTGCGACGACTGAGCCGGCCACGACTGAACCAGCGACGACCGAGCCTGCGACGACTGAACCGGCTACGACCGAGCCAGCCACGACTGAACCGGCCACGACTGAACCGGCCACGACTGAGCCTGCGACGACCGAGCCAGCGACGACTGAACCAGCTACGACTGAACCAGCCACGACTGAACCAGTTACGACTGAGCCTGCGACGACTGAACCGGCTACGACCGAACCAGCCACGACTGAACCAGCAACGACTGAACCGGCCACGACTGAGCCTGCTACGACTGAACCAGCAACGACCGAGCCAGCGACGACTGAACCAGCTACGACTGAGCCTGCGACGACCGAACCGGCTACGACCGAGCCAGGCACGACTGAACCAGCAACGACTGAACCTGCGACTACCGAACCAGCTACGACTGAACCGGCCACGTCTGAGCCAGCTACGACTGAACCAGCCACGACGGAGCCAGCCACGACTGAACCGGCTACGACTGAGCCTGCGACGACTGAACCGGCCAC
>NZ_JBXAQJ010000041.1:0-1226 GCF_058807115.1 Pseudoduganella sp. GW821-FHT12E03 | reverse complement strand
GTGCCGGCCCATTTCGTCTTCCTCGACCAGATGCCGCTGACGCCGAACGGCAAAGTCGACCGCCGCGCCCTGCCCGCTCCCGACATGAACGCCACCACCGCCGGCCATGTCGCGCCGCGCACGCCAGCCGAAGCGGCCCTGGCCGCCATCTGGGCCGACGTGCTCCAGCTCGACCAGGTCGGCGTCACCGATAATTATTTCGCTCTGGGCGGAGACTCGATGCGCAGCATCGTCATCCTGTCCAAGGCGCGCGCACAAGGTTTGCCGGTCCAGCTCGAGCATATCTTCAAACACCAGACCATCGAAGGCATCGCTTCGGCCTTGAGCGGCGACGCGGCGGCGGTGCCTGTGCCCGCCGCCCCGATCGAACTGATCACGCCGGTCGACCGGCAGCACTTGCCGCCGCACGTGCAAGACGCCTATCGCCTATCGCGGCTGCAACTTGGCATGTTGTTCCACAACGAGCTGACGCCGGAACTGGGCACCTACCACGACGTGATCAGCCTGCAACTGAACACGCCGCGCTGGGACCTCGACGCCTTCCGCGCGGCGCTGGCCGCGATGGTCGACAAGCACCCCATCCTGCGCACCGGCTTCGACCTGCACCGCTACAGCGAACCGCTGCAATTGGTGCACCAGGCGGCGACCGTCCCCCTCACTGTCATCGACCTGAGGGAACTCGACGCCGCCGCACAGGAAACAGCGATCGCGCAATGGGTCGACGGCGAAAAGAAAACCCCGTTCAACATCGAGGCGGCCCCGCTGTTGCGCATCTTCATCCACCTGCGCAGCGCCACCACCCTGCAGTACAGTCTGAGCTTCCACCACGCCATCCTCGATGGCTGGAGTGTCGCTTCGCTGCAAAGCGAACTGATTCGGGAATACGTCCAGCTCAGCGAGTCGGGCCAGCGCACACTGGTGCTGGCGCCACTGGCCTCGACGTTCAAGAGCGGCATCATGGCCGAATTGCGCGCCCTGCAGTCGCCCTCCACGCGCGCCTTCTGGGACGGCTACCTTGCCGGCAGCATGCTCTGCACGCTGCCGGCACGCCAGGCAGGCCAGCCATTGGCGCCGTCCAATGTGCTCGACTTCCCGGTATCGGACACGCTGCGGGCCCAGCTCACTGCACTGGCCAACACGCTGCAAGTGCCGCTGCGCACCGTCCTGCTGAGCGCCCACGTGCGTGTCATGTCAATTCTGTGCGGCAGCGCCGACGTCGTCACCGG
>NZ_JBXAQJ010000040.1:0-1659 GCF_058807115.1 Pseudoduganella sp. GW821-FHT12E03 | reverse complement strand
AAGGCAAGTTTCCCGCTTAGATGCTTTCAGCGGTTATCTCTTCCGAACTTAGCTACCCGGCAATGCCACTGGCGTGACAACCGGTACACCAGAGGTTCGTCCACTCCGGTCCTCTCGTACTAGGAGCAGCCCCCTTCAAATTTCCAACGCCCACGGCAGATAGGGACCAAACTGTCTCACGACGTTTTAAACCCAGCTCACGTACCACTTTAAATGGCGAACAGCCATACCCTTGGGACCGGCTACAGCCCCAGGATGTGATGAGCCGACATCGAGGTGCCAAACTCCCCCGTCGATATGAACTCTTGGGAGGAATCAGCCTGTTATCCCCAGAGTACCTTTTATCCGTTGAGCGATGGCCCTTCCATACAGAACCACCGGATCACTATGTCCTACTTTCGTACCTGCTCGACTTGTCGGTCTCGCAGTTAAGCACGCTTATGCCATTGCACTATTAGCACGATGTCCGACCGTACCTAGCGTACCTTCGAACTCCTCCGTTACACTTTAGGAGGAGACCGCCCCAGTCAAACTGCCTACCATGCACTGTCCCCGATCCGGATTACGGACCAAGGTTAGAACCTCAAACAAACCAGGGTGGTATTTCAAGGTTGGCTCCATAGGAACTGGCGTCCCTACTTCAAAGCCTCCCACCTATCCTACACAGATTGGTTCAAAGTCCAATGCAAAGCTACAGTAAAGGTTCATGGGGTCTTTCCGTCTAGCCGCGGGTAGATTGCATCATCACAAACATTTCAACTTCGCTGAGTCTCGGGAGGAGACAGTGTGGCCATCGTTACGCCATTCGTGCAGGTCGGAACTTACCCGACAAGGAATTTCGCTACCTTAGGACCGTTATAGTTACGGCCGCCGTTTACTGGGACTTCAATCAAGAGCTTGCACCCCATCATTTAATCTTCCAGCACCGGGCAGGCGTCACACCCTATACGTCCACTTTCGTGTTTGCAGAGTGCTGTGTTTTTATTAAACAGTCGCAGCCACCAGTTTATTGCAACCCTTTCACCCTTCTGGCGCAGGCCAGTCAAGCTACCGGGGCGTACCTTTTCCCGAAGTTACGGTACCAATTTGCCGAGTTCCTTCTCCCGAGTTCTCTCAAGCGCCTTAGAATACTCATCTCGCCCACCTGTGTCGGTTTGCGGTACGGTCTCGTATGACTGAAGCTTAGAGGCTTTTCTTGGAACCACTTCCGATTGCTACGCGCCCTAGAGCGCTCGTCCCAGTCCCTTGAATTCCGCGCCCGGATTTGCCTAAGCGCCTTCTCTGAACCAGAAACCAACTATTCCAACAGTTGGACAACCTTCCGCGATCCGTCCCCCCATCGCATCATACGACGGTGCAGGAATATTAACCTGCTTCCCATCAGCTACGCATCTCTGCCTCGCCTTAGGGGCCGACTCACCCTGCTCCGATGAACGTTGAACAGGAAACCTTGGGCTTACGGCGTGGGGGCTTTTCACCCCCATTATCGCTACTCATGTCAGCATTCGCACTTCTGATACCTCCAGCATCCTTTACAAGACACCTTCGCAGGCTTACAGAACGCTCTCCTACCATATCCTTGCGGATATCCGCAGCTTCGGTGACTGGCTTAGCCCCGTTACATCTTCCGCGCAGGACGACTCGATCAGTGAGCTATTA
>NZ_JBXAQJ010000039.1:0-1799 GCF_058807115.1 Pseudoduganella sp. GW821-FHT12E03 | reverse complement strand
CCCACACGGACACCAGCATACCGGACCAGCCGGCGCTTGCCACAAGACGTCGCACCGCCAGCGACACAAACGCCAGCCCTCGCCGCGCTGGCGAAACAGCCAGCGGCCAAAGAGCGAAGCGAAGTGGTCGAGGCATGATTCATTAACAGGGTCAAGGCTGGGCCCATCGTTCAAGGTAACTGGCTGCCGGAACGCGCAGCGTGGAGGCAGTCCAGTTGACCGCAGGGTTGGGCTTTACATTACAGTAAACCATACGGTCCTTTCAGTTTCTGCGTCAACCAACACTATTACGTGGTCTGGGTTCATCACAGCAACGTTCTCGTCGAGCGCGACTAGATCAAACAGCACAGACCAGTGGGCAAAGCCAAGTCCAAGAACGTCGTGACCGAAGCCGCCATTTTCGAATCGAGCGCTCGCGTCGCCAATGCGAAATTGAAATTTCGAGTCTCGGTACGCGGTTTCAGCAAAGCTCCTAGCCACAGAAATTGCTCGTTCTTCGCTAATGCTCATTGAAAGGGCCAACGTGTTAATTCAGCCGCGCCGCAGGCGTCGGCTGGAATGCATTGTTGGGGCGATTTAGTGTAACGCCGAATAGTTTCGATATGGAAGTTACAGCCACTCGCTCCACCCGTCCATCTGAACCAGCGTAGATTGTAACGAAGCGCCCAGAACTATGAAATATTCCGACCTCATTCCAGAACTCACAGTGGAGATCGCTCTTGCCAATCAACTGACATTCTTTATCCAGTGCTGTTTGATGCAAGGGAAGCGCGCGGATATCACGCCCGAGAAATGCCTTTTTCCCCCGCTCCAGATTTTCAGCTGAAGGTAAAATTCTCTCACCAGGGTATTCGAAGATGCGCATTTGGTCGGCAATATTGTATGCGTCAGGTTCGCAGCCGCATGTCACCCCGGAAGTCATGAACAGTGGCACCGAAACAAGCATCGCAAGAATTATCGACAGCTTCCGCACTAGACACCCCAACGTGAGAATTCAGCGGGCGCCGTAGGCGATCCGCTGGAATGAAATGTTGGGCAAGGCGCGTGAACTTGCCCCGAATGCCCAGCCGGAAACTTTGCCGCGCAAGCGCCAACCCGCATGGCGAGCAGCCGCTGACGCAAGCTTACACCCCAAAAACCTAAGGTCTCCAAGAGCCAAACGCCACCGCTAGCCGCACGCACGGAGTTGCCTGCGGCCCACGAGCCAAGCGTAGTGGCGATAGTCAATGAAACCATGTTCAGAGCCAAGCCCAACGTCAAAATTCAGCCGCGCCGGCAGGCGTCGGCTGGAATGCATTGTTGGGCGATATCACTTGGCCCTCATTTCAGAGAATTTCTCCAACCAGCGATGCAGCATTTTGCCTTCCTTGACCTCACCTTGATCCTTGTACGTCCGATCAAGCCATTTCGCGTGTGAGAATTGAACAAATCGAAAGCCCTCATCAGTCAAATCGAAGTTCTTCAATTCAGTTGAATCTGAAATCTCTTCTGGCGTCGCAGCCAAAATCCTTACCGTGAAACTGTGGCACTGCAGAAAATTGAGATACTGCCAGTAGCGACGCAGCATCAACGCACGAGGAATCGGCTCAAATCCAGTCGATGCATGTCTCTTTTCAATATCAATAAGCATTTCTACCGAATCCACGCGAAAGTCATTAGTGGGACGGGGGAGGCTGAACATTCGTAAAGCGTCTTTGCTCATTTGCGCTAGGCCCAACGTGAGAATTCAGCGGGCGCCGTAGGCGATCCGCTGGAATGAAATGATGGGCACAGCGCCTGAACTGGCCGCGAATGACCCG
>NZ_JBXAQJ010000038.1:0-2130 GCF_058807115.1 Pseudoduganella sp. GW821-FHT12E03 | reverse complement strand
AGTTCGACCTGACACTCAACATCACCGAGCAGGACGGCGCCCTCGATTGCGTCTTCGAATACAGCACCGACCTGTTCGACGACACCACCATCGCCCGCATGGCGGCGCATTTCAACCGCCTGCTCGCGTCCATTGCCGAAACGCCGGCGGCCCGCATCGGCGACCTGGCCATGCTGGACCGGCAGGAGCGCCAGCAACTGCTGCACGACTGGAACGCCACGGCGCTCGCTTGTCCGCGGACGGAAACGCTGGCCCGCCTGTTTGAAACCCAGGCCGCGCTGCGGCCGGACGACATCGCGGCCAGCTACGACGGCCTGCAACTCCATTACGGCGAACTGAACGCGCGCGCCAACCAGCTCGCCCATTACCTGCAAGCGCAGGGCGTGGGCCCCGACGACCTGGTCGGCATCTGTGTCGAGCGTTCGCTCGACATGGTGGTCGGCATGCTGGCCATCATCAAGGCCGGCGCCGCCTACCTGCCGCTCGATCCGGGCTATCCGGCCGAGCGCCTGGCCTTCATGCTGGCCGACGCCAAGCCGGTCGCGCTGCTGGTGCACAGCCACCTGCAAGCGCAGTTGCCACCGCACGCCCTGCCCTGCCTGTGCCTCGACGGCGAATCCCCGGTGCTGGCCCACTATCCCGCCCATAATCCGTCCAGCGCCACGCTGCCGGAGCACCTGGCTTACGTCATCTACACTTCCGGCTCCACCGGCCGCCCCAAAGGCGTCGGCATCAGCCAGCAGGCCGTCAAACGCCTGGTCTACGATACCGCCTATATCAGCATCGGGCCCGGCAACCGCATCGCCCAGGTCGCCAACAGCGCCTTCGACGCTATCACGTTCGAACTGTGGGCCGCGCTGCTGCATGGCTGCCAGCTGTGCATCATCGAGCGCGACGTCATCCTGTCGCCGCTGTCCTTCGTCGCCGCGCTGCGCGACCAGGCCATCGACACCATGTTCCTGACCACGGCCTTGTTCAACCAGGTCGCCAGCGTATGCCCGGATGGCTTCGCCCACATGCGCCAGTTGCTGGTCGGCGGCGAAGCGCTCGATCCACGCGCCATCGAACGCGTGTTCCAGGCCGGCCCGCCGGCGCGTCTGCTCAACGTCTACGGCCCGACCGAATGCACCACCTTCGCCCTGTGGCATGAAATTTCGCTATCCGATACCCAGGCGCCTTCGATCCCGCTAGGCCGTCCGATCGCCAATACCCAAACCTATATCCTGGACGGCTGCGGCCAGCCCGTCCCGGCCGGCATCCCTGGTGAACTGCATCTCGCCGGCGACGGCCTGGCGCGCGCCTACTTGGACCGTCCCGAACTGACCGCGGAAAAGTTTATCGCCAATCCGTTCACGTCCGTACCGGGCGCGCGCATGTACCGCTCCGGCGACCTGGCCCGCTATCTGCCCAACGGCGCCATCGAATACCTGGGCCGCATCGACGACCAGGTCAAGATCCGCGGCCTGCGCATCGAACTGGGCGAGATCGAAACCGCCCTGGTGTCGCTACCCGCCGTGCGCGACACGCTGGTGCTGGCGCGCGAAGACCGGCCCGGTGACAAGCGCCTGGTGGCCTACCTGGTCGAACAGCAGCCATCGGCCGCGCCGCAGGAAAGCGTTGCCGCGCTGCGCGCAGCCTTGCTGCGCACCCTGCCCGATTACATGGTGCCGGCCCATTTCGTCTTCCTCGACCAGATGCCGCTGACGCCGAACGGCAAAGTCGACCGCCGCGCCCTGCCCGCGCCCGACATGGGCGCCGCCACCGCCGGCCATGTCGCGCCGCGCACGCCGGCCGAAACGACCCTGGCCGCCATCTGGGCCGACGTGCTCCAGCTCGACCAGGTCGGCGTCACCGACAACTTCTTCGCCCTGGGCGGCCACTCCCTGCTGGCCACCCAGTTGGTGTCCAAGGTGCGCGCCGCCTTCGGCGTGGACCTGCCTTTGCGCACCCTGTTCGAGGCCGCCACCATCGAAGCCTTGAGCGCCTGCATCGAACGCATCGGACAAGCGGCTACGGCCTTGCTGGCGCCGCCCATGCTGCCGGTGGCGCGTGACGCCGCGCCGCTGGCCCTGTCGTTCGCCCAGCAACGCCTGTGGTTCCTCGACCAGTTCGAAAGTGGCAGCGCGTTCT
>NZ_JBXAQJ010000037.1:0-2977 GCF_058807115.1 Pseudoduganella sp. GW821-FHT12E03 | reverse complement strand
GCTCGCCACAAGCCGCTGTGCCGCCAGCGGCCCAAACGCAAGCACGCGCCGCGCTGGCGAAACAGCCAGCGGCAAAAAAGCTAAGCGAAGTGGTCGACGCGTGATTCATAAACAGGATCAAGGCTGGGCCCATCGTGAGAATTCACCGGACCGCGCGGTTTTCGCGCGGGTCCGGTGCAATGTATGGTTGGGCAAATACAGGCATTCAGTCAGCCACCGTTGCACCGAGCTGATGCGCAAGTGCGCGAGCAAATTCACGCGACTCTGCATCCACGGGGCTAACGTGAATTCCATCCTCGCCAAAGGCGAAGGCAACCTCGCCAGAAGATCCCCCAACCCAAAGAGCTACCCCAGGTAGTTGAACAAGCGCCCCAGTCTTGGTCTCAGCAGTTGGCGCATCCAATAACACGAAGTCGTCGCGCCTCGCAATCAGAGAATCCCATTCATCCTCGGAGATTGCAGGTTCTCGAATGATCCAAGTGTCAACAGTATCCATAGGCCCAACGTTGGAATTCAGCGGGCGCCGTAGGCGATCCGCTGGAATGAAATGATGGGCACAGCGCCTGAACTGGCCGCGAATGACCCGCCACAAGCTTACCCGCGCAAGCGCCCACACGGACGCCAGCATGCCGGACAGGCCGGCGCTTGCCACAAGCCGCTGTGCCGCCAGCGGCCCAAACGGCAGCACTTGCCGCACTGGCGAAACAGCCCGCGGCCCAATAGCGGAGCGAAGTGGTCGACACGTGATTCATTAACAGGATCAAGGCTGGGCCCATCGTGAGAATTCAGCGGGCGCCGTAGGCGATCCGCTGGAATGAAATGTTGGGCAAGGCGCGTGAACTTGCCCCGAATGCCGAGCCGAAAACTTTGCCGCGCAAGCGCCAACCCGCATGGCGAGCAGCCGCTGACGCAAGCTTACACCCCAAAAACCTAAGGTCTCCACAGGCCAAACGCGATCGCTAGCCGTGCGGACGGAATTGCCTGCGAACCACGAGCCAAGCATAGTGGCGATAGTCAATGAACCCATGTTCAGAGCCAGGCCCAACGTCCAAATTCAGCGGGCGCCGTAGGCGATCCGCTGGAATGCAGTGTTGGACCGAGCGCCTGCACTGGCCACGGACCACCACCACCGAAGCCGCCGGCCACAAAGCCGCCAGCGGCACCAACATCAATTCTTGCCACCGTCCGCGATGCTCCCACGGACGAAAAAGCCACCGAAGCCGCACGGCCGGATCTGGCACCGGCCCAGAGGCCAAGCGAAGCCAGCACAGAAAACCAGAACGTCAAAGCGCGGTCCAACGTGAGAATTCAGCGGGCGCCGCAGGCGATCCGCTGGAATGAAATGATGGGCACAGCGCCCGAACTGGCCGCGAATGACCAGCCACCAGCTTGCCCGCGCAAGCGCCCACACGGACGCCAGCATGCCGGACCGGCCGGAGCTTGCCACAAGCCGCTGTACCGCCAGCGGCCCAAACGGCAACACTTGCCGCGCTGGCGAAACAGCCCGCGGCCCAAGAGCGGAGCGAAGTGGTCAACGCGTGATTCATTAACAGGATCAAGGCTGGGCCCATCGTGAGAATTCAGCGGGCGCCGTAGGCGATCCGCTGGAATGAAATGATGGGCACAGCGCATGAACTGGCCGCGAAGGACCAGCTGGCGCTTGCCGCAAGGCGCCGCACCGCCAGCGGCCCAAACGCCAGCACGCGCCGCGCTGGTGAAACAGCCAGCGGCCCAAGAGCGGAGCGAAGTGGTCGAGGCGTGATTCATTAACAGGATCAAGGCTGGGCTCATCGTGTCCTATTCAGCGGCGCCGCCAGGCGTCCGCTGGAATTCATTGTTGGGCTGCTTTTTTGCACTGAAGCGAGACGACAAGCGCCAGAATACAAAGGCCAATGCCGCAGAAAACCCTGCCATTAGGAAAGGGGCGAATATCATCTCGCCATGGAGCCCGCCAAGTTTCAACGGACTGACGTCAGGAAATTCCCGCTGCACCATGAATACCGCGCGAGCGCCAAGGACAAGCTTCACCGACTCCAATAGAGAAAAAAGCCAGCAATTGATTGAGAGTATCCGCAGCATTATCAATTTTAGCAGGCGCATGATTTTAGGCCCAACGTGCGAATTCAGCGGGCGCCGCAGGCGATCCGCTGGAATGAAAGGTTGGGCTGCAAGCGTCGATCACTTTTCATCCTTTAACTTCACAGCACCAAGGGCGATGTAAAGCGCACCGACGCCATAGAACACGGTCTGTTTCCCTACTAGAGCCGCAACAATAAACGTAGCTCCGGCTGCAACGAACCAGTAACCACCTCGCTTTGATTTTTTCTGTTCTGCCATTTGAAATATCTTCATTACGCCCAACGTGCAAGCTGTGCGGCTGGCCGCCAGCGGATTAAACAGTAAAATGCGCCGTATCCGGCCAGTCCGAACGAGCGCCGGGTTAGCAACCCTGCCTCAAACATAATCGAAAAGCTGATTGAACAGGTCCCCCGTGAATCTCGCCCTGGCGCGAAACGGCGCGCCAAAAGCCCGGAACGGCACATGACTGTAACCAGCCGTCTCAATAAGTGTGACAAGATGCGAAACCACCTGCGGCGTAAGTAGCTCCTCTGAAGTTATGACAGCAAGCTGCCCAAAATTGCTGAGGCGAACCTGTACAGTGCCAACTGCAATCCCGGCGTGGTAGGTCGCGTCCTGAACCTGATCGTCAAGCCACGCCTCGGGAAAGCCCTGCCGCACCAAGTCGAACAGCACGCGTGCGCGCGACATTGCTGCCGCATAGTCGAATTCGGCAGGCGAATACTCACAGCGCGGATTCAGCGCCGCCAAGTCTCTTGTAGTGAGTGTTGGCATCGTTGTAGTGCTAGCTAACGTTGTAATAACCGGCCGCCGGAGTGCGCAGCACGGAGGGGACCCAAGCGCGCAGCGATTGGGCGGTCCGGTTGATTAAATAGTTGGCGCGGCCCGACCACTGCAC
>NZ_JBXAQJ010000036.1:0-3631 GCF_058807115.1 Pseudoduganella sp. GW821-FHT12E03 | reverse complement strand
ATGGCCGCCCTCGAACTGCCCGGCCTGACGCTCGAGCCGCTGCCGGCCGACAGCGCCACCGCCAAGTTCGACCTGACACTCAACATCACCGAGCAGGACGGCGCCCTCGATTGCGTCTTCGAATACAGCACCGACCTGTTCAACGACACCACCATCGCCCGCATGGCGGCGCATTTCAACCGCCTGCTCGACGCCATCGTACAGGCCCCATCCAGCAACAGCGGCGCACTATCGATGCTGGACCAGGTACAACGCACGCAATTGCTGGTCGATTGGAATGCCACGGAGCGCGCCTATGCCCACGACAGCACAATTGCCCAGTTGTTTGAAGTCCAGGCCAGCCGCCATGCTGATTTGATCGCCGCCAGCTATGCGGGGGAACGGCTCACCTATGCCGCATTGAACGCGCGCGCCAACCAGGTTGCCCATCACCTGCGCAGCCTGGGCGTGGGTCCTGACCAGGTAGTCGGCATCAGCGTCGAACGCTCGCTCGACATGGTGGTCGGCATGCTGGCCATCGTCAAGGCTGGCGCCGCCTATCTGCCGCTGGATCCCGGCTATCCGCGGGAACGCCTGGCGTATATGCTTGAAAGCGCACAGCCTGCAGCCTTGCTGACACAAAGCGCCTTGCGCACCGCATTGCCGGAAAACGCGCTGCCGACGCTCTACCTGGATTGCGATGCGCATCTGCTGGCGTGCCAGCCCGAGCACAATCCGCCGCCCCTGGCCGTGCCGGGCAACCTGGCCATCGTCCTGTACACCTCGGGTTCGACCGGCCGCCCCAAAGGCGTCAGCCTGACTCACCAGGCGGTGATGCGCCTGGTCTCCAATCTAGAATACATGACGCTGAGCCCGGGCGACAAAATGGCACAAACTGCCAGCAGCGCCTTCGACGCCATCACCTTCGAACTGTGGGCCGCACTGGTGCATGGCTGCCAGCTCTGCATCATCGCCAAAGACATCATCCTGTCGCCACGCGACTTGGCGGCAACCGTGCGCGAGCAGGAGATCGATGTCCTGTTCCTGACCACTGCGCTGTTCAACCACGTCGCCAACGACTGTCCGGAGCAATTCGCGCGCCTGCGCCATATTCTGTTCGGTGGTGAAGCAGCCGATCCCCGCGCCGTGGACGCCATGCTGCGCGCCGGCCCTCCCGGCCGCCTGCTGCACTTCTACGGTCCGGCCGAAAGCACGACTTTCGCCACCTGGCACCGCGTAACGGAAGTTGGCGCCGGTGCGCTGACCATTCCGCTGGGCCGTCCGGTGGCCAATACCCAGATCTACCTGCTGGACCCCAGGCACAACCCGGTCCCCGTCGGCGTGTGCGGCGAGGTATACATCGGCGGCGTGGGCCTGGCGCGCGGCTATATGAACCGCCCCGAACTGACTGCGGAAAGATTCATCGCCAACCCGTTCAGCGACATGCCGGGCAGCCGCATGTACCAGACGGGCGACCTGGCCCGCTATCTGCCCGACGGTAATCTCGAATATCTGGGCCGCATCGACGACCAGGTCAAGATCCGCGGCCTGCGCATCGAGCTCGGTGAAATCGAGGCCGCCCTGGCAGCGCTGCCGGCCATCCGCGACGTGCTGGTGCTGGCGCGCGAAGACCAGCCGGGCGAGAAACGCCTGGTGGCCTATCTTGTGCCCCAGCAAGCAGACGACTCCTTGCAGGACAAGGTGCCTGAAATCCGCACGGCCCTGTTGCGCAGCCTGCCCGACTATATGGTGCCGGCCCACTTCATGATCCTCGAACAACTGCCATTGACTGCCAACGGCAAAGTGGACCAGCGCGCTCTACCGGTTCCGGATACAGCCGGCAGCACCGTCGATTACGTCGCGCCGCGAACGTCAACGGAAGCTGACGTGGCAAACATCTGGGCCGATCTGCTCAAGCTGGATCAAGTCGGCGTGCACCACGACTTCTTCCAGCTGGGCGGCCACTCCTTGATGGCGACGCAAATGGCGAGCAAGTTACGCGCTGCTTTTGGTATCGACATTCCCGTACGTACCCTGTTCGAGTCGCCCACCGTCGAAACACTGGCGCGCCATATTGACGCCGCGCTGGCGGAAGCGGCACGGGTGAAAGCCGAGCAAAAATCAGCCCTCAGCGCGCGCATCCAGCAAAGCCTCGACAGCATGTCGGACGAACAAATCATTGCCCTCGCATTGGAAAAAAGGCGCCTGAAGGCTGCCCAACAAAAGAAAGACACCGAACATGAATAAGAACGATCTCGCCGCACTGAGGGCCGAACTGCTTGCAAGCCTGCTGCAGGAAGAGGAAGCGCAGCTGGATGCGGACGCGCCGCAACTGCACGCCGTACCGCGCGACCAGGAGCTGACGCTATCGTTTGCCCAGCAGCGCATGTGGTTCCTGGACCAGCTGGAACCTGACAGCGCACTGTATAACATTCCTGCGAGCATGCACTTGAAAGGCGTGATCGATCTCGCCGCCATGGGCCAGACCATCCAGGCGATCGTCCAGCGCCACGAAGTGTTGCGGACAACGTTTTCCATCGTGGACGGCAAGGCGCGCCAGGTTATTGCCCCCACGCTTGAGGTTCCGCTCGTGGTCACGGATTTGCGACACCTGCCATATGCCGAGCGTACGCTGCGCGCCGGACACTTGAGCAGCGAAGAGGCTGCTGCTCCGTTCGACCTCGCCACGGGTCCGTTGATACGCGCCCGTTTGCTGCGCCTGGACGATGACGAATACACTGCCCTGTTCACGATTCATCACATAGTCTCCGATGCCTGGTCGATGGGCGTGCTGGTCCGGGAAATCGCCACCCTGTACGCCGCCCTGGTACGGAATCAGGCATCGCCGTTGGCGCCACTGGCCATCCAGTACGCCGACTTTGCCCATTGGCAGCATCAGTGGCTCAGCGGTGACAATCTGGCCCTTCAGCTCGATTACTGGACCGAGCGCCTGGCCGACGTTCCCAACCTGCTGGCTTTGCCCACTGATCGCCCCCGTCCACCGGTGCAATCTTTCAAGGGTACGCTGCTGCCATTTACCATACCCGCCTCCATCACCGCCACGCTGCATGCGCTGGGCCAGCAACAGCAGGCCACGCTGTTCATGGTCCTCACGGCAGCGTTCAATGTGCTGCTGGCGCGCTACTCGGGCCAATCCGACATTTGTATCGGCACCCCGATTGCCAACCGCAACCGGGCCGAAACGGAAGCGTTGATCGGTTTCTTCGTCAATACGCTGGTGTTGCGGTCCAGTGTCGACCTCGATGCACCGTTCACCACACTGCTGGCGCAAGTGCGCCAACACGCGCTGGGCGCTTACGCCCACCAGGATGTGCCGTTCGAGCAGGTGGTGGAAGCCCTTAATCCGGAGCGTCACTTGAGCCATTCTCCGCTGTTCCAGGTGATGCTGGCGCTGCAGAGCGCTCCCATCGGCAAGCTTGAATTGCCGGGCCTGACCCTGGAATCCCAGTTGGCTGACAGCGCCACTGCCAAGTTCGACCTCACGCTCAATATCGTGGAACTGGATGGTGAGCTGCGCTGCGACTTCGAGTACAGCACCGATCTGTTCGACGCCGCCACCATTGCCCGCATGGCCGGCCATTTCAGCGGCCTGCTGGCGGCCATCGGCGCCGATCCCGCCTGTCCCGCCGGC
>NZ_JBXAQJ010000035.1:0-4312 GCF_058807115.1 Pseudoduganella sp. GW821-FHT12E03 | reverse complement strand
CGCTGCAAGTGTCGACCGGTGTCAATTCGGTGCAGGTTGCCGCGCTGACCAGCATGCAGCTGTCCGGCTTCACCAGCACCCAGTTCGGCGTGCTGGCGACCGACGTGATTGCCGCGATCGCCACGGCCGATATCGACACCCTGAGCACGACCGTGATTTCGGGCTTGAAATCGACGCAAATCGCCGGCTTGAGCACGCCGCAAATCGCGCAACTGTCGACCGCGCAAATCGGCGCACTGTCCAGCTCGTCGCTGGGCGCGCTGACCACCCTGCAAGGCTTCGGCTTGAGCAGCACGCAAGTTGCCGCGCTGAGCTCGGTACAACTCGGTGCGCTGGCCACCAACGTGCTGGCCGCGTTCGGCACCGAAGACATCGCCGCGATCAAGACCACGGCGCTGCCGGGCCTGAAATCGAACCAGGTTGCCGGCCTGACCACCGACCAGGTGGTGGGCCTGTCCACCAACCAGGTGGCGAACATGACGTCGTCGCAACTGGTCGGTTTGACCACGGCCGGTGTCGCCGCGCTGGAAGATGACGACCTGGAAGCGATCAAAACCAATGTGATTGCCGCCTTGACCTCGACCCAGATCGGGGCCATTGCAACGGTGCAAGTCGATGCGCTGACGTCGCTGCAGATCGGTGCACTGACCACCTTGCAAGTGTCGGCCGGCCTGAATTCGGTGCAGATTGCCGTCTTTAACAGCAGCCAGCTGGGCGCGCTCACCACCACGCAATTTGGTGTGCTGAACACGGCGGTGATTGGCGCGATCGCCACCGCCGATATCGATAGCCTGAAAACCACGGTGATCGCGGCGCTGAAATCGTCGCAAGTGGCGGGCTTGACCACGCCGCAAATCGCCCAGTTGAATTCCTCGCAGATCGGCGCCTTGTCCAGCTCCACCCTGGGCGCACTGACCACCCTGCAAGGCTTCGCGCTCGATAGCACGCAAGTCGGCGTACTGAGCTCGGTGCAACTGGCCGCGCTGGCCACCAACGTGCTGGCCGCCTTCGGCACCGAAGACATTGCCGCGATCAAGACCACGATGCTGCCGGGCCTGAAGTCGAACCAGATTGGCGGCCTGACGTCCGACCAGATCGTGGGGATGACCACCAACCAGATCTCGACCCTGCCTTCGGCCCAGTTGATCGGCCTGACCACGAACCAGGTGGCGAAGATGGAAGAGGCGGACCTGGGCGCGATCAAAACGTCGGCCATCAGCGGCTTGACCACGACGCAGATCGCGGCGCTTGCCACCGACCAGATCGATGCGCTGACCTCGCTGCAGATCGGCGCCCTGACGGCGGCGCAAGTGGGCACAGGCCTGAATTCGCAGCACGTGGCCGCGCTGAATTCGGCGCAAATGGGGGCACTGACCACGGCGCAGTTCGCGGCCCTGGCCACGTCCACCGTGAAGGCCATCGAAACCGCGGATATCGCAGGCCTGAAGACCAATGTGATTGCCGCACTGAAGACCGAGCACTTGTCGGTGCTGACGTCGGATCACATCGCCCAGCTGGCCACCAACCAGATCGCTGCGCTGAGCACGATCTCGATGGGTGCGCTGAACAGCGTGCAGGTGGCTGGCCTGGATGATGACCAGCTGGCTGCCGTGTCCTCGACGCAGATCGCCGCGCTGGGCACTAATGCCCTGGCCGCGGTGGCGACCGCCGAACTGTCCGGCCTGAAGACCACCGCGATCCCGGGCCTGAAGTCGACCCAGGTGGCGGCGCTGACGTCCGACCAGATGTATGCGCTGAGCACCAACCAGGTGGCGGCACTGACCAGCGCGCAGTTCGCCGGCGTGAACACGCAGACCCTGGGCGCGATGGACGTGCTCGATGTGGCGGCGCTGTCCACCAGTGTGGTGGCGGGCTTGTCGTCCACCCAGGTGGTGGGCCTGGCGACCACCCAGATCGTGGCCATGACCACCACGCAGTTCGCCGCGCTGAGTTCGCTGGCCGGCCTGAACACCTTGCAACTGTCGACGATTGAAACCACGGATATCGCGGTACTGAAAACCAATGCGATCCGCAGCATGACTTCGACGCAGATTAGCGGCCTGACCACCAACCAGATTGCGACCCTGAACAGCATGCAGGTGTGCGCGATCACGTCGCTGCAAGTGGCCGGCTTGAGCAGTGCCCAGCTGGCAGCGGTCCAGTCCGTGCTGTACACGCCAATCGTGCTGGACTTGAATGGCAACGGTATCGAAACCCTGTCGTACAGCGCCGCGGTGCAGTTCGACATGCTGGGCGGCGGCAACAAGGTTGGCACCGGCTGGGTGGGCGGCGGCGACGGCTTGCTGGCCCTGGACCGCAACGGCAATGGTTCCATCGACGATGGCACCGAACTGTTCGGCTCCGGCACCACCTTGGCGAACGGCCAGAAAGCTGGCAACGGTTACGAAGCCCTGACTGAACTCGACAGCAACGGCGACGGCGCCATCACCAGTGCGGATGCCGCCTTTGGCGACCTGCGCGTGTGGGTCGATGGCAACGCCGACGGTGTCAGCACTGCAAGCGAACTGAAATCGCTGGCGGACCTGAGCATCGCCAAGGTGAACTTGAACGGCAAGTCCGATGTGTCGCTGAACAACGGCAATATCGTGGGGATGACGTCCACCTACGAAACCGCCGATGGCCAGACCCACGCGGCAGCCGACGTCTGGTTCGCCGGCAGCAACGTGACGCCGGGTGCGGCGGACCTGCGCGGCAATGTGGGTGGCCTGGTGCAGTCGATCGCGGCATTCGACGGTAGCGCGGCGCCGGTTGCCAGCGGTGCGCTGACGCTGGAGGCAGGCGGCAGCGTAAACAGCAATGCGGCGAATCTGGCGGCGGCAATCAGCCAGTTCGACGCGACCAAGTTGAACGGAGCTGCCGACCTGGCGGCCACGGACAGCGACCTGCGACTGAAGGCATTGTCCAGCAGCGCAGGCCAGGGCGGCATCCTGGCGGCCAAGTAAGGGCAGGGGACCGGGCCTGAACGGGCCCCTGCAACGGCAAGGCATGGGTCTTGCCGTTTTTAAAGAATGAAGCGTCGCCGTACTGCGCGGTGTCTTTCACAAGGAGAATGGACGTGGCTAGCATTATTTCATTACTAAACACCCTGCAGATTTCGACTCTGAACACGGCGACGATTGCCGGTCTCAATTCTGCTGATATAGCCGCGCTGGGCACTGACAAGCTGGCGGTATTGACGACGGACCAGATCACTGCACTGACGTCGTCGCAGGTTGGCTACCTGTCCACCGCGCAGGTTGCGACGGGATTGAGCACGTACCAGGTTGCCGCGCTGGAGTCCCATCAGATCGTCGGCATGAGCACCTTGCAGGCGCGCGCGCTGACCACCGATGAAATCGTCGCGCTGGCCACCGGCGCGCTGGCCGGGCTGAAGTCCGCCGCGATTGCCGGCATGAGCACCAACCAGATCGACTCGCTGACGTCGGACCACGTCAGCGCGCTGTCGAGCGCGCAGGTCAGCGCACTGACCACGCTGCAACTGGGCACCAGCTTCAATACCGCGGATATCCGCGCGCTGAGCACCTACCAGCTGGCGGCCCTGAAATCGACCCAGATTGGCGCGCTGAGCACGGATTCCGTCGCGGCCCTGTCGACCGACCATCTTGAGTCGCTGACGACCACCGCGATGGCCGGCCTGAAGTCGAGCCAGATCGGCGCCCTGAACACCAACCAGG
This sequence comes from Pseudoduganella sp. GW821-FHT12E03, assembly GCF_058807115.1. Lineage (NCBI taxonomy): Bacteria > Pseudomonadati > Pseudomonadota > Betaproteobacteria > Burkholderiales > Oxalobacteraceae > Pseudoduganella > Pseudoduganella sp. GW821-FHT12E03. Next base: position 617 of record NZ_JBXAQJ010000035.1, on the reverse strand, counting down.
TTGAATTGCTGACCACCCAGCAGGTCGGCGCCCTGAGCACCACGCAACTGGCTGGCCTGACTTCCACGCAAATCCGCGCGATGGAAGAAGATGACTTGGCCGCCATCAAGACCACGGCGATTTCGTCGCTGACGACCCTGCAACTGGCCGGCATTTCGACCGACCAGATCGATGCGCTGACGTCGCTGCAGATCGCCGCCATGACCACCAAGCAAGTGGCGACCGGCCTGGATTCAAACCAGTTGTCGGTGCTGAACAGCTTGCAGCTGTCCGGCCTGACCACGGCACAATTCTCGTCGCTGACCACCGACACCATCGGCGCGATTGCCACCGATGCGATCGGCGCACTGAAGACCACCCTGATCGCGGCGCTGAAATCGACGCAGATCTCGGCGCTGACCACCCCGCAACTGAGCGAACTGACGTCGCAGCAAATTGCCGCCCTGGGCACCGCCGTGGTGGGCGCCCTGAATACGCTGCAAGCATCGTCGCTGAGCGATACGCAAGTGGCCGCCCTGACGTCGCAGCAACTGGCGGCGCTGTCCACCGATTCCGTGGCCGCACTGGGCACCGAAGACGTGGCGGCAATCACCACCAAGTCGCTGGCCGGCTTGAAA
>NZ_JBXAQJ010000034.1:0-4328 GCF_058807115.1 Pseudoduganella sp. GW821-FHT12E03 | reverse complement strand
CGCTTGCTTCCTCCCTTTGGCCCGCCCTGGCGGGCCGTTTTTTCCTGCGCGTCCACCGGCTGCCTGCCAAGGGGGCGGCTGCGAATGGTACTGCCCCCGTTTAGTAGCGGCATTGCCACATATGCGGCCGTCGAAGTGACGGCCAACAACGCCAATGGCCGCGCCATGGCCGTGGCTGCGATTTACTGCGTGCCCCTGAATTTGCTCCCATCCGCCCGGGCAATCGCCATGGCTTCGGACAGCACCGCATGATCACCTATATGGTTCGCCAGCAACAGGATCAGCGCCGCGTTCGCAGCCTCGCTTTGCTCCGGCGACAATTCCCGGTGCATGTCGATCAGCATTTCATAAAAGTCGTCCGGCCGCGCCAGGTGCGGCGCCACGTTCAAGTGCATCGTCATCATGGCAATTCCTTTCCAGTAGCAGAATCAAAAGCATGGCCGGTGGCGCGCCGCAGCGCCGCGCGCACCTGCCCGGGGTCATACCGGCGCCAGCGGGCGCACACATGCTGGTCCGGACGCAGCAGATAACACGTCCCGGCCGACGCGTCATAGCGCCGCGCCAGCAAGCCATCGGTGTCCGTCAATACCGCCACCCCTTCGAGGGACTGGGCCAGTGCGGCAACATCCATGCCGGCAGGCGCAATCACCAGTGGCATCACCTTCACCGCGCTGTCTTGCAGCGCCAGTAGCGTCTCAAGCATGGCAGGCGTCCAACTGGCGGCGTCATGGAACAGCACCAGGTTGAACTGGCTGCCGACACTGGCGCTGAACCACGTCTTCGCGCCAGCGCCAGTGTGCAGCGGCGCATCGGCAATCGTCGCGCCGGGCGGCAACCCGCCCTCGAACACATCGCGGTCCAGCGTATTGAGCGCGCTGCCGGCCAGTACCGCCGGCACCGACAAGCGGCCGCTGTTGACCAGTTGCCGGGCAAACGGATAGTCGCGCGACAGCCGCAACGTTGCATTGCGGAACACGCGGCTGACCGCGCTTTTCGGCGAAAGGAAATCCGTGGCGCGGCTGGAATGCAAAATATTTTCATCGGCCGCGTATTCACGCTCTTGCGCATAGCTGTCCAGCAAAGACACGGGCGCCAGCCCCGCCAGCACCAGTTTCAATTTCCAGGCCAGGTTTTCCGCGTCCTGCACCCCGCTGTTGGCGCCGCGCGCGCCGAACGGCGACACGCCATGGGCGGCATCACCCGTGTAAAGCACCCGTCCATGGCGGAACGATGCCATCCGCAAGCAGGAAAACGTGTAAATACTGACCCATTCGAGTTCGAATTCCACGTCCTTACCCAGCAGCGCCTGCACGCGCGGGATGACATTTTCCGGCAATTTTTCCACGGCCGGATCGGCATCCCATCCCAATTGGAAATCGATGCGCCACACGTTATCCGGCTGGCGATGCAGCAGCACCGACTGGTTACGGTGGAATGGCGGGTCGAACCAGAACCAGCGTTCGGTCGGAAAATCCGCCTTCATCTTGACATCGGCGATCAGGAAGCGGTCATAAAATGTGCGGCCCGTGCTTTCCAGTCCCGACAACTTGCGCACCGCGCTGCGCGAGCCGTCCGCCGCCACCAGGTATTCGCATTCCAGTGTGTACGGGCCATCAGGCGTTTCCACCGCCAGCAGCACATGGCTGCCGTGCTGCTCCACCCCGGTCACCTGGTTGTTCCAGCGGAGTTCGATCAGCGGCAATTCCAGCGCGCGCTCGAATAGATACCCTTCCACATAGTATTGCTGCAGGTTGACGAAGGCGGGCCGGCGATAGCCCGGCTCGTCCTGCAGATTGAAGGCATACACCTCGTCATCCTGGTAAAACACTTTGCCGACATTCCACGACAGCCCTTTACTGGCCATGCGCTCGCCGCAGCCCAGCCTGTCCCAGATTTCCAGCGTGCGCTTGGCGAAGCAAATGGCGCGCGACCCGGTCGACAGCTTGCAGTCATCATCCAGCACCACCACTGGCACGCCCTGCTGCGCCAGGTCGATGGCCGCCGACAGGCCCACCGGGCCAGCGCCCACCACCACCACGGGCCGCCGCACCGGAAGCCGGGCATCCTGGTCGGGCGAGCGTACGTAAGCATACTCGACCCGTTGATAATCCTTGTCCATCGTTCAACCCTCCATGGCCTGCAGCGCATGCCACATTTCCTTGTCGCGCTCGGCGGTCCAGATGCGCGGATGCTTGATGCCTTGCGCTTCATCGTACGCGCGGGTCACATCGAATGGCAGGCAGTGCTCATAGATAAAGACATGGCCGAACTTCGGGTCCATCTTGCTGCGCGCATGGGCCATGGTTTCCTTCAAGCTCATGCCGTCAGCAACCGCTTCTTTCGCGCTTTGCAGCAGTGTCGTGACGAAGTCCTTGGTATAGTCGATGCCCTCGTTGACTTGCTCCGGCGTGACCAGCGCGGGACCGCGGCCCGGCACCAGCTTTTCCGCCCCCAACGCGCGCAGCGCTTCCAGGGTGGCCGGCCATTCTTCCAGTTGCGCATCGCCCGTGTAAGCGGCGGCGTCGTATTCGACCAAGTCACCCGAGAAGCAAATTTTTTGCGCGGGAATCCAGGCGATGGTGTCGCCCTTGGTATGTCCCATGCCGATGTGGGCCAGCTTGACTTCCAGCTTACCCATGAAGATCGTCATTTCCTTCTCGAACACCATGGTTGGCCAGCTCAAGCCGGGCACCGATTCCACGCCCGCGAATAAACGCGGGAAACGTTCGATTTCCGATTTCATATCCTGCTCGCCACGCTCGACAATCAATTCGTAGGTGCCACGCGAAGCGATGACCTGCTCGGCGCCCTCATCAAAATAAGCGGATGCGCCCAGCACACGCACCGCATGGTAGTGCGACAGCACCACATACTTGATCGGCAAATCCGTCACCGAGCGGATATGGTTGATCAGCGCCTGCGCCATCACTGGTGTCGCGGTGGTGTCGATCACCATCACGCTGTCGTCGCCAATGATGACGCCGGAATTTGGATCCCCCTCCGCCGTATAAGCGTAAGCGTTGTCGGACAGTTTAATGAAGCTGGTCTTTTTTTCTTCGAGGTCCGCCTGCGATGCAAATTTTTTCCCTGCCATGATGCTTGCTCCCTGGTTGTTTAATCGGTGGGAAAACGATACGCTTGCGCTTATCATGTGTAAATCGCACACCATCGATGAGTATTATGAATAGTGTTCATAACGAAGAACTGGACTTGAATTTGCTGCCGGTATTCGACGCGCTGATCCGGATCGGCCATGTCAGCCGCGCGGCCGAGGAACTGGGCATGTCGCAGAGCGCGGTCAGCCACGCGCTCAAGCGCCTGCGGCTGTTCTTTGGCGATCCGCTGTTCCTGAAAACCGGCAGCGGCATGCAGCCGACGCCGAAAGCGCTGGAATTGCAGGCGCCCGTGCTGACCGTGATGGGGACGGTACGTGGAGAATTACTGGTTCGCGAAGGCTTCGATGCGGCCCAGGCGCGCCGCACGTTTTCGCTGTGCCTGACGGATATGGGCGAATTGATTTTCCTGCCCCGGCTGATAGCGCAATTGCGGCAAGCGGCGCCCGGATGCACCTTGCGCACGCTGCAAGTACCGGCGCGCCAGATCCACGCCGCGTTGGAAAGCGGCGACGCCGACCTCGCACTGGGATCGCTGCACGCGGTTCCCGATGGATTGTTCCAGCAACAGTTATTTACCCGCTCGTTTGTCACCATCGCCAACCGCCGCAACCACAAGATCGGTGACAGCATTTCATTGGAACGATTTTTAGCAATGGAACATATCGTGGTGTCGCTGTCCGGGCGCACCGAGGATGGCTACGACAGCATCATCGACCAGCTGGCTGGACAGCGCCGCGTGTATTTGACCACACCGCATTTCCTCACCGTGCCCATGATCATCGAGCAAAACCCGGACTTGATCGCCACCGTGCCGCGCGAACTGGCGACGCGGTTTACCGGCTATAAAAGTGTGCGCATGGTGGAAACGCCGGTGGTGGTGCCACCGTTTGCGATCCGCCAGCACTGGCATCCTCGCTTCCACCACGATGCCGCCAACAGCTGGCTGCGGCGGATGATCAAGCAGGTGTTCGATACGCTGCCCGAGTGAGCAGCACGAGGTACAGCGTTGGAAGGCTGTACCCCATGCAGTTTGTTACAGCCCTCCGAGGGCGACGTACTTGATTTCCAGGTAGTCATCCACGCCGTACTTAGATCCCTCGCGTCCCAGGCCGGACGTCTTGACGCCGCCAAACGGCGCCACTTCGGTGGAAATCATGCCTTCGTTGACACCGACCATGCCGAATTCCAGTTCTTCCACGACCCGGAAAATAC
>NZ_JBXAQJ010000033.1:0-5181 GCF_058807115.1 Pseudoduganella sp. GW821-FHT12E03 | reverse complement strand
ACCTGGCCTCCCGCGCGCGCCACCTGCGCCTCGAACAGGCCGTGCAGGCAATGGCCCTGCGGGTATGCCCTGTCCGTCGCATTCCAGCCATGCAGCACCTGTTCCCGCTCCGCAGCCGGCAGCGCCTCCAGCTCGCCGACCGCCACGTCGGACGTGCGCTCCAGCGCCGCCAGCATGGCTTCCAGTACCGTTTCCATGTAGCCGCACACGCGCTGCGCGTCGACCGGTGCACGCGCCTGCAGCGCGAGCATCAGGCCGGCGCCCAGGTCGTCCACCGACATCGCCAGCGGATAGTTGGTGCGCTCCTGCCCGCTCAGCACTTCGGCCGTGTCGCCATGCGCCGCCTCTTCCAGGCGGGTATGACGGTAGTTCAGCAGCGTGGTGAACAGCGGCGCCTGGGCATCGACCCCGCTGCAGCGCTGCGCCAGCGCCAGCGGCGCATGTTCGTGGCGCAGCAGCCGCGCCAGCAGCGCATGGGTGCCGCGCAAGCCCTCGGCCACGCCGACGCCGCCCAGCCGCACCCGCACCGGCAGCGTGTTGATGAACATCCCCATCACCCGGTCGGCCTGTTCGCCGCCCTGCATGCGGCCGAACAGCACGGTGCCGAACACCACGTCGTCGCGTCCCGTCAGGCGGCCCAGCACCACGCTCCACGCCAGGTGCATCACGCTGGCCACGCTCACGCCCAGCCGCCGCGCCTGCTGCCGGATCCCCGCCGACAACGCTTCGTCCAGCATACGGCGCACTTCCACGATGTTGCGCCCGTCGCCGCGCACGTCCAGCAGCCCGTATGGCGCGGTCGGTTCCGTCACGTCGCCCAGCATGGCGCCAAAGAAGGCTTCATGCTCGGCCTGGCTTACCCCCAGGCGCGCCTGGGCCACGAAGTTGCGGAACGGCGCCGGCGGCGCCAGTTGGCCGCCCCCGCCCCGTTCGATCGCCTCGGCCTCGTCCACCAGCAATTCCAGCGTCGTGTGGTCGATCGCCAGGTGGTGCGCCACCACGCCCAGCAGCCAGCGCTGTTCGCCGGCGTCTTCGGCCACCAGGCAGCGCAGCAGCGGCGCCCGGCTCACGTCCAGCCGGTGGCGCGCCGGGTCCAGCCGCGCTTCGAGCTGCGCCAGCACCGTGCCCTGCCCGGCTTCCACGCGCAGCGTTTCCACCGGCAACGCCACCTCCCTGCGGACCACCTGCAGCGGCTGTTCCAGCCCCTGCCAGTGCACGCCCGTACGCAGGATGTCGTGGCGGTCGATCACCGCCTGCATCGCTTCCAGGAAACGCTCCAGCCGCGCCTTGCTGCGGAAGCTCAACACGCTCGGCAGCAGGTACGGATCACCCTCGCTTTCCATCAGGTGGTGAAACAGGATGCCTTCCTGGGCCGGCGCCAGCGGATAGATGTCCTGCACGTTGGCACCGCCACCCTCCACCTGCGCCACCACCCGGTCGATGTTTTCCTGGTCCAGCGCCACCAGCGTCAGCATCGGCGGCGTGATGTGCGTGGTCCCGGCCGGGATCAGGTTCGGCGGCACCGCCACTTCGCGGCCGGCGCCATCGACCGCCGCCGCCAGTTCGCGCAGCGTCGGCGCGGTGAACAGGTCGCGCACGTCCACGTGCAGCCCTTCGCGCCGCATGCGCTCGATCAGCCGCACCGCCAGCAGCGAATGCCCGCCCAATTCAAAGAAGTTGTCTTCTCGGCCCACGCGTTCGCTGCCCAGCAGTTCCGTCCACAGCGCCGCCAGCCTGGTTTCCACTTCGCCCTGCGGCGCCGCATAGCCCCGGCTGGCGACGTCGCCCGGGCCAGGCTCGCGCAGCGCGGCGCGGTCCAGCTTCCCGTTCGGCGTCAGCGGCAGCGCGGCGACGCGCACATAGGCGGCGGGCAGCATATAAGGCGGCAATTCCTGGGCCAGATGGTCACGCAACACGTCGGGCGTCACCGCACCGGCGCCAGCGTCTTCGGCCACCGTGTAGTACGCCAGCAGGCGCTTGCCGCCGCCATGATCGTCGCGCACCACGACGGCGGCCTGCGCCACCGCCGGACAGCGCGCCAGCCGCGCTTCGATTTCGCCCGGCTCGATGCGGTAGCCGCGGATCTTGACCTGGAAATCGTTACGGCCAAGGAATTCAATGCTGCCATCCGGCAACCAGCGCCCCAGGTCGCCGGTACGGTACAGGCGCTGGCCGGGGTGGTATGGGTCGTCAATGAAGCGCGCGCCCGTCAGGTCGGCGCGGTTCAGATAGCCGAGTGCCAGGCCGTCGCCGCCGATATGCAGTTCGCCGGCCACGCCTTGTGGTGCCAACACGCCGTGCGCGTCCAGCAGCACGATGCGGGTATTGGCGATCGGACGGCCGATCGGAATGGCCGTGCCGCTGTCGGCGTGCAGCACATGGTGCGTGCTGGCAAATACGGTACTTTCAGTTGGTCCATAACCGTTCAGCAGGTGCTGCGGCGGGCTGTCGCGCAGCACGCGCGACACCACGGCCGGATCCAGCGCGTCGCCGCCCACGATCAGGTGCTTCAGTTGCGACAATACCGGTGCCAGGCCGGCCGCCATCAGGTTGAACAGCCCGACGGTCAGCCACAGCGTATCGACCCGGTGTGCCTGCAGGTGCGCGGCAAACGCGGCCGGCGCCAGCAGCGTTGCCTGGCTGACCACCACCACGCAGCCGCCATTGAGCAGCGGCGCCCACACTTCCAGCGTGGCGGCGTCGAACGCCGGGTTGGCGGCAAACGCGACACGGCATCCGGCGTCGAACGTGGCGTAACCATTTTCCAGCGCGACGCGCGCCACCGCGCGGTGCGGCACCACCACGCCTTTCGGCCCGCCGCTGGAGCCGGACGTATACATCACGTAGGCCGGCGCGCCGCCGGCATCCTGTGCGCCCCGTGCAGCGGCGCCGGCGGCATGGTCGGCCTGGGCCGTGTTGGCCGCGTCGGCCGCCTCAATGTCCTGCTCCGTCACCGCCAGCGTCACACAGCCGGCCGGCAATGCCACCGCCGCGTGCCGCGTGGCCTCACCGGTGCACACCACGGTGGCGCCGCAGTCAGCCAGCACCATCGCGTGGCGTTGCGCGGGGGCCTGGCTGTCGAGCGGCACGTAAGCCGCGCCGCAACGCAGGATCGCCAGTTGCGCCGCCACCAGCGCGGCGGAGCGGTCCAGCAGGGTTGCCACACGGTCGCCCGGCTGCACGCCCAGCGCCACCAGGCGCTGCGCCAGCATGGCCGCCAGCGCATCGAGCTGGCCGTAGGTCAGCGTGCGGCCGCCGTCGATCACCGCCGGCCGGCCCGCATGGCGCGCAACTGCGTCGGCAAACAGGGCGTCCAGCGCGCGGTCGCGCGGGTATGGCGTGACCGGGCCCTCCGCCAGCGCCAGCAGGCGGGCGCGTTCCGCCTCGGGCAATGCGTCCAGGCGCGACAGCGGTGCGTCCGGCCCGGTTTCCATCGCGGCCAGCAATTGCGCCAGCGCGCTCTCCATGTACGCGCACACACTGTGCGGATCGATCGGCGACTGCGCCTGCACGTCCAGCCGCAGCGCATCGCCCAGGTCGTCCACCGACATCGCCAGCGGATAGTTGGTGCGCTCCTGCCCGCTCAGCACTTCGGCCGTGTCGCCATGCGCCGCCTCTTCCAGGCGGGTATGACGGTAGTTCAGCAGCGTGGTGAACAGCGGCGCCTGGGCATCGACCCCGCTGCAGCGCTGCGCCAGCGCCAGCGGCGCATGTTCGTGGCGCAGCAGCCGCGCCAGCAGCGCATGGGTGCCGCGCAAGCCCTCGGCCACGCCGACGCCGCCCAGCCGCACCCGCACCGGCAGCGTGTTGATGAACATCCCCATCACCCGGTCGGCCTGTTCGCCGCCCTGCATGCGGCCGAACAGCACGGTGCCGAACACCACGTCGTCGCGTCCCGTCAGGCGGCCCAGCACCACGCTCCACGCCAGGTGCATCACGCTGGCCACGCTCACGCCCAGCCGCCGCGCCTGCTGCCGGATCCCCGCCGACAGCGCTTCGTCCAGCATGCGGCGCACTTCCACGATGTTGCGCCCGTCGCCGCGCACGTCCAGCAGCCCGTATGGCGCGGTCGGTTCCGTCACGTCGCCCAGCATGGCGCCAAAGAAGGCTTCATGCTCGGCCTGGCTTACCCCCAGGCGCGCCTGGGCCACGAAGTTGCGGAACGGCGCCGGCGGCGCCAGTTGGCCGCCCCCGCCCCGTTCGATCGCCTCGGCCTCGTCCACCAGCAATTCCAGCGTCGTGTGGTCGATCGCCAGGTGGTGCGCCACCACGCCCAGCAGCCAGCGCTGTTCGCCGGCGTCTTCGGCCACCAGGCAGCGCAGCAGCGGCGCCCGGCTCACGTCCAGCCGGTGGCGCGCCGGGTCCAGCCGCGCTGCGAGCTGCGCCAGCACCGTGCGCTGCCCGGCTTCCACGCGCCGCGTTTCCACCGGCAAGGCCACCTCCCTGCGGACCACCTGCAGCGGCTGTTCCAGCCCCTGCCAGTGCACGCCCGTACGCAGGATGTCGTGGCGGTCGATCACCGCCTGCATCGCTTCCAGGAAGCGTTCCAGCCGCGCCTGGCTGTTAAAGCTCAGCACACTTGGCAGCAGGTACGGATCGCCCTCGCTTTCCATCAGGTGGTGAAACAGGATGCCTTCCTGGGCCGGCGCCAGCGGATAGATGTCCTGCACGTTGGCACCGCCACCCTCCACCTGCGCCACCACCCGGTCGATGTTTTCCTGGTCCAGCGCCACCAGCGTCAGCATCGGCGGCGTGATGTGCGTGGTCCCGGCCGGGATCAGGTTCGGCGGCACCGCCACTTCGCGGCCGGCGCCATCGACCGCCGCCGCCAGTTCGCGCAGCGTCGGCGCGGTGAACAGGTCGCGCACGTCCACGTGCAGCCCTTCGCGCCGCATGCGCTCGATCAGCCGCACCGCCAGCAGCGAATGCCCGCCCAATTCAAAGAAGTTGTCTTCTCGGCCCACGCGTTCGCTGCCCAGCAGTTCCGTCCACAGCGCCGCCAGCCTGGTTTCCACTTCGCCCTGCGGCGCCGCGTAGGTGCGCCGCGCATAGGCGGCGCCGTCCGGCGCCGGCAGCGCCTTGCGGTCCAGCTTGCCGTTCGGATTCAGCGGCAGCGCATCGAGCTTGACGTACGCCGCCGGCGCCATGTAGGCCGGCAGCGCCTGCGCCGCGTGGTCGCGC
>NZ_JBXAQJ010000032.1:0-5775 GCF_058807115.1 Pseudoduganella sp. GW821-FHT12E03 | reverse complement strand
ATGGTGCCGGCCCACTTCGTCTTCCTGGAACAGCTGCCATTGACGCCAAACGGCAAGCTCGATCATCGCGCCCTGCCCGCTCCCGATATGAGCCGCAATCAGAGCGGCTACGTTGCCCCCCGCACGCCGACGGAAGCGACCCTGGCCGCGATGTGGGCTGACGTGCTGAAACTCGATCAGGTGGGTGCAACCGATAACTTCTTTGCCCTGGGAGGGCATTCCCTGCTGGCCACCCAACTGGTTTCCAGAATACGTAACGCATTCGAGATCGATTTACCGCTACGCGCATTGTTCGAGACCTCTTCCCTGGAAGCCCTGGCGGGCCGGATCGAGAACATGGCTCCGCAGGGAGGCGAGTCGATGGCGCCGCCAATGCTGCCGGTGCCCCGCGATGCGGCGCCGGCGCTGTCATTCTCCCAGCAGCGCCTGTGGTTCCTCGACCAATTCGAAAGCGGCGGTGCTTCATACAATATTCCCGCTGCGGTAAAACTGCTTGGCATACTGGACGTGGATGCCCTGACCCGCACCGTCAATGAAGTGGTACAACGCCACGAGGCGCTGCGTACCAGTTTCGCCACCGTCGATGGCGAGCCAAGGCAGATCATCGCCGCCAGCCTGGAACTGCGGCTGCCCTTGCTTGATTTGAGCCAACTGCCCCAGGCGGAGCGCGAAGCGCGCGCCACCTGGCTGACCCAGGACGAAGCGCAAACTCCGTTCAACCTGGCCACCGGCCCACTGATCCGGGTTCGCCTGTTACGCTTGCGCAGCGACGAACACATCGTACTGTTCACCATCCACCACATCGTCTCCGACGGCTGGTCGATGGGCCTGCTGGTGCAGGAAGTGGCGGCCCTGTATGCGGCCTATGTCCAGGGCCAGCCTTCGCCGCTGCCGCCGCTGGCGATCCAGTACGCCGATTTCGCCCACTGGCAGCGCCAGTGGCTCAGCGGCGAGGTGCTGGAACGCCAGCTCGGCTACTGGACCGAACGCCTGGCCGGCGCCCCGGCCTTGCTGGCCTTGCCGACCGACCGAGCCAGGCCGCCGGTGCAGTCGTTCATCGGCGAGCTGTTCTCGTTCAGCATACCTTTACACACCACGACGGCCCTGCACACCCTGGCCTGCCGGGAGCAAAGCACGCTGTTCATGGCGCTGGCCGCCGCCTTCAACATCCTGCTGGCACGCTACTCGGGCCAGTCTGACATCGTCATCGGTACGCCGATCGCCAACCGCAACCGCGCCGAAACTGAAGCGTTGATCGGCTTCTTCGTCAATACGCTGGTGCTGCGCACGCAGGTCGATATCAATGCACCGTTCACGGCCTTGTTGCAGCAGGTACGCGCGACCGCGCTGGGCGCCTATGCACACCAGGACGTACCCTTCGAGCAACTGGTGGATGCCGTCAAGCCGGTGCGCAGCTTGAGTCATTCTCCATTGTTCCAGGTAGCCTTTGCCATGCAAAACGCGCCGGAGCAAACGCTCGACCTGCCGGGATTGCGCATGTTGCCGATCCAGGCCACCAGTGCGACCGCCAAGTTCGACCTGACGCTGAATGTCAGCGAACAGTACGACGGCCTGGCCTGCACCATCGAATACAACACCGATTTGTTCGATGACGCCACGATGGCGCGCATGGCTGGCCATTTCAGCCAGCTGCTGCATGCCGTCGCCGCCGACTCCACCCGTCCCATCGCGCAATTGGATATGCTGTCCGCCGCAGAGCGGACACAGCTGCTGAATGGCTGGAGTGACCCGGACGGCAAGATGGACCGTCTTTACCTGCTCGACGCCAGCCACGATCTGGTGCCGATTGGCGTACCTGGCCACGTGTACACGGAAGCATCCGGTTCCTATGCGGAGGCCGAGGCCGACGACAATACCGCGCCGCATCCGCTGCGCCGCGATGCCCACCTGCGTAATACGGGCGACCTGGCGCGCTATCGTCCCGATGGCACCATTGAACACCTGGGCCGCGCAGACAAACGTTTTGCCGAGACCCCGCCAATCGACACGGAAGTTGTCTATGTGGCGCCGAGCACGGACACCGAGCATGCAGTTGCCGCGATCTGGGCCGACGTGCTCGAGCTGGAGCAGATTGGCGTTCACCACAACTTTTTCGCGCTGGGCGGCCACTCGCTGCTGGTCGCCGTGGTGATCAGCCATATCGAAGCGACGCTGGAGGTGACGGTGCCGGTCGAAGTCTTCTTTACCGCGCAAACCGTCGCCCTGATCTCCAGCTATATCGACCAGCTCCCGCAAGGCGGCGACACGGCGCGCCTGCCCACCATCGTCGCGGTCGATCGCTCGGCGCCGCTGGCGTTGTCGTTCGCTCAGCAACGCCTGTGGTTCCTCGACCAGTTCGAAACCGCCGGCGCCTTCTACAATATGCCGGCTGCGGTCAGGCTGCACGGTACGTTCGACGCCGACGCGCTGCGCCTCACCCTGAACGAGATCGTGCGCCGCCACGAGGCGCTGCGCACCACCTTCGGCCTGCATGAGGGTGCGCCGGTGCAGCGCATCCGGCCGCATCAGGTGTTGCCACTGCCGATGACCGACCTGGGTACGCTGGAGCAGGGTGAGCGCGAGGTACACGCCCTGCAATTGGCGGCCGAGGAAGCGCAGACGCCATTCGACCTGGCACAAGGTCCGTTGATCCGGGCCCGCCTGATCCGCCTTGACGCCGCAGAGCATATCGTCCTGCTGACTTTGCACCATATCGTTTCTGATGGCTGGTCGATGGGTGTGCTGGTGCGGGAACTGGTATCGCTCTATGCTGCTTTCGTTCAACACCAGCCCTCGCCATTGCCGGAGCTGCCCGTCCAGTACGCCGATTTCGCGCACTGGCAACGGCAGTGGCTGAGCGGCGACGCCCTGCAGCAACAACTGGATTACTGGAGCGGCCAACTGGCCGATGCCCCGCCATTGCTGGCGCTGCCGACCGACTTCCCGCGTCCCGCGCTGCCCAGCCATCGCGGTGCCGTGGTCTCGTTCACGGTGCCCGCCGACGTCACCAGCGCGCTGCAGACCGTCACCCAGCAGGCGCAGACCACGCTGTTCATGACCCTGAACGCCGTCTTCAGCATACTGCTGGCGCGCTATTCGGGCCAGTCCGACATCTGCGTCGGCACCCCCGTCGCCAACCGCAACCGTGCAGAAACAGAGGCGTTGATCGGCTTCTTCGTCAATACCCTGGTGCTGCGCACGCAGGTGGTCGCCGGCGCCAGTTTTGCCGAACTGTTACAACAGGTGCGCAGCAAGGCCATCCAGGCTTATGCGCACCAGGACGTTCCGTTCGAGCAATTGGTTGAACTGCTCAAGCCGGAGCGCCAGCTCAGTCATGCGCCGCTGTTCCAGGTCATGCTGGTCCTGCAGAACACCCCCACGGGCAAATTGGAGCTGCCCGGACTGACGTTCGAACCGGTCGAAGCCGACCGCACGAGCGCCAAGTTCGATATGACCTTGAGCATCACCGAAGCCGGCGACGAGCTGGCCGCCACGCTCGAGTACAGTACCGACCTGTTCCAGGCGGCGACCATCGAGCGCATGGCGGCCCATTTTGTGTGTCTGCTGCGGGCGGCCGGCGCCAGCCCGGATGCGCGCGTGGCCGACCTGGCGATGCTGGGCCACAGCGAACGTGAACAATTGCTGAACGGTTGGAACGCCACCACGCACGCCTATCCCGACCAGCATACCATCCAACAGCTGTTCGAAGCCCAGGTGGCGCGTACGCCCGGGCAGGCGGCGGTTGTCTACGGAGCCGACACCCTGAGCTATGCCGCCCTGAACAGCCGAGCCAATCAACTGGCCCGCTATCTGCGCGGCCACGGTGTCGGGCCGGATGTGCTGGTTGCACTATGCGTCGAACGTTCGCTCGACATGCTGGTTGGCCTGCTCGGCATCCTCAAGGCAGGCGGCGCCTACGTGCCCCTGGACCCATCCTATCCACGCGAACGCCTGCAAGCGATGCTCGACGACGCGCGCCCGGCCATGGTGCTCACCCAGTCCCATCTGCTTGTGCATTTCGGCGACGTTGCACCTGTGCTTTGCCTCGACAGCCAATGGCAGGCGCTGGCGATGCTGGACGACAGCAATCTCGTCCCGCTGGGCATGCCCGGCAATCTGGCCTATGTGATCTATACCTCCGGATCGACCGGTCTGCCCAAGGGCGTGTGCATCCAGCACCGCTCTGCCATCAACCTGGTGCGAGCGTTGCGCCGGCAGATTTACAGTGAGCTGGCCAGCCTGGATGGCATGAAGATCGGCGTTAACGCTTCATTCGCCTTCGATGCCTCGGTCAAGCAACTGTTGTTAATCCTCGAGGGCGGCACGATCTATCCGATTCCCGCCGAACTGCGCGCCGATACCGAGGGGCTGGCCGCCGCCATGGCCGATTGGGGCCTCGACGGCTTCGACTGCACACCGTCGCAGCTGGCGCTACTGCTGAAGCCCACGCCACAGCAGACTGGCGCGCTGCCGGCCTATGTGCTGATTGGCGGCGAGGCCATCGATCAAACCATGTGGCGGCAGTTGCGCGCCCATACAGGCAGCCGCTTCTACAACGTCTACGGTCCCACTGAAACAACGGTGGATGCCGCATGGTGCGCCATTCAGGCCAGCGGCGAGGTGCCGGTCATCGGCCGCCCTATCGCCAATGCCCGTATCTACCTGCTTGATGCCGAGCTGACGCTGGTACCAGTCGGCGTGCCGGGAGAACTGTATATTGGCGGCCACGGCCTGGCGCGCGGTTATCTGAACCAGCCCGCGCTGACGGCTGAACGTTTCATCGCCGATCCGTTTGCCGGTATACCGGGGGCTCGCATGTACCGCACCGGCGATCTCGCGCGCTATCTGCCGGATGGAAACATCGAATGCCTGGGCCGGATCGACCATCAAGTCAAGATCCGCGGCTTCAGGATCGAACTGGACGAAATCGAGGCGACGCTGGCGCGGCTGCCAGCCGTACGCGACGCCGTGGTGTTGGCCAGTAATGAAGCCCCGGGCGGCCCCCGCCTGGTGGCTTACCTGGTGCACGCCGACGGGTATGCGCCGTTGGAAACGGCAGAGTTGCGCGCCACGTTGGCGCGCTCGCTGCCGGATTACATGGTGCCCACCGCTTTCGTCTGGCTCGAACGGATGCCGCTGACGCCAAATGGCAAATTCGACCGCCGCGCTTTGCCTGCGCCCGACCTGGATCAAAGCAGCGCCGCGTATTCCGCGCCGCGCAACAACACCGAACAGACGCTGGCCGCTATCTGGGCTGAGGTGCTCGGCCTGGCCCAAGTCGGCATCCACGACAATTTCTTCCAACTGGGCGGGCACTCGCTACTGGCGATGCAGCTGATTTCCCGGCTGCGCTCCGCCTTCGCCCTGGAACTGCCTGTGCGTGTGCTGTTCGAGGCCCCCACCATCGCGGACCTGGCAATGCGCATCGAGCAAAGTCCGAACGCAGGCGTGGGCGCGGAGCAACTGCCCATGCTACCCGTCGCGCGCGACGGCAGCCTGCCGCTTTCCTTCACCCAGCAACGTTTGTGGTTCATCAATCAACTCGACGGCAACAGCGCGGCCTACAATATGCCAGTGGCGGTCCACCTGCATGGGGATCTGAACCGTGCGGCGCTGGCCCGCGCGCTCAATGAGCTAGTGCGCCGCCACGAGGCGCTGCGCACCAGCTTTGCCACGGTCGACGGCACACCGCTGCAATCCATCGCCGCCAGCCTGGAACTGGCGTTGCCGCTGCAGGACCTGGGCGCGCTGCCGCCGGCCGAACGCGAGGCGCGC
>NZ_JBXAQJ010000031.1:0-7334 GCF_058807115.1 Pseudoduganella sp. GW821-FHT12E03 | reverse complement strand
TCTAACACCCACACTTATCGACTGTAATTTTTTAAAGAAGAGCTGCTTACTTTCGTAGTTGACGAAGCGTTTTGTTCATCAGCAGCAGAGAAGCGAGATTATCTAGGATTTGATTTAACTCGTCAACCCCTTCGCTTTTCTCACCGCACCGTTGAGCAAGCTCAGCAGCGCGGGGACAGAACTATAGCAAAGCCACACCGTTCCCGCAAGTGTCCCTTTTTCTGAACCATACTTGCCAGAACGGCATATACTTGTCCACAGCAGCATTCCTCAGGAGTCAGGATGGTCCCAAACGAACTGCCAGCCGGAATTCCACCGACGATCCTGGTCGTCGACGACTCGCCGTCATTCCTGACCGCCCTGCTCGATCACCTGGCATCCCGCGGCTTCCTCGTCCTCATTGCGCGCAATGCGGAAGAAGGTTTGATGCGCGCGGAGTTCGGCTTGCCGGATCTGGTCCTGATGGACGTGGTGCTCCCCGGGATCGATGGCTTTGAAGCGTGCCGCCGCCTGAAAAACCAGGAAGGCACGCGCGACACCCCGGTCATCTTCATGACCAGCCTGACCGACTCGCGCCAAAAAGTCAGCGGCTTCGATGCGGGCGGCGTCGACTACATCACCAAACCTTTCCAGATCGAAGAAGTCATGGCGCGTATTAACACCCACCTGGCGCTGCGCAAAGCCAACCGCGACTTGCAGCAAATGTTCGAGCAATTGAACCGCGCCAAGGCGGAACTGGTACAAAACGAAAAGCTGGCGGCATTGGGCGCACTGGTGGCCGGCATTTCCCATGAATTGAATACGCCGATCGGCAATGGCTTGATGATCGCCAGCGCCTTCGAAGACCAGACCAAGGAAATGCGCGGCCAGTTCGTTCGTGGCGAACCCATGCGCCGCTCATCGCTGGACGCTTACCTGAATAACGCCAGCACCGCGACAGAAGTTTTGGTGCGCAACCTGCACCGTGCCGCCGACCTGGTCACCAATTTCAAGCAAGTGGCAGTGGACCAGACCAGCGCACAACGGCGCACCTTCCTGCTGGCGGAAGTCGTGGCCGGCAATATCCTGACTTTGCTGCCAACCATAAGGCGCACACCCCACCAGGTGGTGCAGGAAATCCCGCCATCGCTGATGATGGACAGCTATCCCGGTCCGCTCGGCCAGGTTATCACCAACCTGCTGACCAATGCCATCATTCACGGGCTCGATGGGCGCGATGCGGGCACCATCACCATCAGCTCCAGCCAGGAAGTCGATGACGGCGTCATCATGACCATTGCCGACGATGGCAATGGCATTACACCAGACAACCTGCTGCATATCTTTGAACCGTTTTTCACGACCAAGCTGGGTGTCGGCGGCTCCGGCCTCGGTTTGCATATCGTGCACAATATCGTCAGCGACATGCTGGGCGGGCGCATCGATGTCCGCAGTGCGGTTGGCGAAGGCACGGTCTTCACACTCTACCTGCCACTGACTGCGCCGCAGCGTTAATCGCCGCCGTCGGAGGCCGCCAGTTCTTTCAAGCGCCGCCGGTTCCCCCTGACCCATCCCACCAGCGCCTGCGCCGGCATCGGCGCCGCCACGAGCGCCCCCTGCGCCAGTTCACAACCATAGCTGCGCAACAGCGCCAGGTCCGCCACATGCTCGACACCCTCGGCCACCACGCTGATGCGCATCTGGTGCGCCGCCTCAATCGATTGCTGCAGCAACGCGGCGCGCGCCGGCTGCAGCGACGCCTCGTGCACGATCACGTGGTCGATACGCAGTTCTGTCAGAGGACAGCGCGCCAGTTGCTGCTGCGTGGTTTGTCCTGCGCGATAGCCCGCCACGCCAATGCCGAATCCCCGCAAGCTCAAATGGGCAAGGTTGGCGATGCTGAGCGGTGCGGCGCTGGTCAACACCGCCTCCTGGCATTCCCACGTGATGCCGCGCTGCGCCAACCCGTGTTCATGTACGCACGCGCTAAGCTGGTCCACCATGCGCCGGTCCGCCAGCAATTCCGCAGGCAAGCGAATCGACATCGTCAACGTCACCAAGCCAATATCGTGCCACGCTTTCAACTGGACCAGCGCCTGCCGCGCAATGCTCATCGCCAGTGGCGCGATTGCGGCGGTGCCCTGCAAGGCTGGCAAAAAGCGCGAAGCGCGGATCAGTCCACGCTCCGGATGCAGCCAGCACGCATGCACATCGACGCCGCGCAGCATGCCGCCCGCCACTTCGATACGCGGTTCAAAATAGGGGACGAACTGCTGTTGCGCCAGCGCGGCCTCCACGTCATCCGCACTTGGCGCCGACGTCGCGGCAACCACCAGTGCCTGTGCATCGGCATGCGACAACAAGGATTGCAGCACATCGAAATGCAGCGGCTTGAGCGCGGTGCCGAGCAGCTGCATGCGCGCGGCGGTGTCGTGCATGCTGGCTGCCGCTTCGGCCAGCCGCCCCTCACGCGCGCTGGCCACCACCAGGCTGGCCGCCATTTCCAGTTCCTTCAGATGGCGGATCAGCTCCAGGCCATCCATGCCCGGCATATCCAGGTCCGTCAGCACCAGTTCCACGGGGATGCCACGCGCATCGAGCTTGCGCAGCGCATCGATACCATCGCATGCCTGCATCACCAGTCCAAACCCGGCCTGGCGCAACAGGCCCGCCATATGGTCACGCTGGACGGCACTGTCCTCCACCACCATCGCCGTACAATTGGCCCAATCCTGCACCGTGCCTCCTAGCTAGTGAACGAAGACAATTGCTGCAGGATTTCCCGGCCGATGTTGTCGAGCGGTATGGAGCGCTCCACCGCCCCGCGCTTCACCGCTTCCTTCGGCATGCCATACACGACACAACTGGCTTCATCCTGCGCGACGGTGTAGGCGCCGGCTTTGCGCATTTCCAGCATGCCCGCCGCACCATCGTCACCCATGCCGGTCATGATGACGCCCAGCGCATTCGAGCCCGCGCATTTTGCGACGGAGCGGAACAAGACATCGACGGAAGGACGGTGGCGGTTGACCAGCGGTCCATCGACCACTTCCACATAGTATTGCGCGCCATTGCGGCGCAACAGCATGTGCTTGCCACCTGGCGCGATCAGCGCCCGGCCCGGCACCACCCGGTCGCCCGTTTGCGCTTCCTTCACTTCAATCTGGCAAATCGAGTTGAGACGTTCGGCAAATGCGGCAGTGAATTTTTCCGGCATATGCTGGACGATGACGATGCCGGGCGAGACGCGCGGCAATGCCGTCAGCACCACTTCCAGCGCCTGCGTGCCGCCGGTCGAAGTGCCGATCGCCACCACGCGCTCCGTGGTTTGCACCATGGCGCGGTTGTCCGCCGCAGGCAAGATGGCGTCGGCCGTCAGCTTGGCGGCAGGCTGCAGCGCGGGGGCGGCCGCGCGCCCCGCCAACCGGCGCACATTGGCAACCGCGGCTGCGCGTACGGCACTCACCAATTCATCCGCGCTGTCGTTGAGGAATTGCTTGAGTTCCAGCTTGGGCTTGGTGATGATCGACACCGCGCCCGCCGACATGGCTTCCATCGTGGTCTTGGCGGCCTTCGCGGTCAAGGTCGAACAAATCACCACCGGCGTGGGCCGCTCCGCCATCAGCTTGCGCAGGAAGGTAATGCCGTCCATGCGGGGCATCTCGACATCCAGCACGATCACGTCCGGCCATACGGTCTTCATGCGCTCCATCGCCAGGATCGGGTCGGCCACCGCATGCAATACCTGGATGTCCGGCGCCTTGTTCAGCAGGGCCGTGACAACCTGGCGCACCACTGCGGAATCATCGACCACGAGCACATTGATTTTCTTCATAACCGCTCCTTCAACATCCTGCCCTGCCGCGGTCCCGGCGGACCAACCCGGACCCAGACATCCCCGGTTTTGACGTTGAAAATGATGTGGCGGTGGCCGATGCCGAACAGGCTTTCCGACACCACCGGTATGTTATGCAGGCGCAGCAGGCGTTCCGCAGTTTCGCCATTGCGCCGCCCGATATTTCTTGCGTCATTGCATTCAATGTCCGGGAACATCATGCCGCCGCCAAACACCTTGGCCTGGCATTCTGTCGGGTTGATGCCCAGCTTGCGCAAATCCTTCAGCATCAATTCCAGCGCCCCTTCACAATACCTGCCACTCAGGTGCGCCACCGGTTCGTCGTTGTCCCCGACGGTCAGCAGGAAATGCGACATCGCCCCAACGTGACGCCACGGGTGCCATAGCGTGATCGATACGCACGACCCCAGCAGGGTGCGGATGCGATGCCGCGCATCGCCCACGAAATGCTCGCCCGGCATCAGAAAAACGTCGATCACCGCCACGCGCCATCCTCATGCTTTACGGTACACCGAGGGCCCCTGCACCTGCAAAGGTCCGGCCATGTCATGCAAACTTTCCGAATGGCCGATCAACAGGTGGCCGCCCGGCCGTATCGCCCCCAGCAGGCGCCCCACTACTTCACGCTTGGTTTCCGGACTGAAATAAATCAACACATTGCGCAGGAAAATCACATCGAACAGGCCGAATTTCGGCAGCGTTTCATTCAGGTTCACCTGGTGGAACTGCACCCGCTGGCGCAATCGCTTATCGACCAGCAAGGTGCCTTCTTGTTCCGCAATGCCGCGCAGGCAATAGCGCTTCAGGTAAGACGGGGGAATGTGACTGGTGCGCTCGCGCATGTAATGGCCGGCCTTGGCCGATGCCAGTACCCGGGTGCTGATATCGGACGCATACAGTTCCCACTCATGCTCACCCAGCACGTCGTCGAGCACCATGGCAATACTGTATGGCTCCTCTCCCGTGGAGCAGGCCGCGCTCCAGACACGGAACGGCTGCCGCTGTTCCAGCGCCGCCGTGGCCAGCTTGCGCAGCAAGTCGAAGTGCTTGGATTCGCGGAAGAAGTATGTTTCGTTGGTGGTCAGCAGATCAATTGCAATCTGCACTTCACCCGGTGACTGGCCAGCGGCCAGCATACGGAAATAAGCGCCGTAACTGGCCAGCCGGTAATGCATGAGCCGCTTGGCCAAGCGGCCACTGACCAGCGCTTTCTTCGCCGCCGACAGCGTGATGCCGGCATTATCGAAAATAAAACGCTGGAACAGCGTGAATTCCTGGTCGGTAATGGGATCTACTGACATCGTTGAGGCATCTCGCATTCACCATCCTCACAGTAGTGGTCAAGTGGCCCACTAAAATCGCGTAAATTGCGTCTCATCTGGATTTACGTCAGAGGATAACACCTTGCGGGCGGGTGCGCGCGGCACTGTTGTTGGCTTGGAAGATTTTCGTGCAGGCGCTTGCGTGCGGCGTCCGCCACTACCGCCATTGATGCTGAAGAACGCCATGGTCTGCTGCAGTTCCTCCGCCTGGCTGCTCATCTCCTCGGCGGTGGACGCCAGCTGTTCGGACCCGGCTGCGTTTTGCTGAGTCGTGTCGCTCAACTGGCTCATGGCCGTACTGATCTGGCTGACACCGGTGGCTTGCTCATCCGATGCTGCGGTAATTTCCTGCACCAGGTCCGAGGTTTTCTTGATATTCGGGACCATGGAATCAAGCAGTGTGCCTGCTTTTTCCGCCAGCGTGACGCTGCTGCCCGCGACTTCGCCGATTTCTTGCGCCGCGACTTGCGCCCGCTCGGCCAGTTTGCGCACTTCCGCTGCTACCACAGCAAAGCCTTTGCCATGCTCACCGGCACGCGCCGCTTCAATGGCCGCGTTCAATGCCAGCAAATTGGTCTGATAGGCGATGTCGTCGATGATGACGATCTTGTTGGCGATTTGCTTCATGGCCGCCACCGTCGTCCGCACGGCCTCGCCGCCTTCCATGGCTTCCTTGGAAGCCTTGCTGGCCATGGCGTCCGTGACTTTCGCGTTCTCCGTGTTTTGCGTGATGGACGACGTCATTTCCTCCATCGAGGCACTGCTCTCTTCCACGCTGGCCGCCTGTTCGCTGGCCGCCTGTGACAACGATTGCGCGGTGGCGCTGACCTGTTCCGAGGCGGCGGCCAGGGCAGCCGCGCTGTCGTTCACTTCGGCCACCACCTGCGACAGTTTGGTGACCGCAGCGTTGGCAAAGCCCATCATGTCGCCAAACGCGCCCTCGTATTTCTTGTCGATGGTGCGCGTCAGATCGCCGGCGGCAATCGACTCCATCATGACCACCATGTCGTCGATGCCGGCCTGGGTGGTTGACACCAGCTGGTTCAACCCTTCCGCCATCTCTTGCTGAAAGCCATGCAAGCCATGCAGATCGATGCGCGTGCCGAAGTCGCCTTTGTTGGCCGCGGCAATGGCGCGGCGCTGGCCGTCGATCACTTGCTGCAATTTAGCCACCATATTGCCCATTGCGCGCAGCAACTGGCCGGTTTCATCCTGCGCAGCCGACTCCAGCGACACACTCAGATCACCATCCGCCAAGAGGTTCGCGGCGGTGACCGCATTGTCCAGCGGACGGGTAATGCTGCGTGTGATCAGCCAAGCTGCGGCAATGGACAAGACGACCAATGCGATCAGTGCACCAATGATCAGTTGCGTGGCGCGTGCCGCCACGGCGGTCATGTGGGCGTCGGCAGCTTTGGTCGTGGCAGCGGAGATGGCGCGCAATTGGTCAAGCGCTTCGGACAGCGGCTTATCGGCGCCGCTGACGGCTTTATCCAGCTCGTTGACATCGTCAATCTTTCGCGCCCGCATGTCTGCGATTTTCGCAATGGCATTGCGATAAATAAGGGTGTTGTCGTGGATCTTGTTGAGGATTTTTTCTTCCTCGGGTGTCAATCGGCCCGTGGCCTTGTAGTCATCATCAACGTGGTCGATGATGGCGATCTGTTCGTTAAACTTCTTCTCGTAATCGCCGCCGCGGATGACGAAATTCTTGAAAGCCTGCACGGCGCTCCCCAGGGCAACGGTGCCCTTAGTTGTAGCAATGCCCTTGGCAATGGCATCCTGCTTGACGCTTTGCCACTGGTCGTTCATGGCGCGGATTTCAGTGTGCGCAACAAAACCAAATAGCACGGCCAGCAATGTCAGTAACCCGAATGCAAAACCCAGCCGTTTGCCGATCGTGAACTTCTCAAGCATTTGCTCCCCCCTTCGTTAGGTTGAACTGCTTTTCACATTTTTTTAACGTCCATTTCCACATGCTAGGTCCCGGTGTGCTGGACAAGCAAGCGGCTTGGGGAAAAATAGTGATGCGAAGCCACAGAGTGAGGAGCGGCGCAAATGCAAAAAACCCCGCCAAGAGCTAACTTGACGGGGTTTTTCTAATAACTAGCCTGACGATAACCTACTTTCACACTGGTTGCAGCACTATCATCGGCGCAAAGTCGTTTCACGGTCCT
>NZ_JBXAQJ010000030.1:0-9205 GCF_058807115.1 Pseudoduganella sp. GW821-FHT12E03 | reverse complement strand
ACGCCCAGGTTGATGTATTCGAACGAGCCCATCATTCAATCGATTCCCTCAAACCCATCCCAAGCACCCGTCCAAAATAAAAAAAGCAGGCCCGCAGCCCGCTTTCATCCTTTTCACCCATCCGAATTCCCACACCAGGCCCGTCCGACTTACCCAACACCACGGCGGCATCCAAAACTTTCCATCCAAAAACTATAGCCGCCGGGTCCGCCATTTCCCCCGTGGCGCCCCGGGCCGACTGGACCGCACCAGAGCCCGCAGGAGGCGACAAACCCACGCGGATGACTCGCACCCCAATCAACGTCCCAAAAACCGTTTTAAAGCCCCTCAGAGCCCGCCAAACCCGGGATGGCATCAACCCCTTACCCCGGATTCGAAAAAACGGCTAATCGGCCGGCGTCGGCCCGGACTCCCCGGAACCGGCCCGGGAATCCAAAACCGGTCCTCAAACCCGAGTTTATGCCAATACTTGGCACGTATATGCCAATCGTCGGCATAAAACCCCGCCTTTTACCCGTCCGGGGTCCGTTTTAATGGTCCTAAAGCCAATTGGCGCCGGATTAACCCTGAAAGCCGTTTTTCCCATCGCGGCATTATCCGGCCCCCACCAGGCGGCGAAATCCGCCCCCTCCCACCACCCCGCCAAGGCCCCTGGGAAGCCCCAGGAAGGCCCGCTACGCCCCTGCCGTCCCCGTAATGCAGGCAAATCAGCCGGGATAGAAAACAGGATAAATCCCATTTCCGCGATTCATAACGTAAAACAAAACCATAAACCCCGGTGTCTTCCATCAATCAGCAGCCGTAGGAACCAACCATGGCCGGTTTTCATTTCAAACCATGCGCCCATCATTATCGTCCACCCGAAATAATAAACCGTGACGCGTCACTTCTATTGTTTTCAGGTTTTATCGTAAAACAATTGGTGGCAAAAAACAAAGCGGCCAATCAAAAGACATAATCATTTAATGGGTAGGTGTTCAATGCATTTCAGCCGATCCCCAAACAGATTCAATCGCCATTTCCTTTCGGCCGGTATTCAAACAAAACGTCAATTCGCCTCAGTTAATTAATGATTTTAATTCCCCCTCATTAGAAATAATTAAAATCAGCTTACTGATTATTCTAATTTCCAATTCGAGAAAGATAAACTCATTCAAAAACACAATATACCATAATTTTCAGATGGTCCAATTTTCAAGCCGGAGTCTATAAAATATCCCAAGCACACAAACCGGACAGTCAGTTAATCCAACCAAGCAAAGTATTTCATCCCATGTTTCAACAAAAGCCGCGCGCGCAAAAATAAGCCGTCGTCATCCAAATATTTGAGCGCCAAAAGAATCAAAACAAAATCATTCGCGCACGTTAACTCAAATAATCAGGTTAACTAAATATCCTGCCGCGCGCCCGTCGGCGCTTGTCTCCGGTCGAATTTGCTTCGCAAATCAAGCCCCGCCAAAGCGGGGTCGATCCGGCCGGTTAATTTTGAAAATCGAAAAGATAAAAACCCTTTAAAAACATTGGCAGCGCATCGCCCATGGCCCACGTAAATATTGCAAAACAGACATCGGAGCGCGCAGGCCAGTGGCTCAGGCGGCCGCCGCGTCCCGAGAGGGCGCGGGGTTTCGGCCGGCGCCACGGTAAGCAGGTGCCCGAAGCCCGGCGTTAGCCGGGTGAGGCGGTAGGGAGCAACGCTCCCGTAGCCCGCCGAAGGTCTGCGAGTCCGTTCCGCGACGGAAACTTTGCGCATTCGCAACACAAGCAAAGATGGAAAAGAGGAAATTTCTCGTAAGAAGTTGAAGGAATGTCACGATGAGCGGCGCGCAGCGGTGCTCAGAGGCCCGCGGCCTTCGCGGGGGTGGGGGTCTCCCTATGCCCCCTCAGGGGGCCTAGAGCAGTTCGAACTCGCGGCACGCGGTGAGGGCTTTTAAGCTTTTCAGCTTTTCCCGGTCCGGAGAGCGAGTATTCATGCGGGTTTGCGAGTCTTCATCACTACGCTTTTCCGGTTTCATCACTACGCTTTTCCGGTTTCATCACTACGCTTTTCCGGTTGCAAAAAAACCTTTGTCACTACAGATTTCCGGTCTTATTACTACAGATTTCCGGTCTTATCACTACGGATTTCCGGTCTTATCACTACGGGTTTAGGGTTGCAGGGAAACTGCTTTATCGCGTTCGTGACTAAGAATTCACTTATCACTACCATACATTTTTAGTAGTATTAGATACTCTGATCGTGAGGGAGCGCTATGTTGGCTAAGAAGAAAGAATTGGTAGCGAAGTCCAACCGGCTGATCGAAGCGAGCTATCGCCTCGATCTGGTGGAGCAGCGCATCATCCTTGCCGCAATCGTCGCCGCCAGGGACAGTGAGACAGGGCTGGGTGAAGGTTTCCTCACCATCCACTCCAAGCAATTTGCCCAGACGTTCGGCATGGAAGAAGGGAGTGTCTACGGGCAACTGAAAGGGTCTTTGCAATCCCTGTTTCAACGCTCAGTCACCTTTTACGACACCGATCCGGAAAGCGGGATGGAACGCGTGACGCAGGTCCGCTGGATCTCCTCGGCCAGCTACATCAATGGTGCCGGCACCATCCAGTTACGCTTTGCACCGGAGATGGTGCCCTACATTACCCGTCTGAAACCAGGTTTCACCCAGTACAGACTGGAGCGCATTGGCCGCATGTCGAGTGCCCATGCAGTGCGACTGTATGAACTGCTGACACAGTACAAGGAATGCGGGGAACGCAAGATCGCCATTGCTGACTTGAAGAGCATGCTGGAACTCGATGGCGAGTATGACCGGTTGGATAACTTCAAACGTCGCGTAGTCGACATCGCTGTGGCCCAGATTAACGAGCATAGCGACCTGCAGGTGAGCTATGCCCAACTGAAAACAGGACGCTTCATCACCGACCTGATGTTCAAGATCAAGGTCAAGGCATCAGCCAAGAAGAGGGACGAATTCACGTCAGACCAGGAGTACCGCGACAAACTGGAGGCCAACGGCCAACAGCGGCTCGATGCAGAGGAAACTGAAGCCTTTTAACCCGCAAGGCCAGTATCCATGCGGGTTTCAGCCTCTTTGTAAAACCAAACTATTCAATTTTTTCGGTGGGCTACCCATCTTTTAAGTAGCTTAATGACAGCATATTCGTTGCAATTGAAGAAACGCGTTAAGGCAACGTACGGTCCTTGGCTCTTGGTACAACTTCCATCTGGCCGCTGGGCAGCCGTTTGGCATCACTTCATTGATGACATGGATCGGGAAGCCCAAGTCATCCTGGAAGAGGTCAACTGGTTCTATACCAAGCTGGATGAGCGGGGCGGGAGCCGCCGTTCTCCCAGTTTTGCGAAGCGCAGTGATGCACTGGATAAGATCCGCATGGATCTTGAAGCAACCCATCAAGAGGAGGGGAAGTTCTATGATGACTACTATCTCCCCCTCTTGAAGACGCTTCGTATTGCCATAAAGCGTAGCCAAACCCAGGAAGCGAAAGAGGAATCAGGCTGCCCGCTCGTCAGGGAGCTGGCGATCCCGACCTACCGGTCACTTCTTCTGCTGTAGCCGACCTCACTCCCCCAACACCTCCGGCCGACGCCTTCTCAGCCACTGGTACAGCGTATTCGGCGACACATCGAGCAGCTTGGCCATGGCCCGCTTGTTGAGCTTGAGCTCGAGGTAATGGTCGATCTTCCTGGCGTGCGCATCGAGCGCCAGGGTTTTCGCCTCGCCAGGCGGCCGCCCCAGGACCACGCCCTCGGCGCGCACCCTGGCCAGCCCCTCCTTGGTCCGCTGCACGATGAAATCGCGCTCGATCTCCGCCGCCAGGCCGAAAATGGTGGCGTAGATCTTCGACTGCAGCGACCCGTCCATGATCATGGCGCTCTTGACCACGTGGATCGCCACCTGGGCGCCGGCGGCCGCCTGCATGATCTCCAGCACCTGTAGGGTGGAACGCGCCAGGCGCGACACCTCGCTGACCACGATCACGTCGCCGGCCACGCAGCTGCCCAGCAGCGTCCCGATCTCCCTCTGGCGCCAGTCAATCTTGCTGCTGACGGTGTCTTCCACCACTTCCGGCACGCCCAGTTTGCGATTCGCGCAATACTCCAGCACCCCGAGTTTCTGCGTGTTCACGTCCTGCATGTCGGTCGACACGCGCAAATAGGCGAACAGAGCCATGTCCGATCCTTCACAGTGTTCAGTATTGGCTTTTATTTGAACACATAACGTTCAAATAAAGTCTTGAGAAATGTTGAACGCAAGTGCTCGATTGACCTGAACAGGGCCGGCGCAGCCGGCCCTGTGGGGTGGCCGTTTCCTCCCCTCTGACTACCGGCAACGCGCGGCAGCAAGCGGGGGGCGCCATGGCGCCCCCGGAGCGCGCGACCTCGCCCCTCCGCGCAGCGCTGACTAAAACCCTGCGCAGCACACTTCAGCTTGGCAGCCGCGCAGGGGCGCCAGACATAACGCCTATTCTGTCAACCCGCCAGGGCGCGCAGGCGCAGCCGGAGCGATCGCCCCAAGGAACGTAGCGCAGCGTAGTGAACGGGGCGATTTGACAGAATGCCGCGTTATGTTAAATCGCGGGCAACGCCCGCGATTTACCCCTGTGCGGCTGTGCCTTTTGCGTAGCCTTTTTCTGACTGACGGCGAAGCGCGGCCGTGAGCGCGACGGGCGCGAACGCTGTACCTCTGACTGCCGCCGTCCGGCGGCGGGCCAAGCGCGACGGGCGCGCGGCAGCGTCATCCCCTTGCCCCGCCTCACGCGGGGCCTGGCAAAAACCTTTCGCTCTGGCAGCGCCAGAGCGCTGGAGTTCTTAAAAACATGCCACCAAGCTACTTCACCTCATCCCCCGCCAGTTGCAGGAACACCGCCCGCTTGATGTAACTGGCCCGCGCAATCCCCTGCCGCTTGGCCGTCGCGGTCAGCCGCGCCAAGTCCGCACGCGACATCCTCAGCGTGATCTGCACACTGTCCTCGTCCTGGGCCTTGGGCGCCAGCTCCGGCTTGGCCGGTTGGCTCTGCTGCGGCGCGTCCGGCGCGGTCGCGATGAACTTCTGCAGCGCATGCTCCTTCTGGGGGCCGAACCGTTTTTTCCTAATCGCCATGATCAAATTCCGCTATAAATGAATATCAGTTGAATATTCAAAGAATATCTAATGAATAGTCAAAATATGGACTGCATCAATGCATTCAATTCCATGATGGCTTTCTCATCGCGCGGGGTCTGTTCCAGCACCGACAACCCGTTGCCGGCTGCATTGGCCACGCTCTTGCGGCGCCGGATCGGCGTGTCCAGGTACTGTAGCGCCGGATAGTCCGCCACGGCAGCGGCGGCATCAGCGTTGTCGGTACCGGCCGGGTCGGCCAAATTCAGCACGGCCAACGCCTGCAGTTCCGGATTCAGGGCGCGCGCCTCTTCAATCAGCGCGGCAATATCGGCCACGGCCCACACGTCCAGTGAGCGCGGCTGGAACGGCACCAGCACCAAGTCCGACAGCACCAGCGCAGCGCGCAGTGCCGTGCTGTCGCGGCCGCCGGCATCGATGATGATGTCCTCGAACTTGCCGCGCTGATGCCGCAACTGGGTACGCAGCTGGCTGCCGTCCGGGTAGTGCGCGGTCGCGATCGCCGGCTGCCGGCCAGCCTCGCCACGAATAGCCAGCGCAGTCGACGCGGTGTCCTGGCGGTCCGCATCAATCAGCCAGACATCCCGCCCCGCTAGCGCCCGCGCAATTGCAATGTTCAGGGCCAACGTGGTCTTGCCGACACCGCCTTTGATCGCCCCTACCGTGATGATTTTTCCACCCATCATGCCTCCTGATTAAGGTTGAAGAACTATACAGGTTTTCAGCATTTTGACTATCTTTTGAATATTCAAAAGATAGTCTTTTTGATGAGTTCGCTAACTGAGAACAACCGTCCCTAAAACCCGGACGCCCGCCGCGCCCGCATGATCGCTGTCACGGTCCGGTTCGTAACACCCTCAGCCGCCTGCGGCGAAATTTCATTTTTCTCAACATCGACCGCTCCCGCCGGCCGGACAATCCAGCAGGGCCCGCCGGCCCCGGGAGTTCCTCCATGAAAATGCTGATCCTGCGCAGCGGCCGCCGCTTCGACCAACTGCGCGCCTGCGTGCCCATCGTGCGCACCAAGACCCGGAAATATGGCGCCGTGCTCGATGAGCACTGGCTGCCGACCCAGCGCGACTGGATGATCCTGGGCGCCAACGCCGCCGGCAAAACCCGCTGGCTGCAGCGCCTCTATCGCCACGCCGACCGCATCTGGCGAGATAAGCCCACCTTGCTGCTGCGCGCGGTCGACCCGATCGGCGCCTGGTCGGCCGATCCCCGCATCCAGGCCCACATGGAAACCACCACGAAACAGCCCTGGAACAAAACCAAAGCCTGGGAAAAAACCGACTGGCTGATCCGCTGGGTCGACCACACCCACGCCGTGCTGCTGCTGGACGACGCCCACCAGCTGGCCGGCCGCAAGCTCGACGTCGTCCAGCAGCTGGCCCTGGTGGCTGGCCGCATCGTCACCGGCGCGAGCCAGGAAAGCCGCATCCCGATCAACCTGCGCCTGGCCCTACTGCGGCGCGACCCCGTCATCGAGGCGTTAAAGTCCGATGCCGCCTACGACGCCACCGCTGTGTTCCTGTGGCTGCTGATCCTGGCCGCCCTGGGCGCCGGCGCCTGGCAACTGGCCGCCATCCTCGGCGGCATGAAGTTCCTGGGACGGGGTAGCCGTGCCGCGCGCCAGACGTAGCCTCGTGCTGGCCCTGGTGATCCTGCTGGCCGGCACACCCGGCGCCGGCACAGACCTCGACAAGCCGCCGCTGACGGTGCCCCTGTTCGACGGCGCCGAGCGCACCATCCAACCGCCCGCCGATCCGCTGAAACGCCCGCACATCCCCGATTACCGCCGTTTATTCGACCTGACAGTCGCCTGCTGGCCCGAAAAATCGTGGTTTCGGGGCGAATTGCACGTCGAAGGCCGCCTGGCGAACAAGAAAAACGCCCAAAACAGTTCACTGGACCCCAATTCCGGCACGATTACCACCCGCGACGACCGTTATATCGCCCTAGTCGCCCGGATTCCCCTGATTTCCGCCGCCGAACTCGACAAAGAGAGAAACCGCGAAGCCGAACGGCGCGGAAAAATCGCCGAGGCGGTCGGCAACCTGGTCAGCACCTATGCCGAGCGCGTGATGCAGGCTCGCCAGTTGAGCCTGCTGCAGGCGCTGGAAAAGCGCGCCCAGGAGCGAGTCCGGGTCGGCGTGGCCGAAACCGGAGAGCAGGTGCGCTACCTGGAGCAAGTCGCCGCCCTGGAAACCAAGATCCAGGCCCTGCACGGCGATGAAATCAAGGCGAGATTGCACCTACTCGGCATGTGCGACGAGACCCACATGGCCCGCATCGACGCCTACCTCGACACCTTCCACCGATAAAAACATGCGCTGGATCAGCCACATCGCGATCGCCGCCAGCCTGTGCGCCGCAGTGAACCCCGGCGCCGTGCCGGCCGCCGTGCTGGGCTCCACCTGCCCCGACTGGCTGGAGTGGATCCTGCGGGCCGTCACGGGCCGCCGGGTGCGCCACCGCGGCGCCACCCACTACTTGACCACCTGGCTGCTGCTGGCGGCCTTTGCGGCCCTGGTGTGGGACTGGCAAGGCTGGCTGCTGTGGTTCGCCCTGGGCAACGTCGTGCACTGGTTCTGCGACGCCCTGACCGTCAGCGGCGCGCCCGTCGGCTGGTGGTCCGATCGCCGGGTCACCTTGTTCGGCGGCCGGGTCAAAACCGGCAGCATGGCCGAGCTGGCCATCACCCTGGGCATCGTGGCCCTGTGCGCCGTGATCATTTATGCAAGAAGGGACGTCCCCGGTACCTTCATCCCCTTCTTTTACCGCTACGACCGCCTCTACCAGGACGGCCTGATCGACGGTCTGGAGTGGAAACAGCACCGTTTCGACTTCATTTGAAGCGGAAAACCCCACAAAACCGCCCGAAACAGGCTGGAAGAAGCCAGAAAAAGCCGGAAATTCCCAAAAGATGCGAAAACTTCGCAGCAAAACCGCCATCCGCCCCACTTTCCCGCCGCAGCGGTGGACAACTTTCCACAGCCCCGTCCGCCCCGCCGGATGCCGTAAGCTCTTGATAACAATAAGAAAACGACAATGCGAAAATGACAGCCGTCATGCAGCGCGAACGCCCGCGCCAGGACAGCAGCGAACGTCGGCCAGCGCGCCAATGCCAAATGAGACGATCAATGTCTCAGCCTAAATAATTGATTTGATTGGAAAGGACAGGAAATGAGTCGTCCGCGTGGACAGCGGCGATATTCTCAGTGTGAAGCAGGAGGGGAATTCAAAATTGTCAACATTGTCAAACTCTCGAATCCTTCCGGACATTCATTACAACTCTTCCGGATCAATTCCATGTTGCCAGCGACTACATCTTAATTCTTCCCAGCGTTTCAGATATTAATTCCGGCACACTGTTTGCTTTAGCTTTTAACCGCTTCCGGCTTGTCATTTTGCTCTTCCGCTTTGCACCGCCTGGTGGATTATTGCCGCCGGTTGCCGGGTTATCTTCCACCCGTTTGGACCGCTTTACTGCCACCTTGCCGCTTTTACCGAAGAGCGCGCCGTCTTTTACATTGCCGCCAGTCCGTCTGATTTGCTGCTCAACTGACTTGCGGCGGGAAGCGCTGCGGTTTTCGTTTTGCTCTTCTTTTCTGGCCGGGGTTCCGGAGGAACTGGAGCAACTCAATCACCGTGGAAGAATAATACCATCACCCTTACACCCCGCACCAGTAAAAGTTATTCGGCACAAACCGCCCCATGGCATTTTGACGACACGCAAACATTCAACCAGGACCGTCGCCAACATTCACCGCCAACGCCGTCGAGCGATTCCAGAACACGTCATCCGTTCCAGCACCGCCATCGGCCAACCTGAATCCATTGCATCGCTCATTCAAACGCCAATCCAGCGATTCAAATCCCATAAGCATGGCTTCACCTGGTTAAACATCCCTGGATGCTGATTCGATTCACTATAACAAACCCAATTCATTGCCACCCCAATGCCATTGAAAGACCAAACCAATCATCCAAACGCCCAGGTTGATGTATTCGAACGAGCCCATCATTCAATCGATTCCCTCAAACCCATCCCAAGCACCCGTCCAAAA
>NZ_JBXAQJ010000029.1:0-14870 GCF_058807115.1 Pseudoduganella sp. GW821-FHT12E03 | reverse complement strand
GCGCCGATGATAGTGCTGCAACCAGTGTGAAAGTAGGTTATCGTCAGGCTAGTTATATAGAAAAACCCCGTCAGTTAGCGCTGGCGGGGTTTTTTGCGTTTGCGGTCCTCGCAAATAATCAAGTTGGTGAAAGATTTTCACCTCAGCGGTCAATTCATTTCAACCGGCCAGGGCGGTTTTCGCACCGGTGGCCGTCTTACACTTCTCCTCGACATTACAAAAACCACCTTGTGGAGGAGAGCATCATGCAGTCCTGGACTCAAATTTATGCGCCGCTTGGCAGCCTCTGGTTGTCCGCGTTGGCGGCGGCAGTGCCCATTATTTTCTTCTTTCTCGCGCTGGCCGTACTGCGCGTCAAAGGCCACGTGGCCGGCGCCGTCACACTGGCGCTAGCCCTGGTCGTGGCCATCTTTGCGTATGGCATGCCGGTGCCGCAAGCGCTGGCGGCGGCCGGATATGGCTTCGCCTATGGTTTATGGCCAATCGCGTGGATCATCATCACAGCCGTGTTCCTGTACAAGGTGGTGGAGCGCACCGGCCAGCTGGCGATCATCCGCGCGTCGATCCTGGCCATTACGGATGACCAGCGCCTGCAAATGCTGCTGATCGGTTTTTCGTTCGGCGCTTTCCTGGAAGGCGCGGCAGGTTTCGGCGCACCGGTGGCAATCACTGCGGCGTTGCTGGTCGGCCTCGGCTTCAACCCCTTGTATGCCGCAGGCATGTGCCTGATCGCAAACACGGCGCCGGTGGCTTTCGGCGCGATGGGGATTCCCATTATCGTGGCCGGGCAGGTCACCGGCATCGATGCGATGCACATCGGCGCCATGGCCGGACGCCAGTTGCCGCTGTTGTCGCTGTTCGTGCCATTCTGGCTGGTGTTCATGATGGATGGCATGCGCGGCGTGAAGGAAGTGTGGCCTGGCGCCCTGGTGGCCGGCGGCAGTTTCGCGGTGACGCAATACTTTACGTCGAACTACATCGGCCCGGAACTGCCGGACATCACGTCCGCCCTGGTCAGCCTGGTGTCGCTGACGGCGTTGCTGAAAGTCTGGCAACCCGCCACTGCGAAAAATGCCGCACGCGGTGTGGTGAACATGGGTGGCGCGGCAGCGTTGTCCGGATTCGGCGGCGGCACCGCCGGTGCCGCAGTTGGCGCAACCGGCGGCCGTACCCGTTCGCCTTACACCCCGGCGCAAACCATCCGTGCCTGGGCGCCGTTCGGCATCCTGACCGCCATCGTCACGGTGTGGAGCCTGCCATGGTTCAAGGCGCTGTTTGCCGCGAAAGGCCCGCTGGCCTGGACCGTCATCAAGGTGCACGTGCCCTTCCTTGACCAGATGGTCATCAAGACCATGCCGATCGTGACCGCGCCCAAGGCCTATGAAGCGATCTATAAACTCGACATCCTGTCGGCGGTGGGAACGCCAATCCTGTTGACCGGCATAATCTCGATGCTCTTGCTTGGCATGAAGCCCATCGACGGCGTGCGTGCCTTCAAGGATACGGCGGTGGAACTGCGCCGCCCGGTGCTGTCGATCGGCCTGGTATTGGCGTTCGCGTTCGTCGCCAACTATTCCGGCATGTCTTCCACCCTGGCCCTGGTGCTGGCCGGTACCGGCATGGCATTCCCATTCTTCTCGCCATTCCTCGGCTGGCTCGGTGTGTTCCTCACCGGTTCCGACACGTCATCCAATGCGCTGTTCTGTTCCCTGCAAAACACCACGGCGCACCAGATCGGCGTGTCCGATACGCTGATGGTGGCCGCCAACACCACCGGTGGCGTGACGGGCAAGATGATTTCACCACAATCGATCGCTGTCGCTTGTGCAGCAACGGGGCTGGTCGGACGTGAATCGGAACTGTTCCGCTTCACCCTGAAACACAGCCTGCTGTTCGTCGTCATCGTTGGCGCCATGACGATGCTGCAAGCGTATGTATTCCCGGGGATGATTCCGCACTAGAATAACCGCTATGCCGCGCAACGCCCGTGCCAGTGTGGACGGGCGTTGTTGCGTTTCGACCGGAACCAGCAAAGGACCGCCATGCCCAAACGATTTCCACCTGTTCACGCGCTGGCTGCTTTCGAAGCGGCGGCCCGTTCCGGCTCGTTCGCGGTGGCGGCCAACCAGTTGTGCATCACCCCGTCCGCGCTGTCGCACCGCATCCGCTTGCTGGAGGAATTCGTCGGCGACCGCCTGTTTATCCGCGATGGCCGCGCCCCCACGCTGACGGCGTTTGGGCGCAGCTACCTCGACGTTGTTTGTGTGGCGCTGCGCACGCTGACGGACTTCCCGCTGCCAAACAAAAGTTCGCCGGCGCAGCCCCGCGTCAAGCTTACGGTACCGCCGACATTTGCCCGCTGCCTGCTGATGCCGCGCCTGGCCGGCTTTACGGAAGCCCATCCGGATGTCGTGGTCGACGTCTTCCTGTCGGTGCCGCTGTACGATTTGAGCCTGGCCGAATCCGACCTCGAAGTGCGCTTCGGCGCTGGCAAGTACTCAGACCTGGAAACCATCAAATTGCTGGAAGAACCCGCCTTTCCCGTTGCCAGTCCCGCGTACCTGGAGCGGATCGGCGGGATCGCGAGGCCGGACGAATTGTCGAAAGCGACGCTGCTGCGTTCCGCGCTGGAGCCCTGGAAACCGTGGTTCGAACAGGCGGGCTTGAATTGGCAGGAACCCACCACGGGCTTGCGTGTCGACGATCTTGGGTTGCTGCTGGAAGCGGTGCGCCATGGCCATGGTGTCGGCCTGACACGCAAGCACTTCGCGCAGCAATTGATCGCCAGCGGCGATGTGGTGGAACTGTTCGACATCCGGCTGGCATCGCCCCCCCATGCGTATTACATTGTCTATGAGCCGAGTGCGCGTGCGCGGCCGGAAGTACAGGCGTTCATCGACTGGCTGCTCGCTACCTACCAGGGAACATGAAATTTATAGGATGCAGCGGTTAATTCTTTTCACCGCTTGAGCCGGCGCGCTGGCACTACACTGGATCGTGTCAATCACACTCCGATCCAGCCACCATGAATGCGCCCAGCCAGCAACCCTTATTCACAGCGGAACGCCAGCGCGCCATTGTCACGGCGCTGCGCGCGGTGCTGCCGCAGCACTGCCTGCTGTACAACGAAGAAGATACCCGCCCCTACGAATGCGATGGCCTGACGGCCTTCCGCCAGTTGCCACTGGCAGTCGCCCTGCCGGAAAACGAAGAGCAGGTCGTGGCAGTGCTGAAAGCGTGCCGCAAGCTGCAAGTGCCGATCGTGCCGCGCGGTGCGGGCACCGGGTTATCGGGTGGCGCCATGCCGATTGCCGAGGGCATCGTGCTGTCCACCGCGAAGATGAGCCGCCTGGTGGCGATTGACGCTGTTGCGTGCACCGCCACCGTCCAGCCGGGCGTGCGCAACCTGGCGATATCCGAAGCGGCCGCCAGCCACCAGCTGTACTACGCCCCCGATCCCTCTTCGCAAATCGCCTGCACCATCGGCGGCAATATCGCGGAAAACGCCGGCGGCGTCCATTGCCTGAAGTATGGCCTCACCTTGCACAACGTGCTGCGCGTGCGGATGGTCACGGCGGATGGCGAAGTGGTTGAACTGGGCGGTACCGCACCGGATGCGGCAGGCCTGGATTTGCTGGCGGTATTCATTGGCTCGGAAGGCATGCTGGGCGTGGTGACGGAAGCGACCGTCAAGCTGACGCCCAAGCCGTCACTGGCCCGCGTGATCATGGCATCGTTTGACGACGTGGTGCGCGGCGCCGACGCGGTGGCCGACGTGATTTCGGCCGGCATCATCCCGGCTGGGCTGGAAATGATGGACCGTACCAGTGCGCGCATGGTGGAACCCTTTGTGTGCGCAGGCTATGACACGGACGCCGCCGCCATCCTGCTGTGCGAATCGGATGGATTGCCGGAAGAGGTCGAGGAGGAAATCAGCCGCATGCGCGCCGTGCTGGAGCGCTCCGGCGCCACTGCGATTGCCGTATCGCGCGACGAGGCGGAACGCCTGCGCTTCTGGTCGGGTCGCAAGAATGCTTTTCCTGCCGCCGGCCGCATCTCGCCGGATTATTACTGCATGGATGGCACCATCCCGCGCCGCAAGCTGGCCGAAGTCCTGACCGGGATTGACGCGCTGGCCCAGGAATACCAGCTGCGCTGCGCCAATGTGTTCCATGCGGGTGACGGCAACCTGCATCCGTTGATCTTGTTCGACGCCAACCAGCCCGGCGAGTTCGCACGCGCCGAGCGCTTTGGTGAAGCGATCCTGTCCCTGTGCGTCGCGGCGGGTGGCACCATCACGGGCGAGCATGGCGTCGGCGTGGAAAAGCTCGATTCGATGTGCGAGCAATTCACTGTCGAAGAAATCACCGCCTTCATCGCCGTCAAGCGCGCGTTCGATCCGGCGCAGCAACTGAACCCGAACAAAGCCATTCCCACACTGGACCGCTGCGCGCAATACGGCAAGCGCAAGGTCGATGGCGGCCGTTTCCGGTTTGCCCAATATGCGAGGCATCATGGATGACATGTTGAATGCGTTCCGCCAGCGCGTGCTGTGTGCGGGACTGGACCAGGCGCCACTGTGCATCCGTGGCGGCGGCAGCAAGGACTGGTATGGCTGCGCGCCGCAAGGTGCGCTGCTGGAGACGTCGGGTTACCACGGCATCGTCAGTTACGAACCGACCGAACTGGTGATCACTGCGCGCTGCGGCACGCCGCTCAGCGAAATCGAGGCTGCGCTGGCGCGCGAGGGACAGATGCTGGCATTCGAGCCGCCGCATTTCAGTGCCAGCGCCACGGTCGGCGGGGTGGTGGCCAGCGGTCTGGCCGGACCGCGCCGGCAGGCCGCCGGCGCCGTGCGTGACTTCGTGCTGGGCGCGACATTGATGAACGGGCGCGGCGAAGTGCTGCGCTTTGGCGGCCAGGTCATGAAGAACGTGGCGGGATATGACGTCTCGCGCCTGCTGGCGGGTTCGCTGGGCATGCTGGGGCTGATCCTCGACGTGTCATTGAAGGTGTTGCCGCGCCCGCAGGCGGAAACCACGCTGCGTCTGGAACTGGACCAGCAGGAGGCGCTGCGGCGCATGAATGGCTGGGCAGGTCAGCCGTTGCCGCTGTCCGCCACGGCGTGGTATGCCGGCGAGCTGGTGGTCCGCCTGTCCGGTGCGCAGGCTGCCGTGGATGCGGCGCGGCGGCGCATCGGTGGTGAAGCCATGCCGGAAGACGCCGCCGATGCCTGCTGGCGTGACATGCGCGAACAGCGCCATGCGTTTTTCGCACAGGATGGCGCGCCGCTGTGGCGCCTGGCCTTGCCGCCGACGGCGTCCATGCTGCCGCATGGCGGGCCGCAGCTGGTGGAGTGGGGCGGTGGCCAGCGCTGGCTGCGCACTGCCGAGCCGGCGGAAACCTTGCGTGCGCTGGCGGCGCGGCTGGGTGGACACGCCACCCAGTACCGTGGCGGCCCCCGTGACCAGGGGGTCTTCCATCCCCTGGCGCCGGCGCTCCACACCATCCACCGCAACCTCAAGAATGCGTTCGATCCGGCCGGTATCTTCAATCCGGGCCGCATGTACCAGGACCTGTAACCATGCAAACCACACTCGCCGCCCAATACCAGGGCACGCCGGAAGGACTGGAAGCGCAAGACATCCTGCGCCAGTGCGTCCATTGCGGCTTTTGCACCGCCACCTGTCCCACCTACCAGTTGCTGGGCGATGAACTGGACGGACCGCGCGGCCGCATCTACCTGATCAAGCAAGTGCTGGAAGGCGCCACGCCGGGTCCCGGCACGCAAATGCACCTGGACCGCTGCCTGACCTGCCGCAGTTGTGAAACCACCTGTCCGTCGGGCGTGCAATATGGGCGCTTGCTCGACATCGGCCGTCACCTGGTGGACCGGCAGGTGGCGCGGCCGGCTGGCCAGCGGATCGCCCGCACATTGCTGCAGGAAGCCTTGCCGCGCAGCTGGATCTTCAAGCCGGCCATGAAGGCGGGCCAATTGCTGCGGCCGGCGTTGCCCGCCGCGCTGCGCGGCAAGGTCGCGCGTCCCGCGCCGGCAGGGCAGTGGCCGTGCGCCAGCCATGCCCGCAAGATGCTGTTGCTGGACGGTTGCGTGCAGCCATCGATGGCGCCCAATATCAATGCGGCCACCGCGCGGGTGCTCGATGCGCTGGGCATCGAACTGGTGATCGCGCCGAAAGCCGGGTGTTGCGGCGCAATCCGCTACCACTTGAATGACCAGGAAGGTGGCCTGGATGACATGCGGCGCAATATCGATGCATGGTGGCCGCTGGTGGAGGCGGGTGTGGAAGCCATCGTCATGACGTCGTCCGGCTGCGGCGCGACCGTCAAGGACTATGGCCACCTGCTGCGCCATGACGCCGGCTATGCGGACAAGGCAGCCCGTATTTCGGCGCTGACGAAGGATGTCAGCGAAGTGTTGTGCGATTTCCAGGAAGCGCTGGCGGCGCGGATCGGCGCCGG
Organism: Pseudoduganella sp. GW821-FHT12E03; assembly: GCF_058807115.1. Classification (NCBI taxonomy): domain Bacteria; kingdom Pseudomonadati; phylum Pseudomonadota; class Betaproteobacteria; order Burkholderiales; family Oxalobacteraceae; genus Pseudoduganella; species Pseudoduganella sp. GW821-FHT12E03. The sequence continues at coordinate 8,390 of NZ_JBXAQJ010000029.1, read as the reverse complement.
GCAGGCGCGCAACGGCGCGCATCCGGTCGCCTATCACCCGCCTTGCACGCTACAGCACGGGCAAAAGATACGTGGCAAAGTGGAAGGATTGCTGCGTGCGGCGGGCGTGGATGTGCGGCTGTGCGCCGATAGCCATTTATGCTGTGGTTCGTCCGGCACCTATTCGCTGCTGCAGCCTGAGCTGTCAGGCCAACTGCGCGAGCGCAAGCTGGCGGCGCTGCAGGCGACGGGCGCGCAGCGCATCGTCTCGGCCAACGTGGGATGCCAGAGCCACCTGCAGGCGGGGACGGACACGCCGGTGGAGCATTGGGTGGAATTGCTGGACCGGCTGTTGCAGGACGGAACTTGAGGCCCCGCCGAATCCACCATGCAAATGCCGCTGGCAGCGCCTGGTGGATTAGGCTGCGCCAGCCACCCCTGCAGTTTCCACTTCCGCCAACGCGATCTTGCCGGCCACGTAGTCGATATGCGCCTGCATCGCCGCTTGCGCCTCGTCCGGCCGTGCACCGCAAATGGCGTCGCAAATGGCGCGGTGCTGCTGCAGCAACTGCCGCCCGACGTCCGGTTCTTGCGCCCGCAAGCTGCTGCCATTGGCCGTGATATGTTCGCGCAGCATGCCGATCACGCTGGCGTGCAAATGCAGGAACATCGAATTGTGCGACGCCAGCGCGATCGCTTCATGCAGCCGCGCATCGGCTGCCGCTTCACCCGGCTGGTCGTCCACCTGGCGCGCGAGCTCCAGCGCCGCCAGTTGCGCGCGGATGCGCTCGCGGTCCGCTTCGGTGCTGCGCAGCGCCGCGAAGTAGGCGGTCGCCCCTTCCAGCACCCGCCGGAATTCCAGCACATCGTCCCGCACGCCGGGATGGTCGGCAATCAGTTGCCCCCATGGCGACGGTGTACCGGTCCCGGTGCGTAATTGTTCCGTCACATAGACTCCGGCGCCCTGGCGGCTGCGCAGCAATCCGCGCGCGACCAGCCGCTGGATTGCCTCGCGCACCGTGTTGCGCGACACGCCATAGCGTTCCGCCAGCACCCGTTCGGCGGGCAACCTCGCATGGGCAGGACAGGAACCGTCCAGCAGCGCTGTTTCAATGCGCCGCATGACTGTTTCCACCCGCCGCGCATCCTGTTTCATACGTTCCTCCTGTCGCCGCAGCATACCAAAGATTGGCCCGGTCGATAAAGCATGCCTTGGATACCGCTGGTCCCTGTATTTCGCCGTTCGGCACCTTTTTTGCCGGCGTGAGCTGCCATTGCGCAGAATGGTTTCATCACAACCGTTCCCGGAGTCAGTCCATGAAGTCATTCCTCCCTGCCATTTCACCCCTGCTGGCCAGCCTGTCCGCCACCGCCCTGTTCGCCGTGTCCTTCGCCGCCTACGGCGCCGGACGCTTCGATACTTCCGGCTACGACCGCTCCGTGCGCGTGCAGGACAATCTGTACAACGCCGTCAATGGTGGCTGGCTCAGGAAAACCGTGATTCCAGCGAATAAGGCGGAAGTGTATGGTGTCGAATTACCAGCCATCGTCGATCAGCGCGTACGGACAATCGTGAAGGAACTGGCCACCCGCCCCCAGCCGGATGGCAGCGTGGAGCAAAAGCTTGGCCTTTACTATGCGGCATATCTTGACACCGATGCGCTCGATCGCCTGGGCATCGCGCCGGTTGCGCCAGTGCTGGCGGAAATCGGTGCGATCGCTTCGGTGCGGGAACTGGCCCAATGGCAGGGCCGGGCGCAGGGGCGGATCACGACACCGGTATGGCTGTGGGGCGGCTTTGCCGACTTCAAGGACCCGGCCATTTCACGCCCCCTGGCCTGGCAGGGGGGACTTGGTCTGCCCGACCGCGATTATTACCTGCTGGACGAATCGCGCATGGCGCAGGCGCGGGCCGCCTACCTGCGTTATCTCTCGACGCTGGCAAAACTGGCCGGTATGGCGGATCCCGACGCGGTGGCGCGGCGTGTCATGAACCTCGAGCGGCAGATCGCCCAGGCCCATGCGCCGCTGGCGGAATCGCGCGATCCGGCCAGGATGTACCATCCGATGTCGGGCGAGGAACTGGACAAGTTCGCCCCCGGCTTTGACTGGAGTGCGTTTCTGCAGGCCGCGCAGATCCAGCATGGCGAGCGTGTCGTTGTCACGCAGGCGGGCGCCGCCGCGGCGATCGCCGCCCTGTATACCCAGGTTCCGCTCGACGACTGGAAGGTGTATTTCCAGTTGCGCAGTCTGGATGAGGCGGCGCCCGTGCTGCCGGCTGCCTTCCGTGACGCCCATTTCCGGTTTCACTGGGCCGCATTGACCGGCGCCACCGCGCCGACGCCGCGTTGGCAGTCCGGCGTGGCGGAACTGGACAAAGCCATGGGCGAGGCGCTTGGCCGCATGTACGTGGCAAAGCATTTCCCGCCCGCCAGCAAGGCGCGCGTGCAGTCGATGGTCGACAACATCCTGGCGGCCTATCGCGACGCACTGGCCCAGTGCACCTGGATGACGCCGGCGACGCGGCAGCTGGCGCTCGACAAACTGGCGCGCTACAAGACCAAGGTCGGCTATCCGGAGCAGTGGCGCGATTACGCCGGGCTGGATGTGCGCGAGGGCGATGCCTTGGGCAACCGTCACCGTTCCCGCCGGTTCGAGTGGGAACGCAAGGCGGCGCAGACCGGCAAGAAAATCGATGCCGGCGCATGGATGATGACGGCTCATACCGTGAATGCCTACTACGATCCCGCACTGAATGAAATCGTGCTCCCGGCCGGCATTCTGCAGGCGCCGCTGTTTGACATGGCGGCGGACGATGCCGCGAACTATGGCGGCATTGGCGTGCAGATCGCCCATGAAATCAGCCATGGCTTTGACAACATGGGCAGCCAGTTTGACGGTGACGGGATGTTGCACAACTGGTGGAGCGATGCCGATCGCAAGGCGTTCGAATCCATCGGCCAGCGCCTGTCGGCGCAATTCAGCGCCTACGAACCGGTGCCGGGCAAGCATGTCAACGGCCAACTGACGCTGCCGGAAAACCTGGCGGACCTGGGCGGACTGGAAATCGCGTTCCGCGCTTACCAACTGACCCTGGGCGGCCGCAAGTCCAGGGTGGTGGCGGGCCACACTGGCGAACAGCGCTTTTTCCTCAGTTTCGCCCGCAGCCAGCGCGCCAAGACACGTGACGACCGGCTGGTGCAAATGCTGACTTCCGACCCCCATGCGCCTAACGCCTTGCGCACCATCGGGGCGGCGGTCAACGTGGATGGCTTCCACTCGGCGTTCGGCACCAGGCCTGGCGATGCAATGTACAAGGCGCCCGGCCAGCGTGTCTACCTGTGGAAGTAAGCAGGGTGACAAGGCCCGGCGCCAGCGATACCATGCGCCACTTCTGTCCCGGACCTGGATACATGGAACTGAAATTCTTCCCGCATGAAAGACAATTCTGGTACTGCCATGCTGGCGCGATGGTTATGGTGGCGATGCTGACACTGCTATCGGCTGTTTTATGGAAGAGCCTTGCCGCTCACGTGGTGGTGACGACCCTGCTGTGGATGTTGCCGTACACGGTGGCCGTGCTGGCATTCCGCTGGGTGTACGAACGCCGCGCGTGGCAAAGTATGCCGCTGGGTCGGCTGGTTCCGGTGGTGCTGGCTTATGCGACGGTTGCGGGCATTGTTTCGGTGGCCGCCGTGACGCTGGCAGCAGCGCCATTCTTTTGGCAGGAGATGTATACCCCTTACATGCAGACCGGTCTGAAATTGTCACCATTCCAGTACATGCTGCGCAACGCGGTGTCGGGGGGATTGCAATGCCAGCTGCTCATTTGCGGCTGGATTTTTGCCTACATAGGCATCAGCCGCAGTGGGCGGGCATACGAAGCCGAGCTGCTGAACGGGAGGCTGAACGCCAGTTTGAAAGAGGCGCAGCTGGCCAGCCTGGCCAGCCAGCTGAATCCCCACTTCCTGTTCAATGCCTTGAACAATATCCGGTTCATGGTGTACGAGAATGCGCAACAGGCGGAAACCAATGTGCTGGCGTTGTCGGAAATCCTGCGTTACTCGCTGGAGCGCGGCGGACACGAGAAAGTGGCGCTGGACGAGGAGCTCGATATCGTGCGCCGCTACATCACCATCGCGAAAACCCAATACGAAGACAGGCTGTCGTTTGCCATGCATGTTGCCGATGGCATCGGGCTTTGCCAGGTGCCGCCAATGGCGCTGCAGCTGCTGGTGGAAAACGCTGTCAAACACGGCATTGACGATGCCCGCGACGGCGGCAGGTTACAGGTTGAAGCCTATGAGGAGGAGCGGCAGTTGATCTTGCGCGTCACGAATGATGTGCCGGCAGGCGGCGTGCGCGCCGGCCGTGTCGGTATCGGGTTGCGCAACATTCGCGAACGGCTGGCGCTGGTATACGGCGGCAGGGCCGCTCTGAACTGCACCCGGTCCGGAACGGAATTCGCTGCCCAAATCGCGTTGCCAGTGGAGCGTGTTTCATGAAAACGATTGTGGTGGAGGATTCCCGCCTGGCGCGCGAAGGGCTGGTGCGCATGCTAAAGAACTTTGAAGGGATGGAGGTGGTGGGCGCGGCGGATCACCCGTCGAGCGCGCTGGAACTGGTGCGGGCGATGCGGCCGGATGTGATCTTCCTCGATATCCATATGCCGGGCGCCACCGGTTTTGATTTACTTGAGCAGCTCGACTATGCGCCGCGGATCGTATTTACCACCGCGTATTCCGAACACGCCATCCGCGCATTCGACTACAACACGGTCGACTACCTGCTCAAGCCCGTGAGCCCGGAACGGCTGGCCAAAGCAGTCGGTAAATTGCGCGAATATCCCCGGCAGGCGCCGGATCAGGACCAGGACCAGGAACCCGCGGAAGCCCGGCAACCGCTGGACATCGACAGCAAAATCTTCATCAAGGATGGGGAAAAATGCTTCCTGGTGAACCTGTCATCGATCCGCTATATCGAGAGTTGCAAGAATTATGTGCTGGTCCACTTTGACGGCAAGCGCGCCTACGTAAAAAAGTCCATGGGCAGCGTGGAAGCACGCTTGCCTAAAGGATATTTCTTCCGGGCAAGTAGACAACATATCGTCAACTTGCAGGCGGTAGCCGCCGTCGAAGAATCGATCAGCCTTGGATACCGGTTGACCTTGTGCGACGGGACCGTGCTGGAGATTTCGCGCCGTAATGCGGCAGAACTGAAGGATTTGCTCAGCTTGTAAACAAGCGCCCTTGATTATTGGTCCAACCAATTTGTCGGCGCTGCAGAAACCGGCAATCATGGTACGCGCAATGACAAGTAAAAGTGGAGACCTTATGCAAGAACGCCAGTATCCTGCCACCCGGCCAACCGATGTATATCTGTTTGGCACCTGCGTGATCGACCTGTTCCTGCCGCAAGCCGGGCTCGACGCGGTGCGCCTGCTGGAGCGGGAGGGTGTGACCGTGCACTATCCACGCGGCCAGAGCTGCTGCGGACAACCTGCCTACAGCAGCGGCAATCCTGAACAGTCGCGCGATGTGGCGCGCGCCCAGATGGCGTTGTTCCCTCGCGGCTGGCCGGTGGTGGTGCCGTCCGGATCCTGTGCCGGAATGATGCGCCACCACTGGCCCGAGCTGTTCAAGGATGATGCGGCGCTGTCGAGGCAGGCGCGCGAACTGTCCGGCCGCATTTATGAACTGAGCGAATTCCTGTTGCACGTGCTGCACGTGCATTATCCGGCGCAGCCGCAGGCTGACGAAGCGGTGGTGCTGCATACGTCGTGCGGCGCACGGCGCGAGATGGGGACGCGCGGACATGGTGTGGCTCTGATCGATGACTTGCCTGGCGTGCGCCGGCTCGAACACGTGCGCGAATCGGAATGCTGCGGATTCGGCGGCACGTTCTGTCTGAAGCACCCTGACATCTCGGGCGCGATGGTGGCGGATAAAGTGGCGTCCGCCTGCGCCACAGGGGCAAGCCGTGTGGTTTCCGCAGATTGCGCATGCCTGCTCAACATCGGTCATGCGGCGCAGCAAAGCGGTGCGCCGTTGACGGTCGAGCATATGGCCAGCTTCCTGTGGCGCCGCGCCAATGGCGTGCCGGCAGGCGAGGAGGGGCAGCCATGATGAACGCTCGTGAACGCATGCTCGGCCGCCTGCGTGCTGCGGCGCCTGTATCTTCTCCGGCCGGGGCCATCGATACGCTCGATGCGCGCATTGCCGCGCACTATGACGGTATCCGTCCCGATGCCGCTGCGCTGGTCGACTCCCTCGAAAGCGCGTTGCGCGCGTCGCGTGCCGAGGTGTGGCGTGCCACGGCCAGTGAATGGCCTGCGCAGGTGGCGGCCAAACTGGCGCAGCATGGCGCGAAGCGCTTGCTGCTCGATCCAACCCGTGCGGAGGGCGCCGCGTTGGCCGGTGCGCTACCCGTGGAAATGGAAGCGCTGCCGTTCAGCGCGCCGTTGGAAGCGTGGAAGGGCGAATTGTTTGACACGATCGATGCGGGATTCACAGTGGCCCGCTCCGGCATTGCCGCCACCGGCACGCTGATCCTGGCGCCGGACGCGGGCACCCCGCGCACGGTGTCGCTGGTGCCGCCGCTACATATCGCGCTGGTCTATGCGGAATCGCTACACGCGACCTTGCATGATGCGGCGCGCGATGAGCGCTGGCGTGATGGCATGCCGGCCAACCTGGTGCTGGTCTCGGGACCGTCGAAAACGTCGGACATCCAGCAAACCCTCGCATTTGGCGCCCATGGCCCGCGCTGGATGTGGGTCATTATCGTAACGGGAGACCAGCCATGACGACGCAATCCTTGCAATTCGTGGCGCCCGAAGACTTTCACCAGCGCGCCAGGACTGCGCTGAACGATCCCAAGCTGCGCGCCAGCTTCCGTGGCGCGATGGATTTTCTGCAAACCAAACGCAGCAGCCAGTTCCCCGATGCCTCCGAACTGGAGCACTTGCGCGACCTGGGCGAAGCGATCCGCCAGCATGCGCTGGCGAACTTGCCGCAATTGCTGGTGCAACTGGAAGACAAACTGACGGCAGCTGGCGTCCATGTGCACTGGGCCGAGACGGGCGATGAAGCCAACGAAATCATCCTGCGCATCGCGCAGCAGCGTGGCGCGCGCAAGGTCATCAAGGGCAAGTCGATGGCCAGTGAGGAAATCGAACTGAATCACTACCTTGGCGAGCGGGGTGTCGAATGTATCGAATCGGACATGGGCGAATACATCGTGCAGATGGCGGGGGAGAAGCCGTCGCATATCGTCATGCCGGCGATCCACAAGACGCGCCAGGATATCGGCACGCTGTTCGAGCAGCACATTCCGGGCACGCCTTACAGTGACGATGTCGATACCCTGATCCAGACCGGTCGGCGCGCATTGCGCACGGCATTTGCGGAAGCCGATATCGGCTTGTCCGGTGTGAATTTCGCCGCAGCCGATACCGGCACCCTCTGGCTGGTGGAAAACGAGGGTAATGGGCGCTTGTCGACCACGGTGCCGGATGTGCATATCGCCATCATGGGCATGGAAAAAGTGGTGGCGAAGCTCGAGCACATCGTGCCGCTGGCCAGTTTGCTGACGCGTTCCGCGACGGGGCAGGCGATCACCACCTACTTCAATTTGATTTCCGGCCCGCGCCGCGCAGGGGAACTCGATGGTCCGCGCGAACTGCACCTGGTGTTGCTCGATAACGGCCGCACGCAAGCCTATGCGGATGAACAGTTGCGGGCCACCTTGCAATGCATCCGCTGCGGTGCGTGCATGAATCACTGCCCGGTGTATGGCCGCATTGGCGGCCATGCGTACGGCACCACGTATCCGGGACCGATCGGCAAGATCATTTCGCCGCACTTGCTGGGATTGGAAGCGACGGCCGATCTGGCGACCGCGTCGAGCCTGTGCGGCGCATGCGGCGAAGTGTGCCCGGTGCGCATTCCGATTCCAGCGCTGCTGGTACGGCTGCGCACGGAAGCGAACCGCAATCCGCAGGAACAGGTTGCCCATCCATTAAAGGGGCAGGGCGCCAAGTTCAGCCGGGGCGACAAGCTGGTGTGGCGTTTCTGGAGCGGCGCGTTTTCCCATCCTTCCGTCTATAAGGTATTTCGCTGGGCTGCCACGCGGTTCCGCGCTCTGACTCCGAGCGAACAGTTGGGCTGGACCCAGCATCGGGCGCCCTTGAAGCCGGCGCCGCGCAGCCTGGCGGATTTGATGCGGGAGCGCGATCAGCCGGAATAAGGCCTTGCCAGTGGTGTGGGGCTTTGCTATAGTTCTGTCCCCGCAGCGCTGCGACAGATCAACGGCACAGCGCAGCAGGATGAAGTAAAAACGAGGGGTTGACGAGAATCACGAAACACTAGATAATCTCGCTTCTCTGCTGCTGACGAACAAAACGCTTCGTC
>NZ_JBXAQJ010000028.1:0-15011 GCF_058807115.1 Pseudoduganella sp. GW821-FHT12E03 | reverse complement strand
CGCCAGTTGCTGGTCGGCGGCGAAGCGCTCGATCCACGCGCCATCGAACGCGTGTTCCAGGCCGGCCCGCCGGCGCGCCTGCTCAACGGCTACGGCCCGACCGAATGCACCACCTTCGCCCTGTGGCACGAGATCTCCCGCGAAGACGCAGGCGGCGTCTCGATTCCGCTCGGCCGTCCGATCGCCAATACCCAGGCCTATATCCTGGACGGCTACGGCAACCCCGCGCCGCTTGGCGCGCCAGGCGAATTGCATCTGGGCGGCGACGGCCTGGCGCGCGCCTACCTGGACCGTCCCGAACTGACCGCGGAAAAGTTTATCGCCAACCCGTTCAGTTCCACCCCAGGGGCGCGCATGTACCGCACGGGCGACTTGGCGCGCCGCCGCCATGACGGCGTCATCGAGTACCTGGGCCGCATCGACAACCAGGTCAAGATCCGCGGCCTGCGCATTGAACTGGGCGAAATCGCCGCCGCCCTGACGGCCCTGCCTGAATTGCGCGATGCGGCCGTGCTGGCGCGCGAAGACCAGCCCGGCGATAAGCGCCTGGTGGCCTATGCGGTACCGCATCAGCTGTCCGATTCCATCCAGGAAGCCGTCCCCGCATTGCGCGCCGCGCTCCTGCGTACGCTGCCTGACTACATGGTGCCGGCCCACTTCGTCTTCCTGGAACAGCTGCCATTGACGCCAAACGGCAAGCTCGATCATCGCGCCCTGCCCGCTCCCGACATGAACCGCAACATGAGCGGCTACGTTGCCCCCCGCACGCCGACGGAAATCAAGCTGGCGGGCATTTGGGCTGAACTGCTCAAACTCGACCAGATCGGCGTGCAGGACAATTTCTTTGCAATGGGTGGCCACTCGCTGCAATGCGTCCAGATGTTGCATCACATCAAGGACAACTGGGACACGAATATTCCTCTGGCCAGCCTGTTCACGACGCCGACATTGGGCGCCCTGGCTGCGCTCCTCGACGACGATAGCCATACCGGCTCGCTGCTCGTGCCGCTGCAAGCCCACGGTGATGGACCGTCGTTGTTCTGTGTACACCCGGTGGGTGGCAACGTAATCGCATACCGGGAACTGGCCCTGCAGACCGGCGGAGCATTTCCCGTCTATGGCCTGCAATCGCCGGAGTTCGCCGAGTTGGGGGCACAGTTCGCCTCACTGAATGACATGGCGCGCGCTTATGCGGAAGTGATCAGGGCGCAGCAGCCACAGGGCCCGTATCGCCTGCTAGGTTGGTCAAGCGGCGGCTTATTTGCACTGGCGATTGCCCACGTGCTTGAAGCGCAGGACTGTGAAGTGCAGTATGTCGGCCTGCTGGACACATTGCCGTTGAATGGCGTCCATGCTCCGGAGCCGGAGGCACTGCTGCGCGCGGCTGCGGTGAACATCCTGGAGGTGTTGCGTGGCAAACCCTTCACTGAAGCCGAACTCACTGCCATGGCGGCGCTGCTTGAGCAGCACGGCATGAGTATTTCCGAATTCATTGGTTCGGAACATCAAGCACTGACGCTGCCCTATCTGCAGGAATGGAGCGCCTCGGCGCTGACGCCGGAAACGCTGCTGCATATAAGACGCCAGATGGGTATCAGCCAGCACCATTTGAGTTTGTTGGCGGGGCACACGCCACAACCGGTCAGGGCGTCCCTGCAGGTTTTCTGGGCCCGCGATTCGGCGGCGGCGGCGGCGCCGTACGTATTCTCCGCCGATGACCACACTGAATTTGTCGATGGTAATCATTACACCATGCTGCGCGGCCCGCAAGCGCGCGTACTGGGTCAAGCAATCGGACAGTGCATCAAGAACTTGACCGAGCTTGTGCCGTAACAACCTTCATCGCAAACGAAATACGATTAAATTGAACAGGAAAGAGATGAGAAAATTTATTACCGAAGGTCCCGGATTACCGCAGTGGTCATCGCCAATCAGCCATGCAGTGGTGGTCAACGACATGTGCTATCTGAGTGGACAATTGTCAGTCAACGAAGCAGGGCAGTATGTCCCCGGCACTGCGGCCGACGAGGCCAGGCGTGCGTTCGCCAATCTTTTCCGTGCGATCGACGCGTCTGATTTTCAAGTGTCGGATTTGGCATTTGTCGATATTGCGTTCCTTGATTTGGCGGACCTGCCGGACGTCAATGCGGTTTACGCCGACCTGTTCAAGGAAGGAGCGCGTCCGGCTCGTACCATTTATCAGGCGGCGGCGCTGCCATATGGTGCACGCGTCAAAGTGATGGGGGTGGCTATTCGCGAATCCAGCGGCGGCGACGCACGGTGCGCAAGCGCGCTTCCCGCATCAAGTGCGTTACCTGCTTGAGGCAGGCATGTTCGCTCCGCGTGGCAGGCGCGGCGCGCCTGCTGAACCGCGCATCCTGATGCGCTCCGGATTGGAACTTGGCGGGTGCGGCCGTTGCCACGGCCACGCTGCCCTCCTTGGGCACCCTGGAACTGCTCCACCAGGAAATCAAGAAGCGCCCGCGCCCGTATAGTCTGGTTGCGCCGGCTCGGATAATAGACAAACAAATCCGCGCTGGGCAATGCAAACTCGGGCAACATGATCTTCAGCCTGCCGCTATCGAGGTATTGGGCCACATCCCATTCCGACCGGATCAGGATGCCATGGCCATCCAGTGCCCAGCCGAGCACGATATTGCCATCATTGCTGCACAACATGCCATGCACCGTAAGCGGGCAGGCCTATTTGCGGTTCGATGTCAGTGATACCGGTATCGGGATGGATCAGGAGCAGTGCGCCCGGATTTTTCCCCCTTATGAGCAGGGGGACGGCACGATCCATCGGCGGTTTGGCGGGCCCGGATTGAGACTGCCGATCGCGCGGAATTTTGTTTCCTTGATGGGGGGAATTTGCAGCTGGACAGTCAAGTCGGGCAAGGCAGTCGCTTCTGTTTTACGTTAGCCCTTGACATGGAGGAGCAAGAAGCCCGGCAAGTTTATAGCGTATTGGAGGGACTGCGGTTGTTGGTGATTAGTGAGAGCGCCACAACGGTCGAGGCGGTCCATGCCATTGCTGTGCGCTATGGCATGCTATGCGCCAGCGCATCGACAGCCAGCATGGTATTGGCCACGCTGCACGCCGATGCGGACGGCACCTGTGCCCATGATGTGGTGCTGGCGTCGGCCAACTTATCGGACATTGACGGGGTAACCACGGCCTGTGCCGCCCGGGCAATTTCTGCGCAGCTGGGTATTGTGTTGATGAGTGCGGGACAGCAACGTGCGGAACTGATTCAGCATGCCGAACCCGGCACGGTGGATATGTTTCTGACGCAGCCGATCAGTGGCAACGAGTGGGCGCAGGCGGTTGATAAATGGGCCCGGGAGCGGCGAAATGCGGCGTGTGTTTCCCCTTGGGCGCTGTCACGACCGCTGCAGCACTAGTCGCGCACTACGTGGTCGTGCATGCAAGGCGGCGTCCCGTCGCGCGCCGCAGGCGGACAACGCCGGAATCATAGCCCGGTAAGCATCCTGGCCATGGCGACTCAGCTGCGCGTCAGGGTGACGCTGATGCCTTCGGCCAGGATTTCGTGCAGCCGGCCGGCTTTGGCCGCCGGCGCGTCGGTGCGGACCACCGCCACATTGTCGAGGACCGTGACCTCGACGATCATGACGCCGCTGGCGGCGTGCCGCCCGCCGTGCATCACCAGGGCGGGCGGCCGGGCGGCCAGCGCGTCTTCCAGCGCATCCATCAGCGCGTTGGTGGCCGGCACGACGGGCAGGCGCTGCAAGTAGGCAAGGCTGTCGCGCACAGCGGCTTCCAGGACCGCGATGCGGGCCTCCTTTTCATCGTCAAGCATGGGTGTCTTTCATCAGGTTTTGTTCCGAGAAACCCCGCCCTTCAGAGGCTGTCGCAAAACGTTTTTTGCGATCATTCCAGGCCCGGGCGAGGTTGTGATTGAGGGCGCAAGCCTAAAATACGCGGCATGCGGTCGAAAAATGCGTATCGGGCTTCTGGGACAGCGTATAGAACGGCGTAACGGTAGGAAAACAGTGCCCTCAGCAGGGCCACCGCCCTGAATAAGTTATACGCCATGACATGCAGCCCAAATTCACGTGTTACCGCCGGTAGCCCGCAACGGCGGAAGCGGTCCAGGCCCTGCTGACCGCGCAGGCTGCTGAACGCTGGCTCGACGATTGCCTTGCGCTGGCTGAAAATATGGCGCGTCTGGTGATGCTGCATCACGAAACGAAGTGCATCCCGTTGTTCATCTTCGGGATAGCGCTTGATGCGCTGCCCCTGAGCGGCCTTGGTACAGTTCGCGCGCAGTTGGCAGTGTGCACAGCTCGATGTCGCATACACGCTCGCTGCTCGTGTGCGCGGTGTTTCTGCACATCGGGAAATGACGATCAAGGTTTGGCCGGCGGGGCATCGGTAGGTGTCGGTATGGGCGTCGTAGCTGAATGCATTCTTGTGATACAGGCCGTCTTCCTTGGCCTTGGCTGGCCACTGGCCCTCCGGACACAACAAGCTGATATTGCGTTCGAGCGTCGCGGCGATCACTTCATCATCAAAGTAACCGGCGTCGAGCAGCAATTCCTTTGCCTGTTGTCCGGTTACGCGTTTGCTTTGGTTAAGCATGGGCGCGATCGCCTTGGTTTCGCTCGATGGATCAAGCGCGAATGCGGTAACGATCCGGTGGGAGTTAGCCAGCACCGATGCCTTGTACGATGCCGCAAACCCGCGTCCACGCTTTAGGCGCTGTACCATTGTTTCCGGCTCGCGGCCACTGATCCGCAAGGTCTCGACGTTATTGCCGCCATTGCGGCGGGCGTTCTGGCGTTGTTCAAAGAGCCTCAGGCATTGCGCACCGCGTTCCTGTTGCCATTGCGCCGCAGGATCATCCGGCGTGCGCTCGATTGCCTGGCGTGCGGCGGTGGCGCGCGCCTTGACGGCCTCTTTCTTGAGTAGATCGTAGTGCGAGCAGGCCGCGTCGATCACCGTGCCGTCACCGGCCAGCCGCACTTCGCCTCCCGAAACCGTGGTTCTTAAAATCGACCGGGTCAACGATTCAAAAAAATCCTTGGTCAGCGATGCTTCATGCAGGACGATAAAGCGGCCGATATTGGCATGGTCCGGCGCGATGCCGCCGGTGACCCACATACAGCCCAGATCAAGCCGTACCATCCGTTCCAGTCCGCGCAAGGAATTGACTACTTGCATCACGCCGTACAGGATCAATCCAGCCATCAGTCTCGGCGCATAGGGCGCACGGCCAGTGGCGGCGTAGCGCTGCTCGAAGGCATGCCAGTCTTGCCCTTCCAGCAGTCGGGCCACGGTAAATGGCGCATGCTGTCCGGAGCGTTTCAAACGCTCTTCCAGCTGGATTGTCCCCAGAAAGATGGCACGCGGGTTACCCGTCACGAAGCGCCGGCCATTGTCAATCGCAGTTTGCAGCAACGGCTCGTCTACGCTGGCTGGCACGCCGCCAAACAACTCGTACTGTGCATCGTCGGGTGATCGCAATTTCCTGGTGCTGCACATCGTTGTGTCCTAATCTCTTATCCGGCGAAATATTTTATAGGGCAAGGGTGGTTTTTGCGACACCCTCTTTAGGGAAGAGAGGACATCAATATTGTGACGTGTAACGGAAATTGGCACGGTGGATCCGGGGATGCGCAGTATTGGGCACGCCATTTGAAAACTCAATGCCATCGATGTCGAGGCACACTCACTTTCACCGGTGAAAGTGAGTGTGGCGGCTTATTGTGCCGCCGTCGGTTTTTATAGGTAATTGCTTGCGTGGCAAATAGCCCATCCATTTGGAATACTTGCCGTTGTCATCCACCGGCGCAACGGAACGGCTGGTCATCACCGACCCGTTGACCGTTCTGAACAATGGAGTATCCCCGGATCAGGCGTCTCTCCAGGACTACGCCCGGCGCATGGTGTTGCGCGTCCCACGTGTCCCTCTTGGTGCCGTATACCAGCCATTCTAAGCCCGCAATGACATTCGATGAATCCATGCCTGGCCGACGCAGGGCTCGCGCGGACCATTCACATCCGGGCGGGTGCGAGCCATCGACGGACTGCCCAACTAAATTTGCAACTAACGGACGGAATTTAGTAAAATCACAAAACCAGCCCCCTCTGATCAAGCAAAACATTCAAAATAAGCCACCGGCTCTGTACACTGCCACCCCGTCTATAGACTAATCGCGGCATGGAGCTCCTGTGTTTGTTAGTTGCAAAAATTACTGTGCGCTATGACGCTTGACGCCAATTTTCTCGCATGGGACCGCGACCCGATGGCGGCATTCACGGTGCTGCTGCACGCCCCGGCTTTTGCCACGACCAGCCGGCGTCGCGGCCACGCGCATCCGGCACTGTCGGACGCTTCGGCGCGGGTGTATCGGTTTATGTTCGGACGTTTCACGCAGTGGATGGCGGAACACGGTTTGCGCATGTCGACCGTGAGCAGCGCCGACCTGCACGCGTTCCTGTCCGAACGCGTCTGCGGGTCCCGCCGGATCAACAGCAGCATTGCGCACCGCTACGTCCGGCTGCTGGAACGCTGTTTCGATTGCCTGCAATGCGGCGCCAATCCCGCCAGGTCGGCCCTGCTCGATGCCGCGCGTGGCGCATATGTCTTGGGCCACGACGCGCAGATGACGGCGCTGGACAGGGAGCAGACGGTGCGATTCCGCGCCGCCCTGCCCGGCCTGGCCGAAGGTTGGAAACGCCACCGCGACCGGGTCATGCAGCTGGTCATGCTGTGCGGCGGGCTGAAGGTGGCCGAAGTCATCGGACTGCGGCAGGACGAAATCAGCGACCAGCCTGGCCTCGACGGATCGTTGGCACTGGCCCTGACACCGGCCGGCAAGCAGCCGTCGAGTTATCCGCACGTGGCCATGCTGCGGGCCGACGCGGTGCCGGAACTGCATGCCTGGCTGGCGCTGCGGCGCGCGTTACCGATTCCCGGTGCACTGGTGTTCCCGGCGAATAGTCGCGGGGCGCCATTGCACAAGTCGACGGTCTACCGTCAGGTGCAAGCCACGTTCGCCCGCGCCGGCCTGACCCCGACGCGCGAGGGCGGCAGGACGCTGCGCAACACGTTTGCCATCCAGGAACTCGACGCCGTGACGATTGCGGAACTAACCGCGCACCTGGGGCTGGCCCTGCCCCGTTCAACGCGCCATTATGTGGCGGCAAAACAGCGCTTGGCGTAAGCCGGCGCCGCACGGGGATTAGGTGGCCGGGCGCCGCAACACACCGAGTTGCTGCACATAGCGGACGATATCGTCCGCGCCGGGTTCACCCCACAGTTCGGCGGCGTACCACATCGACAGCAGCGAACGTGTCACACCATGGTCGACCGCTTTGGCAAACGTTGCCAGCTTATGGCCGGTTTCCTGCGCCTTAAACCGGTCATACACCGCTTCGCGCTCCTCCGGCGCAAGTTCCTTGTACAGTTCCAGCGCGTCGCCGGCGCGGGCCGCCAGGAACATTTCCATCACGCCCGGCCCATCGGCCTGTTCCTTGTCCACGCTCTTTTTACGGGACAGCTTGGTTTGGTGGGCGGCCGTCGCCACACCGCCTTTTTCCAGCGCCCACTTGAAGTAGCCGGCCGGTGAATCAAGCGGGGCCACGCCCGGTTGCGCCATGCGTGCCTTGACAAAGGACAGCGTGGTGCGCACCCTGGCGCCGTCATACATCGCCAACACATCGGACGCGTCTTCCTGCCCCAAACCGAGCGCCATGACTTCGTGCATCAGTTCCATGTCGATCACCGGTGGCATGGTAAAGCCAAGCTGGGGCTGCTTGTTGTATTCGACGCGGAACTGCAACCGCTCCACCGTGCGGCCGTTCTTATGCTCGATCAGCTCGACGTCGATGTCCGTCAACGCGTTGATTTCCGCGATGGCCGGCTTGATGACGTCGCGTTTGAAATATTTGTAGGGCGGCAGTTCCAGATCCTTGTTGACCGGATTTCCCGTCAGCGACCCGTACCAGTATTCATACGGTTCGATCGAGGTCACCTTGGTGGGATTGGTGGCATAGCGCCGGCAAATCTCATACAGCGCCAACGCCGCGCCGGAGCGCAGCACACCCTGGTACAAGATGCTGAGCTTGGTGTAGGTCTGCGGCGCCATCACGGTTTCGTACACCTCCGGCGGGAACGCGAAACCGACCCAGACCTGGCCCTGGGCACTCTTGAGGCCCTTGGGGTTGACGATGGAAACACTGGCAATCAACCGCTCGCTGGTCCACTGGCGGTCATTTTCCAACAGCAGTTTAATGTCTTGCAGCTCGGTGATCTGCTGCTTGAGGTTGGCGGTGTCGTTACTGTCGTAATGCGCGTCGCGCGCCAGCTGGGACAGGCGCACCCAGAAGTATTTTTTTGCGGCCGGCGTATCGATCGGTGCGTTGGCCCCGAGCTCCTTGGCCTCCTGCGCATGGTACATCAGCGCATTCAACAATTTGCGGTTTAGCAAAGTCAGCTTACCCGCGATCACCCGCAGACCGATCGCCTCGTTCGATTTTCTTAATTCGCGGCGCTGCTCGGTAAGGGTGCCGGTGCGCGCGGGGGAGAGCTCATTGTTCTTAGTTACTTTTGCCATGGGACAGGGCGGGAGGCGAAAACCAGCCGAAAGGTGAGAGCGAATCGGAGAATTATCTCACCTTTCCGCAGGTTCAAGCCAGTCCCCCCGATCCGTCCGATGCGACACCATACGGATCACGTGACGTCACCGCCAGCCGGCCTCCCGTAGCAGCTCACCTCGCATTGTTCCAGCGCTACTGCGGGTATTTTTCAGCCTTTGCTCCCTGTAATTGCTCACCTCAGCTTGAATTCCTGGCCGCAGACTCCTGTTACGTCTCACCTTTGCTTCCGGTGCGCCCTTTCCTCTCGCTGGAAAAGCTCCACCAGGTCACGAATGTCCCGATGTCTTCCCGTGCAATCTCACCTTAGTGCCGTCCGTGATGGTCCCGCGCCCCGAATCAGCACTGAATGTCCCCACCAACCGGCTCCGGGTTCCTGTTAGAGCTCACTTGCGGTACAACTTCCCGCAGCGGCTCACCTTAGAACACCAAACGTGCATCCGGCTCCTGTGTAATCTCACCTTTCCAACGAATATTGGCGCGCTTCTCCTGTTCCATCTCACCTATCCGCATCAATAAGCGGTTCGACGCAGGAACTTTTGCGTAATCTCCCTGTATAAGCTCACCCTTAGCCCGGCGTCAGCGCCGTCAAATGCGCAGCGAGGCCGGCAACCGCCCTCAAACTTCCCGGCAAATCAAACAAAGTTCCTGCTAAAGCTCACCTGAGCGAATAAATCATCCAATCTACTCCTGAAAAACCTCACCTAATGGTCCCCACAGCCCTTGAAACACTTTCCCGTATCCACTCCCCCGGATTCCCGGGCAAGCTCACCTTCACAAGAATTAGCTCCTGTCGAGGCTCACCCTATGCCCTGTACCATCTCACCCTGCACCCCGTATCCACTCACCGAAGTCTTTGGAAAACCGCATGGATCCTCGGTTTAGCGCGCTTTAATCTGTATACAATGTGTTAACTGAGTAAACATATTAAGAAGTACTCAATGCGAGCACTCCACACTCCAGTCCCCGTAAAAGCTCACCTCATGAACATTCAGACCGATCCCAGTGCTGCGCACACGTATTCATTAACCATGTTGTGTAACCAATCAACCTCTATCGCCGAAAACATCGACAGATTTGTTGCCTACATGAATTTGTCGTTATGTCGCACCACGCTTATCCGCCCAAAAACTGTACATGTGGACGCGTTGGGCAAGAACAGCGACGGATTTGCATCCAGCCGGGTTCTCATCGAGTGGTCTTGCCGTAATGTTCCCGCGCGGTCTCACCTTTGCTTGAAAAATGCCGATTCCGTCCAGGATGATGTACTCCCGTATCCACTCACCTATGGTCCCGAGGAAGTTCACCTATGCCAATCCGCGTTCCTGCAATGGCTCACATAGGCTCCCGTACCGGCTCACCCGGGTTCCTGCTTCCACTCACCGAACCGGCCGCAAACCCGCACCAGCACTGGCTTTACGTGACCTTAATTTGTAAACAATGTTTTAACCTGTGTTAACTACTCAAATAAACTCAAGCATGCATCCACGTCAACAGCTATCCCCTGTACAAGCTCACCAATGCCTGCTGTCATAGACTTGCGCACGCCAAGCGGCACGATATGTACTCGTGAGCATCCAGAATTTATTACACGATTCCTGCTGGGCCTCACCTTTGCAAGGTGAGCTTTAACAGGAGGAAGAATGATCAATGTCAACACTCCCCTGTGCTTGGCTCGCGAACCAATACTGGAACTTAACGTTACGCTGAATTCGCTGGCAATTGTCTTGGGCAATAACGCCAAAGCTTCACAGCGGGAAATAAGGAAGAAAAAGAAAAAGACGTGCTGGCAAGGCATGCCTGGCTTGTTCAGAAACGAGGAAGAAAAGAAGCGCGCCAGCCCGTGACCAGCGCGCAGTCACACAAACAACTATTCCGACAAGCCGAAACGTTGCTGCAACTCGGCAATCAACGCTGCGCGCTCACGCGAATCAGGTAACACGACTTCCAGGGAAATTTTGCCGGAATCCCAGGTTTTCAATGATCCGATTTCCGCGCCTTCTTTTTGGATTTTGTAAGTCCGCGCGGTTTCCTTGCGTTTGCGCGGCGCGTGAGGTGCCTGCAGCCGCTCTCGCGCCTCCTGGATATCCTTGCGGCTGACATCACCGCCCACCACGCCGCGGGCATAAATCAACGCCTGCTCGACGCCGGCAGCTTGTTCCAGCAACATGAGCTCATACAAGACGCTGACGCCAAACCTGGTTGGGAAATCCTTGACCAGGCTCATTGTGCTGTCGGACAGCTTGAGGGTCGCCAGCGTACGATTCACGCTAGGCAGCGACATCCCGGTCGCTTCCGCGATCTCCGTCTCCGACTGGTAAATTTTTTGCTCCAGCAATTCCTTCCATGCCAGGGCGTTATCCAGCGCGGACTGTTCTTCGCGCTCCGCGTTCTCGCGATAACTCATTTCGTAGAGCTCGCGGTCGGTCAAATCCGGCCGGATCGTCAGCACCATCGGCTTATTACCGATGGTACGCAGCGCACGCTGGCGATAATGACCCGCCACCAGGATATACCGGCCATTGCGGATGGTGGCCAGGCCGGGGGTCTCTTGCCCATGGGCGCCGATGCTTGCGGCCAGTTCATTGACCCGTTCAGGACGATAAACTTTGCGTGCATTGAATGGATTGGGATCGATCTGGTCTTGTGGCACCAGTTTGGTCACCCAGGGCACACCGGGTTGTTCAACAACAGGCGCCACGCTAGCCGACGCGGCTGGCAGTGCCACGGGAACCTCGCCCGCCAATGTCGGTACCGGCTGAGGATCGACGGGATTCGCGTGGGCGAACTCACGCGCATGCGCAAACCGGTTAGTCAGGGTCGGCGCCATGTTCGCTGCCTGCGCCGCACGAGCGGCCATGTTGGATTTGTTGATTTTCATTTCGCGGCCTGTTTTTTCGGTGGCTTGATATCGAGTAGTTTTAACACTTCACGGGCCGCCGCTTCAATTTCAGTGGACGCGGTCGATTTACCAAAGGCGCTCACGATGCAGCCAAATAGTTGGGATTCCGGAAAGGCGTTGCGCATGCCAATTTTCGCCGCCAGGATCGGCAACTGGATGCCCTTCCTCAACGCGTCAAGGCAGACCTCAAATACCTTACCCTTGCGCACCATACTCAACAAGTATGCGGCCTTCAATTCACCTTGTACCTGATTGACGGCGCGCTCCTCGCGTGCTTTTAGCACCAGGTCTTCCGCGATCTTGGAAGCCCATACGTTATCCATCACGGGGACCACCGGGATCAGCGCCAGATCGGCGATCAGCAGCGAGGTCCAGGGAACCGACGATTCGATCGCGGGGGGGCAGTCGATAAGAATGATGTCGTATTTTTCCATCAATGTCTCGACCTTGTTCAGGAAGGCGCTTTTCAATGGCGCCCAGGACATCACCTCGGCCGGGAACGGCGTCTCGTCCTGGGCCTGCAAACGCCAGAGCGCCGCAGTATTTTGCGGGTCCATGTCGACCACAAAGACTTTCAAGCCCCACTGGCCAAACGTGCCCGCCAGCTGCATCGACGTCATCGTCTTGGCACAGCCCCCCTTTTGATTGAACACCGTTATTACCTTCGCGGTCATGGACTGCCCTTTCGTCACTTTCACCGGTGAAAGCCGACACCGATTGGATTTTGGAATTTATGAATATAAGTATAAATCATTTTAAAATATGTAAATAGGTGATTTTTAAAATAGGTCGGCATGAATACGTGCTTTCACCGGTGAAAGTACAAATGCCTTCCCTTCTGGCGCGTATACGCCACGACAACGCATGCGCCTGGATTCCGTGACCGGGGCGCTCACGTCAAATGACATTACGGTAGGAACGTGCTTTCACCGGTGATAGTGCCCTCCGGTTGGTCTTAAGTCACTTTCAACAGGATTAACATGGAACCGGCGGTTGATGCGCGCTTGCCGGCAATCCTCGTTATGGGCGGCAAGCGGCGCCTTCACTGGTGAAAGTGCTGCCATGGGCCGGCACCCATTTTCAGCGTAAATGACACTCCCATGTCTTCCCCACACAACGTGATTAAGCCAATACCCATGGCCATAGCAGTGGAGCAACCTTCACGGATCACTTTCACCGGTGAAAGCACGCGGGCGTCGCGCGTCATGTCCGCGATAGATGAAGTGCTTCATCCCTTATTAGCCAAGCGCAACAAAACGCATCGTATCGTACCGACATCGGAGTAGATAACACTGGGCGCTGTCGCAATCCCATGACGCGCGAGAAGCTAGCTACGCAATGCAATATGCGAATGAACACGGATGCGCCAGGTGAAGGGGAATAGCGTGGTTCTGACGTTGCAGACCGCGCGCAGTCCATGTCAAAGCCGGAATTCGCGGTTCAGTATATGCAGCAACTGAACCGCAGTGGGCATAACCATGCACTAACTGGTGACATCGCGTTCACATGACCATGCCTTGCTTCACATACTGACAAGCGTGACCTGGCCGCATGCAATGGCGGACAACTTAAGGATGTGCTGGGCGGACTGCCACGTTCGTTTTCCAGCGTGGCAGTGCCGTGACGGAAACGGTACTACGTACTTTCACCGGTGAAAGCATGCAGCACCCGCAGTAGAGCAGTAGTCAGCGCCAGGCATGCGTGGGATGCGATAACATGGCGACATCGATAACCTCTGATCGTGTCAGTGCCCTGTTATATCAGTGGTGCCCTCTAGATTTATCGACCGAACGAGTCTCAGCCATTCTGTACCGTGGCTTTTTCACGAATGAAAGCATTCCCAGGCAACGCGATACGGACCTATACCAGTAAGCCTTACAGAGATGTTATCGCGACAAGGTGAGCGGGCAAGGTTGCTAGAAGATAACGCTAGACACTTTCACTGGTGAAAGTGCTTGTCCATGCGACTGTCACTCAACACCTGATTCGCGCACTTGATGCAGGCGTTGCACCGGAAAGTGTGCAACGGATTCGCCGGAGTACCGCGGCGGGCATGTATCGGCTGCACTGAAAAAATGTGGGTTGTTCCATCGCAGAAGCTTTGTTGCCGCGTTTTATGCACAAAGCAAGGCCGGTAATAGACGAACAACCAATGCGTTACCGACCTGGAACGGTGACGCAATAGGTATATCCATCGTCAGCGCTGGCAGTCCCCAGTCGTAAAGTACCGTGGCGGCAGCGCCACCTGGTTGCCGCATTGATAGGGGTCGTGCTGGAGCAGAGGGAGATAACGTTGCTGAGCGTCTCATCCGAACGCTTGCCTCAGCCATTTTCACCGGTGAAAGTGTAGCGCAGCATCGCACAGCTATTAAAAGGAATGCCGCAGTTGAGTCCACTAGCGGTAACGGCTACGCCACAACACCATACATCCTGCAGGCGCTGTCGTTGCAACGCGCAGGGCAACGCTTGGTTCTCTCGGATCTTCACCGGTCAACGCTTCTTGCCATCGTAGCCCGATTCCGGGATCGGTAAACACTCACTCCGCCACACGGTTGAGCAGGAAATTACCTCTTACCGGGCGCGCGCAGTGACAGGAAATTGTCGCCTTATCGACTTCATCCGTCCAGGTGGGACTAACGTGGATATGCCACGTCGTTCAATATAATGGTCAGCGCGCGGCCCGAGTCCTAACTGCACTCGTTGACCCTGGGACACCTCTACACCAGTGAACATCACGAACCGTGAAGGGCAAACCGCGCCTGTATGGCAGCAAGCCTATGTCCCAGCTTTGCCACATGCATTCGTGAAGTCAACCGACAATCCTACCGGTTCCTGTCATCCACTCGCATGGCCGCTTTGTTGTACGCCGCCGTCCGGCTATCGTGAACTGGAAACACGCTCGGTCTCTGACTTCGCGGCAAGCGTCCGTGCAAAGATCGGGACGGCGCAGCGAACTTTCGCCTGTGAAAATTGTGCTTATGGCGAGGGGGACGACTGGCCAGCTCTGCGCAGCATGTCAATGCCGATCAATCCGGCAAAATGATCACCGCGCGTCGCAACAATGACTGCTCGGTCGACGGTAACAATCGACCTCCCAGGGCGAACAGCACTTTGAACCCGGGCGCAACCAGCGTGACCGAAGATTGACGTTGTAAGCGGTCTGGGTCTCCGCGATGGCGCTGGCTATGTTCCTTCGACTTTCAAGGGCGAAAACGCGGTATCGTCTAGTCACATGAACCGCATCGGATGAGCGTTTTGTCGCCAATGAACCAACAAGCGGACGCTGCCGTCTGCGGCCGTGGCGCTGTGATGCCGATGGCTGACCAAGGATATCGGCAACAGCATCTAGTAAGGTATGTTGTCCTGAAAAGAAACCATGGGCGAGAATGCGCGCGATATACTTGCCGGTGGTGGTTGTCAGCTGGGTGCGCCAGAGACTTTCACCGGTGAAAGTGCTTCTCCGTCGCACTGTGGCCATGGGGCACT
>NZ_JBXAQJ010000027.1:0-16374 GCF_058807115.1 Pseudoduganella sp. GW821-FHT12E03 | reverse complement strand
GACCAGGCCGGCATCGTCAACCGCCTGCAGTGGATGCAGGCCGAGTACCGCCTCACCGCGCAGGACCGCGTGCTGCAGAAAACGCCGTTCAGCTTCGACGTCTCCGTCTGGGAATTCTTCTGGCCGCTGACCTATGGCGCCACCCTCGTGGTGGCCCGCCCCGGCGGCCACCAGGATGTCGAATACCTGGCCGGCCTGATGGCCGAACAAGCCATCACCACGCTGCACTTCGTGCCGCCCATGCTCGAAGTGTTCCTCAACGGCGCACCCGATGCCGCCCTGCCGGCGCTGCGCCAGATCATGTGCAGCGGCCAGGCCCTGCCGCTCGAGTTGCAAAACCGCTGCCTGGCCGCGCTGCCGCATGTGGCCCTGCATAACCTGTACGGCCCGACCGAAGCCTCGGTCGACGTCACGGCCTGGCACTGCCGTCCCGACAGCACCTTGTCCAGCGTGCCGATCGGCCGGCCGATCGCCAATATCCAGATCCACCTGCTCGACGCCGACCTCAATCCGGTGCCGGTGGGTGTGGCCGGCCATCTGCACATCGCCGGCGTCGGCCTGGCGCGCGGCTACCTGAACCGTCCCGAGCTGAGCGCATCGACCTTCATCGCCAACCCCTTCAGCACCATCCCCGGCGCCCGCATGTACCGCTCCGGCGACCTGGCCCGCTATCTGCCCAACGGCGCCATCGAATACCTGGGCCGCATCGACGACCAGGTCAAGATCCG
The DNA here is from genome assembly GCF_058807115.1 of Pseudoduganella sp. GW821-FHT12E03. Taxonomy (NCBI): domain Bacteria; kingdom Pseudomonadati; phylum Pseudomonadota; class Betaproteobacteria; order Burkholderiales; family Oxalobacteraceae; genus Pseudoduganella; species Pseudoduganella sp. GW821-FHT12E03. The sequence goes on along the minus strand of NZ_JBXAQJ010000027.1, from coordinate 15,646 downwards.
CGGCCTGCGCATCGAACTGGGCGAGATCGAAACCGCCCTGGCGTCGCTGCCCGCCGTGCGCGACGCGCTGGTGCTGGCGCGCGAAGACCGCCCCGGCGACAAGCGCCTGGTGGCCTACCTGGTGCCGCAACAGCCGGCCGTCGCCGGCCCGGACGAAGTGCCGGCCATGCGCGCCGCGCTGCTGCGCACCCTGCCCGATTACATGGTGCCCGCCCATTTCGTCTTCCTCGACCAGATGCCGCTGACGCCGAACGGCAAAGTCGACCGCCGCGCCCTGCCCGCGCCCGACATGAACGCCACCACCGCCGGCCATGTCGCGCCGCGCACGCCTTCCGAAGTCGTGCTAGCCGCAATGTGGAGCGAGGTGCTGGGTGTCGAACGGATTTCCGTGCACGACAATTTCTTCTCGCTGGGCGGACATTCGCTGTTGACGATCAAATTGTTCCATGCTGTGAAGGAGCAGCTGCATGTCAGCATTCCGCTGGCAACCATTTTCAGCGCGCCGACGTTGGCTGAGCTGGCCGCCGCCATCGACGCCGCAAGTCCAGCGGCATCGCTGCTGGTGCCGCTGCAGGCCTGCGGCGACGGCACCCCGCTGTTCTGTATTCATCCGGTCGGCGGCCAGGCCAGCGTCTACCAGCAGCTTGCCGACCGCCTGGGGCAGGATGTCCCCGTGTACGGCGTGCAGTCTCCGGAGAGCGCCGGATTGCCTCAGCGATACGACTCGGTGGCGGCTGCCGCGGCGGACTATTGCACGGCGATCCAGGCGGTGCAGCCGAGCGGTCCGTATCGTCTATTAGGCTGGTCGAGCGGCGGCCTGTTTGCGTTGGCGCTGGCCGCCGAGTTTGAACAACGTGGCCTGGCCGTCAGCTACCTGGGCTTGCTCGACAGCTATGCGCTGCCGGCCAACGTCGATGCCGGAACGGAGCCGGACCTGCAACAGGCCGCAGCGGTGACGCTGAGCGCTTTGCGCGGCGGGGCCATGCAACCAGCAGAACTGTTGGCGCTCCAATCCGCACTCGCGGAACGCGGTTTGACCATGCGCGACCTGTACGATCCGGCCCACCAGGCGTTCTTCCTCGATCTGCTCGGCCAAGCCCTGCATCAAGTGGTGGGCAATGGCTTGCTGGAGCATGTGAAAGAGCAATTGAAGGTGACGGCGCGCCATCTGCAATTGCTTGCAGGCTATCAGCCGCCGGTCCTGCAAGCACCTTTGCACAGGCTGGAGGCGCAGCAGGCCGGTACCGGCCGGGCGCCGCGGCAGGCCGTGGTCGATGCCGCGCAAGTTCCCGCGACGACACCGGGCGACCATTACAGCATGCTGAAAGCGCCGCATGTGCAAGCGCTGGCCGCTGCCGTGTCGGCGGCCATCCACGCGCTATCCCGCTCGCTGAAGGAGCCGCAGTCTTAAACGGCAACCGCCTTTCCCGCCACGCTTGGCCGAAGGTACAGTTCCTTCGCCAAGTGCGGGCTGCTACATTCACCACCGTGCGACGATGGGGTTTGCGCTCCCGCACCATGAGGTACACAACCGGCGCCGCTGTCCGTTATCTTTTTCTCTCACCCTTTATTTTGGAAAGATTTTATGTCAAGCCAAGAACAACAATTATTTGCAGTCCTGATCAACGACGAACAGCAGTATTCGGTGTGGCCGGCCGGCCGCGTCATCCCGCTAGGCTGGCGTGAAGTAGGCGCGGCCGATACCAAGGAAGCCTGCCTGGAACGCATCAAGGCACTCTGGACCGATATGCGTCCACTGTCGCTGCGCCAGCAGATGGACCAACAAGTCCATTGATCGCCCCCCGCATCGGCATTCCTGGCGCACGGCCAGAATGCCGATGCGCTTTCCCCCATTCCGGTGCCCCGGCTGTACCGATGCCGGCGCCGCCATGTTCAACCTTGGCCATTGGCCTGGATACCCATGAACCTCATAAAATACCTGTACCAGCAATCCTGGCGCCTGCTTTTGCTCGGCCTCGCCGCCGCCCTCATCAGCGGCATCTGCGCCGCCGCATTGGTGGCCGTGATCAATAACGGCATCTCGGCCGACGCCAGCCTGGCTTCGTTCGCCTGGGCCTTCTTCGGTCTTTGCCTAGCCTACCTGGCCGCCAAATCGGCATCGGAAATTTCGCTGCTCCATCTCACGCAGAACACCATTCAACAGCTGCGCATACGTCTCGGCGAAAAACTCCTGGCCACCAGCCCCAAGCAACTGCAGCGCATGGGCAAACCGGCGCTCCAGGCCATCCTGACCAAGGACATCGACACCTTCACACAAGCGTTCCAAATGCTGCCGCTGGCGATCGGCAACGGCATCATCATTATCGTTTGCCTGGCCTATATGGCCTTCCTGTCCTGGCAATTATTCCTGGTCTTCACGGCGACCCTGCTGGTATGCCTGGTCGGCTTCCACTTCGCCGAGCAGCGTCCGCTGCGCCAACTGGTCCTGCTGCGTGACAAACTCGATGCCGTTTACCGGCAATTGCGCAGCCTGACCGAAGGCAGCAGGGAATTGCAGCTTAATGCCCAGCGCGGCAATCAATTCCTGGCCGATGTGCTCTCGCCCAGCACCCAGGAATTCAAGCGTCTGTCGATCCAGAGCATGGGGGGCTATGTCTGGATCCTGAACGTCGGAACCATCCTGTTCTACATCGTCATCGGGATCAACCTCTTTGTCATTCCGCTCTGGATGCCGCAGGAACCGGCGACGCGCATCGGCATGACCCTGGTGCTGCTCTACCTTATCCGTCCGATCAGCGACATGATGAATGTGTTTCCGACCTTGCGCCAGGCCGGTATTGCCTTAAAAAAAATCCAGCAATTGCAGGAAGATCTGAGCCCTGTGCAGCGGCATGGCAGTGTCAATCCCTTCGCCACCGGCGCCCCGCTGCACCTGGAGCTGCGGGGCGTTTGCCATCATTACCCTGGCATCAGTGAAGACAATCCCTTCATGCTGGGCCCACTCGATCTGACCATCAGGCAAGGCGAAATCGTCTTCATCGTCGGCGGCAACGGCAGCGGCAAGACCACGCTGGCCATGCTGCTGCTGGGTCTGTATGAGCCGGAGCAAGGCGCGGTCCACTTGAACGGGTTAGCCGTGACCGCGGCCAACCTGCACCATTACCGCCAGCACTTCTCGGCGGTCTTTGCCGACTTCCATCTGTTCGAGCACTTGTTGGGCGCCGACGACGATATGCTGGCCGCGCGCGCCATGCGCTATATCAAGCTGCTCGATATGGATCACAAAGTCGCCGTGTGCGATGGAAAATTTACCACCACCGAGCTGTCGACCGGGCAACGGAAGCGGCTTGCGTTGGTATCAGCCTATCTGGAAGACCGTGCCGTGTACCTGTTCGACGAGTGGGCCGCCGACCAGGATCCCGTCTTCAAGCGCGTGTTTTATACCGAGTTGCTGCCGGACTTGAAGGCGCGCGGCAAGACCGTACTGGCCATCACCCACGACGACGCCTACTTCCCTTATGCGGACCGTATCGTCAAGGTGGCGGACGGCCAATTGGAGGCCGTCACACAGCAGACCAGAAGGCTCCCTGAGGCGGCTCTGGCCTGAGCGGCGGAAATGAAACAGGGCACGTCGACCGTGCCCTGTGCGGAAGGTGGAAGGCGCTAAGCCATCAGACGCTGGACAGCTTGGGATGCATGGCCTGCTCGAAAGCTACCTCCAGCAATTGCAGGCCGCGCAGCAGCTCCTCGTCATCGATGGTCAGCGGAGGCAGCAATTTGACCACCTCCCCTTGCGGCCCGCACGTTTCGACTATCAGGCCAAGCCCGAAAGCCAATTGCGACACCTGTTGCGCCAACGCGCCATCGCCCAGATAAATACCTTGCATGAAACCGCGGCCCCGTCGTGCTGCAAGCGGTAATTGCCGGCGCAGGCAAGCCGCCAGCGCCTCCAGGCGGGTTTCCAGCAGTGCCGTCTTCCCGGCCAGCGCCTGCGCGAAGTCAGGTTTGGCCCAGAACTCTTCAATGGCTGCCTTGGCCGTGACAAAGGCCAGGTTGTTGCCACGGAACGTACCATTGTGCTCGGCGGGTTCCCATACGTCATGCGCCGGCTTGATCAGGTTGATCGACATCGGCAATCCATAACCACTCAGCGATTTCGACAGACAGACGATGTCGGGCTCAACTTGCGCCATTTCAAAACTGAAGAATTGACCGCTGCGACCGCAGCCCGACTGGATATCGTCGACGATGAGCAACGCGCCGTGCGCCTTGGCCAGGGCCGCGAGCCCTTCCAGCCAGTCCGGGCTCAGTGCGCGCAAGCCGCCTTCGCCCTGGATCGTCTCGACGATAAAGGCTGCGGGAGCGTCAACGCCGCTTCCTTCGCTCAGCATTTTCGCCAGGTAGTCGAGCGTATCCAGGCCTTCCCCCAAATAGCCCTGGTACGGCATGAAGGTGACGCCGCCCAGCGCCTGACCGGCGCCGCGGCGCTTCTTCGGCGAGGCCGTGGCGGCCAGCGATCCCAGGCTCATGCCATGGAATGCGTTAGTAAAGGCAATGACGTTGTGCCGGCCGGTAACCTTGCGCGCGAGCTTCAAAGCCGCTTCGACGGCATTGGTGCCGGTCGGGCCGGTAAATTGCAGTTTGTAGTCGAGCTTGCGGGGCAACAGGATATGCTGCTGAAAGGCACGAATGAAAGCTTGCTTGGCGCTGGTGTAGAAATCCAGGCTGTGGCTGACGCCGTCGGCGGCGATATAGGCCAGCAATTGCGCCTTCAGCGCATCGGAGTTGTGGCCATAATTGAGCGCACCGGCTCCCATGAAGAAATCGAGATAGGCGCGCCCGTCCTGGTCGTACTGACAGGCCCCTTTGGCGCGGCCTATCAACACGGGAAAGTCACGGCAATAGGATCGCACATTTGATTCGTAGGTGACGAAATCCTGGAAGAGGTCCGCGGTGAGACCGCGTTCCATCACTTGCGATGTATCTGGCATTATTGAGTCTATCTGCTCGGCGGAGCGTTGCATGGTTGATTGATCGTCCGGCCCAGGCTGGATAAGCGGTGCCGGACCCGCGAGACGCAGCGGCAGCGGCAGCGTCGGCGCGCACCTCAGCAGAAATGGTGCGCGCAAGTTGAAGTAACGACTGTCAATGTATCAGATGAGTTTCTCCTGCGAACCTGTACCATCGACCATCGCCGTCGGGGTGCGCTTGCCGAAGTGGCGTTCCAGCCACACCAGTAAATCATCGACATAAGTGAAGACCACCGGGATGACCAGAAGGCTCAGGAACGTGGAAGTGATCAAGCCCCCGATTACCGCAATGGCCATCGGGCCGCGGAAGCTCGGATCGGTGCCCAGGCCCAGGGCCACCGGCAACATCCCGGCGCCCATCGCGACCGTGGTCATGATGACGGGCCGGGCGCGCTTAAGGCAGGCATCAACCAGCGCCGCGTAGCGCGACATGCCCTGTACGCGCCGCGCCACAATCGCATACTCAACCAGCAGGATCGAGTTCTTGACAGCGATCCCCATCAGCATAAGCAATCCGATCAGCGAGGGCAGGGAAAAGGCCTTGCCTGTCACCAGCAGAGCGGCAAATGCGCCGCCAATCGAAAGCGGTAGCGCCGCCAGGATGGTCACCGGCTGCAGGAAGCCGCGGAACAGCAGCACCAGGACCATGTACACGCACAGCACACCGGTCAGCATCGCCAGCGCGAAACCGCTGAACAATTCCTGCATGATTTCGGCATCGCCGAACTGCCCCCGCTTCACGCCAGGCGGCAGGTTCTTCAGGCTGGCGAAGCTATTGACTTTCTCCATCACCTCACTCAGTTCACGTCCGTTGAGCTCGACATGGATGATGACGCGGCGATTGCGGTCCAGACGGTCGATGCGCGCCGGGCCGCTGTCGATGCGCAGGTCCGCCACGGCGCCCAGCGGTACATTGCCGTTCTTGCCCGGTACCGGCAAACGCGCCAGCAAACCCAGGTCCGCGCGCGCCGATGCCGGCAGGTACACCCGGATCGGCAACTGCCGGTCCGACAAGTTCAGTTTGGCGAGCAACTGCTCATAGTCGCCGGCGGTGGCCACACGCAAGGTGTCGCCGATGGCGGCCGCGGTCACGCCCAGGTCAGCGGCCTGGGCCACCTTCGGCGTGACAATAATTTCCGGGCGCACCAGGCTGATGCTGGAAGTGATATTACCCAGTCCAGGCAAGGCGCGCAGTTCGCGCTGCACGGCCTTGGCCGCGCTGGCCAGGGCCTGTGGATCATCGCCCGTCAGCAGCAATTGCAACAGCTCGCCGTTACCGCCCACGCCCACAGTAACCCTGGCGCCGCTCAAGCCACTCATGGCTTGGCGCAAAGCGGTATCGATATCGGCCTGCTTGCGCTGGCGCTCGGTGCGCGGTTTCAGCAGTACCGTTAGTGTAGCTTTACGCACTTCGCCGCCACCAATGGCGCTGTATACTTGCAGCACGTCCGGATCGCGCATGATCAGGTGTCGGGCCGCCTCGGCGGCGGCCTGGCTGTCGGCCAACGTGCTACCAGGTTGCAACTCCACCGTGACCTGCGTGCGTGCCACATCGCTGGGTGGAATGAAACCGGTCGGCAACAACGGAATGAGCGCCAGCGACAAGATGAAGAACGCGGCCGCCAGCAACATGGTCTTGCCCCGGTTGTTCAAACACCAGGCGGCAGCCTGCATATACTGGCGCATGACCTTGCCTTCTTGCTCAACGTGTGCAACCAGCGGCTTGAGCAGGTAGGCGGCCATCATTGGCGTCAACAGCCTGGCGACGACCAGCGAGGCGCCGACGGCAACGGCGGCAGTCCAGCCGAAGTGGCGAAAATACTTGCCGACGATGCCACTCATGAACGCGGTCGGCAGAAACACGGCGATCAAAGTGAACGTGGTCGCGATCACGGCCAAACCAATTTCATCAGCCGCCTCCATCGCCGCCTGGTAAGGCGTTTTCCCCATGCGCAGATGGCGCACAATGTTCTCGATTTCGACGATGGCATCGTCCACCAGAATCCCGACCACCAGCGCCAGGGAAAGCAAGGTGACCCCATTCAGCGTAAAGCCGAACAGATACATAACCAGGAAAGTCGGGATGATTGACAGCGGCAATGCGGCGGCTGACACCAGCGTCGCGCGCCAGTCGCGCAGGAAGGCCCAGACAACCAGCACTGCCAGCAAGGCGCCTTCATACAGCAAGGACATCGAGCCGGCATAGTTTTCCTCCACCGCGTCGACCGCATTGAAGGCTTCGTCAATCTTGACATGCGATTCCCGCTTGCGCAATTCAGCCACCGCTTCACGCACCGCCTTGGCTACCGACACCTCGCTGGCGCCCTTGCTGCGGGTGATTTCGAAGCCCACCACCGGCTGACCGTCGAGCAACGTGAGCGCCGTGCGCTCCGCATGTCCGTCGCGAATGCTGGCCACCTGGTCGAGACGCACCGCTTCGCCGTTGGCCAGTGTCAGTTCCATAGCGGCGATTTCCTCGACGCTACGCACAGTACCAATGGTGCGTACCGATTGCCGCTCCCCGCCGACGTCGGCACGGCCGCCGGACGCTTCCTGCTGCACGCGCTGTAACTGACGCGAAATGTCGGCGGCCGAGACATTCAAGGCCAGCAGCTTGGCCGGATCCAGTTCGATAAGGACTTCACGTTCGACGCCGCCGACCCGGGCCACCTTTCCGACGCCCTTGACAGCCAACAAGGCTTTGGACACGGTGTTGTCGACGAACCAGGACAACGCTTGCTCGTCGAGCTGACTCGAGCTAACCGTGTAATTGAGGATGGGTTGGCCGGAGGTCGTGGGCTTGGTGAACACGGGGTCGCGCACGGCAGCCGGCAAATCGCTGCGCACGCCGCCGACCGCGTCGCGTACGTCGTTGAGCGCCTCCGTCACATCCTTCTCAAGCCGGAACTCGACCATGGTCTGCACCACACCGTCGTTGATGGTGCTATAGATGTGCCGCACGTCTGCAATGGCGGCAACCGCACCCTCGATCTTGCGCGCCACTTCCGCTTCCAATTGCGGAGGCGATGCCCCCGGCAGGCTGGTGGTAATCTGCACAAACGGCAGTTCAATGTCAGGGCTATCCTGTATCGGCATGGCCTTGAAACCGAACAGGCCGGAAATGGTCAACAGAATAAACAGCAGAATCGCCGGTACCGGATACTTGATCGAAAACGAGGAGAAATTCATGGATGAACCTTCACCGTGGCAAGATTAGCGGCGCGCCAGCGGCGCGTCCTGGCTTACCGGGGCAGCGAGTTGCACCGTGTCACCGTCGTTAAGGAAGCCGGCCCCCTGGGCCACCAGCCGCATGGCCTCCGTGGCGCCGGACAGCACTTCCACCCGGCTGCCGACCCGGCGTCCCAGCGCCACCTGATGCTGGCGCACCTGGCTTTTGCCATCCAGCTGAAACACATAATGATTACCGTCGCGCGTAAGCAAGGCGCTTTGCGGTAGAGTCAGGGCTTTGCGGCGCCCCAGCTCAAATCGGCCGGTGGCGAACATGCCGGCATGGGCGATACCCGGCGGCAGGTCGACATACACTTGGGCATAGCGGCTGACCGGATCCACAGTCGGCCCGATTATGCGTACTTTCCCTTCGATCTGAATACCATTGGCTGTTTCTACCGCGACCTTCTGGCCCGGCGCGATCCCGCTCAGCGCAGTCGATGGCACGCTGGCACGCCATTCCAAGCGGCCTTGCCGGATCATGCGAAACAACTCCGTGCCGGCGCCGGTCACTGCACCCACGCTGGCATTGCGGGCCGAGATGACGCCGGCATCAGGCGCTCGCAGCTCGGTCTGGTGCAGGCGGATCTGGTTCAGGCGCAAGCCGGCCTGGGCCGTCTTCAAGCGCCCGCGCGCACTTTGCTCTGCGCTCAAATATTGTTTGCTCTGTTGGGCGCTCAGCACACCGCTGCTGGCCAGTTGCCGAGCGCTTTCCGCCCCCAGTTCAGCTTCCGCGAGCGCCGCCTGGGCCTGTTCCACGGCACCTTCCTGCTGGGCCAGGTCGGCGGCTACGGTCTCCGCAGCAAAACGGGCCAGCACCTGGCCACGCTGGACCTGATCGCCCACATTCACCAGCACTTCGGCCAAGCGCAGCCCGCCCAATTCGCTACCGACAACAGATTCTTGCCACGCCGCGATATTTCCGTTGGCCGTCAGTTGCACTGGCCACTCATCCCACCGGGGTTGGATCGTGCTGACGGTCAGCGTCGGCCGGCTCTCCTTGGCGGCCGGCTTGTCCGGCGCCGCGACGCCCGTGGCGCCGGGCAGCATTGTCCATACCAGAGCGCCGCCACCGGCAAGCACGGCGGCCGCAAGGGCAGCCCGTTTGAGTGTCATCTTTTTCATCGAATTTATCTTTCCGCGTTGGAGACGGCGGCGTGTACCGCCGGGGAGGGAATGCTCAGGTGGCGTCCTGGGCGCGGCGCCAGCCGCCACCCAAAGCCTTGTAGAGCGCGATCCAGGCCGCAACACGCTCACGCTGCACGCCAATCAGCGTCTGACGCGTCGCCAGCATGGTGCGCCGCGCGTCTTCCAGTTCAAACAGGCTGCCGTTGCCAGCCTTGAATTTTTCTTCGCGCGTCTGGAAATAGCGTTCGTAGTCGCGCGCCGCAGCCGCCGCGTCCGCCTCGCGCCGGCCAATGGAATCGAGGCGCAACAGGCTGCTTTCGATGTCGCGCACGGCGCTGCGCACGCGCTGCCGGTAGATCGCTTCCGCCTCGTCGTAACGGGCCTGCGCGGCAGCCGCCTCGGCACGGCGCCGACCGCCGTCGAACAGCGGCAGATTCAGTGCAGGTCCCAGCGACCAGAGATCGGCGCCGCTGGCCCCGTGCACGCCGGTCCTGCCAATACTGGCGCTCAAACTCAGGCGTGGATAGCGGTTGGCTTCAGCGACATTAATGTCGGCGGCCGCAGCGGCCAGATCGCGCTCAGCTGCGGCAATATCCGGACGTTGCGCCAACGCGGCAACCGGAACCGTCTGCACCGATATGTCGTGCGGTCTCGGCAAATGTGTCGAGCGTCCCAGCAGCGGACGGAGCTTTGCTTCGGTGATGCCCGTCAAATCGACCAAGGCTTGCACCGTCAACGCACATTCCAGTTGCTGCGATTGCAGGCGCTGGCGTCCATCGGCAATGGACGCATCGCTCAACACCGCATCACCGGTGGCCGCCAGGCCGGCCTTGATCTTCAACCCGGTCAACTGCCCCGTTTGCTGGCGCGATTGCAGGTCCTCGGCCAACACGGCGGCGCCAGCTTCGCAAGCCCGCAAACCAAGCAACGTGGTAGCCACTTCCGCGCCCAGCGACACGCGCGCACCATGCCAGTCCGCGGTGCGTGCCGCCATACGGGCCTCGGCCGCTTCCGCGCCTTTGCGCCTGGCGCCGAACAAGTCAATCTCCCAGCTGGCGTCCAGGCTACGGTTGGTGACCGTCCCGATGGCGGTGACGCCAGGGCTGACAGGCGCCTGACTACGGACAATACTGCCATTCGCATCCACTGCCGGCAGCTGGGCGCCCTGCGCCGCCCCCAGGTAGGCGCGCGCTTGCGCCACGCGCGCCCGCGCCTGGGCCAGAGTGGGATTGTCGGCCAACGCAGCATGCACCAGCTGCGGCACCAGTGGATCGTCGAACTGCGCCCACCACTCGTTGAGATCGGTGTTGGCGGACTGGGCCGAGGCAGGCAATGCGGCTGTGAACTGCTGCTCCACCGCCGGCTCGGGCGCGCGGTAAAGCGGCCCCACGGTACAGCCGCCGAGGGCACCGATCAAGACGATGGCCACACCTCCAGCTCTGGCTCTCCTATTTAACAAGTACATCCAGCTGTCCCTCCGTGTTGCAGCCAGCTCCTGACGGCGCAAGTACCGTCCGCTCGCGTACAAATTGAAAGCGGCGATGGTAATAGAAGCAACAATCCGTCGATACTGTACTTTCGCCCAGCTGCTGGCGTCCCGGAACGCAATCATAATCACCCGCTGTTAAAAGCGCAGTCTGTCTACGCGCGCGCACGCGCCGCCTCGCGGTTCGAAGCCGCCCCAACCAAAGTCAAGCATGAAATACATCACCGTATCAGGACTCGATCATCAGATCGCCCCCTATTTCGTTTTGCATCAATTACGCGAAGGCGTATCCCGGGTCAACTGCATCGCCGATAATGAAGAGGCCTACCGGCAACTGGTCGAGCAATTGCGTGCCGTGCTGGCCGCTGAAGACGCATGTGTGAGCCTGCTTGATCGCCTGCAATGCAGTGCCGTGCAGCCAGCCGATGCAACGATTGAAATCCAGTTTCACTTCCTGTCAGCGGCCGCCCTGCAACAAATGTTCGAGCAGGAGGCCAGCCACCGGCCAGCCGGCGCGCCTGCGACGCCGGCGCAAAAGGTTTGCCTGATCATCGACCGGCACAACCTGCCGCAGGAACGGACGATCGACAGTTGCATGCGCAGCGTAGAACAGGCAATGCGGGCGCGCTATCCGGCCAGCAGCATCAGCATCTATTGTCTCGGCGCCTGCTTTGATGACATTCCGCTGCTGCAGGTGCACGCCGCCGGCAGCGCGGCACCATTCGCCACGCTGGTGGCGCAAGCGGCTGGTTTCATCGGTGAAATCCGCCGCCGCAGCCCGGCCTACTTCGAACACTACACGCTGCAGACCCAGCATCACTGCCAGCAGCAATTCCGTGTCATGGCGGCCAGCAAAGCAGCCCGGTTGCTGGTTCACGCAAGCGCGCAGGCCCATGTGGCGCGCAATGTGGTGGTGGGTGCTCATGGCATCAGCGTATTGCAAATCCTGTCCAGCCTGGCGCAAGCCGCGAATGCCGGCCGGATGGCCACGTATGACGTCCCGGTGCCGAAAGACTCGCCGTCGGAGGTGTTTGACAAGGGGGTGGCCCAGATGATTGCGCATGCCCTGCAGGAGGCGACCGACCTCGAGGAAGCGCAGGGCGGCCAGTTCGTACTGCACCAGGTCGCATCGGCAGACGTTGATCCGCTACTGCTGATCCAGGACACCTTGCGCCGGAACGCCGCCGAGAGCGAGCTGATGCGTCGCCCCTTCCTGTCGTTGCCGGGCCTGCGCACCATTACTTGCGGCGGCGTGCGCTACCACCGCTACGGCTCCGGATCAACAGTATTACTGCTGGTTAACGCCTTTGGGTTGACGCTGGATTTCTGGACCATGCTGGCCGAGGCGATGGGCAGCCAGTTCAGCGTCATCGCCATTGACAGGCCCACTGCGGCATTGATGGAAGAAGGGGTTTCGGCCTCATATTATGGCGCCAGCGACTACCTGGCCGACTACCTGGGCCAAATCGGCGCAGTGCTGGACAACGAAGCCATCACCGCCTGCCACGTGGTGAGCTGGTGCAGCGGCGCAAAGTTTGCGCTGGAACTGGCGCGCGCCTATCCTGCCATCATCGCTTCGCTCAGCTTTGTGACGCCATCGTTCGCCGGCATGGCCGGCTTCCAGGGCGAGGACTCTCCCTACGAGAAGAACCTGGCGACGATGTGCAAGCTGGTCGAAAAGAACCCTAAATCGGCCGCCACCATAGCCAAAACCATGATGGCGATCATGGAAAAAGGCGCCAATGATATGGCGCGCTTCGCCAGCGGCCAAAAGGATTATACGAATGTACTGGCGTTGGCCGACCATGACCACCTGCCTTTCGTGTACCGGCCTTTCGCCAGCGCGGAGAACCTGATCGCGTTCAGCGCCCAATTGACCCGTTTCCGCGAACATAATGTCGCGCCCTTGCTCTCCGGCGCCACGCTGAGGCTGCCGGTGATGCTGATTACCGGACGCTCTGACATCACCACGTCGTCTGCTCGCGCGGCAGATGTCTGCGGCCGCCTGCCGAACCTGGTTGGCTTTGACGTCGAGGGTGGCAGTCACTATGTACTGCATCAAAATTACCGTCTGATCAGCCGCCTGTTGGCCGCTTTCGTCAACGAAGGACTGGGCATGAAGATGAACCACTTCCGCGTCACCCGCTCCTTGTACCGTAAGGAGGCGCCGGCGTCCGGATTCGATCGTGACCAGCTGGCGGCGCTGCCGGCTTGATGCGTCGATCTGCAGAACGAAGCCAGTTCCGGCTTCAAGCGGGCACGGCGCCATGCGCCAGCCCGGCAACGCCCGGGCCAGGCATAAGCTGATGGCCGGGCGCCATCAGCTGCCCTTCAACTTCTTTTCCAGGCGGCATCGCAACGTTCCCTGCCGCCTACCCCATTGAAAGACTTCGAACATGAATGAAATAGAACTTGCCGCTCTCAAGGCTGAATTGCTTGCCAGCCTGCTGGAAGAGGAAGCGCAAATGGCTCCGGAGATGCCGGCACTGGCGCCGGTTTCCCGCGACGGCAACCTGCCGTTATCGTTCGCCCAGCAGCGCCTGTGGTTCTTTGGTCAGTTCGAAGCCGGGAATGTGCTGTACAACATTCCCGCCGCCATGCGGCTGAGCGGTGCATTGGATGTGGCGGCGCTTGCCCGCACCATCAATGAAATCGTGGCGCGCCACGAGGCGCTGCGCACCACGTTCACCATGATCGGCCAGGAGGTGGCACAGGTGATCGCGCCGCAACTGGAAATGACGCTGGCTGTGACCGACCTGAGCGGTCTGCTGGAGGCCGAACGCGAAGTCCAGGCACGACGGCTGGCCGAAGAGGAAGCACAGACGGCATTCGACCTGAGGATTGGCCCACTGATCCGTGCGCGCCTGCTGCGTCTGCGCGAGGACGAGCATATTGCACTGTTTACCGTACACCATATTGTCTCCGACGGCTGGTCCATGGGCGTACTGGTACAGGAAGTGGCGGCGCAGTATGCCGCCTTGATCCAGGGCCGTCCGTCACCCTTGCCGCCGCTGGCCATCCAGTATGCGGACTTCGCGCATTGGCAGCGCCGCTGGCTCAGTGGAGATGTGCTGGCCCGCCAGTTGGACTATTGGACAGCGAACTTGTCCGGCGCACCCACGTTGCTGAAATTGCCGACCGACCGCCCACGCCCAGATAAACAAAAATTCAACGGCGCAGTGTTCCCGTTCACTGTTCCACCGGCGACAACGGCGGCGCTGCAAGCACTAAGCCAGCAACAGCAGGCGACCCTGTTCATGACGTTGACCGCGGCGTTCAATGTGGTGCTGGCCCGCTACTCCGGCCAATCCGACATCTGCATCGGCACTCCCATCGCCAACCGCAACCGAGCCGAGACGGAGCCCCTGATCGGATTCTTCGTCAATACACTGGTGTTGCGCACGCAAGTCGATGCCCAAGCCTCGTTCATCGACCTGCTGCAAGCGGTGCGTACCACCGCACTGAGCGCATACTCTCATCAGGATGTGCCGTTCGAGCAACTGGTGGAGGCTCTTAAACCGGTGCGCCACCTCGGCCACTCCCCACTATTCCAGGTCGCGCTTGCCTTGCAAAATGCCCCGATGCAGCGTCTTGAATTGCCTGGGCTGAGCCTTCAGCCCCTGGCGGTCGATAGCGGCACCTCCAAGTTTGACCTGACGCTCAACATCGTCGAGCAGGACGGCGCGCTGACCTGTTCCTGCGAATACAGTACCGACCTGTTCGATCCTTCCACCATAGCGCGTCTCGCCGGCCACTTCTCCTGCCTGCTGGATGCCATCGCGGCGAATCCAGCCAGTCGCGTCAGGGACTTGAACATGCTGTCCGCCACCGAGCGCGAATCTCTGGCTGCCGGCCGGCGCGAGAGCGCCGCCACGCCCATAATGTATTTGCTGGATGACGACCTGAATCTGGTGCCCGTCGGCGTACCCGGCCATGTGTATCTGGAGGCTGACGATTCAGTCATGGCGGCATCCGACTATAACATGAGCATCGCCCATCCCTTCGCGGCCGAAGCTGGTGCCATGCTGCACCGTACCGGCGATCTGGCCCGCTACCTTGCGGACGGGAGTATCGAATACCTGGGCCAAGCGGATCAGCGTCACGACGACACGAATGCCGGCGACATCGACGTGCCCTTTATGCTTCCACGCACGGAGACGGAGCGCGTCATTGCTGATATCTGGGCGGAAGTGCTGGAGAAGGAACCGATCGGCATCAACGACAACTTCTTCACCCTGGGAGGACATTCGCTTCTCGTCGCCGTGGTGATCAGCCAGATCGAAACCCAGCTCGGTGTCGCCGTACCGATCGAAGTCTTCTTTACCGCGCAGACGGTCGCCTCGCTCGCCAGCCATATCGATGAGACCTCGCAGGACGGTAACGCCGTCCTCCTGCCCGGAATAGAAAGGCAGGACCGCGCCGCGCCGCTGGCCCTGTCGTTCGCCCAGCAACGCCTGTGGTTCCTCGACCAGTTCGAAAGCGGCAGCGCGTTCTACAATATTCCCGCCGCCGTGCGCCTGCGCGGCGCGCTCGATATCGCCGCCCTGACCCGCACCGTCAACCAGGTGGTGCACCGGCACGAAGCGCTGCGCACCAGCTTTGCCACGGTCGACGGCGCACCGCTGCAAGCCATCGCCGCCAGCCTGGAACTGGCGTTGCCGCTGCAGGACCTGAGCGCGCTGCCGCCGGCCGAACGCGAGGCGCGCGCCGCCTGGCTGGCCCAGGACGAGGCCCGGACCCCGTTCGACCTCGGCGCCGGTCCCCTGATCCGCGCCCGCCTGCTGCGGCTGAGCGACGATGAGCACATCGGCCT
>NZ_JBXAQJ010000026.1:0-19808 GCF_058807115.1 Pseudoduganella sp. GW821-FHT12E03 | reverse complement strand
GTGAAACGACTTTGCGCCGATGATAGTGCTGCAACCAGTGTGAAAGTAGGTTATCGTCAGGCTAGTTATTTAGAAAAACCCCACCAAATTTGATTTTGGTGGGGTTTTTTGCTTTGTGCGGTGCGTTGTCAATGTTACTCTGTTTTTGTTTTGATAATTATCTAAAAAACAAAAAGGAGAGGTATGAAGGCATACGCGCTGGGCTGCTTATTGGCATCCATGGCTGCATCAGGTACGGCAGCTGAACTAGTAAAAGAAAAAATCCGCACGGAAGTCGCACGCACCAGTTACGGTGTCGTGCATGTCAAAGCCAATGATTTCCGCAGTCTCGGTTATGGCGTGGCTTACGCCTATGCGCAGGATAACGTCTGCATGCTGGCAGATACCTTCCTCACGGTGCGGGGCGAACGTTCCCGCTACTTCGGACCGGATGCGCAGACCACCCGGCCGAAAAACGGCGAATACGGCATCGCCAACGGCTACATCGACCTGACCAACGAACAAAGCGACTTCTACTACAAGGGTTATGTCGATCTGGACCAGCTGCGTGCCGGCTATGCGGCAGGCAAACAGGAAATCCGGGATGTGCTGGCTGGCTATGTGGAGGGGTACAACCGCTACCTGAACGACCACCAGAAAAAACTGCCGAACGCGTGCCGCAATGCCGCGTGGGTCAAATCCATCACGGTCGACGACATGTACCGCTTGGTGGAGGAAAAAGCCCTGCACGCGACGGGCGACGTCTTTGCCGCCGGTATCGTTGGCGCCGCGCGAGATCCGGGCGCGCCGGCGACGCTCGCGAAATCCATGCCGCCCGCGGTAATGAAAATGCCGACCGGCCTGCCGGCAGGCATCGGCAGCAACGGCCTGGCCGTGGGCCGCGATGCCAGCGCCAATGGCCGTGGCCTGTTGCTGGGTAATCCGCACTATCCGTGGAGCAGCTCGGAGCGCATGTATCAGCTGCACCTGACGGTGCCGGGCAAATACGATGTCATGGGTGCCTCGTTGGCTGGCTTGCCCGTCGTGATGATCGGCTTTAACCAGGATCTGGCGTGGACCCATACCGTCACCAAGGCCATCCACTTCACCACATTCGCACTCGCGCTGGATCCCTCCGACCCCACCGGCACCACGTACTACTACGATGGCGCTCCCGTGAAAATGACGCCGCGCACGGTCTCCATCGATGTGCTGCAGGCCGACGGCACGCTGCGGCCGAAGCAAAAAACGTTTTACTCCACCCGGCACGGCGCGGTCTTCGTCAATCCCGCAGCGGGAATCGGCTGGACCAGTGAGCGCGCCTTCGCGCTGGGGGACGCCAACCGCAATGGCACCCGCATGCTGGAACAATGGCTGTCGCTGGGCCAGGCAGGGAATGTCGACGCCGCGAAAGCCAGCCTGTCCAGTGTGGGAGCACTGCCATGGGTGAACACCATCGCTGCCGACCGCGATGGCGGCACGCTGTACATGGATGCCAGCCGCGTCCCCCACATGGGCGCGGACAAATTCGCGTCGAACTGTTTCGTGGTGCCGGCACTGCTGGGATTTGACGGTACCCGCAGCGCTTGCGCATGGGGCCAGGATGACGGCGCAGCCGGCGGCGTTTTTGGCGCCACCAATATGCCGACCCAGGAGCGCGAAGACTATGTCGGTAATTCCAACGATGCGTACTGGCTGGCCAATGTGCGCGCCCCCCTGATGGGCCCCGCGCCATTTGGCTATTCGCCGCTGTATGGCTCGCCCGGTGTCGAACAGACCCTGCGCACCCGGATTGGCTTCAAGCAGCTCGAGCAGGCGCTGGCCAGCGAACGCCATTTGAACATGCATGACCTGGAAGACCTGTTGTTCAGCAACCGGGTCCATGCGGCGGAACTGGTGTTGCCTGAATTGATCCCGGCCTGCCTGGCGTCCAATGACCGTGACCTGCTGCTGGCATGCGCCGTGCTGAGAATGTGGGACCGCAAGGCCGATATCGACAGCCGCGGCGCGGTGCTGTTCCGCGAATTCTGGAATGCCGCCGCCGCGGTGCCGGACAAGTGGGCCGTCCCGTTCGATCCCGCCGATCCGGTCAACACGCCGCGCGGCGTCGCGGTTGCCGCCAAGCCGGCCCTGCTCGATGCGTTGCGCACCGCCGTGGCCAAGCTGAATGCGCAAAATGTGCCGCTGTATGGCCGCCTTGGCGATTACCAGACCGAGACGCGCAACGGCAAACGCCATGCGCTGCACGGCGGCCTGGGTGACACGGACGGCGTCTATAACACGATGTTCATGCAAGGCGACCTGACGCCGTCGGGCTACCGCAACGTCAAATGGGGCGCCGCATATATCCAGGTGGTCGGCTTCGACCGCGACGGCCCTGTCGCACGGGGCTTGCTGCCCTATGGCCAGTCGGTCGATCCCAAATCGCCGTATTACGACGACCAGTTGCCGCTGTTTTCGCGCAAAAAACTGGTGAAGCTGCCCTTCTCGGAAAGCGAGATCCGCAACGACCCGGCTTATGCACGGAAGGTACTGACTGACAAGTAATTATTCCTTTTCAGTAACCATGGGGTGCATGATATATTGCTAACTTTAATGGCAATCGTTCAGGTTCCCCATGAAGAAAGCGACGCTGGGTAAGGCTCTTGCGGTGGTGGCCGTCGGCGCGGCCGCGCTGGTTGGCTACCGCACCATGGGGTGGGACTTGATGAGTCCTGTGAACAGCTTGAACCTCGACCTGGCCAAGCCTGATGCGCTGATCGTCACCCGCAGCCTGTCCGCATTGCCGCGCGACTTGCTGACCATCCCCCTGGCGCGCGATGTGTTGCGCGAAGATTTCCTGTTTTATTACGAGCAAAGCGAAGACCGCCTGGGCTTGAAGGGAACGCTGCGCCGCATCGCCTATGAACATGAATTGGGATGGGGCGATCAACTGATCCGCATGGTGCTGGACCAGCCTGCGGAAGTGGCGCTGTGGCGCGATGGCGACGGTTCGCTGAAGCACTTCGCGATTGCCGTCTCGCGCAGCCAGCTCACGCGCCTGCTGGAAGAAGCGGGCAAGGTCGCGCTCAAGGATACGCAGTTAAAGATCGCCGGCGGCTTGCGGGTCGATGGCGATACCGTGCAAGTCTATGCACTCAGTTATGCCTATGGCCGCACCATGCTGCTGGCCGCCCATGGCGAACGGATGGTGATCCTGTCCCATCCCGGCATGCTGTATGGCGGCAAGGACGGCACGCGGGCAGACAGCACGGCGGCCGGCGTGGTGTCGGGTTTGCTGGCATCGTCGGCCGGTAAACAGCGCCCGTTCCATGAGCAATTCCACTTCGATAAAGCCCCGGCCGAAGGGCACAGCATTGCTGTCAAGGCCGACTTCCTGTCGTTTGGCTACCAGCCTTTCTTTGGCGCGCTGCAAGCGTTGCGCTTCGATTTCAGCAAAGGCGCATGGCGTTCGCAAATACTGATCGATGGCGCCAAACTGGCCAAAGGCGGTTACGACAGCGCCGCGCTGTGGCCCGCGTTGCCGCACAATCCGGGTGGCTGCTTTACCGTGCCCGCCGATTGGGCCGCGATGCAGCCGGTATTGAAGCGGGTTGGCCGCAAGGCCAGCGAACCGGTGCAACCGCTGGCGGAGCAATTGGCCGGGCCGGTGGCGGCGTGCTGGTATGGCAATTCGCGGCTGCATACGCCGGTGTTCATCGCCAGCCGCGCAGGGGATGGGAAAGGCGCCGAAGCCTTGTTCGGCAGCCTGTTCGACGTTGCCGTGGGCGGCGGCGGCCAGGTGGAAAAGACCCAGGCGAAAGGCGGCGCCGTGCGCTGGCAACGCACCGTATCCACCAAACTGGGCGACACCACGCCAACCCTGGCGGTGGCGGGCAACACGGTGGTGTTTTCCGCCGATGCGCGGCTGGTGGACCAGGTGCTGGCGGTCAAGCGCAAACAGGCGCCCGCCGCGGCGGACCGCATGCCGGATCCCGGCCGCACGGTCGGCCTGATTGCCCCCGCATCGCTGGCGCAATTGATCCAGAAGGAAGCGTTCGCCACCTTGCCGGCCAACCAGGAACCGGTATTGCGCACGGCTGCCGATGAACACCTGGTGCCGCGCCTGGATGCGTTGAAGAAGTACCCGGCGTACCGCATGGTGCTGAAATCCGTGCCGGGCTCTGGTATGGCATGGCAACCGCTGGAATGGCAAGCCATAACGCAATGACCGCCATGATGGCAATGAACCGGCGCGCGGCACTGTGCTCGGTATTGCGTGTCGCCGTTGCCGCAGGGGCGGCCGCTGCGGCGCCACGCGCCTATGCGTTGAAGGGCCCCGCGCAGCAGCAGGTCCGCCTGTCGCAGGCGCAGTCGCGTGCATTCCAGGCGTGGATGCTGCGCATCATTAACGCCCAGCTGGAACGGGGCCCGACACCGCGCTGGCAGCACCGCGATTGCGCCGGCCTGGTGCGTTTTGCCGTCAATGAAGCGCTCAGCGCACATGATGCGAAGTGGCTGCGCGCCAATGGTATTACCACGGACCGGCGGCTGCCGCCCGAGCTGGAATTGAATGCCGAACAGGCGGCGCTGCGCAACCGCTGGGTGCAGACCGGTGGCCAGGTCGGCCACTTCGTCACGGCCCTGGCGCTGGTGCAGCACAACAGCCGGTTTATCGCACGTGAAGTGAGCCAGGCGCAAGCCGGCGATTTGCTGTTTTTTGACCAGGGCGCGGAACAGCATTTGATGGTGTGGATGGGCGCACGCATTGCGTACCACACCGGCGCCGTGGCACCCGACGACAATGGCTTGCGGGCCGTCGATATCAAACACTTGATGACATGGAAGGACACACGGTGGCAACCAGTGGCCAGCAATCCCAATTTCGCCGGTATTTTCCGGCTGTCGTTTCTGTCCTGAAGCTGTGGCGCGCGCTTTGGCTGATCGCTTTGCTGGCGCTTGCGCCGGCGGGCCGCGCTTTCGCGCAGGATGCGAGCGGCGAACCAAGTAACTACACGCAATTCAAGGGCGAACCATTCTTCCTGCTCTCCGATGCGGGCTATGGCAGCAAGGATGAGGCCAGGGTGCGGCTGGAAGTGCCGGGCCGTGACATGGGGCGCCTGAATACGGAAGCGTATTCCGGTGTCGACATCGTGGTGTACCGCGTGCCGGAACCGCTGGAATTCCTGAAAAAACAGCGCAACCTGCACCGTATCCAGGTCGAGGGTAATTACCAGGGCGAAGGGTTGGCCAACACGCTGAGCTTCCTGTGGGACAGCTGGTGGAAGCAGGCGCGCCTCGCCTGGCGCAAGATCTTTTCCACTGAAGCGCGCCGCGCCGTCACGCAGGAACAGCCGAAACTGGCCACCAATGGCGAAGCGCTGCGCCGTCCGACGGTATTTGCCAACCACCCGCAATACAAACCCCTCAAGGGCTACGAGATGGTGGACAGTTTCCGCTATCCGATCTGGCAGGCAAAACAGATAGAGCCGCCCAAGGGTGTCAAGCTCGATGGTTCCAGCAGCGACTTTATCCAGCCGGGCAGCGGCAATGTGATGATCCCGGTCGGCAAGCGCAAGCCGGGGCTGTACCTGGTGGAAGCCATTATTGGCGAACACCGCGCGACCACGCTGGTGTTTGTGTCGGACACGATGGCGGTCACCAAGGTGTCGTCCGGCCAGATGCTGGTGTGGACGGCGCGCCGCGACAATGGCGCGGCGGTGCAGGGCGCCAGTATCGCGTGGACCGACGGCACCGGTGTGCTGCAATCGGCGAAATCCGGTAATGATGGCGTGGCCATCATGGAGAGGGGCAGCCCGGAACATACCTATGTACTGGGCGAAGACCGCGACGGCGGCGTGTTCGTGTCCGAAAATTTCTACTATGACAGCGAAATCTATAACACCAAGCTGTACGCGGTAACGGACCGCCCGCTGTACCGTCCCGGCGATGAAGTCAACGTGAAATTCCTGGGCCGTGAATTCAAGTCCGCGCGCGTGTCGCAAGCCGCGATGGCCGCGCCGCTGGCACTGACCGTGTATGACCCGAACGGCACGCCGTTGCTGACGCAGGCGCTGCAACTGTCCGGCGACACCGGTACGGAGACACGTTTCCGCCTGCCGGAGCAAGCCACGGCCGGTGGCTATGAATTGCGCTTCACGTATCGCGACGGCATTTATGGCGCGGCATTCCGCGTCGCTGAATATGTGAAGCCGCATTTCGAAATCAATGTCGTGCCGTCGAAGGCGGAATTCAAAACCGGTGAAAATGTCAGCGGCACGATCGCGCTGCGCTACCCGGATGGCAAACCCGTGAAAAACGCGACCCTGTCGCTGACCGTGCGGGGCCAGCAAAACACCATGGTGGAAGGCGAACTGCGTTATGGCGGCCTGTTCCCGATCGAGTTGAAGACCGAAGAGTTGAAAACCGACGGCAGCGGCAATGCCGCGTTTACCCTGCCGCCGGCAAGCGATCCATCCCGCTACATCCTGACCGTGCTGGCCACCGATGGCGCCGCATACCGCGTGAAAGCCACGCGCGAGCTGATGATCGAGCGCTCCGCCACCAGCTACCAGCTGAAAGCCGCGCGCCAGTTTTCCGACCCGGGCCAGGCCGTGCATTTCGACTTGATTCCCGATGGCCAGGCCACGGTGCGTCCGGTGCGCTGGGAACTGGTGCAGCTGGAAAAGCAAACCAAAACCAATGGCGCGTTTGACCCGAACGCCAAGGGCTGGGATGTGACGTTCCCCACGTCCGGTTCTTACCAGCTGGCGCTGCGCGATGACAAGGGCAACTTGCTGGCGGCGGCCAGCCACTGGGTCAGCGGCGATGGCGTGAAAACCTCGCCGGGCAGTATCGAGATCGTGCTGGACCGCGCGCAATACCGGGCTGGCGAGACGGCCGAAGCGCTGATCACGTTTTCCGATCCGGTGGACCAGGCGTTGCTGACCCTGGAGCGCGACAAGGTGGAACAGCATGGGCTGCTCAATGGCGGCGCCAGCTGGTACAAGGCTGTACGGGTGGCGCCGGCGCAGTGGCGCGTGCGCATCCCGGTCAAGGACGAGCATGGCCCCAACATCACGTTCTCCGTCGCCCACACCCGCAACGGTGAATTCGTGTTTGAAAACGCGGGGCTGCTGGTGATCGAGCCGCGCATTGCGCTGCAATTCAAGACCGATAAAGAGGTCTACCAGCCCGGCGAAAAGGTCACTCTGGACGTAACCGCCACGCTGGAAGGCAAGCCCTTGTCCACCCTGGTGGCGCTGGGCGTGGTCGATGAAATGATTTATGTGCTGCAGCCGGAAATCGCGCCGGATATTGCCGATTTCTTCTATCACCCGCGCCGCAATAATGTACGCACCACGGCCAGCCTGTCGTTCATCAGTTATGACATGGCGCAGGGCCGCACCAGTGGCGCGCCGGCACGCCACAATTACAACGAGCGCGGCGTGAAAGTGCTGGAGCGGCCGCGCCGCGACAATATCGATACGGCGCTGTGGGCTCCTTCCTTGAAGACCGATGCGGATGGCCGTGCGCGCGTCACCTTCACCATGCCCGATGCGCTGACACGGTGGCGCATTACCGGCCGCGCGATGGATGCGCAGGGCCGCGTTGGACAGCGCACCGGTTACCTGCGC
Source organism: Pseudoduganella sp. GW821-FHT12E03 (assembly GCF_058807115.1). Classification (NCBI taxonomy): domain Bacteria; kingdom Pseudomonadati; phylum Pseudomonadota; class Betaproteobacteria; order Burkholderiales; family Oxalobacteraceae; genus Pseudoduganella; species Pseudoduganella sp. GW821-FHT12E03. The sequence goes on along the minus strand of NZ_JBXAQJ010000026.1, from coordinate 12,213 downwards.
TCGGACAAGCAGTTCTATTCGAAGTGGACGGCGCCGGACTGGCTGCGCACGGGCGATGCGCCGCGCGCATCGTTCGCCATCTTCAACCAGACCGACAAGGAGCAAAAGCTGGACGTCACCCTGTCCGGCGGGGCTCAGCCCAAAGCCGAAAAACTGTCGGCGAAGCCCGGCGTCAATTACGTGGAATTCCCGTTGGCGGGCAGCAGCGGCATGATGCGGCTGGAAGTCAAACAGGATGGCAAGCTGGTCGATGCGCTGGACACCAATCTGCAGGCTTTGCCCGTTGCCTGGAACAGTCCCAGGTCGCTGGTAGTGCCGCTGGGCGGCGAGACTGCGCTGAAGCTGCCGGCGGACGCGCGCAATATTCGCGTTTCATTTGCACAGGGCGCGGCCAGCCACTTCGCCCGCATTGCCGATGACTTGATTGAGTTCCCGTACGGTTGCGTGGAGCAGACCGCCAGCCGCCTGATTCCACTGACGATGGCGATCCAGAGCCTGGGCCCGGATGCTGCGGGCGTGCGCGACCGCCTGACCGCCACCTTGCAATCGCAGCGCTTGCGGCTGGTGTCCATGGCCGGACCGAAAGCCGTCTTTGGCTGGTGGGGCAACGCCACCCAGGGCAGCGCACTGATGACGGCGTATGCGTATTACGCGGATTGGTACGCGGCCCGCGCACTGCGCATCGACATGCCGGCCGACCATTGGAATAACGTGCTGGCCGTGTATTCCGAGCATGGCTTGAAGGATGGGCTGGCCGAGCGTGCACTGGTGCTGTGGATGGCGAATGACATGGGCTTGCCGACGAAGACACTGGTGTCCGGCCTGGTCGACGATATCGCCGCCGTGACCCTGAGCGACAAGGCCGGCCAGCAGGCTGTCACATCGAGCCTGCTGCTGGGCACCCACGATGACCGCAACAGCCAGGCCATGGCATTGGGGCTGGCGTCCGTAGTGGCGGCGCAAAACAATGTCGCTTTGCCGGCCGCGCTGCAGCAGCAAGTGGCGGGCGCCTGGAAAACCCTGCGCGCATCGCCGGCGCCGGCGGCCCAGGCGCTGTTGATGCTGGCCGGAGAATTGCCGGCTTCGGCGGCCGACAGTGTGTTGTCGTCCGTACGCGCCGAGATGCCGACCCTGGACCGCGCCATGACTTTGCTGTGGGTGCAGAAAAAACTCGGCGGCGGCGCCTTTGGCAAACCGCCTGCGCTGGCGCTGGAAGGTCCGTGGCAAAAGGTGGATAGCCGGGGCGGCCAGCAGGTTTGGCGCTGGACGGATGCGAAAGTTCTGCCGGACCAGTTGCGGATTGCCGCTGCTACGCCGGCGCCCGCCGGCACGGTGGCTGTCGTGCAATACGAAAGCCGCGCCACGGAAACGCCGTCACTGCCCGTCACGATCGAACGCCGCATCGTGCGGATGAAGCGCGGCGACAAGGGCTATACGACGGAACTGGTAAAGCCGGGCGAGGCGCTGCGCACGGACGAACTGTATATGGATGAAATCACGCTGAAACCCGCGGCCGGCAGCAAGCACCGCTATGGCTTGCTGGAAGTCGCGCTGCCGCCGGGCGCCGTGGTGGAAGCGAGTACCTGGGGCATTGTCATGGCCGGCGATCCACCCACGCCGCTAGAGCGCACGCGCCATGCCGAGCGGCGTGACGGGTATGCGGTCCCGATCGAACCACTCGAGGGCGATGTCACGGTGCGCCATTTGCTGCGCTTTGCACAGAAAGGCAGTTACGTGCTGCCGCCCGCGCGTTTCCACCGCATGTACCAGCCGGAGCAAAAAGCCTTTGAGGGCGACGGCAAAACCACGCGTGCGCTGAAGGTCGAGTGATGACGACGTCGCGGCCAACGTTGCTGCCCAAGCTGCTGCCGGCCTTGCTGGGCGCCGCCATGGCGGTGGCCACGGCCGTGCCATGCGCCGCCGCCAGCCTGGATGCCGCGTGGTGGAAGGGGGGCGACATCACGGTCACGCAATTGCGTCATGGCGGGGCGGCGCCGCCATCGTTCGATGGCAGCCGCATGGTGCCGCTGGGCAGCCTGTGGAAGCTGTTTGTCTACCTGTATGCGGTGGAGACCAAAACGCCGCTGCCGGACTACCGCTGCACGGGACGCGACCCCGAGGAAGTGTATTGCTGTGACGCGGGGCAGGCGGTCAACCGTGACGCGGCGCTGGCGCAATCGTGCGGCCTGTTCTTTGCGCCGGCCCGGCTGGTGCTGTCCGTCGCCCCCTGGCGTACTTACTGGACCCAGCGCCTCGGCGCCGCGCCAGGCGGCGATACCGCATGGCTGGCGGCGCCATCGCAACTGACCCCGGAACGGCTGGTGCGGCTCGACAGCCTGTTGCGCGTGTTGGCCAGCATTCCGCCGGCCGGCCGCGCGGAGGCGGAGAGTGCCTTGTTGCGCGTGGTGCTCGATGGGCGCGGCGCGGATGCCGTGCGCTGGTTTGGCAGCCGCGTGCGCATCAAGACGTTCTCTTGGCACGAAGGAAAGGAGCGCCTGGGCGGCGGCGCCGGCTGGCTGGCCGATGGCACGCCGGTCTGGTTTGCCGGGCAAGGCACCAGCAGCACGGTATTGCGCACTTGGGCGCCGCAGCTGGCAGCGGCCTTGCCACAGGCCGAGCCGGACGACAGCGGCTGCGTGATGGTGGACTATTTCGCCCGCTATCCGCTGCGCGCGGTGCGCGGCGATGACGGTTCCGTTGCGCCAGGGCCGCTGCATGGACGCTACCGCGTGACATTCGACAATGGTCAGGCGCTGGCTTTCCGCAGCGCGGGCGACATGGTGCTGGAAAAAGAACCGGATGGCCGCCTGAAGTTGCGGGGCCGTTTTGGCGTGAATGAATATGTGGCGCGCGTGATCGACCGCGAAGCCGGTGCGGAACCGCAGGAAGCCGCGCGGGCGCTGGCGGTCGCCGCGCGCAGCTATTTGCAGCAAAATGCGCGGCAAGTGGCGGGTTGCCAGCAAATTGCCGACAGCAGCGCCACGCAGCGGGTCAGCCCCAATCCGGCCAGCGCCGCCGCCCTGGCCGCCGCGCGCTGGACCGACCAGCTGGTGATCGACGGCGCGCCGGTGCGTTATCACCGCGACACACCGTCCACCGATACGCTGGCGTGGACGCGGGCAGTGTCGCTGGCGCGGCAAGGCAAATCCTTTGACGAAGTGCTGGCCGATGCGTATCCGCATGGCGTGCTGGCCGCCGCCGGCAACAGCGGTACGCGCTGCATGCGGCTGGCGCAAAATGAAGCGTGGCTGGAGCGTGAATTGCCACGCTGGCAGCGCGTGCTGCGGCAAGAGGCGGGGTATGAAGCGCCCGCGAACTTGCCCGCCGTCTGCGCGCTGGCGTCCGGCGCACCGTATTCCGAACAGACGCGTAACCGCATTTTCATGCGCCCGCTGGCGACGCGCGAAGACCGCATCACGCTGGCGCATGAATACCTGCACCTGGGCTTGCGCCGCCATCCGCGCGGACAGGATGAAGATTACGTGGAACGGCTGGCGCGCCGGCTCACGGATTTAAAACTGGAGGCGCCATGAAGCCATCGTTCCTTTTGATACTGGCCATGGCCGGCGTGCCGGCCATGGCACAGGACGCCAATGCATTGGAGGCGCCTGGCGGCGGCTGGAACCGCGCGGGCCTGGTCGACAAATCCAGTGAACTGGCCGTCAATTACCCGTACAACCTGATCGACCGTGGCGCACAGCGCGGGCGCCGCATGATCGAGGGGAACCTGGGCAAGGCCGGGAAAAAGCGCCCGTTCCACACGCTGGTGGTGAACGGCAATCCCACGCCGCTGTACACCGATGAGGATGGCCGCTATGCGCGCGCCTATGCGTTTGGTTCCGGATCGAACAGCGTGGAAGTGCGCACGCCGGATGGCAAATCGCTGAAACGGGTGCAGTTCTATGAAGCGGACCGCAGCAAGCCCCAGCCTGTGATCCGCGTGATTGCCGCGTGGGACGACAACCAGGCGGAAGTCGATCTGCACATCGTGACGCCGGATGGCCAGCATGCATTCTGGGCGCACCCGGCGCTGACCAATGGCGGGGGACTCGATGGCGACACGGTTGATGGTCCGGGACCGGAAAATTTCACGATGACGTCGCCGCAGCGTGGCTTGTACCAGGTGTGGATCAACTATTGGGGCAACTTCGGCGGCGACGGCTACCACTTTGATGAAGCGACGCGGCAACGGCCGATCATCACGTCGCGCATCACGCTGGTCTTCAATGAAAACACGGTCAAAGAGCGGCGCGAAAGCTTTGTCATACCGCTGCGCAGGATCGGCGAACTGACGCTGGTAAAGACGTTCAAATTTTAAAGTTCATGAAACCATACTGTTCAGGTTTGCTGTTATTGGCACTGGCGCCAACTACCATGGCACAGGTGACGCTGGACGCGCCCACCGGGGGCTGGCGGCATTCCGCCGGTGCGCGCGAAGAATATACGCAGGACGTCAATTACCCGGCGAACGCCGTCTCGATGCAGCCGGGGCAGGCCGGCAGTGCGCAGATACGGGGCCGCATACACGGCGCGGTGAAACAAAAGCCGGCCACCCTGATTGTTAATGGCGTGCCGATGCCGCTGGAAGTACAGCCCGATGGCAGCTTTGGGCGGCCCTACGGATTTGGCAGCGGCTCGAACAATGTGGAAGTGCGTTCGCCGGATGGTAAGGGCCGCGCCCGCGCGCAGTTTTTTGATGGTTACCAGGGCAAGACGCAGGCGCGGCTGCGCGTGGTGCTGTCCTGGGACAGTCCCGGCACCGATCTGGACTTGCACGTGCTGGCGCCGGATGGCGGGCATGCGTGGTATGGCAACCGGGTCATGAAAAATGGTGGCGCCATCGATGTCGACGTCACCACGGGCTATGGGCCGGAAATCTTTTCCAGTGCCGCGCCGCCGCGCGGCTTGTACCACGTCTATGTCAATTACTACGGCAGCGGCGGTGACGGTCGCGCGCTGACGATCGCCCAGGTGGCGGTGATCACGAACGAAAATACGCCACGCGAAAAGCGGCAGGTATTCCAGGTGCCGATGCGCGCGCCGGGGGAGCTGACGCTGGTGAAATCGTTTATCTACCCGTGATCAGCGCAGGATGTTGGCGGCCAATATGGCGGCCATCATGACTCCCCCATAGCGCAACCACGCCGCGCCGTAACTGCGCCATGACATCACGGCCAGCACCAGTGCGCACAGCAGCGGCAAGCCGCTGTGCGCCTGGACGTTGAAGACGCATGCAAGGTACAGCTGTATCGCGATGGCTTTCCATGGACGGCCTGCAAGATATCCGCGACGGCGGGAAGTGGATGCCGTTGCGGGGCTGGCCGCCGGCATGCGCGGTATCCCGGACTGGGCATCCGCTCTGCCATGCGTCTTGTGCTCAGGGCGCCGGGCTTCCCGTTTTGCATTCCGTTCTTCTTTGAGCTGGTGCTGGGTTTTTTCCAGCACGGGCGCGGCAGGCGTTTGCGCCTGCCAGAAACCATCCCATGGCGCCTTGCCCTGCGCCGACAGGGCGCGGAAGTCTGCCGAGCGGCGCGCCATGGCGGCGGACGGCACAGGTGTTTGCGCCCAGCGGGCTCGCGCCGCCCGCACCCGCTGCAGCAATGGCGCACCCTTGGTGGCATCCACCATGTGGATAAACAGTGCATACCCTTCCAGCGCATCGATGACATTGGTATTGCCATTCCATTGCTTGCCGGCCGGGCCGTCTTTCTCCACTTGGAACAAGGTGGCGCGGAAGCGGCGCAGTGTGTCGCGTTCGATGGCCGGTTTTTGATTGACGACGACCCCTGTCACGGACTGGCGCTGCGCGCTGCGCATCACATGCTGTTTTTCCGGGTGTGGCGTGAAGCCTTCGTCGATCACGATTTGCCTGGCGCGCCACAGCAGCTTGCCCGCCAGCTTGCCCGTGCCATCGCCGCCGGAAAACGTCAGGTCGTCCGCATAGCGCGTATAAGTGAAGCCCAGCTTGGCGGCGCAGCCCTGCAAGCGGGCGTCGAGACGGCGGCACAGGATGTTGGTCAGCGCGGGGCTGCTGGGGGCGCCTTGCGGCAGCGCCCGCGCGCCCGACGCCACGAAGAATGTCTCACCATCGACGCTGACTTCTTCCGCTGGCGCTTCCGTGCACAGCAACGCCAGGGTGGCGGCAACCTGTTCGCTGTAGCCGATTTGTGTAAAGACGCCCTTGATGCGTGGCAGTCCGATCGACGGGAAGAAGTTCTTCAAGTCGAGATTGATGACGATTTCCTGGCCCACGTGGGGGGCGGCGTTGGTGACGATGGAGCGCTGTTTGCGGAAGCCATGGGCTGCCGCATGGACAGGGACGCGGGCCAATACATTGTCGAGGATCCAGTATTGGGCCCGTTTCAGGCGCGGCATCGGCGCCGAAATGATTCGTTCACCCCCGGTTTTTTTTGGCATGGCGAAGCGGCGGTAATGACTGATGCGCGATACGCGCCGGTCAAAGGCCAGGAAGCGCAATTCCGGCACCGATAAGCCCATGGCTTGCGCCAGGTCTTGCGCATTGTGCATGGGCGGCAGTGCGGCGCGGGCCAGCTTGTCGCCGTCGCTGTGCGCGGCATTCAAACCGGCCGAGACGTCCTGGCCCAGGTAGAGTAATTCATGCTGGCGCCGCTGATGCCAGGCGGTGGCGCGCTCGAAACGTTCGCGGGCGCGCCGTTGCCTGGTTTCTTCGCGTTTGGCCCGCGCTTTGGCTAGCCGTTCCTTGCGCATCTGCTTCAGCGCCTGCACCGGATCGCCCAGCAACTGCAGTTCGCTGCCCAATTGGCGCAGCGCGGTACTCAGTTCCGCTTCGCGCCGCACCATGTCTTCGGCAGGCGTAGGCTGCTTGCCGCCGCTGGGCCAGAAGCCGAGCCGCTGCATTTCTTCCAGGACGACTTCTTCACGCGATGACGTGCGCAGGCGCTCCATTAACTGGGCGCGGGTAGTGATCGGAGGGGAGGTATCGGAAGCGCTCATGGGCGGAGCTCCAGGCACGGCAGGAGATTCATCGAAGAGCCTCTCGGACTGGTGCGCTCCACTCGACGCCATACGGCGCAGGTGGCGCAAATGGGCTTTCGAAAAGCCGCACCGTCTTGCGCCACCTGCGCCTGTATGGCACAGTGAAGAGCGTACCAGTGACGCATGGGAAGGGCTGAGTACGTGAACGGCGATCCGCCGTTCGGGTTGCAAGAGCCTTCCTGCCGTGCCTGTTGCAACGAGTATAACATTTCGGATTGTGTTTTCATACCGGTCCTCATGCCGTGCGCCCCTCTGCGGCCTGCACCATGCGCAATGCCAGCATGTGGGCGCAAGGTCCATAGCGCAGGCGGTTTTGCGTGTAGTGATTGCACTGGCATTCGCCGCCGACGATGCGCTCGTCCGTATCGAGACGCAGCGATACCTGGTAGTGCCGTTGTCCCTGCGTGGCCACGCCGCTCAACAGGATGCCGCCATTCGTGGTGGCGACTGCGGCTTCCCGGCGCAAAGCACGCTGCGCCAGCAATGCTGCGGCATCTTCTTCCTGCGGGCTGGCAAACCGCAAGGTGTCCAGCGGCAGCGGCTCGCGCGCCAGTTCGCGCAGGCGGTAGACGCCTTGTGTCAAATCGTAGATCACGCGGCCCGCCTGCGTGTACAGCGTCAGCACGCGCTCGACCACGGTGCGCGACAAGCCCGTGTCGGCCGACAGTTCATCCGCCGTGGCGAACCAGCGTTTGCCCAGTGCACTGAACACGGTGGCTTTGCTGGCGCTGTCGACATCGCCGCGTGGAGCAAGCAAATCGAACTGGCCCGCGCGTGACCAGTCGTTCGCGGTCCAGCCGGACAAGCCCAGCGTCAGTTGCATGTCGGGCAGGTTGGCGATCCAGAAACTGGGCAGCCCGGTGCCCATCAAGTGCACGGTGAAACTGTGCGCCACGGGGATCAGGCGTTCGAGCAGCAGCAGGCGGCGCCGTCCCCAAACACGGATTTCATCCATTGCACCGCCCTGGTAAATCGAACGGCGGCAAATGACTTCTTCATTCCATGGCTCGAACACCATGCGCACCGGCTGTCCCGGCGCCAGCTTGAAGCGGATTGAGCGGGGGCCGGCGCGCTCTTTCTTGCGGCGCAGGTGCAGGCACAGGTTGTGAATGTCCATCGGATGCAGGTCGAAACGGCGCGCCGGCAAATTCATCGCACTGCTCACTTGCAGGAAACCGCGCACCCAGCTGTCCGGCACATCGATCTTTTCTTCGATGAAGGCAGGGTCGCCAGCCGTGCTGACCTGGAAACCGGAAGGGTCGATCGCCAGCCGCGTGGTTTTATAGTCGCGGATTTTTTGGAATTCGCTATACAGGCTTTCTGAATAATCGATGTTGGTGGTGCCGCAGGCGAAATCGCCGAGGCGGTCGAATATATTGTGGCTGCAACTGAGCGATGCGTAGCTGGATTCATCGCGGCTGAAACATTCAAAGAAAATGCGGTCCGGATGCACGGTGATGACCGGGTCCAGCACAACCCACAATTCGCGGTTGGCCTGGTACAGGTAATTGAAGTAGCTCTGGCGCGCCGCATGGAACGGGCGCATCAGGCTTTCCTTGCGGCTGCGCAGGTCGCGCAATTCATCCTGCAGCGGCGCCAGCTTGAGGCGCAAGTCGGTGGCCCGGGTCTGGAACTGGGCCAACTGCATGGTTTCGTTCTCCGCCGCCCAAGCTTTGTAGGCGCTCTTGTCCGGCGCCTGGTAGCGCTGGTCGGCCACCACCACGTCGTGCAGAGCCGATATCGCTTCGCGGAATGGCAGGTGGCGGTTCAGCTCTCCGGTGAAATGCGTGGGAGCGCGCAAGGTATCGGGCGCAAAGCGCATATCCGTTGAGGATGCGCTGCTGGTGACGGCGGATTCACCGTAATAGCGGTACTGGAATCTCATGATGTTTTCCGCGGCGCGTGGATGGTCATGACGGCAGGCAGGTTAGGGTAGCGCTGCTGGATCATGCGCAAGCCTTCGATGTATTGCGCTTTGTCGGCGATGGCGACGGTCACGACCTGGCGTGCAAACAGGCGCGCGACGAAGGCGGCGATGTCTTCCGACAGTGCGGCCTGCTCGCGCAGGAAGGCTTGCACGCGGCCCTTGACGATCCGGCCCCGGTTGACTTGCGACAGCACGGACAGGAAATAGGGCTCAAGCCGCTGCAATTTGCCCACGTCGCCCGCGCTCGCGCTTTCCAGCCAGTTGCTGACAAACAGTTGCATGTTGGCCGATGGGTGCTGGCTCAGTTTTGCCATGGTGTCGGTGATGTCGGCCACATCGAAATGCGCGGTAATCATGGCGCGGCCGAAGCGCTGGGCCACCGGCTCCGGATGGTCGCACAGGCTGACCAGCAGCAGCGGTGTCCAGTCGCCACTGCCGCAAATGTCAGCGAAATAGGTGGCGGCGAACTCGCGTGTGTCGTCGAAACGGCTGTCGAACAGGCGCAGCGCATCTTCCAGGTGGACGCGCGCAAGATCCGGGTGGGCACGGAATGCGGCATAGGCCCATTGCCGTACGCTGGCGACAGGATTGCGACCAAAGGATGCCCATGCGGGAACTCCAAATCGCCGCGCATCAAAGTGCGGCAACAGCAGCGCCCCCAGTTGCTGGGCGCCTTTGCCGCGCGCCGCCAGCAGGCGTTGAATCAGCGCGGGATCGGCCAGTTCCGGCGCGGCCCGCAGCGGGCCGCCAATCCACGCCAGCGCATCGGCATGGGCGCCGTCGCCGCTCTCGGTACGGAACAGGCTGTCGAGCAGAACGGCCAGTAGCGCATCGCGGAACGCGGCATCGGCCGGCGCGATGCGCTGGACCATGACATCGACGGCGCGCCGTACGCTGGCATCGGGACTGGTGGCAAACACGCCTGCCAGATTGGCTTGCGCACTCAGGACGTGGTCCGGCAGCATACCGAACAGCGTTACCGCCTGGGCGCGCACCGCGGCATCGGGATCGCGCAGCAGCGCGGCCAATACCGGGCCGGGTAGCATGGCGATGGGCGCCGTATGCAGTGGCAGCCACTGGCAAGCCAGTGCGCGGACCGCCGCAAGGCGGTGCGACAACAGCGGCAGCAAGTCGTCATAGGGTGCGTTGGCAGCGGCGGCGTGCAGCGGGTTCTCCAGCAGCCATGCGAGGTCGGCGCAAATGGCGGGAACCTGCTGTTCCGCGTCATCGAGGTCTCCGCAATTGGCCAGCCAGTCAATGATGTGCCACACGGTTTTTTCCGGCGTGCCGGGAAATGGCAGCGCGCACTGGCACAGCATGCGTGCATGGCGCCGTGCGGCGGGCAGGGAACAACACGCGATGGCGGCCGCCAGCAGCGCATCCTCCGCGAAATGGCCCGGATCGTTGGTGATCAGGTCGAGCACATAGTCGACCGCCTCTTTCAGCGCTGACTGGATGAACAGCAGCAGCCACTCGCTGGGCGGCACGCCGGGTTCAAACCGGCGCCGCGCTGCCAGGAAGGCAAAGCGCGCGGTTGCCGCGTAAGGGCTGGACAGCAATTCGCGCAGCGCCGGCATGGGCAACTGGGCGCAGTAGGCCGTATTATCAAGCAGTGCGCGGGCGGCAAATTCGTGCACGCCGCTGCAGCGGCTTTGCCGCATCAGGTAATGCAGGGCATCCGGATGGGCGTCCCACAGTTCGGGATAGGCTTCATGGCGCTGGCCGTCAGGCAGGATGGTGCGCTGCTGATACCAACTGGTGCCGAGGCGGTTGCTGCACCACGGCCCCCTCGCACGCAGCATGCGGTTGAACAGCAGCCAGCGGCTATAGGGGTCATAGGCGCGCCCGTTCCGCGTGGATGGTTCGCCCGCGTCGCTGTCATCCATGGCGTCGAGCGCTCCCAGCGCCATTGTGATGTAGGCAGGGTCGCCGTCTTCCGCCATCCGTCGCAGCATGCGCCAGCCGCGCCGGCGCAGGTAGTCGCGCGTGCGGCTGCTGTAGGCGACGGCGCTGTCGGGGAGCGCGGCTGCTTGCGCATAGGGTACCCAGGTGCGGCGCACGCTGACCATGCGGTCCGACGTGGTATGCGGCGACAGTTCAAAGCGGCGGTGCAGCAAGCCGAAAAGCTCGCCATCCGAATGCATTTCAGCCGCCTTGTAAATGCGGCGCACGGCGCGGAATGTACCGGGGCGCAGGCGCATGGCCCGCATGTGAGTGAGCAGTATGCGGCGCGCCAGCGGCTGGACCAGGCTGACTTGGTAAAGCTGTTCCAGCCAGTCGGACTTTTGCAGCACGAGCCATTCATCGTCGCCTGCCGCCATTGCCAGCAGGGCGCTTTCATTTTGATCAGCCCAGGCTACGCGCACGGTTTCCGGCCAGGCGGCGATCAGCGCATCGGCATGGCCGGCCAACGCGGTATCGTCCGCCAGCATCAGCCATGCTTGATGGGCCATGCGCCTTACCGCATCGTGCGGGCTGCGTGCGCGCAACTCCTGCATGGCGATCAGGGCGCCCCGGTCGCCGCAGCGGCCGATCGTCCAGGCCAGGCAGTAATCCTGCATGGCGTCGGCCCGCTGGATCAAGTCAACCAGCGCGGGGACCGCTGTGCGCAATCGCAATTCGCCGATGCGCCAGATGGTGCGGCTGCGCTGGCGCTGCGTTAGCTGTTTCCAGCTGACTGGTTGCAAGCGCTGGAGCAGGAATGGGGCGGCGGCGAAAGCGGATTGGGAATCGGCGGCCGCCGCTCTCGGGGACGCGATGGCGGCAATGGACTGCGGAGAGGAAGTGTCGGCATCCCGGTTTACAAACCCCTGGGCAGAGCGGTCGGCCAATGCCTGTGTGTACAGTGATTCCGCCGTGGGCAAGTCGACCGGTTGCGGTGTGCGGGTACTTTCACGCCATTCACCAATACGGCCTTGGCGGAGATTGACGATGTAGCGCTCTGGAATGCCGTCCGCTGCGCATAATTCGATTTCACAGTGAATTACCGCGCGTGTTTGCCTGCGAACCAGGCTGCAATTTCGGACCAGTTTCACCGGCTCAGTTCTCCAGGTGGGGTTTGTTTATTTGACAAGTGGATGTTATCCAACTGATGGCGGCTTGTAAATAATTCAATTAAAAGCCCCCTTGCCAGCTGCAGTGCTGCTTTGCTATAGTTCTGTCCCCGCAGCGCTGCGACGGTTTGAAACGAAGCAGCGAAGCGAATCAAGGGGTTGACGAGAATCACGAAACACTAGATAATCTCGCTTCTCTGCTGCTGACGAACAAAA
>NZ_JBXAQJ010000025.1:0-23784 GCF_058807115.1 Pseudoduganella sp. GW821-FHT12E03 | reverse complement strand
ACCAGTGTGAAAGTAGGTTATCGTCAGGCTAGTTATATAGAAAAACCCCGTCAGTTGATTCTGGCGGGGTTTTTTGCTTTTCTGAATCTTGTGAGCTGGAATAAATAAAATCCTGCTGGAAATCGGTTATTCCAATTTAACTATCGCCTTCTGCTCAGCAGGTAAATATTAATTTGTCAATATGTGAGAATTTGTTAGATTTCATCGAACTTCTCGCACTATCTTTGTCTTAGTCGTACGAGACGCGTGTGCGCCGCACATGCGCTCAATCCAGAGACAGGGAGATAACATGCGAGCGAAACAGCAGAAAGGGGCGGCTGCACCGACAGCAGAAGGCTGCGGCTGCAGCGATACCGGTACTGGTTACCAGGGCGAAAACACCAGCGTTTCCCAGCAAATGGCCGGCGAGGGGTCGCTGGGCTGGGCCGATCCCAACGACCGAGGCATGCCCGGTGTATCGAAGCGTGGACCGCAAGATGGCATGCCATCGGGCGGCATGAGTGAGAAAAGCAGCGGCCGCGATGACGGCATGCCCGGCGGCGACATGAATGGCGGGGGCGGCTTTGGCGGCTCCGGTGGCATGGGCGGTCCGGGTGGCTCAGGCGGCTCCGGTGGTTCGGGCGGCGGTGATGGCGGTTATGGCGGCCCCAGTGGCTACGGCGGCGAAAACCTGCCGCAAGTGCGGCGCTGCGCCACCATGGACGTGCACCGGCGCCTGCTGTCGACCAATCCGGACTATGCGCGCGCCCGCGATGAAATTGAAATCCACGCGCAGCGCTATGAAAGCGGTGAACAATCGAGCCAGCGCACCGGCGTTACGCGCATTCCCGTCGTCGTGCACGTGGTGTGGAATACCACCGCGCAAAACATTTCCGACGCGCAGATTACCAGCCAGATCGATGTGCTGAACCGTGACTTCCGCCGCACCAACCCGGACGTCAGCATCACGCCAGCGCCATTCCTGCCACTGGCGACCGATTCCCGCATTGAATTCTTCCTGGCCACCACCGACCACAATGGCGCCCCCACCACCGGCATTGAACGCCGCCAGACCACGGTGGCATCGTTCTCCGACAATGACGCTGTGAAATCCACCGCCAGCGGCGGCCTGAATGCCTGGCCATCGGACCGCTTCCTCAATATCTGGGTGTGCCAGCTGGGCGGCGGCCTGTTGGGGTATGCGCAATTCCCTGGCGGCCCGGCCGCCACGGATGGCGTGGTGTGCCTGCAATCGGCCTTCGGCACCACCGGCACCGCAGCCCACCCATTCAACCTGGGCCGCACCACCACGCACGAAATCGGCCACTGGCTGAACCTGAACCATATCTGGGGCGATGATGGCACCGGCTGCGCCGGCACCGATAATGTGGCCGACACCCCGAACCAGGCGGGCTTCAATACCGGGGCGCCGACCTTCCCGCATGTGTCGTGCAGCAATGGCCCGAACGGCGACATGTATATGAATTACATGGACTATGTGGACGACCGCGCGATGGTCATGTTCACCGCCGGCCAAGTCGCGCGGATGCAGGCTTGCCTGGACGGTGTCCGCGCCACCATTGGCCTCGGGACCGGTGCGGCGGTACGCCCCAGTTCCGAGCCCGTGGTGGCGTGGGGTCCGAACCGGCTCGACGTGTTCGTGCTGGGCACCAACCGCGCGATGTACCACAAATGGTGGAACGGTTCGGCCTGGGGGCCGTCGGTCACCGGCTATGAAAACATGGGCGGCGTGTGCACCAGCGTGCCGCAAGCGGTGGCGTGGGGCCCGAACCGCCTCGATGTGTTTGTCACCGGCACCGACAGCGCGCTGTATCACAAGTGGTGGAACGGCTCCGCCTGGGGCCCGTCGGTCACCGGCTATGAAAACATGGGCGGCGTTTGCCTGGGCGACCCGCGGGTCGTGTCGTGGGGCCCGAACCGCCTCGATGTCTTCGTGCTGGGCAGTAACCGCGCGCTGTATCACAAGTGGTGGAATGGTTCGGCCTGGGGGCCGTCGTTGACCGGCTATGAAAACATGGGCGGCACTTGCATCGGCCAACCGGAAATCGTGTCGTGGGGACCAAACCGCCTGGACATCTTCGTGATCGGCACCGATCGCGCGCTGTATCACAAATGGTGGAACGGCTCGGCCTGGGGCCCGTCCGTGACCGGCTATGAACGGCTGGGCGGCATTTGCACGTCGGCGCCGCGCGCCGTGGCATGGGGACCGAACCGCCTCGATGTGTTCGTCACCGGCACCGATGGCGCGCTGTACCACAAGTGGTGGAACGGCTCCGCTTGGGGCCCATCGGTCGATGGCTTTGAGCGGATGGGCGGCATTTGCGTGGGCGAACCGGAAGTGGTGGCGTGGGGCCCGAACCGCCTCGACGTGTTTGTCATCGGCACCGACAGCGCGCTGTACCACAAATGGTGGAATGGTTCCGCCTGGGGCCCGTCGCTGACCGGCTACGAATACATGGGCGGCGTTTGCACCTCGGCGCCGCGCGTCGTCTCGTGGGGACCGAACCGCCTCGATGTGTTCCTGACAGGCACCGACAGTGCGCTGTACCACAAGTGGTGGAATGGCTCCGCCTGGGGCCCGTCCGTCACCGGCTACGAATACATGGGCGGTGTTATCACGTCGTTCCGCGAAGGCGACCAGCCCCCGGGCGGCTTGCCGGCGCCGGATACCCAGCCGCCATTGATTGCGCCTGTCACAGCGCGTAATGTACTGGAATCGCTGGTCACCATGAACGTATGATGGAAACACGCCAAGCCAACATGGGAGCCGGGACCTGGGCGCATTCGTTTGAAGAAGACGAAGGCGATATCCAGGTCTACCGCCCCCGCGCCACGTTCCCGTTCCCGCCCAGCCGGCGCGGGCGGGAAACGCTGGAGTTCGACCCGGCCGGCCGCGCCAGCGCCGCTATGCCGGGGCCGGATGACAAAATGCGGCCCCAAATGGCCGCGCCTGCCTTCGACGTCGTCGAATCGGGACCGGATATCCTGAAAATCCGGATCCATTAACCCGTTGTGTCCCGATGGCGGTCATCCCGGCCGCCATCCCCACCCCTCCTTCACGATCAATCCGGATCTCTCGCAGCCCACGCCGTTGCGCCATTGCGCCGCCATTTTCCCCGCCAGCTGCTTTTTTAAATTTTTTTGAATCCTTTTCGGTTTTCCTGGCCACTTAACCATCAGCAGTACTGATATGTGGATGCCCGGCCTAAAGTCCCTGCACCCATGTTGTCCAATTTACCCCAACCAGGAGAGTCAACCATGTTTTTCCAAAAGAACCTGCCCGGCATTGAACGCGCCATTCGCATTGCCATCGGCCTTTGCATGATTTGCGTGGGCCTGTTGTTTGCACCGCAAGAGTGGATGAAATGGTCCGCCGTGGCGGCCGGCGTGATGGCCGCCTGCACCGGTTTTATCGGCTTCTGCCCAATGTGCGCGATGGTCGGACGGAAGTTATAAGCCAGCTGCACGTACTTTTCCAAGGAGCGAGCCATGTTTTGCAGTAGATCGATAGGACTGCATTTGCTGAAGGGCGCCGCGGCGCTGACGCTGATCCTGCTGGCCGTGTACTTCGGTCCCGGCCAGCCGTTGCTGGCCATCCCGCTGCTGGTGGGCGCGGTACTTTTCCTGCGCGGCTGCCCGATGTGCTGGCTGATCGGGCTGGTGGAAACCATCGGTAACAAGCGCAACCGCAAGCCGGAACAGGGTTGACCCCGGGTTCAGCTGCGGCTTATTTCCGGTAGCGCGGCACATGAGCGCCGCGCTGCCTTTCGTCACACAATTGGAGTATCAAGATGTCGAACGAGAAGTCCCCGACCCCTGCGGCGCCGGCCGGCAAGCCGCGCCGCGTAAAAATCATCCTGCTGATGGTGCTGCTGTGCGGCGCCACAGTGGCAGGGCGCATGTGGTGGCACGGGCGCAATTTCGAAGAAACGGACAATGCTTACCTGGCCGGCCACGTCAGCACGATTTCGTCGCGGGTACCCGGCGTGATCACCAAGGTGCTGGTGTCGGATAATCAGGTGGTGCGCAAAGGCGATGTGTTGGCTGAACTGGACCACGCAGACCAGCAAGTGCGGGTGGCGCAGATCAAGGCGCAACTGGCGCAAATCGATGCCCAGGCCAAGCAGGGCGAAGCACAAATCGAACAGGCCCGTGCCGAAGCACAGGCCGTCAGCGCGCAACTGCTGCGTTCGCAGACCCAGCTCAAGCGCGCCAGCACCGATGCGGACCGTTACAGTTCGCTGTACAACAGCCAGATGAAAGCCATCGCCAAAACCGAACTGGATGCGGCAGTGGCGGCGCGCGACAGCGCCGCGGCCGACGTCAAAGCCTTGTCCCAGCAAGTGCACGCGGCCGAGTCGAAGATCGATGTCAGCCAACATTCGCGCAGCGCGCTGCTGGCGCAAAAAAATGTGCTGGCCACCCAGCTGGACGATGCGACATTGCAGCTCAGCTATCACACCATCGTGGCGCCGGTGTCAGGGCGCATCGGCCGCAAGAGCCTGGAAGTGGGCATCCGCGTGCAGTCGGGCCAGCAATTGCTGAGCATCGTGCAGGAAGGCGGCTGGGTGACAGCCAACTTCAAGGAAACCCAGATTGCGCCACTGTTCCGTGGCCAGAAGGCGACCATCCGGATCGATGCGTTCCCCGGCCGGGATTTCATTGGCCATGTCGAAAGTTTTTCGCCGGCGTCGGGTGCGCAGTTTTCGCTGATGCCGCCGGACAATGCCACCGGCAATTTCACCAAGATCGTCCAGCGCGTCCCGGTCAAGGTCGTGTTCGATCCGAAAGACTTGAAAACCCTGGAAGGGCGCCTGACGCCGGGCATGTCGGCTTTCGTGGAAATCGACCTGCGCCAGGGCGGTCCGGCTGAACGGCCGGTGGCGGTGGCAGCCAAGTGACGGGGAACAGCATGAGCGCCACCCTGGCGGACAAGCCCGCCCCGCCGTTAACACTGGTCAAGACGCCACCGCCGCCACCACCACCGGCGCCCGCACCGGCCGTGGCGCCGGCGGCGGACGTGGTCCCCGGCCGGACCTGGGTCGCCGTCCTGGCCGCCATCCTTGGCGTGTTCATGGCGATCCTGGACATCCAGATCACCAATGCCTCGCTGCGCGACATCCTCGGTACGCTGTCGGCGACCCAGGAAGAAGGTTCGTGGATTTCCACCGCCTACCTGGCGGCGGAAATCACCGCGATTCCGCTGACCGCGTTCTTTGCCCGCACCTTCGGCATCCGCGCTTACATGCTGGCCAACATGTCGCTGTTCCTGGTGTTTTCCACCTTGTGCGGACTGGCCTGGAATTTACCGAGCATGATCGTATTCCGCATGATGCAGGGTTTTACCGGCGGCGCGCTGATCCCGACCGCCATGACCCTGATCCTGATGCGCCTGCCGCTGAGCAAGCGCGCGGGCGGCCTGGCGCTGCTGATGCTGGCCACCACGCTGGCGCCCACCGCGGGTCCCGCGCTGGGTGGCTGGCTGACCGCGGCATATGGCTGGCCGTCGATCTTTTATATCAACTGGGTGCCGGGCATCCTGATGCTGTTGGGTGTCGCTTACGGCCTCGACCGTGAAAAGATGAACCTGTCGCTGCTGTGGGAAACCGACTGGCTGGCGATCGGTTCGATGGCGGTCGGGCTGGTGGCGCTGATCGTGTTCCTGGAAGAGGGCAACAGCCACGACTGGTTTGAATCGAACATGATCCGCCTGCTGTTCGCGGTGGCGCTGGCCGGCATCGCCGGCTGGATTGCGCGTGCGCTGCTGCGCGACAAGCCGTTCGTCAATTTGCGCCTGTTCGGGCGGCGCAACTTCCTGGTGGCGTCGATGGTGGCGGCCACCACCGGCATGGGATTGTATGGGTCGACCTTCCTGCTGCCGCTGTTCCTGGCGCAAATGCCGGGCTATAACTCGGCGCAGATCGGCGAAGTCATCATGTGGATGGGATTGCCTCAAATCATCGTGATGCCGTTTGCCGCCAAGTTCGCGCAGCGTTTCGACAACCGCATCATCTGCAGCATCGGGCTGGTGTTGTTTGCCATCTCGTGCTTCCTCAATTCTTCGATGGGATCGGACACCGCGCGTGACCAGCTGATCGTGTCGCAAGTGTTCCGCGCGGTCGGGCAGCCGCTGGTGATCCTGACCTTGTCGAACTTCGCTACCAACGGCATCGACATGGCCAACTTGTCGTCGGCCTCCAGTCTGTTCAACATGACGCGCAATCTTGGTGGCGCGATCGGCACCGCGCTGCTGGCAACCTTGCTGACGGTGCGCCAGCAATTCCACTGGTCGCGCATCGGTGAATCTGTGTCGGTGTTTTCCGTCGCCACGCAAGAACGGCTGGCGCAACTGACCGCCAGCTTTACCGGCGTGCATGGCGATGCGGCGACCGCCTCGGTGCAAGCGGTCAATGCGGTCAACCAGCTGGTGCGGCGCGAAGCGTATGTGATGGCCTATAACGATTGCTTCTTCCTGATGGGGATTGCCCTCTTGCTGTCGATCGCCGGTGTCTGGATGGCGGACCGCGTGATTGCAGGGCAACGCTAAGCAAGACTACAGAAAGTATGGATATGTTTAAAAAAAACCTCGTAATGGCGGGCTGCGCCTGCCTGCTGGCCGGTTGCGCCGGCACACCCATCTTGTCGGTTCCCGCCGCCGCGCCGGTGGCGCCGGCCGCGTACCAGAATGACGCACCTGCCACCTCGGCCGCCGCAGCCATGCCGGCCGACTGGTGGCAGGCCTACCAGGACCCGGATCTGTCGGCGCTGATTGCCAGCGCGCTGGAACACAACCCCGGCATCGATATCGCGGCGGCCCGCCTGATGGCGGCGCGCGCGCAATTGCAGTCGCTCGATGCCGAGCGCCAGGCGCGGGTCAACGCCGGCGCCGGCGCCTCGTATGGCGAAACCTCGGAAAACACGCCGACCGGTATCGCCATGGGACGGCGCGGCGTGCAGGGCTCGAAGTATGCGGTGGGTATCGACGCTGCGTGGGAATGGGATGTGTGGGGCCGGCGCGCGCGCGCGGTGGAGGCGGGCGCGGCGCGCACGGCCGCGGCGGAAGCGGACGTGGCGGGTGTGCGGCTGGCGCTCAGCGCCGACGTCGCGCTGTATTACTGGCAATGCCGCGCGGCGGAAGCCGACCTGGCGCTGCTGGAAAATACCAGCAATGCCCGCGCCGAGGCCGAGCAATTGCTG
This sequence comes from Pseudoduganella sp. GW821-FHT12E03, assembly GCF_058807115.1. NCBI lineage: Bacteria > Pseudomonadati > Pseudomonadota > Betaproteobacteria > Burkholderiales > Oxalobacteraceae > Pseudoduganella > Pseudoduganella sp. GW821-FHT12E03. Next base: position 16,587 of record NZ_JBXAQJ010000025.1, on the reverse strand, counting down.
TCGTCGCGCTTCGATGCCGGCCTGATCGGCGAATTCGATGTGGTGCGCTCGCGCGTGGAACTGGCCAATGCCCAGGCCGATGTCGAAGATGCGCGCCGCCGCCGTTCGCTGGCGGAACACGCATTGGCGACCTTGACCGGGAAGCCGTTGCGCGACTTTGCCGTCGCGTCCTGGAACCGCCAGCGCATGTTGCCCGCGCCGCCCGCCGTGGCGCCGGGCTTGCCGGCGGACTTGCTGGCGCGCCGTCCCGACCTGGCCGCGTCCACGCACCTGGTGCGCGCGCAACTGGCGCAGCGCGGCGTTGCGGAAGCGGCGTTCTATCCCGTGATTGCCCTGACCGGCGATTTCGGGTTTGCCTCGCGCAGCCTGGAAGAACTGGCGCGCAGCGGATCACGCCAGTTCAACATCGGGCCGCTGGCATTAAGCCTGCCGATCTTCGACGGTGGCCGCAACCAGGCCAACCTGGCGCTGGCCGAAGCGCGTTACCACGAAGCGCTGGCGGTGCACCGCAACACCTTGCTGGTGGCATTGCGCGAAGTCGACGACGCGCTGACGGAAATGAAAGCGCGCCAGCTGCAAATGCGGGCCCAGCAAGCCTCGCTGGAGGCGGCGCGTCGTGCCGCCGGCATCGCCAGTGCGCGCTACGACAAGGGCGTGGCCAGCTATCTCGACGCCATCGATGCGCAGCGCAGTGTGCTGGCCATTGAGCGCGGCTTGCTGCAAAGCCGGGCCCAGGCGCTGTATGCCAGTGTGCAACTGGTACGGGCGCTGGGCGGGGGCTGGCAGGGTGGCCAGAAATTAGTAATAAAATAATTTGAATCCTTTTGCAACTTAGCGCGCACTTCGACATATAGCTCATCGGCAGTCTCGCATCCGGGTTTGCCAGGGGACGCATATGTAACGCCCGATGCCACGCCGGTCCTTGCAGGGCAAGGACCGGCGCACCGCTACCGGGCACTAACGAAAAGGTGTGATAAGAATGAAAATGAATTCGTTGATTGAATTATTGCTGGAAGCGCCACAACCCTCTGACCTGAAACTGACTTACCTGCGCAATGGCGATGAACCGGGCGCCGTGATGACGCAGGCGCAATTGCTGGAGCGTGCCCGTGGCCTGGCGGGCTGGATGACCGAACAGGGCTATGCGGGGCAGCGCGCCATGCTGGTGTTCCCGCCCGGCCTGGAATTCGTCGAAGCCTTCATGGCCTGCATGATGGCCGGCGTGATCGCGGTGCCGGTCGCACCCGCGCCGCTGGCGGGCGATGAACACAAGGTACGGCGCATGCTGGCGATCCTGGGCGATTGCCAGCCGGCGCTGGTGCTGGGCGTGCGCCAGACCATCGACAAGGCGGACGCCTTCGTGGCGCGCTATCCCCAATTCGCCGATATCGCCTGGCTGGCGCTCGATAACTTCACCGCGCATGCGCAGTATGGCGGCTTCCAGCTGGTGGCGCCGCGCGGCGATGCGCTGGCCTTCCTGCAATACACGTCCGGCTCGACGGCGATGCCCAAGGGCGTGATGCTGAGCCACCGCAATGTCGTGCACAACCTGGCCCACTTCGACCACGGCTGGGGCCACGACGAACACAGTGTCATGGTGTCGTGGCTGCCGCATTTCCACGACCTGGGCTTGCTGTACGGCGTGCTGTTCCCACTCTACAAAGGCATCGACGGCGTGCTGATGCCGCCGGCATCGATTGTGCAAAGCCCGGTGCGCTGGCTGCGCGCGATTTCCGATTTCCGTGGCACCCACAGCATGGGGCCGAACTTCGTGTATGACCAGTGCTCGGCGCGCATCCTGGACGAGGAGTGCGATGGCCTGGATTTGTCGAGCTGGCGCATGGCGCTCAATGCCGCCGAGCCGATCCGGATTGAAACCATTGAACGTTTCAATGCGCGCTTCCTGCGCTATGGACTGCGCAGCACCACCGTGACCGGCGGCTTCGGCCTGGCCGAATCCACTTGCCGCGTGACGGCGCAGGATTGGGACCAGCCGATCCGTTCGCTGCGCTTGTCGACCGCCGCCATGCAGCGCAACGTGGTGCAGCTGGCGCGCGGCGACGACATGGTGACGGAACTGATCAGTTGTGGTCCGCCGGCGCTCGATACCGACGTGAAGATTGTCGATCCGGCCACTTGCAAGGAGAGCGCCCCCGGCATGCTGGGCGAGATCTGGACCCGCAGCGACAGCGTGGCCAGCGGCTACTGGCAGCGTCCGGCGGAAACCGTGCGCACCTTTGGCGCGGTCCTGGCCGATACGCCGGATGGCCCGGCGTACATGCGCACGGGCGACCTGGGCTTCATGGACCAGGGTGAATTGTTCATTGCCGGGCGCGTCAAGGATTTGATCATCATCCGTGGTGAAAATTACTATCCGCAAGATATCGAATGGGCGGCCGAACGCGCGCATCCCGCGTTCAAGCACAGTTGCTGCGCGGCGTTCGCGGTCGAGCGCAACCATGAAGAGCGGATCGTGGTGGTGCAGGAGTTGCTGCGCCATCACAGCCAGTGGACTTACGGCGAGATGCTCGATGCCTTGCGCCGCACGGTGGCGGCCACCCATGACTTGCCGGTGGAAGCCATGATCCTGATCCGTCCCGGCACCACCAGCAAAACGTCGAGCGGCAAGATCCAGCGTTCGGCGGCCAAGGCCGCGTACCTCGAAGGCCAGCTGCAAGTGCTGGCGCAATGGGACCGCAACAGCGAACTGGCGCGCCTGGCCGCTGCGGCGCCCGCAGCCGCAGGGACGCCGGTGCCGCCGCTGCAGCCTGCGCAACCGGTGCAATCAGCGCAGGCAATGCAGGCAATGCAGGCAATGCAGGCTGTTCAGCCAACGCAGCCAATGCAGGCCGTTCAGCCAATACAGCCGGTGCAGCCGGTGCAACCGGTGCGGGCAGGGCAACCGGTGCCGCCGGAGCAAGAGACCATCGAAACCTACCTGCGCGAACAGGTGGCGCAGGTGGCGGCGTTGCCTGCCAGTGCGGTCGATGTCACGCGTCCGTTCTCGGAATATGGCCTCGGCTCGCTGGACGCCATCCGCCTGACCGGGGAGTGCGGCAAGCGCTTCAATACGGTACTGGCGCCGACCGCCGTGTACGACTTCCCCAGCATCCGGCAACTGGCGCGGCATATGCTGCAAGACATGGCGCAGCGCGCGCCGCAAGTGGCAGTCAAGCCGCTCGACGACGATGCCGTGGTGGTGGTCGGCCTGGCTTGCCGCTTCCCCGGCGCGCCGGATGCGCAGGCATTCTGGTCGCTGTTGTCCGAAGGACGCTGCGCGACGACGATCCGCACCACCACGCACGGCCCGGCGCGGGCCGGCGGCTTTATTGACGACGTGGGCTGCTTCGATAACGACTTCTTCACCATCTCGCCGCGCGAAGCCGCCTGCCTCGATCCGCAGCAGCGCATTACGCTGGAAACGGGCTGGCACGCGCTGGAAGACGCCGGCATCAAACCGGCGACCCTGGCCGGCAGCGACACCGGCGTGTTCATCGGCGCATCGGCCTTTGACTATGGCGCCCTGCAACTGTGCGAGGGCGAGCTCGATGCATACAGCGGCCAGGGTTCGGTGCTGGCGGTGATCGCCAACCGCATCGCATACCAGCTCGATTTGCGCGGCCCCAGCTTTGTGGTCGACACCGCCTGTTCGTCGGCGCTCAGTGCGCTGCACCTGGCGTACCGCAGCCTGCGCAGCGGCGAATGCAGCCTGGCGCTGGCCGGTGGCGTGAACTTGCTGCTGGCGAGCGAGTGGGACAGCGCGCTGATCCAGGCCGGCATGCTGGCCCCGGATGCCCGCATCAAGACTTTCGATGCGGCAGCCAATGGCTATGTGCGCGCCGAGGGATGCGGCATGGTGGTGCTGAAACGCCATGCCGACGCGGTGCGCGACGGCGACCGCATTTATGGCGCCTTGCTGGGCACGGCCATGAACCAGGATGGCCGCAGCAACGGCCTGACCGCGCCCAATGGCCAGGCGCAGCAGGCGCTGCTGGCGTCATCGCTGGCCAGGGCCGGTGTGGCGCCGGCGGAGCTGGGCTATATCGAGGCGCATGGCACCGGGACGCCGCTGGGCGATCCGATCGAGTGCAACAGCTGGCGCCGCGTCATGGGCGAACGCGCCACGCCGTGCTACCTGGGTTCCGTGAAAGCCAACATCGGCCACCTGGAAGCGGCGGCCGGCATGGCCGGCCTGATCAAGGTGCTGCTGTCGCTGCACCACGAACGCATTCCGGGCCAGCCGAATTTCGAGACGCTCAATCCCATCATCGACCTGGGCAACACGCTGGCCATCGCACGCGATGCGCAGCCGTGGAAACGCCAGCCCGGCGTGCGGCGCTGCGCCAGCGTCAGCGCCTTCGGCTTTTCCGGCACCAATGCCAATGTGATCGTGGGCGACGTGCCGCAGGCGCCGCCGCAGCACAGTGCGGCGGCGGCCGGCGAGGGCGCCTTGCCGCTGGTGCTCAGTGCGCGCGATCCCGCCAGCCTGCGCCGCCTGGCGGCGCATTACGTCCGCCACCTCGACAAGCTGCCGGCCGGACCATGGCGGCAAGCCCTGTACACCAGCGCCTGCCGCCGCACCGCGCAAGCATCGCGCTTTGCCGTGGTGGCCGATACCCCGGCGCTGCTGGCGGCCCGCCTGCAAGCGTTTGCCGCCAGTCCGTCCGGGACGGATGCGACGCGTAGCGCCGCCGCGCCGAAAATCGCCTTTGTCTTCACGGGCCAGGGCATTCCGCTGAAAGGGGCGGGCCGCGACCTGTACCGGCAAGTGCCGGCGTTCCGCACCGCGCTCGACCAGTGCGACGCGGTGCTGCAGCCGCTGCTGGGCCAGCGCGTCAGCGCATTGCTGTATGGCGAATCCGATGCCGCGCAGCTAGCGCAGCCGGGCATGGCGCAGCCGCTGCAATTTGCCCTGCAATACGCGCTGACCAGCGCGCTGCTGCAGTTCGGTGTCCGCCCCCACGTGGTGATGGGGCACAGCCTGGGCGAATACGCCGCCATGGTCGGCGCCGGTGCGCTGACGCTCGACGATGCGCTGGCGCTGGTGGCGGCGCGTGGCGCGCTGACGCAAAAGCACGCCTTGCAAGGCGCGATGCTGGCGGTGTTTGCCGATGAAGCGCTGGTGCAGGAATCGATTGCCGCCACCGGTGCGCAAGTCGACCTGGCCGCCATCAATGGCCAGCACCATTGCGTGGTGGCGGGCACGCCCGCCGCCATTGCGCAATTCAGCGATTACCTGACGGAACACGGGCTGGCTGAATTCCGCAAGCTGGCGGTGGAGCGCGCTTATCACTCCGCGCTGATCGAGCCGATGCTGCCGGCGTTTGCCGAAGCCGCGCAGGCTTGCCGCTATGCGGCGCCGGTGCTGGACTTGATTTCCAACGTGACCGGCGAGCTGTGGCCGGCGGGCGAAGCGCCTGGCGCCGCCTACCTGTTGCGCCACTTGCGCGAGCCGGTGCGGTTCTCGGATTCGCTCGACACCCTGGCCGCCGCCGGCGTCACGCTGGCCATCGAAATCGGCAGTAAGCCGGTCCTGTGCAATATCGGCCAGGCGCACCTGGACGACCGGGGGCCGCGCTGGGCCCCGACCCTGCGCCATAACGGCGACGACTGGCGCGCCTGGCTCGACAGCCTGGCGCAAGCGTTCGAGGGCGGTTGCGAGGTGGACTGGACGCCGCTGTTCGCCCAGGGAGACCGCCAACTGGCGTCGTTGCCGCCGTATGCCTTTACCCGCCGCCACCACTGGTTCAAGCAGCGCGTGCAGGCGATGCGCGCCGCCCAGGAAGCCGAACCAGCCGCCGCCGCTGCCCCGGTCGCACCGGCGCCAACGCCGGACCAGGCCGTGGATCAGACCGTGGCAGGCCGCCTGGCCGCCATCATGTCGCGCCTGCTGCACGTACCGGTGGAGCAGATCGACCACACCAGTTCGCTGATCGAACTGGGTTGCGATTCCATTGTGCTGCTGTCGTTTGCGCGCAGCGTCAGTGACCAGTTCGGCGTGGCGCTGCAAGCCCATACGATCTTCGAGCACTACCCCAGCATTGCCCTGGTGGCGGCATTCCTGGCGGGGCAGCAGGGCGGCCATGCGCATCCAGGCGCCACGGATTCCCTGGCGCAGCCCCTGTGATCCCCGGACCCAACGAAACCCTATCAGGAGCCATTGTGCGTAATACCGAAGAAACCGCAGATTCCAATGACCTGGACCTGCATCGCAGCATGCCGCGGCCGGCGCCGCACAGCGTCGCCGCCGACATCGCGCTGGAGCATGCGCCGTATCCCCTCACCGATATCCAGGAAGCCTATTGGATCGGTGAGCAGCCCGCTTACCGGCTGCATACGCCAGCCTATTTATACCGTGCGTTCAGCACACCGGAACTGGACCTGGCGCAATTGAGGGCTGCGCTGGATGCGCTGGTCCGCGCCCACCCCGCGCTGCGCACCAGCGTGCTGCCGGACGGGACACAGCACGTGTGCGACCGGGGCGTCCCCATTGCGGTGCACGTCAACGACTTGCGCAGCCTGTCCGCGACCGAGCGCGTCCGCCTGGTGGCGGAGCGCAAGCGCAACCTGGACCAGCTGCTGGCGCCGCTCGGTGTGGCCGCGCCGGTGATTTGCTTCGTCGACCAATTGCCGCAGGGCTACCACATCCATTTCCTGTTCCGGCTGATTGCACTCGATGGCCAGTCGATTGTGCAATTCATCAATGAGCTGGCGGCCCACTACCTGGGGCGCGGCGCCGACCGCCTGCCGGGATTGAGCCATCGCTTTTTTGTTGAGCAACAGCTGGCGGCGCATCAGCAGTTGGCCTATCGCGCCAGCCTGGCGTATTGGGAACAGCGGCTGGAGACTTTGCCGGCCGCGCCGGAATTGCCGCTGGTGGACCATGAAGCGATTCCGCACCGGTTGCGCTTTGTCCGCCGCCAGTTGCGCCTCGATGCACAGCAATTCGAACAGTTGCAGGCGCAAGGGCGCCGCCTTGGCGTGACGGTCAATGCCTTGCTGTGCACCCTGTATGCCGACGTGTTGCGGATCTGGTCGCGCAACCGCAACTTCACGCTGAACATGCTGGTGTCGCAGCGGCCCGAATCCGCGCCGGAGTTGCGCGATGAACTGGGCAACTTCAGCAGCACACTCTTGCTCGAATTGGTGGAGCAGCCGGGATCGTTCCGCGCACGGGCACTGGCCTTGCAACGGCAACTGTACCGCGACCTCGCGCACAGCCAGGTGGCGGGTGTGCAAGTGATCCGCCGCCTGAAACGCGGCGGCAATGGTTTGCCGGCCATGCCGGTGGTGTTTGCCAGCACGCTGGGCCAGGACCGGGCCACGCCTGCCGCCACCCATCGCGACCTGGGCTGGACCGTGCAAGACGGCGCGTTGCATACGCCGCAAGTGTGGCTGGACCACCAGGTCTACCTCGATGAAGGGAACCTGGTGTTGAACTGGGACAGCGCGCAGGGCGTGTTCTTGCCGGGCGTGATCGACCACATGTTTGCGGTGTACGAAGCGCATGTGCGCAGCGTGCTCAATTGTCCCGACGCGGCGCTGGACGCGGCGCCGTTGCAACCGGTGCTGCCACAGCGCCTGCTGGCGGCCCGGCAGGCGGCCAACGAGACCGCCGCCGCGCTGCCGCGCGGCACCTTGCACAGCTTCTTCGATGCGGCAGCAATGGCGGCGCCGGCGCGCACGGCCATCCTGTCGGCGGCGCGCACGCTCAGCTACGGTGAGCTGCGGGCGCTGACCGCTCGGCTGGCGGCCCGCCTGCGCGCGGCCGGTGTCGGCCGCAACGACCTGGTGGCGATCCTGGCGCGGCGCGGCTGGCGCCAGGTGGCGGCCGCGATGGGGGTGGCGCAGTCGGGCGGCGCCTACCTGCCGGTGGCCAGCGACTTGCCGCCGGCGCGCCAGCACTACCTGGCGGGCCAACCTGGCGTCAAAGTGCTGCTGGCTGAACGCGATTTGCTGGCCGGGCTGGAATTGCCGCCCGGTGTGACAGCCATGGCGCTGGAAGACGCCTTGCCCGACGGCCCGGTGGGCGAAGCCGCCGTGCTGGAACCGCTGGCGACGGAAGATGACCTGGCTTATGTGATTTTCACGTCCGGCTCGACCGGCAATCCCAAAGGCGTGGCGATTACCCACCGCGCCGCCGTCAATACCGTGCAAGACGTGATGGAGCGCTTCGGTATGCGCGCGGACGACCGCGTGATCGGTATCTCCGCCTTTAATTTCGACCTGTCGGTGTACGACATCTTCGGTACGCTGGCCGGCGGCGCGGCACTGGTGCTGCCGGAACACAGTGCGACGCCGGATCCGGAACGCTGGGCCGCGCTGGTGCGCGAGCACGGCGTCACGGTGTGGAACACCGTGCCGGCCCTGCTGGAGATGCAGCTCGAATATTGCGGTGCCGGGGCGGCGCAACAACTGGCGTCGCTGCGCCTGGTGATGCTGAGCGGCGACTGGATCCCGGTGTCGCTGCCGGGCCGGCTGGCGGCGCAGGTGCCGGCCGCCATGCTGGTGAGCCTGGGCGGCGCCACCGAGGCCGCGATCTGGTCCAATTATTTCGTGGTGGGTGAAGTGGACCCGGCATGGAAAAGCATCCCTTATGGCTGGCCCCTGAGCAACCAGGAATTCCATGTGCTCGATGGCGCGCTGCAGCCGGTGCCGACCTGGTGCGCGGGTGAATTGTTCATTGGCGGGACCGGGCTGGCGCAAGGCTATTACAACGACCCCGAGCGGACCGCCGCCAGCTTTGTCTTTTGTCCGCGCAGCGGGCAGCGCCTGTACCGCACCGGCGACATGGGGCGCTACCACGCTTCCGGCCACATTGAATTCCTGGGCCGCAGCGATACCCAGGTCAAGATCCGCGGCTACCGCATCGAGCTGGGCGAAATCGAGGCGGCGCTGGAGCGTTGTCCCGGTGTGCGCGGTGGCGCCGTCGTGGTGCGCACCGTGGGACAGGAGCGCCAACTCGTCGCATTCTTCACCGCCGCCAGCGCACAATGCGACGCGGCCGCCGTGCGCGCCAGGCTGCAGGCGGTCTTGCCGCCCTATATGGTGCCGGCGCTGATCGAGCGGGCCGGGCAAATTCCCGTGACCGCCAATGGCAAAGTGGACCGCAAACAGTTGCTGGCGCTGGCGCAGGCGCTCGGCCAGTCCGAAGTGGTGAAAACCGCGCCGCGCAATGCGGTGGAAATGCACCTGGCGGCGATCTGGCGCGAACTGCTGCAGGGCGCCGAGATCGGCGTGGAAGATGAATTTTTCCAGATGGGTGGGACGTCGCTGCTGGCGGTACGCCTGCTGAACGCCATCACGGCGGCATTCGGCAAGCAATTGCCGCTGGCGTCGCTGCTGCGCCACGGCACCATCGCCGCGCAGGCGCGCCTGCTGGCCGAGAGCGGCGAGGTGGCCCGGGCGCGCGCGCCGCTGGCGCCGATCCGCGCCGGCAGTGTTGGCCACAGCGACTTGCTGGTGCTGGTGCATCCGGTCGGCGGCAACGTGCTGTGCTACCGCGAACTGGCGGAACTGGCGCCGGCGGGGATGGAAGTGGTTGGCCTGCAATCGCCTGGTGATGGCGCCACGCGCAGCGTGCCCGTGCTGGGCGCGGCGTATGTCGCGGCGCTGCGGCAACTGCTGGAACAGCGGGGCGGCGCGGCTCATGGGCTGCATTTGATGGGCTGGTCGATGGGCGGCGTGCTGGCGCACGAAATCGCGCACCGGCTGGAAGCCGATGGCATGGAGGTGACATCGGTCACCATGATCGACAGCTGGTGCGGCAAACCGGATGCGGGACCGTCGGACCGCCTGGAAGAGTTTGCGTTGCTGAAGAATTTTGTCGGCGACTTCCTGCACGGCGCCGCGCTGCCGGCCGCTTTCGATACGCTGGCGGAGCGTCCCGCGCCGCAGCGCATCGGGCTGGCGCTGGATTTGCTGCGCGACGCTGGTTCCGTGGCCGGCCACTTCACGCCGGGCCAGTTTGCCGCGCTGCTGGAGGAATACGCATCGAACTTCAATGCGCTGATCCGGCACCGCCCGGGCGCGGTGCGCGCGCCGGTCCATCAGTACCGCGCGGCGCGCTGCACGGCGTTTCCTTTCCTCGCGCCATTTGACGCCGCGGCCCGGGCTGCCGGCGTGGCGGTCAGCGGCGCCAACGTCCTGCTGGACGAAGACCATTTCAGCATCATGGGCGAGCCGGTGTTACGGCGCATCGCCAGCGAGCGCTTTGGACAATGATTTCGCACATTTAGACTATGAGTTTGGATTATCAGCATGCTTAAAAAAATCGACACCATCATCATCGGCGCCGGCCAGGCCGGCCTCGCCACCAGCCACCACCTCACACAGCAGGGCTGCGCGCACCTGGTGCTGGAACAGGCGGGCCAGGCCGCCAGCAGCTGGCGCCATGGCCGCTGGGATTCCTTCACGCTGGTCACGCCGAACTGGGCGTTCCGCCTGCCGGGCGCCGAGTATCAAGGGCCGGCGCCGGAAGAGTTTATGGGCCGCGACGAAGTGGTGCAGCGGCTGGAACGCTATGCCGCCGGCATGCCGGTGCAATATGGCATGCGGGTGACCTCGGTGCGGCGCCATGCCCGGATGCAGAAACAGACGCAGACGCAAGCCTATACGGTCGAGACGGCGGATGGGCATTTCGAGGCGGACAATGTGGTGGTGGCCACCGGCCTGTTCCAGCGGCCTGCACGCCACGCGGTGGCGCAGCGCCTGCCGTCCGATGTACTGCAACTGCATTCGAGCGGCTACCGCAATCCGGCGGTGCTGCCGCCCGGCGCGGTGCTGGTGGTGGGGAGTTCGCAATCCGGCGCCCAGATTGCCGAAGAATTGCGCGCCAGTGGCCGCAGCGTGTACCTGTGCGTGGGCAGCGCCGGACGCGCGCCGCGCCACTACCGGGGCAAGGACTGTTCCGAATGGCTCGACGTGCTGGGCCTGTCGGAGCGCACGGTGGAGCGCTTGCCATCGCCGGCGGCGAAGTTTGCCGCCAATCCGCATGTGGTGGGCAAATCCGGTGGCGGCAATCTCAACCTGCACCAGTTTGCGCGCGACGGCATGATGTTGCTGGGAAGGCTGACCGATGCCGCCAATGGCCGCATTCGGCTGGCGCCCGACCTGCACGTCAACCTGGCCAAGGCGGATGCGTTCGAAGCGCAGTTCACCGGCATGATCGATGCCTATATCGCGGCCAACCAGCTGGACATTCCGCCGCAGGCCTTGCCGCAATTGAAGGATGGCTATGCGGTGCGCTTGCGCGACGAACTCGACTTGCGCGAGGCCGGCATTACCACGGTGATCTGGGCGGCAGGCTATGCGTTTGACTTCAGCATGGTGAAATTGCCGGTCCTGGACGCCGATGGCTACCCCATGCAGCAGCGCGGTGTGACGGCCTACCCAGGCTTGTACTTCGTCGGCCTGCCGTGGCTTCACAAACAAAAGTCAGGTTTGCTCAGCGGTGTGGGCGACGACGCGGCCCACGTCGCGGCCCATATCGCCAAGCGGGGACTGGAGAAGCCGGGTCTGGAGCCCGGCGACGCCAGGGCGGCGTAACCGGCGCGGGGGCGGCGGGACATCGATGTCGTAGCAAAATTGTATAATTTCTAACTCAGAAATGTTGCAATTGATCAAAGTTTTAATACATTGCTCGGACTTCACATCATGATCCAGTACGAAGGACAACTCGTCGAGGCCGCCTGCAAGGGCGATCCCTCCGCCATTGAGAAGCTGTTGACCTTGTCGCAGCCCGACTTGCGCCGTTTTGCGCGGCGCTCTTGCGCCAGCAGCGAAGATGCCGATGACGCGGTGCAGGTCGCACTGTGGAATTTGCAGCGCAATATCGGATCGCTGCGCATGATTTCCGCCCTGGCGGGCTGGATGTTCAGGATTATCGAGCGCGAGTGTTATCGGCTGCTGCGTATCCAGCGCAAGACCGAGGAATTGACCGACGTCATGGCGGACAACTTGCAGCAAGCCCCGGTGCCGCAGGCGCTGCGGCGCGACCTGGCATGTGCGCTGGCGGCCTTGCCGGCCGATTACAGGGAAGTGCTGATCTTGCGCGATGTCGATGAATTGACCGCGCCGGAAGTGGCTGAACTGTTGAAGATCACGGTGCCGGCCGTGAAAAGCCGGCTGCACCGCGCCCGTTCCATGATGCGCGACCGCCTGGTTTCCGCGGGCTACGCCTCGGCGAAGGGTGAACTCCTGCATTAAGCATAAGCGTTAAGCGTGTAGCCCGGGCCGCGTTGCCGTGGCCCGGGCTACATCACATCACTTCACTTCATCAGAACTTGAAGTTGCCGTCCGCGCGCGGCAGCGTGCCGCTGCACGTTGCCGGGGTGGCGAACTCGCGGTTGCCCGACGCCGTTGCCTGGTTGCTTTCCCATGCCGCCGTGCTGCCATTCCACTTCACGTACTTGTACTGGAACGACGTCCCGGCCGGCAGGTTGACTGTCCCGGTCCAGGGCACGTTGGCGCCGCTGCCCTGGATCGCCAGCGCAAAGCCGCTGGCCGGCGTCCAGTTACCCAGCTTGACGTTGTTACCGACCACGTACAGGTTCTGGCCCACCACCGTATTGGCATTGGCAATCGTGAAACTCACCTGGCAGCCACTGGCGGCAAGCGTCGTCACCGGCAGTGCGCTGCTGGCTGCCGAGGCATTGCCCGCCGCGTCAAACGCTTGCACCGTGTAGCTGTAGGTGGTGGCTGGCGCTGCCGTGCTGTCGGTATAGCTGGTGCCGGTGGCGGTGCCGATCAGCGCGCCGTTGCGCTGGACGTAATAGCCGGTGACGCCCACGTTGTCGGTTGCCGCGCTCCACGACACGGTGGCGCCGGTGGCGCTGACATTGCTGGCCGTCAGCCCGGTGGGGACGGTCGGCGCCGTGGTGTCAACCACGCACGGGTTGGCACCGGTGCTGACGGCGCCGTTTTCCACGCGCGACAGGCCGGTGCCCATCGTGTAGTTCTTGCCGCCATTGTTATCCCACGTGCCGGCGCCATTGTTGAACACTGCCTGCATGGCCGACGCGGTGGACAGGTTGGCCGTGTACGACACCCAGCCCGTGCATGCCGCCGTCATGGCCACGCCGGGCACCGTGGTCCAGGTACCGCCGGTTGGCGAATAGTGGATGTTGGCGCTGTTCCAGCCGGACGGCAGGCGGTAATACACGGTGGCGAGATTGCCGGCCGGTGTGGTGACGGAGCGGGCAGGAGAGGCGGGGCCCGCGTTGCCGGCCGCATCCTGGGCCCGGATGGTGTAGCTGTAGGTGGTCGACGGTGTCAGGCCATAGTCCGAGTAACTGAGGCTGGCCGCGGTCCCGACCTGGACGCCGTTGCGCAGCACCAGGTAGCTGGTGACGCCATAGTTGTCGGTGGCGGCGGTCCACGTCAGCACCGCGCCCTGCGGTGTGAGGTTCGACGCGGTGGGCTGACCCGGCGCGGTCGGCGCCTGCGTGTCGGGCGCCTTGGTGGTCACGCCCAGTGCGGCGCTGGCGCCGGACTGGTTGCCGGCGGCATCGAATGCCGACACCGTGTAGCTGTACGGCGTCGATGCGGTCAGGCCCGTGTCCATGTAAGCGTTGGCCGTGGGCGAGCCCACCTGCACACCGTTGCGGAACACTTTATAGCCGGTGACGGCGATATTGTCGGTGGCGGCCGGCCACGACAAGGTCACCGAGCGGTCGGTCAACTGGCCCGCGACTGGCGTACCGGGCGACGTGGGCGGCGTACTGTCCACGGTGAGGAAGGGATAGACGCCATTGACCGTGCCATTGATATCTTCGGCATAGCCGGACCCGCCGGTCACGGCCTTGTAGCGGCCGGCGCCGACAAACACTTGCTGGATTTCCGAGCGCGTCACGTTGCCCAGCGTGTCCGTCATTTCCACGTAATAGTCGAGCAGCTGGTTGCGGTAGTTGGACAGGTACGTGTAATACAAGTCGCCGATGTCTTGCGCGGGCAGGGCGGCAATGGTATCGCGGGTGGCGGCGTTCCACGCCACGCCATTCATGTCCGGCTGCAAATCGCGCACCTGCATCGGATAGGTTTGCCACGCGCCGACTTTGGCGGGCGTGATCGACAGGCCCGGCGTGCCGGCCAGTGTTGCCGGGTCATACACCTTGTACGTATCGTCATTGGCGTCGATATTGTTCGACGCATGGACGCGCACTTTCACGGTGGCGCTGGCGATGCCGGAAACGTCATGGCCATAGGTGTAGATCGCGAAGTCATTGCTGTAGTGCTGGACCGTCCAGCCTTCGGCCTTGGAGGCGTTGACGGAACCGGGATTGTACGGATAGCGCTGCGGCCACCAGACCGATGGTCCGGTGCGGTCGCTGGCCAGGCGCGCCTGCACATACGGCCTGGCAAACGACAGCGCGTTGTTGAACGCCAGCGTGGGTTTGACCGAATCATCCTTGTTTTCATCGTAGTAGCCGAAGCCGGAATCCATGGCCGGCAGCAGGAAGTACCAAGCCAGTTCGGCGGGATTGGCGCCGCCCGCGTAATCGCTGGCGGGATTGCCTTTCACCGGGTACGACATCATCCACGGATTCAACTGGTTGCCGGGATGGGTGACCTGGTTGTCGAGCGCGGTGGTGGGCGACCAGTGGTTCGGGTGCGCGTCGAGCCAGATCTGTTCGGCGGTCTTGGTGTAATTGAGCGCCGCCTGCAGCAGGGCGAAATTACGCTCCAGGTAGTGCCAGCCGTGTTCCAGCGACACCGTGGCGCCTTCCTGCTGTCCTTTCAGGTTGAGCTTCGGCGCCAGGTTGTTGCCGGTCACGCGGTTGAATTCCGCGAATTGGCCCTTCCAGATCATGAACGGCAAACGCCAGTGGTACCAGGTCGGATCGGACGAAGAGTCGCGGGTATCGATCCACGAACCATCTTGCACGTGCTGCACGTCGGCGGCGGGGATCGGCTTGGCTTTCAGGTATTCGTCGATGCCGAGGCAATAGCCATTGCCGCTGCACGTGGTGGAGTGGCCCGCCTGCCAGGTGCCTAGCGAACCGGCGCGGCCGCTGGAATTGTCGCCATCGTGTGCGACGACGAAGAACTGGCGCGGCTCGAGCGCGGCATACGGTGCGATTTCATCGACCGTCACGGCGCCTTCCCAGCCTTCCAGCCACGAACCATTCTGGCTGACGGGAATGCCGGCCACTTTGGTGACCGCCCCGGTGGCGGGATCGACGTGGCGCACCCAGTGCGGCGTGGACGCGAACGGGAACTTGTTGACCACCACTTGCTGTTCATGGGCCATCTGCGCGGCGACCCAGCTGCCGGTGGTGGACGTGTTGCGCAGGCTGGCGCGGTTCGGCGGCGACGTCAAGGTATCGCCCGTCGCGTCATAGGTGGCGTACGGGTAATCCTTCAGGGTGCGTGAAAAGTGGTTGTTGCCCAGGACCGACCATTGCACGCCGAGTTTCGACAGGGTGGGAATCAGCCGCTCGGAAAACCCCAGTTCGGTCGGGAAATAGCCTTTCGATGACTGGAAGCTGCCGCCGAGGAAGTGCGGCTGCGCCAAGGTGACGTTCTGGTAAATCAAATCCTTGAGGAAATACTCCGGACCGACCAGCGGGCCCATGGTGTGGTGGCCCGTGAAGTGCACGGTGTCCAGCGTGCGGTAATTGTTGGTGGTCTTGAGCGAGGTGAAGGTGTTGAGCCAGGCCGCGCCCCAGGACGGGTTGTTATAGCCGGGCACGTTCTGCAGGGTGCTCAGGCTTTGTACATTGTTGATGACGGCGCCGGACATGGTGACGTGGATTTGTCCCTTGGCGCTGGACCAGCTTTGCATTTCATTGGCCACTTGCATTGGCCAGTACAGGTAGGCGCCGGTTTTCGCGTCGTGCGAGTAATAGGCGACCAGGTCGTCGTGCGGCATGATGGCGCCGCCCAGCGATGCCGGCAGGTAATAGCTGTAGCCGGCCGGTGGACTTTGCTTCAGGTTGATGACTTCGCCGTCATAGGTATAGCGGACCGGTGCGCCGATGGCGGTGGCATTGTATTTGGCCACCGGATCAACCGCGTAAAACGGCCAGAAGTTCGGCATATGGTTGTGGTACACGTGCGCCGCCGGAATGGTGCCGGCTGAGGCAATGCCAGCGGTAAACATGGCAGCCAGGCAGGCGGCCAATCGTTTCTTGCGGAATTGCCGGGTTCGTTCGCTTCGTTCGTTATGGAATTGCATGCACATCTCCTGTCACAGGTTGGAACTGCTGATGGAAAGCGCAGGGGCAGGGCCGCGACAGTGCCGCCTGGCGTGGTGGTACCTCGCCGGGAAATGCGATGACTGCTGTCGTAGGAATGTCTCGTGCGGGCGCCCTTTGCGGGACTGCTTGTGTGTGGCTTGTATGAATACTACCGAAGTGCTTTTTGAGCAGCCGCGATAGCTATGGGTAAACTACGTGGGTGTGAAATATGTGTCAACGTTTACTTTGTAGTTTACCTACATTGCGCGACAACTTGCGCAGAAGGTGTTGCTTTGCTATAGTTCTGTCCCCGCAGCGCTGAGATGCCTCAGGCAAAACAGCGAAGCGAATCAAGGGGTTGACGAGAATCACGAAACACTAGATAATCTCGCTTCTCTGCTGCTGACGA
>NZ_JBXAQJ010000024.1:0-24201 GCF_058807115.1 Pseudoduganella sp. GW821-FHT12E03 | reverse complement strand
TGAAACGACTTTGCGCCGATGATAGTGCTGCAACCAGTGTGAAAGTAGGTTATCGTCAGGCTAGTTATATAGAAAAAACCCGCTGAGTTCGCTCTTGGCGGGTTTTTTTACGCCTATACGTATAACTATTGGTTATCAATGGTTTCGAAATGGCGAATAGACGGTTATTGTCTTATCCCCCAAACTTTCATCACTTCAATCATCGAAGTGATCAAAACCAGGGGACAATAATGAAAAAATTCAGTTTTGCATGCGCCATCCTGGCCGCATGGACCGGCGCCGCCACGGCGCAATCCGCAGGCTCCGCCAATGGCGCCAGCAATGTCACACTGTATGGACTGGTCGATGTCGGCATCGCCCGTGAAACCGGCGGCACAGCCGGTTCTGTTACCAAGCTGACCAGTGGTATCGCCAATGGTTCGCGCTTTGGCTTCAAAGGCAAGGAAGATTTGGGCAATGGCTGGAGCAGCACGTTTGTGCTGGAAAATGGCTTTGACGCCACCACCGGCGCGATGGGCCAGGGCGGCTTGCTGTTCGGCCGCCAGGCATATGTCGGCATCGAGGGACCGCAAGGCGGCATCCGCCTGGGCCGCTTGTACACGCCGGTCGACGACTTGGTGGCCTCCACCGACCCGTTCTATAACGGCTACGCGGGCCGCATGCAAAACGTACTGGCACAAGGCTATGTGGCGCGCGCCAATAATGAAATCTCGCTCAGCACGCCCAACCTGCACGGCTTTTGCGCCGCCGTGTATTACGGGTTCGGCGAAGTGCCGGGCAACGCGAAAGCCGGCCGCCATGTGGCCGCCAGCGCCAGTTATACGCAAGGCCCGTTGATCGTCCGCCTGGCGCTCCAGCGCACCAACAACGTTACCGCGGCCGGCTTGACCAGCGGCGCCGCAAAGAACACGCTGATCGGCGTCATCTACAACGCCGGACCGTTCAAGCTGCACGGCGCCTTTGGCAACAGCGCCACCAGCGCCGCCGGCGTGCGCAGCGTGGACGCCACGGACCTGATGGTGGGGGTGAGCGTGCCGTTCGGACCGCATTCCGTGCTGGCGTCGTATGTGCGCCGCAATGACCGCCTGGCCGTGAACCGGGACGCTACCCAGCTTGCGCTGGGCTACACCTACGACTTGTCGAAGCGCACCACGCTGTATGCCGCCTACGGCCGCATCGATAACCGCAACGGTGCCCGCTATTTGGCCGGCAATGCCACCGAACCCGGTACCGGTCCGCGCGCCTGGGACCTGGGCTTGCGGCACCGCTTCTGACCGTTCCCGTCAGCTGGCCCCGCGTCCCGCGCCCGCCAGCGAGCGCAGGCATTCCTGGAACGTGGCCACCGCCGGCGCGGGAAAGCGCTCCTTGCGGGTGATGATGCCGTAGGGTTCCAGTTGCAGCTGGATCTCCACCGGCAGGATACTGAGCCAGCCGATCGCCGCATAATCCTTCGCGATCGAGTCTGGCAATACCGCCACCATATCCGTCGAACGCAGTAACGTCGTGGTGGTCAGCACCGATGCGGTCTCCACCAGATTGCGCGGGACGGGGATGCCATGCTGGCGGAACATGGCTTCCATCAGGTGGCGCATCGATGAGCGGGCCGGCTGCAATATCCACGGCATGTCGGCCAGGTCCGCCAGCGCCAGCCGCTTCGCTTTCGCCAGCGGATGCTGGCTGCCCGCCACCACCGACAGGCTTTCCCGCTCCAGCTCTTCGAAATTGAGCCCCGGATGCTCGCTATGCTCGGCAATCCGCCCCAGCATGATGTCAAGCTTGCCCTGCTCCAGCAGGTGCAGCAATTCATCGCTGGTGTCGACATGGATGCTGATCGTCAGCAGCGGAAAACGGCGCTTCAATTCCACGATCGCATTGGTGATCAGCGCCGGTGTCGGCGCCCGCGTTGTGCCCACCGCAATCTCCCCGATCGCCCCCTGCATCTGCGCCACCAGTTTTTCGCGCAGGTTGTCCAGGTCGGACATCATCAATTGCGCATACTGCACCAGCGACGTGCCGAACGCGGTCGGCACCATGCCTTTCGGCTGGCGGTCGAACAGCGTGACCCCCAGCGTTTCCTCGATCTCTTGCAGCATCTTGGTGGCGGCCGGCTGCGACATGTGCATCGACTCGGCCACCTTGCGCAGCGAGTGCAATTCATGGATGGCCACGATCAGGGCCAATTGCTTAAAGCGCAGGCGGTTGCGGATGGTATAGGCGGTAGGGATCACGATACGCGTCTTCCTGATAACGAAAGGTTATTCCGAATTAAGAATCCATGATTAGACAGTTATTCTTGTCGGAAGTAAAGTTAAGCATCACTAGCAGATCCGAAGCGGCACAGACCGCGCACCCCTCACAGTAGCTCAACGATAATGGAGACTTGAAATGTTTATTCCCCAAGTACTGCGCACAGTCCTGGCTGCGGCCGCAGTGTTCACCGCCATGGCTGGCGCCAGCGTGGCGCAAGCCGCCACCACGGTCGATCAAATCGTCAAGCGTGGCAACGTCAAGATCGGCGTCCTGTCCGGCGTGCCCGTGTATGGCACGGTCGATGACAAAGGCAACCCCGCCGGTTATGACATCGATGTGGCGCGGGTGCTGGGCAACTATTTGGGTGTGAAAGTCGACCTGGTGCCCCTGACGCCGCCGGCCCGCATTCCCGCGCTGCAGGCGGGCAAGATCGATTTCCTGGTCGCGACGCTGGCCGCAACGCCCGAGCGCGCCAAGGTTGTCATGTTCAGCAAGCCTTACAGCGCGTTTCGCATGGTCGTGTTTGCCGGCCGCAACGAACCGCTGCGCACCCTGACCGACCTGAAGGGCAAACGCATCGGCGTCAACCGCGGTTCCAGCCAGGAGACCGCGCTGGTGCGTGCCGCCGTGCCCGGCCTGGAAATTGTGCGTTATCAGGATGACGCCACGGTGGTGCAGGCGTTGATCGCGCATCAGATCGATGCCGTGGCGATACCCGATGGTGTGGCGCGCGAAGTGGCCAAGCAACAGCCGGAGGCTGACCTGATCATCAAATTCACGTTCTTCGTGCAGCCCAACGCCATGGCGGTGCGCCTGGAAGAAAATGAAATACGCGACTGGCTGAACAAGGCGATCGACAAGATGACGGCATCGGGCGAGCTGCAAAAGATTTCGCAGAAATGGACCGGCACCGATTTGCCCGACCTGGCCCGTTTGCCTGCGCCTTGATGCGGAACCGGAACGGAGTCCGCCATGTCTTATCAATTTCAGTTTGACCCGGTGCTGGCGCAATCCGGCCTGTTGCTGGAAGGGGTGCTGATGACAGCACTCCTGTCGGCCGCCGCCATCGTATTTGGCACGGCGATCGGCATCGCCTGCGCCGCGGCCCGCTCGCTGGGGGGGCGCGCCGTCCGGCAGCCGATCAATGTCTACATCGAGGTGGTGCGCAACACGCCATTCCTGGTGCAACTGTTCATCCTGTACTTCGGTTTGCCGGTGGTGGGTGTGCAAATCAGCGCCACCGGCGCCGCGTTGATCGGCATGATTGTCAACCTCGGCGCATATTCCGCTGAAATCCTGCGGGCCGGGATCGAGTCGATCCACCGTTCGCAGATCGAAGCGGGCCTGTCGCTGGGCATGACGCGCCTGCAGATCTTCCGTCATGTCATCCTCCAGCCGGCCGTGGCGAAAGTGTATCCGGCGCTGTGCAGCCAGTTTGTGCTGATGATGCTGGCATCGAGCGTGACGTCCGCGATCTCGACCCAGGAATTGTCGTCGATGGCGGCGCAGGTCGACGCCGAGTCGTTCCGCAGCCTGGAAGTGTATCTCGTCGTCACGCTGACTTACCTGGCGCTGGCCCTGCTGTTCAAACTGGTCCTGGCGCTGATCGGCCGCCGGCTGTTCGCCCGGCGCGCACCGCGCCGGCCGCACGCCGCCGCCAACGCCGCGGCGCAATGGAAAGAGGTGGCGCCATGATCCGCTCGCTGACCGCCGCCGACCTGCTGTTCTTCATCGACGCGCTGCGCTGGACCGTGGTGCTGGCGGCAATCGCCTGCACCTGCGGCGGACTGCTGGGCATGGGCGTGGCGCTGGCGCGGGTGGCGCGCAGCCGCGCGCTGCGCGCCGCTTCCGCCACCTACATCCAGCTGGTGCAGGGCACGCCGGTACTGATGCTGTTGTTCCTGTCGTATTACGGCTTGAGCCTGGGCGGCGTCGACTTGCCGCCGATGGTGGCCGCCAGCGTGTCGATGACGATTTATGTCAGCGGCTACCTGGGCGATATCTGGCGCGGCGCCATCGAATCGGTGCCGAAACAGCAGTGGGAAGCGGCTGAGAGCCTGGCGCTGACGCGCCGCCAGCAATACCAGTACGTGATATTGCCGCAGGCGGTGCGCATCTCGCTGCCGCCCACCGTCGGTTTCATGGTGCAGGTGGTCAAGAACTCCTCGATTGCGTCCATTATCGGATTCGTCGAACTGGCCAAAGCCGGGCAATTGATCAACAACGTGACGTTCCAGCCGTTCCGCGTGTTCCTGATCGTGGCGGCCCTGTACTTCTGTATCTGCTATCCACTTTCATATTGCAGCCGCTGGCTGGAAAGGAAATCCCATGCCTGAGATCCTGATCCGGGACTTGAACAAGAGCTACGGTCCCACCCATATCCTGAAGGGCACTTCGCTGACGGTGGAAACCGGCCAGGTGGTGGCGCTGATTGGACGCAGCGGATCCGGCAAGAGCACCATGCTGCGCTGTATCAACGGGCTGGAAACCATCGATTCCGGCCGCATCGAAGTGGCCGGCCATATGCTCGGCCAGGACACCCCGCATCCGCGCCAGTTGCGCGCATTGCGCACCGACGTGGGCATCGTGTTCCAGAGCTATAACCTGTTCCCGCACCTGACGGTCGGCGAAAACATCATGCTGGCGCCCACCATCGTCAGGAAAATGCCGCGCGATGCGGCGCGCAAGGCCGCCGCCGATGCGCTGGGACTGGTCGGACTGTCCGACAAGTTTGACGCCTATCCGGACATGCTGTCCGGCGGCCAGCAGCAGCGGGTGGCGATTGCCCGTTCACTGGCGATGAAACCGCGCGTGATGCTGTTCGATGAAGTGACGTCCGCGCTGGATCCGGAATTGACGCAGGAAGTGCTGGCCGTCATGGAGACGCTGGCGCGCCAGGGCATGACCATGGTGCTGGTGACGCACGAAATGGGCTTTGCCAAGCGCGTGGCCGACATCACGGTGTTCATGCACCAGGGGCGGATCTGGGAATCCGGCCCGTCCGAAGCCCTGTTCGCCAATCCGCAGACGGCGGAAATGCGCCAGTTCCTGACCGCCGACATGCAATGAATAACACCAAGGAGAAGAAAGTGAAACAACCCGAAACCCTGCTGCTGGTCGAAAAATGCGCGCACGCGTTCAGTTTTTACGACCTGGCGACCGGAACCTGCATCAAGAATATCCGGCTGCCGGACTTCCCCCACGAATTCGTCGTCGATTCGGCGGGACGCTATGCGTATGTCGGCCATTACGGCATCGAGACCCAGGCCCATAGCGGCGAAGGCGGCTGCTCGGTATTCGTGATCGACCTGAAGGCGCGTGAACATGTGCGCACGCTGGACCTGTGGCCGTTCCGCCGGCCGCACGGCATCGCCATCGACCAGCAAGACCGCCTGTATGTGCTCAGTGAAGGCAATTCCGCACTGCTGGTGTTCGACCATCCTGAGCGCGACGACAAGCCCAGCCGCGCGGTGCCGTCCGGCGGCTACAAGAGCCACCTGGTGGCGTTGCGCAAGGACGGGGAGCTGGCGTTTTCGCTTAACCTGCTGAGCAATACCGTGACGCTGCTCAAGCCACACGACCCTACCTTCGCGCCGCACCCCATCGTGCCCGGCGCGCGGCCGGAAGGCAATTGTTTCAGCGCCGACGAACGCGTGCTGTACGTGGCCAACCGCGAAAGCGAAACCATCGTCGCGATCGACGTCGAGACCTTGCAAGTGGTCGCCAGCGCGAAGACGGGCACCGATCCGACCCGTATTTACCGCGACCGCCGCAATCGCCTGCTCGTCACCAACTATGGCGACGATTACATGTCGGTGTACGACAGCGAACTGCGCCAGACCGCCACGGTGCAGTTGCCCAGCCTGCCGATCGGGCTGTCCTTCCATCCGCACCGGGATGAGGCGTACATCTCGCTCAAGGATGACCGCATCGGCGTGCTGGACCTGGAAACGCTGGCCTTTATCCGCTACTTCCCGACCTTGCGCGAGCCGGATGTGTCGCACGTGCTGATCGGTTAAACGGAGTCCATGATGAGTGAATTTCCGCACCGCGTCGCCGATGCCCACCATCACCTGTGGGACCTGGCTTCCGGCAGCTATCCGTGGCTGCAGGAGGAATACGACCCGGACGCCTTCATCCTCGGTGAATACAGCGCGCTGCGGCAGGATTTCCTGCCGGGCCATTACGCGGACGCCAGCGGCGGCGTGAACGTGGTGGCGACGGTGCATGTGGAAGCGGAGCGTTCGCGCAGCGAACAGGTGGCGGAAACACGCTGGCTGCATACGCTGGCCACGCGGGGCGCCTGTCCCGGCGCGGTGGTGGCGCATGCATGGCTGGATCACCCCGACTGCGAACAGCTGTTGCTGGAGCATTTGCGCTACCCGCTGGTGCGAGGCATCCGCAGCAAGCCGTGCACCGGGCCGCGCGGCGAACGCGCGCGGGGTGGTCCCGGCACCATGCGCGACCCGCGCTGGCTGGGCGGGCTCGACTTGCTGCAGCGCCACGGCTTGTCGTTCGACCTGCGCGTGCCGTTCTGGTACCTGGATGATGCCGCCTGCATGGCCGCGCAGTTCCCGCAGTTGCCCATCGCGCTGAACCATGCGGGATTGCCGTGGGACCGCAGCGACGATGGCTTGGCGCAATGGCGGGCCGGTATGGCCCGGCTGGCGCAACACCGCAACGTGGTGGTCAAGCTGTCTGAATTCGGCCTGCGCGGCCAGCCCTGGGAGCCTGCCGCCAATGCCCGCGTGGTGGCCGATGTGCTGGCCATCTTCGGGCCGGAGCGCTGCCTGTTTGGCAGCAATTTCCCGGTCGCCAGCTTGCGCATCGCCTACCCGGAACTGGTGCGGCAAATGCAGTGCATGCTGGCCGGCTTGAGTGAAGCGCAGCGCGACGCCGTGTGGTGCCGCAACACGCTCGATTTCTATCGTATTGACCCTGGCGCGCCTGCTGTTGGCGCCTCTTTTGCGAGACCATAATGACTTTATCCCATGACAAACCCATACTGGCACTGACGCTGGGCGACCCGGCCGGCATTGGACCGGAATTAATTGCCCGGCTGCTGGCGCGGCCGGACGTGACGGCCGCCGCGCGCATCCTGCTGATCGGCGACCGCGGCGAGTTCGAGCACGGCATGCGCGTGGCTGGTTGCACGGTCGATTACGTGACGGCGGCGTCGCCCGCCACGGCTGATTTCAGCCAGGGCAAACCCGTGCTGTACGACTACCGTGGCGACACCAGCGGTCCGTTCGAGCGCTGTACCGCCACCCGCAAAGGCGGCCGCTACAGCCTCGATACGCTGGACGTGGCGCTCGGCCTGGCGCAGGAGGACCAAGCCGACGCCATCCTGTTCGGCCCCCTGAATAAGAGTTCGCTGCACCAGGCCGGCATGGCGCACAGCGATGAATTGCACTGGTTCGCTGACCGCCTGGGATATACCGGGCCGTTCTGCGAATTCAACGTGATGGACCGCCTGTGGACGTCGCGCGTGACGTCGCATGTGGCGCTGCAGGACGTGCCTGCCATGATTTCGCACGAGGGCGTGCTGGAGGCGATCGCCCTGATCGATCACCAGTTGCGCCTCAGCGGCGTGGCGGCGCCCCGCATCGCCGTGTGCGGCCTGAATCCGCACAATGGCGACAATGGCTCGTTCGGTCGGGAGGAAATCGATGTCATCGCGCCGGCGGTGCGGGCCGCGCAGGCGGCGGGGATGACCGCGGCCGGCCCGTTCCCGGCCGACACCATCTTCCTCAAGGTGCAGGGCGAACAGCCGGAATACGATGCCGTGGTCACCATGTACCACGACCAGGGCCAGATTGCCATCAAGTTGATGGGCTTCTGGCGCGGTGTGACGATCCAGGGCGGCTTGCCTATCCCGATCGCCACGCCGGCCCATGGCACGGCATTCGATATCGCCACACGCGGTGTGGCCAATGTCGGCGCCACCCTGCAAGCGTTCCAGCTGGCTTGCCGCATGGGCGCCGCAAGAAGGTCCGCACGGCAACTGGCCGCACGACAGCAAAACTAACCCGTTTCCCCCGCGACAGAGCAGAGACAGCCACACGAGACAGTGGCCAGGGCAGCGCTTTGCCTGCCGCAACACCAACACAAGGAGAACATCATGAAAATCACCCGCGTACGCACCCGTGTTTTTGAATGGAAGGGTAAAGTCGTTCCGCCCCAGCCGCACTTTTGCACCAATGCCAGCGATATCCTGTTCGAGCGCGGCGATGCCATGGGCTCGTTCCGTTTCCACGGCTGGATGGTGGTGGAAATCGAAACGGATACAGGCCTGGTCGGCATCGGCAATTGCGCACTGGCGCCGCACATTGCCAAACAAATCGTCGACCAGCACCTGGCACAACTGGTGATGGGGGAAGATCCGTTCGACAATGAGTACCTGTGGCAAAAGATGTACCGCCGCACTCTGGCCTGGGGCCGCAAGGGTATCGGCATGGCCGCCATTTCCGCCGTCGACATCGCGCTGTGGGACTTGATGGGCAAAGCGGTGAAACGGCCTGTGTTCAAATTGCTGGGCGGCCGCACCAAGGAAAAAATCCCGTGCTACGCGTCCAAGCTGTACGCCAACGACAACCTGGACCTGTTCCTGCAGGAAGCCCGGGGTTACCTGGAACAGGGCTTCACCAGCGTCAAGATGCGCTTTGGCTATGGCCCGAAGGATGGGCCGGCCGGCATGCGGAAAAATATCGAACAGGTGCGCGCGCTGCGCGAACTGGTGGGCGACGACGTTGACATCATGCTCGAGTGCTATATGGGCTGGACTCTGGAATATGCGCGCCGCATGATCCCGCGCCTGGCCGAATTCAATCCCCGCTGGCTGGAGGAGCCGGTGATCGCGGACGACATCGAAGGCTATGCGGAATTGAAGAAAATGAGCCCGTTCCCGATTTCCGGCGGCGAGCATGAATTCACCAGCTACGGCTTCAAGGAACTGCTGGAGCGCCGCGCGGTGGACGTGATCCAGTACGACACCAACCGGGTCGGCGGCATCACGGCGGCGCAAAAAATCAATGCCATGGCCGAGGCATGGAGTGTGCCCGTGATTCCCCATGCGGGACAAATGCACAACTACCATTTGACGATGGCGTCCACCGCCAGCCCGATGGCGGAATTCTTCCCCGTGTTCGATGTGGAGGTGGGCAACGAATTGTTTTACTACGTGTTCAAGGGCGAACCGCGGCCGGAGCGGGGATTCCTGCAACTCGACGACGACAAGCCGGGGCTCGGCATCGAGATATCCACCGAACACCTGCATGACTTCAACATCATCGAGTAAGGGAGCGCATCATGCGAATGATCCAATTTGAAACCGTGCGGCGTGAACGGCGCGTGGGCGTGGTGGGCGGGGACGGCATCGTGGCGGCCCTGGATGGCGTGGCCACCATGCGCGAGCTGGCGCTGCGCGCCATTGCCGCCGGCCGGCCGCTGGCCGCGCAGGCGCAGGCGCAGGGGCTGGGGGAGCGCTTCGATTACAGCGAATTGCTGGCGGACGTGCGGGTGCTGGCGCCGCTCGACCATGAGGACCCGGCACACTTGCTGGTCAGCGGCACCGGCCTGACGCACCTGGGCAGCGCCGCCACGCGCGACAAGATGCATCAGCAGGCCCAGCAGGACGAATCCGCACTGAGCGATTCGATGCGCGTTTTCCAGTGGGGCGTGGAAGGGGGCAAGCCGGGGCCGGGCAGGGCGGGGGCGCAACCGGAATGGTTTTACAAGGGCGATGGTGGCATCGTGGTGCGGCCCGGCATGCCGTTCCCGGTGCCGGAATTCGCCGAAGATGCGGGTGAAGAACCGGAAATCGCGGGACTGTATGTCATCGGTGACGATGGCGTCCCGTACCGGCTGGGCTATGCACTGGGGAACGAGTTTTCCGACCACGTGACCGAGCGTCGCAACTACCTGTATCTGGCCCATTCCAAGCTGCGCTATTGCTCGTTTGGACCGGAGTTGCGTTGCGGCCCCTTGCCGCGCCATGTGGAAGGCATGAGCCGGATACGCCGCGGCGGCGCTGTGCTGTGGGAAAAACCTTTCCTGTCCGGCGAAGGCAATATGTGCCACAGCCTGGATAACCTGGAATACCACCATTTCAAATACCGCCAGTTCCTGCGCCCGGGCGATGTGCATGTGCACTTCTTTGGCACCGCGACCCTGTCGTTTGGCGATGGCGTGCAAACCCGCCAGGGCGACGCGTTTGAAGTATGGGCGAACGGGTTTGGTATGCCATTGAGTAATGGCATTGGCCGGGGCGAGGCGGGCATGGCGCCGCAGGGCGTGAAGGCGCTGTAAGCGCCTTGCGCGCGTGGCGGCGCCTGGGTTGATGGACTGGTCGCTGTCACCGTGTCCGACAGCGCCAAACTCAGCGCTGCAACTTCAGCAATGCGTCATACAATGGCTGCGCCGCATCGGCAATCCGGTCCAAACTGGCTTCGCGCAGCGCCGCCGTGTCGACGCGGTGCGCACTGCGCAAGCCGGCCCAGGCCAGCAACGCGGCACATGCTGACGGCGCATCGAACAAGCCGTGCAGGTAGGTGCCCAGCACTTGCCCGTCGGCCGACAGCGCGCCTTCCGCGCGGCCACCAATATGGAACGCAGGCTGCGCCAGCGCGGCGCCATCCGAGATACCCATGTGGATTTCGTAGCCAGCCACGTCCGCCTCCGGCGCGAAGGCACAGTACCCTTGCACTTGCACCAGGCGCTTTTCCCGCGTCAGTGCCGTCGTCATGTCGAGCACGCCAAGTCCTGGCGATACTCCTGGCGCGCCTTCTACACCGAATTCATCCGTGACTTCGCGGCCCAGCATCTGGAACCCGCCGCAAATGCCGATCACCTTGCCGCCATAACGCAAGTGGCGCGCAATCTGTGCCGGCCAGCCATAGGTGTCCAGCCAGGCCAGGTCGCCCCGTGTATTTTTGCTGCCAGGGATGATGATCAAATCCGCCGCGGGAATCGCTTCACCCTGGCGGATGAATTGCAAGTCCACGTCCGGATGCGCGCGCAGCGCATCGAAATCCGTATGGTTGCTCATGCGGGGCAGGCTGGGCACCACGACGCGGAAGGCGCCGCGCGACGCCTGCACCGGTTGCACGGCGTCTTCCGCATCGAGGTACAAGCCATGCAGGTAAGGCAGCACGGCCAGCACGGGTTTGCCGGTCTGCTGTTCCAGCCAGTCGAGGCCCGGCTCCAGCAATTTGATGTCGCCCCGGAAGCGGTTGATGACGAAACCGATGATGCGATTGCGTTCGCTCTCCGACAGGCACGACAGCGTGCCGACGATATGCGCGAACACGCCGCCACGGTCGATGTCCGCCACCAGCACCACCGGGCAATCGACGGCTTCCGCAAAGCCCATGTTGGCAATGTCGCGGTCGCGCAAGTTGATTTCCGCGGGACTGCCGGCGCCTTCCACCACCACCGTGTCATATTGCGCCAGCAGGCGCTGGTGCGATTCCAGCACGGCGCCCATGGCGACGGTTTTGTATTGGTGATAGTCGCGCGCATTCATTTCCGCGCGCACTTTGCCGTGAATGATGACTTGCGCGCCGATGTCGCTCGATGGCTTGAGCAGCACCGGATTCATGTCCGTGTGCGGCGCCACGCCGGCGGCCACCGCCTGCAATGCCTGGGCGCGGCCGATTTCCCCGCCATCGCTGGTGACGGCGCTGTTGAGCGCCATGTTCTGCGGCTTGAAGGGGACCACGCGCACACCGGCGCGCTTGAACAGGCGGCACAGCGCCGCGACAACCGTGCTTTTGCCAGCGTCGGAGGTGGTGCCTTGCACCATCAGGGTTCGGTATGCGGCCATCAGTTTTTCCTGTGCTGGCGTGCTTCTTCCAGCCGTTCGCACACCATCGCTGCGCCTTGGATCATGCGCGGACCGGAACGGTTCACCAGGCTGCTTTCAATAGTGAACAGGTTATTGTGTTTGACGGCTTTCATGTTCTTGTAGGGCTTCCACAAGTCGACGCCGCCGTAATTCTTTTCCGCCGTGGCGAATACCGCTTCCGGGTCTTCGCGCAAGACCCCTTCCACATCGACCACCGGGGCGGTGGTCTTCAGTGCGGCAAACACGTTTTCGCCGCCGCAGACGCGCATCACATCGTTGATGATATGGCCGCCGGCCAGGGTATACAGCGGCTTGTCCCATACCTGGTAAAACACGCGCACCGGCGGGCGTTGCGCATATTGCGTGTTCAGCGCGGCCAGTT
The DNA here is from genome assembly GCF_058807115.1 of Pseudoduganella sp. GW821-FHT12E03. Lineage (NCBI taxonomy): Bacteria > Pseudomonadati > Pseudomonadota > Betaproteobacteria > Burkholderiales > Oxalobacteraceae > Pseudoduganella > Pseudoduganella sp. GW821-FHT12E03. The sequence goes on along the minus strand of NZ_JBXAQJ010000024.1, from coordinate 11,725 downwards.
TGCCGCGCAATTCCGCCGCGACCTTGTCCGCCACGGCTTCGGTCCCCAGTAGCTTGCCCATGCGCTGCACATTGTTCGGGATGTCCGCCAGCTTTTTCGGCTCGCTGTGGAACAGCGGGATGCCGAGCTGGCGCAGCGTATCGATCTGCCGCTCGGAGGCGCCATGCATCCAGATCACGATCAGGTCCGGCTTCAGCGAGGCGACCCGTTCCAGATCCACGTTGCGGTTATCGCCGATGTTCTGGATTTTCTTGGCGGCTTCCGGATAGTCGCTGTAGCTGACCACACCGACGATCTTGTCGCCGCCACCGGCGGCAAACAGCATTTCCGTCACGTGCGGCGCCATCGCGATGACGCGCTGCGCCGGCTTCTGCAGGGTGACGGGTTTGCCGTCGTCATCGTGCACGGTGATGGCGGCGTGTGCGGCCTGCATGGCCAGCGCCGCCAGCAGGGCCGCGGCCAATGCGGTACGGTGGATCTTCATCGTTGACTCCATAGTTGTAATGCCTGTTCGAGGCGGCGCCAGCCTGCTTCATCGGGCGGCAAGCCAATCCGGATGCCGCGCGCGGCGCGCGGGAACAGCCGCACCCAGATGCCGCGCTGCGCCATATGTTCGTGAAATGCTTCCGCCTGCGGTTCCGGCCACCATTGGAACAGGGCCGTGCCGGATGACTCGATGCGATAGTGCTGGAGTAGCGACTGCAAACGCCGGCCTTGCTGCGCCAGTTGCTCGCGCATGGCGTGCTGCCATGGCGTATCGCCCAGCGCCGCCAGCGCCACCTGCTGCGCCGGGCCGCTGACCGCCCATGGCCCCAGCATCGCTTCGAGTGGCTGCAGCAGGGCGGGCGGCGCCGCCACGAAACCCAGCCGCAATCCCGCCAGCCCAAAAAATTTACCGACCGAGCGCAGTACGATCAGCGCACCGCCGCCGCGCCAATCGCGTTCCGTGTGCGCCGCCACGCTGCCGCTGACCGTGTCGCCAAACGCTTCATCGACCACCAGCCAGCCACCGCGCGCCGCCAGTTTTTCGGCCCACTGCAACAGCTGCTCCGCCGGCACTTGCGCGCCGGTGGGGTTGTTCGGATTACAGACCACCACCACATCGCTGTCTTCCACCGCCGCATCGAGGCCGCTGTAGGGCACTTCGCGCATGGTATGGCCATGCTGTTGCCAGTGGTGCGCGTGTTCCGCATACGACGGCGACGACACCGTCACCCGCGACGGTGGCCGCAAGCGGGGCAAGGCCTGGATTGCCGCCTGCGTGCCGGCAACGGCCAGCATGCACGGCGCGCCATAAAACGCTTGCGCCGCCCGCGCCAGTGCGGGATCGGTTTCCGGCAGCCGGTGCCAGGCATTGCCGGCAATCGGCGGCGCCGGATACCAGTGCGGATTGATGCCGGTGGACAGGTCCAGCCAGTCATGCTGGCCGTAGCGGCGCATGGCGTCGCACAGGTTACCGCCGTGTTCAGGCATAGTGGGCTCCCAAGGCAATCACCACAGCAATCGATAACCACAGTACCGTGGTATTCCGTACCAGTTGCCATGCGCGCACGATATCGGCCGTGCGGGCCGGCTGTCCGATACCCAGCGGCGGGCGCTGTTCGATTTCGCCGTCATACACGGCGGCGCCACCCAGTGACAATCCCAGCGCCCCGGCGCCACTGGACATCACCGGGCCCGCATTCGGGCTGCTCCATGCCGGGGCCTGCGCGCGCCAGCACTGCCATGCGCGGCGCTTGCCATTCAGCGTCGGCGCCAGCAAGACATAGGACAGCGCGGTCAGGCGCGCAGGGATCAGGTTCAGTACATCATCGATGCGGGCCGCGGCCCAGCCATAGCTTAGGTACCGCGTATTGCGGTAGCCCCACATGGCGTCGAGCGTATTGGCAAGGCGGAACAGGATGGCGCCGGGGCCGCCCGCCACCGCAAACCAGAACAGGGTGCCGAACACCGCGTCATTGCCGTTTTCCAGCAGGGATTCCGTGCTGGCCTTGGCCAGGTCCGCCTCGCCGGCGTCGCGCGTGTCGCGGCTGACGATGCGCGACGTCAGCGAGCGCGCCTGCGGTAAATCGCCGCGCGCCAGCGCGTCGGCAATTGGTACATTGTGGTCGCGCAGGCTGCGCAAACCGATGCAGAAATACAGCAGCGCCGCGTGCACGGCATAGCCGCCATGCGCCGCCGCCAGCCAGGACAGTGCGGTCAGCGGCGCCACGGCCAGCAGCCAGCCCAGCACGCCGTGCGCATATCCACCACGGCGGTTCAGTGTTTTTTCGATGCGCGACACTAGCCGCCCGAAACCGACCAGCGGGTGCCAGCGCCGAACTTCGCCCAGCAGCGCGTCGAGCAGCACGCCGGCCGCCATCAGCAGCGCGATTTCCAGTGCACCCAGGCCGCTCAGCATGGCGTCCCTTTTAATACCAGCGGCAACCCGGCCGCCACGAAGACGGCGCGATCGCATACTGCGGCCACCGCCTGGTTCAGGCGGCCCGCTTCATCCGTGAAGGCGCGCGACACGGCGCCATACGGGACGATGCCCATGCCCACTTCATTTGACACCAGCACGATGTCGCCGGCCGCGGTTTCCAGCGCTGCCAGCAGCGCCGCGCGCTGTGCATGGAATCGGGGGGGCAGTTCGATGGCGCCGACATCGGGATAACTGGTGGCGCCATCGAACATCAGGTTGGTCAGCCACAATGTCAGGCAGTCGACCAGGATCAGGCGTTGCGGTGATGCCCACTGTGCCAGCGCGGCAGCCAATGCCAGGGGCTCTTCCACCGTGGTCCAGCTGGAAGGACGCTGGTCGCGGTGATGGGCGATCCGTACCGCCATTTCGCCATCACCCGCGTGCGCGGTGGCGATATACACCACTTCCTTGCCCGAGTTGCTGGCCAGCTTTTCCGCATACGCGCTCTTGCCCGAGCGCGCGCCGCCGAATACCAGCGTACGCATCAAGGTTCGCTCCGCGACAGCAGCGCCGCCACGGCGGCCGGGTTCGATGGGAAGTAGGCGTGGAAATATGACGCGGTCAGCGATCCGGCGCGGTACACGGCTTCGCCCTGCGCGCCGGACGGGTGCTTGACCGTATGAACCAGCGGCGCGGCGACGGTTTGCATCGCCGAATAATGGAAGGTATGGCCGCGCAATTCGCCCTGCGGCGTCGGCATGGCTTGCGAACCCAGTCCCGCCAGCCGCTTTTGCATCGCGACATGGCCCGGCAACAGGCCGGCCATCGGCCACACCGTGTCGGCCTTGTCGGACAGCGTTTCCGCCAGTGCCATCATGCCGCCGCATTCCGCCCAGATCGGCACGCCGTCCGCGTGCGCGGCGCGCATCGATGCCTGCCAGTGCGCTGCTTCCGACAACGCCTGCGCATGCAGTTCCGGATAGCCTCCCGGCAGGTAAATCGCATCCGCATCGCACGGCGCTGGCTGGTCCGCCAGCGGCGAAAAGAATTCGACCTGCGCACCGAGGGCGCGCAGCGTGTCGATATTGGCAGGATACAGGAACATGAACGCCGCATCGCGCGCAATGGCAATCTTGCGGCCCGCCAGCAGGGGCGGCACGGGCGCGACGGTCGGCGCCTGCAGCGCATCGTCCAGTTGCAGGCGCGCCGGGCGCAGGCTGCTCCATGCCGCTTCATCGAAGTTCAATTGCGCCGCCAACTGGTCCAGCAGCGCATCGAGGTCCGGTATTTCATCGGGCAGCACCAGGCCCAGGTGGCGCTCCGGCAGGGAAATGGTTTGCTTGGGCAAGGTGGCAAACAGGGGAATGCCGCGCAAGGCCGTTGCGACCATGGCCGCGTGGCCCGGGCTGCCGACGCGGTTGGCAATCACGCCCGCCATCTCGACCGGACCATAATCGCGCAAGCCGTGTACCAGCGCACCGGCGGTTTGCGCCATGGCGCCCGCGTCGATCACGGCCATCACCGGCACGCCGAATTCACGCGCCAGGTCGGCCGACGATGGATTGCCGTCATACAGGCCCATCACGCCTTCAATCAGGATCACGTCCGCTTCCATCGCCGCTTGCGCCAGTTGCGCGCGGCACGCTTCGCGCCCCACGATCCATAAATCCAGCGAGCGCACGGGCGCACGGCTGGCGCGCTCCAGGATCGCCGGATCGATAAAATCCGGACCGCACTTGAACACGCGCACCTTGCGGCCCATATTGACCAGCTTGCGCGCCAGCGCGGCCGTCACCGTGGTTTTGCCCTGGCCCGAGGCCACGGCCGACACCATCAGTACCGGCGCGTTGTAATGCGACGCCATCACCATTCCGTGCCCGCCTGCGCCTTGATGCCGGATTTGAACGCGTGCTTGACCACTTCCATTTCCGTGACGGTATCGGCGATGTCGATCAGTTCCGGCGGCGCGCCGCGGCCGGTGATCACCACGTGCTGCAGGGCGGGACGGACCAGCAGGTCGGTCAGCACGGTTTCGATATCGAGGTAGCGGTATTTCAGTGCGATATTCAACTCATCGAGCACCACCAGTCCGATCTCCGGATCGGTCAGGAAGCGCTTGGCCTGCTGCCATGCCAGCTGCGCTTTTGCGATATCGCGCTCGCGGTCTTGCGTGACCCAGGTATAGCCTTCGCCCATCGAATGGAAGCTGATTTCTTCAGGGAAGCGGCGCAGGAACAACTCCTCGCCGGTTTCCATCGCGCCCTTGATGAATTGCACCACGCCGACTTTCATGCCGTGTCCCATGGCGCGGATCGCCATGCCGAAGCCGGATGAACTCTTGCCTTTGCCATTGCCGGTATTGACGATGATGATGCCAATCTGTTTGTCGGCGGCCGCGATTTTCGCGTCGATGATTTCCTTCTTGCGCTCCATGCGGATGCGGTGGCGCTCATTGAGCGCTGCGCGCTCCGGGTCGTGTTCGGTCGTCATGTATTGGTCTCTTTCGGAATGAAGATATGGCGCGCGCCATGCCGGATCATTTCAATCTCGTGATCCAGGCAGCGGCCAAGAATATCGGTTTGCATCACGTCCGCCACCGGGCCGGCCTGCCATGTGCCGTCACCCATCAGCAGCAGCGCGTGGGTGGAGACGCTGTGCGCCAGGGTCAGGTCATGGCCCACCATTACCACGGTCTTGCCCTGTTCACGGCACAGTTTCGCCAGCAGGCGCATGACGCTGACCTGGTGCGCCAGGTCCAGGGCATTGGCCGGCTCGTCGAGCAACAGCAGCGGCGTATCCTGCGCCAGCATGGCGGCGATCGCCACCCGCTGGCGCTCGCCGCCGGACAGCGTGCGTACATTGCGCGCCGCCAGGTTGTCCACTTCCATGGCGGCCAGCGCTTTCATTGCCAGTTGGTGGTCGTCGCTGCCTTCCCAGTAGCGGTTGTCGTGGTACGGATGGCGCGCGGACAGCACGGTTTCCAGCACGCTGTAGGCAAAAGCATCGCTGCGGCTTTGGGCCAGGAAGGCGCGTTCGCGCGCCAGTGCGGCCAGCGGCCAGTCGCCCAATGGCTTGCCCTGGATGGCGACATGGCCGCCATCGGCCGGAATCAAACCGGCCAGGGTGCGCAGCAGCGTACTTTTGCCGGCGCCATTGCGGCCGATCACGCTCCAGCATTCGCCGTCGCGCACTTGCCAGTTGAGGCTTTGCACCAGCGTGCGGGCGCCGCTGCCGGAGCCGATCCGGAGGGTCAGGTCTTGGGTGGAAATCATTTGCGCAACCTGTGCAATTGGTACAAGAACACGGGCGTGCCAATCAGCGCGGTGACGACGCCGACCGGCAATTGCTGTGGTGCGATCGCGGTGCGCGCCAGCGTGTCGGCCAGCACCAGGTAGCCGCCGCCCAGCAGGGTGGCGGCGGGAATCAGCACGCGGTGGTCGGCGCCGAAGGCGAAACGGCAAGCGTGCGGCACGATCAGGCCGACGAAGCCCACGCTGCCGCCATTGGTCACTGCGCTGGCCGTCAACAGTGCCGAGGCAAAGAACAGCCCTTTGCGCAGCAGGCCGACATTGATGCCCAGCGTGACGGCGCTTTCCGCATGCAGCGCCATCACATTGATGGCGCGGGCGCTGCGCAGCGCAAAAATAACGCAGACCGCCAGCACGATCCACGGCATCAGGCGGAACGGGGCGCCGGACAAGTCGCCGATCAGCCAGAACACCATGTTGCGCAGCCGGCTTTCCGGCGCAATCGACAGCATTAGCGTGATCAGCGCGGTGCACGCGGCGGACAGGATCACGCCCGTCAGCAACAGCAGAGCGGTACCGCCCTCGGCCGCCGCACCGCTGCGCATATCGCGCCGCGCGAGGAAATACAGCAGCATGGCGATGGTGACGGCGCCGGCGAATGCGGCGGTGTCGACCATCCAGGTGGCGCACATCAGCATCATGGCAAACAGGGCGCCCACGGCGGAACCGGCCGAAATGCCCAGTACATACGGGTCGGCCAGTGGATTGCGCAACAGCGCCTGCATCATGACGCCCGACAGCGACAAGGCCGCTCCGGTGACAAAGGCCGTCAGTGCACGGGTGCCGCGCAATTCCAGCAAGGTGGCGGCCAGGCTGGGCGCGGCGCCGTCGACGGGGGCAAACAGTTCGTGCAATGCGCCCGCGATGTCGGGCAGGGGAAGTTGGATGGAGCCGGTCATGCCGGCAAACAGCAGGGTGGCGACAACGAACAGCGCCAGTGCGCCGGTGACGGCCACTGCCCGTGAGCGCAGGCTGGTAGAGGTTGGATGCATGTGCCGCCTTTTATTGATTGCACCTGAGGATTGCACCTGAATGCGCCTGCCGGACGGTGGCGCACCGTCCGGCAGCTTACACGTGTTATTTGATGCCGTAGCGGATGCCGGCAAAGTACGTGGTGCCCGGCACGCCGTAGTAGCGCGCCACCTGGTAGTTCTTGTCGGTGGCGTTGCTCACGCGCGCCAGCATCGACCAGTCGCGGGTGAGCTGGTACGTTGCAAACAGGTTCAACACGCCATAGCCGCCCAGGCGGTTGCGGTTAGCCGCGTCGTCAAAGCGCTTGCCGGACACTTGCCATTCCACGCCGGCCACCAGCGGGCCCGCCGTGTAATCGATCGCGGCCTTGCCGTGTTCCTTGGCGCGGCGTGCCAGCGATTTGCCGGTGGTTTCGTCTTTCGGGTCCTGGAAGTCCGCGCTGGCGGTCAGGTTGAAGGCGCCCAGGCGATGGCCGGCCGCCAGGGTGATGCCTTCCAGCGTGACCTTGTTGACGTTGTAGGCGCAGCCAAACGGATAAGCCTTGACGTCTTTCGGGCACGGCGAGGTGCTGACCAGCATGTCGGTCAGCTTGTTGCGGTACACGGTGGCGCTCAGTTCCGTTGCGCCTTCGTGGTATTGCAAGCCGGCTTCGAAGTTACGGCCTTTTTCAGGCTTGTTGCCCGGGTGGCCGTAGCTCGGGTAGTACAGTTCATTGAACGACGGCGCGCGGAAGCTGGTGCCGAAGGTGGCGCTGGCGCGCAGCGCGTTGCTGAAACGGTAGCCATAGCCGATCGCGCCGGTCGATTTCGAACCGTACTGCGAGCTGTCGTCGTTCCGCACGCTGACGCTGGCCAGGTGCGCGCCGAGTTTCATGTTGTACGCCGCGGCGACGGAGTTGGTGGTGCGCTCTTTGCCCAGTGCCGGCGTGGTGCCGGAGACCACGTCTTCCTTGCGGTGGCTGTACAGCAGTTGCAGCGTATCGTCGCCGATACGGATATCGTTTTGCCATGTCAGGTCATGCTGCTTGCTGACGATCGAGCTGTAGCCGGACGCGGTGCCGGGATCGGAAACGGAGTTGTCTTCCGATTGCGTGTATTGCAGGGTGCTGTGCCACAGCGGCAGGAACTGGTTCTTGCTGTAGACGCCGACGTTCTTTTGTTTCTGGATACTGCGCGCGTCGTAGACGATGACCGGCGTGCCGCTGTCGATCTGGCCGTTGGTGCGGCTGTTCAGGAAGACCAGACCGACGTCGTGGCCCTTGGCCAGCTGGAAGCCAAACTGGCCGGTGGCGTTTTCGCGCACATAGCCGTCCTTGTCGCCGTTGAACGAGAAGTTGCCCGGCTTGGTGGCGGAGAAACCGTCGGATTCTTCCTTGCCGGCGCTGATCGCGTAGCTGAAGCTGTGCTCACCGCCGGTGGCGCCGTACACGCTGACGTCCACTTCGCGGGTTTTTTTGCTGCCGAAGCCGGCGGCGGCCGTCACGGTGGGCGCGCCTTTGCCTTTCTTGGTGAAGATCTGCACCACGCCGCCGATCGCGTCGGCGCCGTACAGGGTACTCATCGGGCCGTAGACAATTTCAATGTGGTCGATTGCCTGCAGCGGCAGGGCGGACCAGTTGGCCGCGCCGGAGGTGGACGAGCCGATACGCACGCCGTCGACCAGCACCACGTTCTGGTTGCTGTTGGCGCCGCGGATAAAGACCGCCGAGTTGGTGCCTGGGCCGCCGTTACGGGAAATTTCAATGCCGCGCTGGCGCTGCAGCACGTCGATGATGGAGCCGGCGCCGGAGCGGGCGATGTCTTCGGCGGTGATGACGGTAACGTCGGACAGCACGTCACGCTGCAACTGCGGGGCGCGGGTGGCGGTAATGATGACGGAGTCGATCGCCGTGGTTTGGGCCTGTGCCGGTGCGGTCAATGCAGCGATGGCCAGCGCGAGCGACGTGAAGGCCACGTGACGTGGGGCAGTAAAGGTCATGGCAGTTTTCTGAAAATAAGTTGCAACCTGCCGACTTCCCCGTCGGCGGGATTGAACGGAAGCGCATGGACTGTCAGTCACTGGGCGCCTCCACCTGTTTTGGCCGGTATCCGGGCTGGCAAGTTCAACCGCCTTACCTTCCCATGCAAAGCACAGTGGTTGTCAGAGGCGATTTGCCGCGTGACGCGGCACTTGCTTACCGTTGCGGGGGCAGCACACGTTGACGTTTCCTTTAATGACATGGGGGCAGGGCCTTCAGGCCGGCCATCCACATATCGGTAAGTAGGCGCTTCGTGTTTCCCGTTTAACTGCACGCATGGACATGCGCGCGGGCACCAAAACCCGACATTATACGGATTTCAGCGGCATGCTTCCAGGATGACAGTTCCGCCATAGCCGATGCGGTGCGCCGCGCGGGCGGCCCGCAGTGCGGTTTCCGCCGCGCCAATCCCGGATTCATACGCCATCAGCAAGCGCATGGTGCCGGCGTGGCAGACGATCACGGCGTCCTGGTGCGGCTGTTGCAGCAGGTCGGCGCGGAAGGCCAGGACGCGCCGCGCCGCTTCTGCCGCGCTTTCGCCGCCGCCGGGGCGGTAGTGCGCCATGTCGGCGGCCCAGGCATCGATGTCCGCGCGGGGAATATCGTCCCAGCGGCGCATTTCCCAGCCGCCGAAATACAATTCACGCAGGCGCGGATCAAAGGTGGGGCGGCCCAGCAGGCTGGCCAGCGCCGTGCAGCGCTGCAGGGGACTGGAGTAGACCGGGCTGCCGGGGGGAATGGTGGCGCTGGCATGCAAGTTGGCCAGCACCCGCTCAGGCTCGCCCGGCAACGCGGGCAAGTCGGTTCCGCCATAGCAGAGGCCTGGCGCCACCTGTGGCTGCGGATGACGGATCAGGATCAGGCGCATGCGGGCATGCCTGCCAGGTTGGGCACTTTGCCTGCCATCGCGCCATGGCTTGGTGCGGGCGTGGCCGACCGGCATGGTGGCGGCAACCGGCGGCTGGCGCGACGGAAGTGCGGCATCGGTATCATGCCGTCCAGGCGCCGTGTCCCAGGCTGCCCAGCACGCACAGGTAGATGGCGGCTTCCGTCACTTGCTGCACGGCGCCCAGGCAGTCGCCTGTATAGCCGCCGATGCGGCGCCGGAATTTCGCGGCCAGCCACAAGGTGCTGGCGCTGGTGGCGAGTGCGGCAGTAATGGCGGCCTGCCAGCGCAGCCAGCCACCTTGCAGCAAGATGCCCGCCGCCAGTGCGACGGTGAGGGCGGCAACCGCGAATTCACCATTGCTCATCTTTTGCGCCAGCGGTTTGGATTTGCCTTCGTCGCGTGCATAGTCCATGCGCCAGATCAGCGCCGTGGCGGCCAGGCGCGACAAGGGGTGTGCGAAGAACAGGGCGGCAAGCGCAGTGGCGGGCGGCAGCATCGCCAGCGCCGTGCATTTCACGCCCAGCATGACGATGGTGCCAATTGCGCCATACGCGCCGATGCGCGAATCCTTCATGATTTCCAGTGCGCGCTCGCGCGTCATGCCGCCGCCCAAGCCGTCGCACATATCGGCAAAACCATCTTCATGGAAGGCGCCGGTCGCATAGATGCCCGCCGCTGTCGATAGCAGGACTGCCGCCAGCGCGGGCAAGACCAGCGCGGCCGCCGCATACACGGCGGCTGCAATCGCCGCCACCACCACGCCCACCAGCGGGAAATAGCGGGAAGACTGGTGCAGCCAGGCTGCGTCGAAGCCTACCCAGCCAGGAATCGGCAGGCGCGTAAAAAACTGCAGCGCGGTGAAGAACAGACGGACCTGGTGCATTGCGGCGGGAACCTTATTCGGCGGATTTTTCGCTCACTTGCGCGGATTCGAACGTCGCCATCTGGTTGACGAAGTTGACGGCGGCATGCAGCAGCGGCAGCGCCAGTGCGCCACCCGTGCCTTCACCCAGGCGCAGGCCCAGTTGCAGCAGCGGACGAGCGCCCAGGTGGTCCAGCATGCGGCGGTGGCCGCTTTCGTCGGAGCAGTGCGCAAAGACGCAGTAATTCAGGATGGCGGGCTGGATCTTTGCCGCGGCCAGCAGGGCGCTGGTGACGATGAAGCCATCGATGACCAGGACTTTGCGGCATTCCGCCGCTTTCAGCATGGCGCCGGTCATCATGGCGATTTCCAGTCCGCCGAAGGTGGCCAGTATGCCCAGTGGTTCGGTGACGGCGGCATGCTTTGCCACGGCGGCTTCGATCACACGCTGCTTATGCAAGATGCCGTCGGAGGTCAGTCCCGTGCCGGCGCCGACACATTGCGCCACGGGCAAGTCCGCCAGCTTGTGCATCAGCGCGGCGGCCGCCGTGGTATTGCCGATGCCCATTTCGCCGAATCCCACCACATTGCCCGGCAATGCCGCCACGAGCGCCATGCCGTGCTCCAGCGCGGCGGCGCATTGTTGCGCGGTCATGGCGGGTTCTTCGGCAAAGTTGCGGGTGCCGGGGGCGACTTTGCGGTCCAGTAAGCCATCGCGTGGGCCGAAATCGTGATTGACGCCCGCATCGACCACGTGCAAGGCGCATTGATTTTGCCTGGCGAAGACATTGATGGCCGCGCCCTGGGCCAGGAAGTTTTCCACCATTTGCCACGTCACGTCTTGCGGGTAAGCTGAAACGCCTTCGGCGACAATGCCGTGATCGCCTGCGAATACGAGGATGGCGGGTTCGGTAATTGCGGGCCTAGTCGTGTTTTGAATCAGGCCGATTTGTTTGGCCAGCGCTTCCAGCATACCCAGGCTGCCCAGCGGCTTGGTCTTGTTATTAATGGCGCGGTCCAGTGCTGCGGACAAGGTGTCATTTGAAGTGGGGGCGATCGCTGGGATGTGCATGGCAAGTGTGACGAAATGGGAATGGGCGCGATGTTACCGCTGTACTTGCCAAAAGCGAAGCAGCTTTGCTATAGTTCGGTCCCCGCAGCGCTGCGACGGTTTTAAACGAAACAGCGATGCAGACCGAGGGGTTGACGAGAATCACGAAACACTAGATAATCTCGCTTCTCTGCTGCTGACGAACAAAACGCTTCGTCAACT
>NZ_JBXAQJ010000023.1:0-25287 GCF_058807115.1 Pseudoduganella sp. GW821-FHT12E03 | reverse complement strand
CCCATCCCGAACAGGACCGTGAAACGACTTTGCGCCGATGATAGTGCTGCAACCAGTGTGAAAGTAGGTTATCGTCAAGCTAGTAATTCCGAAAAAGCCCGCTCAATAGCGGGCTTTTTCATTTCCAGGTGTCATCACGCGGTCATGCGGCCTGCGTAAGCTGCGGCTTTCTTTACTCACGAGACCGCAGCATGACGAAGCTCCCCCAGCTCTCCCTCTTGTCCCTGGTCATCGCGGCAGCATTGACCGCGTGCGGCAGCAGTGATAACCCTGCGCCGGCAACGCCTGTCAAAGCACAAATCTATGGCCAGTTTTATGACAGCGCCGTCAGCGGCCTGGACTACACGGCCGGCGACGCTGCCAAGGCCAGCACAGGTGCGAATGGCGAATTCACGTGCAAGGATGGCGACGCGGTCAGCTTCTCGATTGGCGGCATCGCATTGGGCAGCGCCCCGTGCGCCACTACGATTACGCCGATGCAATTGGCCGGCGCCACGGCCGGCGATACCCAAGTCGTCAACCGCCTGCTGGCCCTGCAATTGCTGGATGAAGACGGCGACCCGCAAAACGGCATCAAGCTGGCGGCCGACGTGAAAACCGCGTTGGCCGGCAAGAGCCTGGATTTCAACGCTACGCCGGCAGCCTTCAACACCGCACTGGCCGCAACCCTGACTGCGGCCGGCGCCCAATACGCGGCCCGCGCGGTCGACGATGAACACCGCATGCTGGCCCGCGAACACTTCGAAGATACGCTGGCGTCGCGCCTGGGCGCGGCCAGCACGGAATCGTTTACGCAAGGCGCCGTGACCGTCTCGGTAAGCCGCCACCAGATCCAGGCGGACGCCAAGTATTACGTACCGTATGAAGGCGCCAACGCGAAAGTCAAAGCAGATTTCCCGCAAGGCTTCCTGCCATCGTATGGTTCCGCACTGGCGTTCAAAGGGACCAATGCCAACGGCGACCTGGAATTCTATGGCTTGACCGACCGGGGGCCGAACGGCGACGGTCCGAATATCCCGGCGCTGAGCGGCAGCGGTACGATTGCCGCGAAAATCTTCCCGGCGCCATCCTTCGCGCCATCGATCGGCATCATCACGGTCGGCAAGAACGGCGCCGTGCTGACATCATCGATGCCGCTGAAGGCCAACAGCACCACCAACATGACGGGCTTACCGATTCCAGCCGGCACCCAGGGTAATTCGGCGGAAGCGCCGGTGATGGATGCAATGAAATTCGATGCCGGCACCAAGGCCATCTTCAATGCGAATGGTATCGACAGTGAATCGATCGCCTTCGACAAGAAGCGCAATGCCTTGTGGGTGTCGGACGAATACGGTCCATTCATCGTGAAGCTCGACGCGGCGACCGGCGTGGTGCAAGCCCGTTATGCGCCAGCTACCGGTCTGCCGGCGATCTTCGCCAAGCGCCGCGCCAACCGTGGCATGGAAGGCATGGCGCTTGATACCACCACCGACAAATTGCACGGTTTCCTGCAAAGCCCCCTGACGGATGGCAGCGCACCGTATACCGTGACCGGCAAGAACGAACAGGTGGAGCGCTTCGCGCGCTTCACCCGCTGGATTGAATTCGATCCGGTCACGGGCGCCACCACGAAGATGTACGCCTATCCGCTGGCTGGTACGGATTACCAGGATGGCCGCACCGGCAACGCCAAGCTGGGCGATATGGTCGCGCTGGGCAACGGTAAATTCATCGTCATCGAACAGGGCGCGGCGCCCAATGGCAAAGTATTCAACAAGCTGATGCTGGTGGAAATCGCCAATGCGACGGACATCAACGCCGCCGAATTCAACAACGCCACTTCCGACCTGGAGAAAAGCTCGATGGGTGGCGTTGCGGTCAATGGCGCCGACTGGAGCAAGGTGGCGACCCTGAAGAAAACCCAGTTGCTGGACTTGAACGCGATTGGCTGGCTGGCCGAGAAAGCGGAAGGATTGACGATCGTCGATGCCAACACGCTGGCCCTGGCGAACGACAATGACTTCGGCCTGAAGACCAAAATCTACACGCCCGATGGCGTCGCCGTGGCCGATGCGGATGTCACCAAGTGCAATGTCGATGCCAATGGTGTCATCATCACCAGCACGACTTTGGGCTGCAATGCCGCCAATTCAATCCGGGTGGCGCGCGGCGACGACAAGGAGCGCCCGGCGCGCCTGTGGCTGATCAAGTTTGGCAAGGCGCTGACGGCGTATTGATCAGCGCAGCAGGGCAATCACCTGCGAACTGGTAAACAGCAGCAGGCCGATACATCCGCCAACGATCGTGCCGTTGATGCGGATGTATTGCAGGTCCTTGCCGATATTGAGTTCGATCTGGCGCGACATCTCTTGCGTATCCCAGCGTTTGACGGTGTCGCTGATGTGGCGCGTCAGGAAGTCCGAGAAATCCGGCGCCATGGCGCGCGCCGCATCTTCCATGTGGGCGTTGAGGGAACTGCGCAAGTCGTCGTTGTGCGCCAGTTCCTCGCCCAGCCAGCGGCCCATCTCGGCCACCCGCGCATGCAATTCCGACTGGTCCGACGCCAGGTCATCGCGCAGCCAGTCACGCACGCCATTCCATACTTGCGTGATATACGTGTTGGCGGCGTCGCTGTCGCGGATATAGGTTTTTAATTCCATCGCGCGCTGCTGGAACACGTCATCTTCGCGCAGCCGCACGATGAACGTGGCAATCAATTCATCGAGGCGGCGGCGCAGCCGGTGGCTGCGGTCTTCCCGCACCTGCACCAGCAAGGTGTTCAATGCTTCGCTGACCCAGTCCGCGCCTTTGTCACCGAGCCAGGTGGTGGGCAGCACCTTTTCCATGGCCGCGTGTTCACGCTTGAGCCACTGCACAATGCTGTGGGAAATCACTTCCTGGTTGGCCGGCGCTTCCAGGTGAAGCAGCGCCTGTTCGAGGATGTCATCAAGGACTTCCTGGTGGCGCCCGTCGCGTGTCAGCATATCGAGTACGCCGGCCAGCAAGTGCGCCAGGTCGATCTTGTCGAGCATGGCGTGGAACGCGTTTTTCAGGAAGGCGCGGATACGGGTGTCTTCCGCCATGTCCAGCATACCGGCCGTCACGCGCACCACATAGGCGCCGAGGATGCGGTCATTGGCCGGTTCCGCCAGCCACTTGCCCAGCATGCCGACCGGATCATGCTTGCGGATCAGCTCCACCAGCGAGGCCGGATCCAGGAATTTCTCGCGCACGAATTGCGCCAGGTTGTCGGCGATGCGGTCTTTGTTATTCGGGATGATGTTGGTGTGCGCGGAGATCAGCGGGATCGGCACCCGTTTGAACAGCGCCACCACGGCAAACCAGTCGGCCAGCGCGCCCACCATGGCTGCTTCCGCCACGGCCTTGACGGCGTCCACGGCCAGGCTGTGGGGCAGGAAGGCGGTGACGACAAAGATACCAGCTGCCGCCAGCAGGAACATCAGGGCGGTCCGTTTGGCTTTCCTCAGTTCCTGCTCTTTGTCCATGGCTACTGCTCCGTGATCCGTTCCCAATCAAGGTCGAAGCGGGCCAGGTACTTGCGCAGCCGGTCCGCATCATTCGGTTTGGCCTTGCTTTCACGCGAGACGGCAAACAGTTTGCGCCCCGCGTCGGACATGCTTTTCGATTGCCGGCACACTTCCAGTACGGCTTGCAACTGCAGGCGGTCGAACAAGTCCAGTTGCTGCACCGCGTCATCACCCAGCACCTGCTCCAGCGTGCGGCCCGATGCCGCCGCTGGTATAAGCGTACGCCATTGTCGTCGCAAGCGCGAGATTTCGGCGCCCACCACGGCAGCCGTGATGCGGCCCGCTTCTGCCAGCGTGGCCATGCGGGTCACGGCGGCGGACAAGTCGCGGAAGTTGCCGTTCCATTGGGCATCCGGCGACGTTGCATAGCGCATGAATAATTCGCGCGCTTCCTTGTTGAAGCGCACTGCGGCGCCGGTTTCCGTCCCGAATTGCGCCAGCAGGTAATCGATGTTCGGTTCGATGTCTTCCGGCCGTTCGGCCAGGCCGGGCAGTTCATACGTCCATAAATTGATACGAGCGTATAAATCTTCACGGAAGCGGCCCGCTGCCACTTCGACCGCCAGGTCGCGGTTGGTGCCGGCAATCAGCTGGAAATCACTGCGCACGTCGTGGTCGCCGCCCATCGGAAGGAAACGTTTTTCTTCCACCGCCTTCAACAGCATCGCCTGTTCATCGAGTCCCAGTTCGCCGATTTCATCGAGGAACAGTAAACCTTTGTGGGCCGTGCGCAGCAGGCCCGGACGGTCCGACGCGGCGCCGGTGAACGCGCCTTTGACATGACCGAACAAGGTGGAGCCGGCGCCGTCGCCATGCAAGGTGGCGCAATTGACGTCGACGAATGGACCATCCAACTGGCGCCGCGCTTTCTTCAGTTCGAACACGCGCTTTGCCAGGAAGGATTTACCGGCGCCGGTGGGGCCCATCAGCAGCATGGGCGCGCGCGAGCGCACCGCCACGTGTTCGATCTCATCGATCATCAGGTTGAATTGCGGATTGCGCGTGGCGATGCCGGACTTCAGCAAGGCCACGCCTTCCTGCTGTGCGCTGTGGAACCGCTGGGCAATCTGGTCGTAGCGCGACAAGTCCAGGTCGATCAGCGCATAGCTGCCCGGCGCCCCGGGCGCGGGACGGCGCGGCGGCGATGTCTGCAACAGGCAACCGGGGAAGTAGCGCGCTTCCGTCATCAGGAACAGGCAAATTTGCGCCACGTGCGTGCCGGTCGTGATGTGGACCCAGTATTCCTCGCGCTCGGTGTCGAACGGGTAGTGGCGCGCGAAGTCGTACAGGCAGCTGTAGACATCCTCGAAGTCCCACGCATCTTCGATCGGCAGCGCATGGGCGCGCACTTGCGTATGGGGCGAGGTGGCGGCGATATCGTCTTTGACTTGCTCAACCACGTGGCCATAGCTGCCGTTGTAAAACAGTTCCAGCCGGTCGATCAGCAAGTCCTCATGCTGGGCCAGCGCCACCGTGGGCCGCCAGCGCTCCCACCGGTTGCTGCCGCCCCCCTTGTCCAGCTGGGCGCCGACAAAGCCGAGGATCACGGTTTTCTTTTTCATTTTGGATAAATATTTATATGACAGGATAATTTATCACAATTGCTATCTTCGACGTGAAATTACCTTTTCCTTGTAAATCAATTGGTTATTGAATTTTTGCAAGGCTGGCACGGCCTTTGCAATACACCAGGTACAAACAAGGAGAACAAGAAATGGCAAATGCACAGTTATTCCAAAGCACCCCGGGCCCATTGCTGGCAGCGGCCAACAGCGTGAACCGCGAGGGCGCGCCGGCTTATGCGCTGGCGCCCGCGCACCGGCTGGCGCAATACGCTGCCACCGGTTGCCTGAATGCGACGTACTACGCCAGCGCGGAAGCGCAGCTGGCCGATGTGCTGGAATTGTGCGAAGGCGTGGAGAGCGGCTTTATTGCGCAAACGGCTGTGTATTGCCGCGAACGGGGCTATATGAAGGATATGCCTGCGCTGTTGCTGGCGGTGCTGGCGGCGCGCGGTGCGCCGGAACTGGCGGCTGCTTTTCCGCGTGTGGTCAATAATGGCAAGATGCTGCGTAACTTCGTGCAGATCGTGCGTTCCGGCGTGGCGGGCCGTAAATCGCTGGGTACCCGCCCGAAGAAGCTGGTGCAGCAATGGCTGAACAATGCCACGGAACAGGCGCTGTTGTCGGCAGCGATTGGCGCCTCGCCATCGCTGGCGGATGTGTTGAAGATGGTGCACGTGAAACCTTCGGCGCCATGGCGTGAAGCGCTGTTCGCGTGGACCCTGGGCAAGCCGTACGACGTGGCCGCGTTGCCGCCCGTATTGCAGGCTTACCTGGCGTACCAGCGCGATCAGGCGCTGCCGGTGCCGGCGGTACCGTTCCAGATGCTGGCGTCCATGCCGCTCGATGCGGCGGCATGGGCCCAGGTGGCGTTGCAGGGCGGCTGGCAAATGGTGCGGATGAATTTGAATACCTTTGCGCGGCATGGCGTGTTCGAGTTGCCAGGCATGGCGAAGGCCATCGCGGCCAAGCTGCGCGACCGGCAAGCGATTGCGAAAGCACAGGCTTTTCCATACCAGCTGATGGCGGCGTACAAGGCGGCCAATGGCGTGCCGGAAGTGGTGCGTGAAGCGTTGCAGGATGCCATGGAAGCGGCACTGGCCAATGTGCCGCGCATCGAAGGCAAAGTGGTGGTGTGTCCCGATGTTTCCGGATCCATGCAGTCGCCGGTGTCGGGATACCGCGCTGGCGGAACGACGGCGGTGCGCTGCATCGATGTGGCGGCGCTGGTGGCGGCGGCCATGTTGCGCAAGAATGCGGGTGCCACGGTGCTGCCGTTCGAGCAGGATGTGACGGCGTGCCGGTTGAATCCGCGCGATTCGGTATTGACCAACGCGGACAAGCTGGCAGCCATTGGTGGTGGCGGAACCAATTGCTGTGCGCCGCTGGCCTGGCTGAACCAGCATGGCGCAAAGGCCGATTTGGTGCTGTATGTGTCGGACAATGAATCGTGGATCGATGCCCGGCGCAATGGTGCAACGCAGACCATGCGGGAATGGGCAATCTTCAAGCTCCGCAACCCGCGAGCGAAGCTGGTATGTATCGATATCGCGCCGTATGGCACGACGCAGGCGCAGGAAAGCGGTGACGTGTTGAATGTTGGCGGTTTTTCCGACGAGGTGTTCCGCATCGTGGCCGCGTTTGCGGCGGGCCAGTTGCAGTCGGAGCACTGGGTCGGAGAAATCCGCGCAGTAAATTTGAATGACGGAGGCGGCGATGGGCTGGAAAATCAGCTGCGGCGCTCCGAAGAAGGTTAATGCCGGAAGGCGCGTGAATGCCGGTGTGATTACATCTTTCCCATGTTCGATCACATCAACCCCTTGTCATGCGCAGGCCGGCTGGCGTTTTACCCCGAATGCCGACAGGACTACATCTGGAGAAGCCGGTTCGAATCCGGCCTGTCAGGCCAGGCTGGCCTGGCAGAACGTCCTGTCCACCCTTGTCGGGAATTGAATATGAAAGAAGACTGAAAATGAAAAACTACGAACAACTCGATATCGCGGGCGCCAGCCCGATCAAAATGTGGACCGCCGGTGTGCCGGTCGAAGCCGAAGCCAAGCAGCAGTTGGCCAACACCGCCAAGATGCCGTTCATTTACAAGCACATCGCCGTGATGCCGGACGTGCACCTGGGTAAAGGCTCCACCATCGGCAGCGTGATCCCGACCCTGGGCGCGATCATCCCCGCCGCGGTGGGTGTCGATATCGGTTGCGGCATGATGGCGGCCAAGACCACCCTGAATGCGCGTGACTTGCCCGATAACCTTGGGCCGCTGCGCAGCGCGATTGAAAAAGCCATCCCGCACGGGATGACGCCGAAGACGCGCAGCTACCGGGGCCGCGACACGGGATCGTGGGAAAACCCGCCGACGCCGGTCGATGCCGCCTGGGCGCAGCTGAAGGATGAATTCGACGTGATTTGCCAAAAGACGCCGCGCCTGCGTAACACGAACAACTACAAGCACCTGGGAACGCTGGGTTCCGGTAACCACTTCGTGGAAGTGTGCCTCGATGAAGAGGGTTCCGTGTGGTTCATGCTGCACTCGGGTTCGCGCGGCGTGGGCAATGCGATCGGTACCCACTTCATCGAACTGGCGCAGCAGGATATGCGCACGCATATCGCCAACTTGCCGGACAAGGACCTGGCGTACCTGGAAGAGGGGACGAAGCACTATGACGATTATGTGGAAGCGGTAGGCTGGGCGCAGAAATTCGCCCGCATGAACCGCGAAGTCATGATGCAAAACCTGATCGCGTCCGTGCGCACTGTGATCAAGAAGCCGTTCGAGACGCACGTGGAAGCCGTGAACTGCCACCACAACTATGTGCAGAAGGAGCGCCACTTCGGGAAGGATGTGCTGATCACGCGTAAGGGCGCGGTATCGGCCCGCGAGGGGGAGCTGGGGATCATCCCGGGATCGATGGGCGCCAAGAGCTTTATCGTGCGCGGTAAAGGCAACCCGGAAAGCTTCAACAGCTGCAGCCACGGCGCGGGACGCACCATGAGCCGCAACGAAGCCAAGCGCCGCTACACGCTGGCCGACCAGGTGAAAGCCACGGAAGGCGTGGAGTGCCGCAAGGATGCGGCCGTGATTGATGAAATTCCGATGGCGTACAAGGATATCGACGCTGTCATGCAAGCGCAGAGCGACCTGGTGGAAGTGGTGCATACGCTGAAGCAGGTCGTGTGCGTGAAAGGGTAATGATGATTGAACTCGATGGTTCCCAGGGCGAAGGCGGCGGCCAGATATTGCGCACGTCGCTGAGCCTGTCGATGATCACGGGCCAGCCCGTGCGGATCGTGAATATCCGCGCCAACCGGTCCAAGCCGGGCTTGATGCGGCAGCACCTGGTGGCGGTGCAGGCGGCCGCCGAAGTGTGCGGCGCCGATATCTCCGATGTGCAGGTCGGCGCGCAAACGCTGGTCTTCAAACCGGGCCGCATCCGTGGTGGCCATTACAGTTTTGCCATCGGCACGGCGGGAAGCAGCATGCTGGTGCTGCAAACCCTGTTGCCGGCCTTGCTGTATGCGGACGCGCCATCCACCGTGACGGTCAGCGGCGGCACGCATAATCCGAAAGCGCCGTCGGCCGAATTCCTGCAGCGCGCGTATGGCCGCGCCATGGCGCAGATGGGGGCGCAGATCGACATCCGCCTGGAGCGGCACGGGTTTTATCCGGCCGGCGGCGGAGTCGTATCGGCTTCCGTGCAGCCTTGCGCACAATTGCGGCGCCTGGAATTGCTGGCGCCGGGCGCGCGCCGCGCCGGGTATGCGGAAAGCTTTATTGCCGCCGTGCCGTACGTGGTGGCGCAGCGTGAACTGGAAACCGTGGGCACGGCCATGGGCTGGAGCGGCGAGCAATTGCGTCCGCGCCAGTTGCCGGACAAGCAGGGGCCTGGCAATGTCTTGCTGATCACCTTGGACAGTGAACATGTGACGGAAGTGTTTGCAGCATTCGGCGAGAAATCCGTGCCGTCGGAAGCCGTGGCGAAACAGGTGGTGCAAGATGCGCGCTTTTACATCGCGTCCGGCGCCGCCGTCAGCGAACATCTGGCGGACCAATTGATGCTGCCAATGGCGCTGGCGGGCGGTGGCACATTCACGCTGGACCGCGTGTCGCTGCACGCGCGCACCAATGCCGATGTGATTGCGCAGTTCCTGCCGATCGATATCACGTTTGGCACGGATGGGCGGCACAGCGTCTGTACCATCGCGGGACGGTAAGCGCCGGGTGGCACAGCCAGCGGAACAATGGATGTGACACTTGTTCCGTTCCGGAGCACTTATATGGACAGCGTTGGCGTCGCGCTGAGCATGCGACCGTGGCACGCCAATTGCTCCTTGTGGTGCATCACTAACACAAGGAGACAGCATCATGAAACGCCCCACCATCTTGTTCGCCGCCGCCGCGGCGCTGGTTGCCTCGCTCACCGCGCATGGCCATGGCAATGTGACGCCGCAGGGTGTCGACACCACGGGCTTGAGCGCGCTCGGCGACAAATGGCGCGACGAGAACCCGTACAAAGGCAACAAGCTGGCGCTGAAGATCGGCAGCTCCGCCTATAACCAGAATTGCGCGCGCTGCCACGGCCTGGAAGCGGTATCGGGCGGCATCGCACCGGACTTGCGCCTGCTGGACCGCGACTGCGGCAACATCAAGAACGCGGCAAAGAAAGCGGCCTGCTACAAGGATGTCGACAATTACTTCCTGTCGTCGGTCCGGGTGGGCAAGGTGCGCAATGGCGCCGTGTACATGCCGCCGTTCGAGGGGGTGTTCAACCAGGAAGCCATGTGGGCCATCAAGACTTACCTGGAATCCCGCCGCGAAGCTAATTAATTCATGTGCCTGATACCGCAGGTGTCAGGTACGTCTGACCAACTGGAGAGGAAGAGCACCATGTCCCGTCGCACACATATCCTGGGGGCGGCGGTTGCGCTTGCCCTGTCCCTTGCACTGCCGGTCCGCGCGGACTGGGACAAGGTGCAACAAACGGGTAGCCTGAAGGTGGCTGTCTATACCGACTTCGCGCCGTTTTCCACCAAAGACGGCGGCATCGATGTCGACCTGGCCGATGCGCTGGCGAAGAAGCTGCATTTGCGCCTGAACCTGCTGGCGTTCCCGGCCGGCGAAGAAGTCGGTGACGATTTGCGCAACATGGTGTGGAAGGGCCATTACCTCGGCTATGGCCCGGCCGACGTGATGCTGCACGTGCCGGTCGATCCGCGCCTGATGGCGGCGCAGGACAAGGTACAGATCTTCGCGCCCTACCACGTGGAATCGGTGCAGCTGGTGCGCAATGCGCAAGCGATGCCCACGTTTGACAGTATCGATGCGCTGGCGGGCAAGCGCATTGGCGTGGAAAAGGTGTCAATTGCGGGCATGGTGCTGCTGGGTGAAGGCAATGGCCGTTTCCGCGACAACGTGCGTATCTTCCCCACGGCCGCCGCCGCACTCGAAGCACTGAAGGCGGGGAAGCTGGACGCGGTCCTGGCGAACCGTTCGGAAATCGAAACCGTTTTCCGTGGCGACCCCGCCTTCCCGCTGGCGCCCGCCGCGTTCCAGCGCCTGCCGCGCAACGGCTGGGCGGTGGGCATGGCCGTCAAGAAGGGCAATGAAGATGTGGCACGCCAACTGCAAGCCGCCCTCAACGAACTGCGCGACAGCGGCGAACTACAAGCCATCTTCGCCAAACATGGCGTGCGCGTAGCCCAGCCATAACAAAAACCAACCATGGGGTCAGGCGTGCATTCGTGCACTCATTTCCGGCGTTGCGCACGCACCGCCGGACGCAGCCCCTTTATCTGCAGGCTTTCCATGTATTGAGGGCTGCCGCGCGCGCTGAAAACAGCGGCCAATTCGCACGATTTCGCTTGCTGCTTTTCATGTGAATCGCCCGCCAGGCCAATGCCTGCGGGCGAAACCGTATCAAAATCCGCTTTCAGGAATGCACGAATGCACGCCTGACCCCATTGTTTAGAAGTGGTATTGCGCGGTGGCGCCGAGTTGCCAGGTGCGGCCTGGGGCGGATTCGTAGTAGCGCTTGTTGGTGTCGCCGACGATGACGGAGCCGATGTATTGGCGGTCGAGCAGGTTGTTGACGCGGGCGTAGCCGGTTACGCGCCAGGCGCCGAGGTCGTGGCGTGTGGTGAAGCGGGCGTTGACGGTCATGTAGCCCGGCGCGGCTTTTTCCACGTTGCTGTCTTCGGCATAGACTTTTGCGCTGGCGATGGTTTCCAGTGCCGCGCCGATGCGGCCCTTCGCATCTTTCCACGCCAGATCCGCATACAGGTTCGCCTTCGGCACGCCCGGCAACCGGCTGCCCGCCGCGACGGCGCCGAATGGCGTGTCGTAGACGGCGCGCAGCGCTGTCAGCGCCACGCGGCTGCTGAGACCCGCCCCCAGGTCGGCATCGACCGACACTTCCACGCCGCGCCGCGATGTTTTGCCCGCGTTGCGGTAACTGGTGCGCCCGCCGCTGGCCGCGTCCACCACCAGTTCGTCGCGCGTCTTCACAGTGAAGAGCGCCGCATCCAGCCGCACGCCGGAACCGAGGATGGTTTTCACACCGGCTTCGCCGTGCGTGCTGCGCGCTGGCTGCAGGCGGAAATTGAAGCCGCCGCCGCTACCGGAGTAAAACAGTTCATTCAAGGTCGGCGTCTCGAATCCCTGCGCCGCGCTGGCATAGACGTTCAGGGTGGGGGATACCTTGTACAGCACCCCCGCCACCGGCGTGGTGCGCGCGTGGCGCAGGTTGCCGCTGTCATTCCCGTTCGACAGGAAGTTGTCGCGCACCGAGACCGTGACCCGGCTGCGCCGCACGCCGCCGCTGATGACCCAGTCGCCGCCGGCCCATTCGGTTTGCACGTAGGGGTCCGCATTCGACACCACATCCTGCTCATCGCGCCGCAGCTTGCCCTTCACGCCCAGTTCCGTGCCGGCGAAGTTTTCATATCCCTTGCGTGCATCCGACGAGCGGCCATATTCGACGCCCGCCGTGGTACTGAGCTTGCCGCCGCCCAGTGCACGGACGTCGATCCAACTGACATCGGCGCCATAAAAATCCCGGTCGAAATCCACCACGCCGCCCGAATGACTGGCCGGCGCCTGGAATGCGCGCGAGAACGCCTGGTACTGGATCACTTGCCGGTTGCCGCCATACAGCGACACTTTCAGGCGGCTGTCGCCAAAGCGCTGTTCCCATGCCGCGCCGATTTGCTGGTGGTCGATGCTCTTGCGCGTGTTGTAGCGTTCCGCAAAGGTACGCTTCGGCGTCACCGTATCGGTGGTATCGGTTTCGCCCGCGCGTGCATCGCGCAGGTAAGTTGCCCACGTCACTCCCAGCGGGTCTTGCGTATCCTTCTGGCGCAAGCCGCTGGCGGTCACCGTCAATTTGCCGCCGTCATTGGGCCGCACCACCAGCTTGGCATAAGCCTGGTCGCGCCGCGCGGCGCTGTGGTCGCGGTAGCCATCCGTGTCGAAACGCGAGGCATCGAGCAGGTAGCCAATGCCGCCGGCCTGGCCTTGCGCATTGACGTCGACCTTGCGCGCGCCGTCGCTGCCGCCCATAACGGACGTTTCCAGCATTGGTTTACCGTCCGGTTCGCGCGTAAACAATTGCACCACGCCGCCCGAGTGATTGCCATAGGCGGCGGAAAACGGCCCGCGCAACACTTCAATGCGCTGCGCCTGGTCCAGGTTGAAGGTGGCCGCCTGGCCCTGCCCATCGGGCATCGACGCCGGGATGCCATCGGCCACCAGCTTGACGCCGCGCACCCCGAAGGCGGAACGGGCGCCGAAGCCGCGCGATGAAATCTGCAAGTCCTGCGCATAGTTTTGCCGGTTTTGCGCCACCAGCCCCGGCACCGCCGCCAGCGCGTCCGAGGCGTTGACCCGCATTTGTCCTTCGCGGATGCGTTCCCCGTCGATGACATCCACCGCCGCCGGGAAGTCAAAGCTGCTGTGCTCCACGCGGCTGCCGCTGACGATGACGACCTGCTCCGGGCCATCCGCCAGCGCATTGGCGGTCCAGATACTACCCACCAGGGCGGCAAGAGTGGTCAAGCGAATACGGGGTTGCATTTGATTCTCCTTATATGGTTTCACTGCCGGAAACCGTAAGCAATATACCTGCCATGGTGAAAGCCGGCCGCACCGCAATGATGTATCAATGGCACGCGGCTTGCATTCCTGGTCCCCACGCGCGCAAGAACGCGCAGCCCAACACCAGGAGACCCACCATGAAAACCGCTTATTGTCTGCGCGCCACCGCCGCCGTTGCAACCCTGTTCGCACATGCCGCGTTATGCGCCGCGCCGCTGGCCTATGTGCCCAACGAGAAATCCGGCTCCATCAGCGTGCTCGATACCGCCACCGATACCGTGCTGCGCAGCCTCCCGGCCGGTAAGCGCCCGCGTGGCATTGCGTATGACACGGTCGGCAACCGGCTGTTCGTGACGGATGCGGGCAGCAACACCCTGCTGATGCTCGACAGCGGCGGCGCCGGCGGTGCAATACGTACGCTGGCGCTGGGCAGCTCGCCGGAAGGCGTCAGCGTTTCGCCCGACGGCCGCTACGCTGCCGTGGCGGTGGAAGAGGGCAACAGCGTCACGCTGGTCGATGCCCACACGGGCCTGCGCCTGGCCGACATTCCTGTGCAGGGTAAAAATCCGGAGCACGCCGTGTTTAGTCCCGACAGCCGCTGGCTGTATGTCAGCGCGGAAGAGGCGGAGCAGGTCGACGTGATCGATGTCGCGCAGCGCCGCCAGACCGGCGCCGTGGCGGTGGGCTTGCGTCCGCGCGGCATCGGTTTCCTGCCCGATGGCAGCCGCGCCTACATCGCCTGTGAACTGGTCAATGCCGTGTATGTGGTCGATACCGCCAGCCGCGCCGCCATCGCCACGATCCCGGCGGGACGCAACGCCAATGGCATTGCGGTGCATCCGAACGGCGCCAAGGTCTACGTATCGAATGGCACCGATGGCAGCGTGATGCAGATCGATACCGCCACCAACCAGGTCAGCGCCACTATCGCCGTCGGCAAGCGTCCGTGGAATATGGCGATCACCCCGGACGGCAGCAAGCTGTATGTGGCCAATGGCCGCTCCAACAGTGTTTCCGTGATCGATACGGCGGCCGCCCGCAAGACCGCCGACATCGCCGTCGGTGAATTGCCGTGGGGTGTGGCAATCCGCTGAATTGTTGGCGTCGATGGCGATGGAACAGGTGGAGCAAACCTGTGCCGTTCTGGCACAGCTTGCAACAACGCAGTGTTTCAAATGCGGTGCAAATCCCGGCAAAACAGGCTGGCACGGTGTTTGCGAAACAGGGAGTGTGCTCAACGCCACCGTCCCGCAAGGAACGGCTCGAATCACCACCAAACCTATTGAAGAAAGAGGATGACATGAATCTCGCGGACATCACCAAACTGGGCGTCGCCAATCCCTACAAGCAGCGCTACGACAACTTCATCGGCGGTAAATTCGTGCCGCCGGTGAAGGGCGAATACTTCGCCAACCTGACCCCGATCACCGGCAAGCCGTTCTGCGAAGTGGCCCGCTCCACGGCGGAAGACGTGGAAATCGCACTCGATGCCGCGCACGCCGCCAAGGATGCCTGGGCCAAGACCTCGCAAACCGAACGCGCCAACATCCTGAACCGGATTGCCGACCGCATGGAACAAAACCTGTCCGTGCTGGCGATCGCGGAAACCATCGACAACGGCAAGCCAATCCGCGAGACCACGGCCGCCGACATCCCGCTGGCGATTGACCACTTCCGCTACTTCGCCGGCTGCATCCGCGCCCAGGAAGGCTCCGTCGCGCAGATCGACGCCAACACCTACGCTTACCACTTCCATGAACCGCTGGGCGTGGTGGGCCAGATCATTCCGTGGAACTTCCCGATCCTGATGGCGGTATGGAAGCTGGCGCCGGCACTGGCTGCCGGCAATTGCGTGGTGCTGAAGCCGGCCGAGCAAACCCCGGCGTCGATCCTGGTGCTGGTGGAACTGATTGCCGACTTGTTGCCGCCAGGCGTGCTCAATGTCGTCAATGGCTTTGGCCTGGAAGCGGGCAAGCCGCTGGCGTCGTCGAAACGCATCGCCAAGATCGCCTTCACCGGCGAAACGGGCACCGGCCGCCTGATCATGCAATACGCGGCGCAAAACCTGATTCCGGTGACCCTGGAACTGGGCGGCAAATCGCCCAACATCTTCTTCGAAGACGTGATGGACGCGGACGACGCGTTCTTCGACAAGTGCCTGGAAGGTTTCGCCATGTTCGCGCTGAACCAGGGCGAAGTGTGCACCTGCCCGTCGCGCGTACTGATCCAGGAATCGATCTATGACGCCTTCATCGAGCGCGCTCTGAAGCGCGTGGCCGCCATCAAGCAGGGCAACCCGCTGGACGCCTCCACCATGATCGGCGCGCAGGCATCGCACGAACAACTGGAAAAAATCCTGTCGTACATGGACATCGGCGCCCAGGAAGGCGCGGAGTTGCTGGCCGGCGGCGTGCGCACCATCCAGAACGGCGACCTGGAAGGCGGCTATTACGTGCAGCCGACCGTGTTCAAGGGCCACAACAAGATGCGCATCTTCCAGGAAGAGATCTTTGGCCCGGTGGTGTCGGTGACCACCTTCAAGGATGAAGAAGATGCGCTGCGCATTGCCAACGACACGCTGTACGGCCTGGGCGCCGGTGTCTGGACCCGCGATGGTTCGCGCGCCTTCCGCGTCGGCCGTGGCATCCAGGCCGGCCGCGTGTGGACCAATTGCTACCACCTGTATCCGGCGCACGCGGCATTCGGCGGCTACAAGCAGTCGGGCATCGGCCGTGAAAACCACAAGATGATGCTGGAACACTACCAGCAGACCAAGAATCTGCTGGTCAGCTACAACCCGAACGCGCTGGGCTTCTTTTAAATGAAAACCGCCGTCGCCAGAGTTATCGCCACCGACGCCGCACTGGAAATGATCGCCGCCCTGCGCCACCGCTACGGGCCGATCATGTTCTTCCAGTCCGGCGGTTGCTGCGACGGCAGCACGCCGATGTGCTATCAGGTCGGAGAGTTCAACCTCAGCGACACGGATATCTACCTCGGCAATCTCGGCGGCGCGCCGTTTTACATCGGCATGGAGCAGTACGAATACTGGGAACACACGCAACTGATTATCGACGTGGTGCCGGGCAATGGCGGCATGTTTTCGCTCGATAACGGTTCGGGCCAGCGTTTCTTGACCCGTTCACGTTTGTTTACAGACCAGGAATGCAGTGCATTGGGATTAAAACCATAACGGAGACTATCGTGCAGAAAAAAATCATGGGGTTATTTATCGCGTCGGCATTCGCAGCGCTGGCCGGTGGTGCGTGGGCAGGGGGCGCCGTCACGCAGGCAATGCTGGAAAAACCGGTACAGGACACATCGGGTGTGCTGTCGTTCGGCATGGGCACGCCGGGCCAGCGCTATTCGCCGCTGGCGCAAATCAATACCAAAACCGTCGGCAAGCTGGTGCCGGCGTGGTCGTTCTCGTTTGGCGGTGAAAAGCAGCGCGGGCAGGAATCGCAGCCGGTGATCCACAACGGAAAAATGTTCGTTACCGCGTCGTATTCGCGCATCTATGCGCTGGACTTGAAGACCGGGGCCAAGCTGTGGAAGTATGAACACCGCCTGCCGGACGGCATCATGCCATGCTGCGACGTCATCAACCGGGGCGCCGCGCTGTTCGACAACCTCGTCATCTTCGGTACGCTCGATGCGCAACTGGTGGCGCTGGACCAGGATACCGGCAAGATCGTGTGGAAGGAAAAAGTCGACGATTACGCGGCCGGCTATTCGATGTCCGCCGCACCGTTGATCGCCAAGGGCTTGCTGCTGACGGGTGTGTCGGGCGGTGAATTCGGCGTGGTGGGCCGCATTGAAGCGCGCAATCCGCGCACCGGTGAACTGGTCTGGTCGCGCCCGACGGTGGAAGGCCATATGGGCCACCGCTACGACAAGGATGGCAATGCGATTGACAACGGCGTCTCCGGCACCGTCAACAAATCGTGGCCGGGTGAATTATGGAAAACCGGCGGCGCATCGACCTGGATGGGGGGCACGTACGATCCGGCCACCGGCCTGGCGTACTTCGGCACCGGCAATCCTGCCCCATGGAACAGCCACCTGCGCCCCGGCGATAACCTGTTCTCGTCGTCCACCGTCGCCGTGGACGTGGAAACGGGCCAGATCAAGTGGAGTTACCAGAACACGCCGAATGACGCCTGGGACTTCGACGGCGCCAATGAATTCGTGACGTTCGAAATGGATGGCAAGCGTTATGGCGGCAAGGCCGACCGCAATGGCTTCTTCTACGTGAACGATGCGCAGACCGGCAAGCTGCACAACGCCTTCCCGTTCGTGAGGAAAATCACGTGGGCCTCCGGCATCGACCTGAAGACGGGCCGCCCGAACTTCACGCCGGATGGCCGCCCGGGCGATCCAACCCAGGGCGAAGAAGGCAAGAAAGGCAAGACCGTGTTTGCAGCACCGGCCTTCCTGGGGGCGAAGAACCAGATGCCGATGGCTTACAGCCCGCAAACGAAGCTGTTCTATGTGCCGGCCAACGAATGGGGCATGGATATCTGGAACGAGCCGATTTCGTACAAGAAGGGTGGTGCTTACCTGGGCGCTGGCTTCACCATCAAGCCGCTGTTTGACGATTACATCGGCGCGCTGCGCGCCATCGATCCGAAGACCGGCAAGATCGCGTGGGAAATCAAGAACAACGCGCCGCTGTGGGGCGGCGCGATGGCGACTGGTGGCGGCCTGGTGTTCTATGGCACCCCCGAGGGCTACCTGAAAGCGGTGGACGCGAAGACGGGCAAGGAATTGTGGCAATTCCAGACCGGTTCCGGCGTCGTCGCACCACCGGTTACGTGGCAGGAAGGCGATACGCAATATGTCGCCGTGGTTTCGGGCTGGGGCGGCGCGGTGCCGCTGTGGGGTGGCGAAGTGGCGAAGAAAGTCAACTTCCTCGAGCAGGGCGGTAGTGTCTGGGTCTTCAAGCTGGTGAAGTAAATGGCGGTAAAAGTGTAATTCTCCTTTTCATCTGTGCATCCTTTTGGCGGCTTCGGCCGCCTTTTTTTATAGATGGGTGCAGGGCCTTCAGGCCGGGCATCCACATTATGAGAGGTCTCCTATGCAAACCACCTACCTGCCGCCGCCCTCGTTCTCGGCCAGCGCGGCGATCCCCGATATGGCGTCCTATGAAGCGCTGTGCGCGCTGGCTGAACGCGACTACGAAGGTTACTGGGCCAAACTGGCGCGCGAAAATCTGTCGTGGCACGTGCCGTTTACGCGCGTGCTCGATGAAACCGATGCGCCGTTCTTCAAATGGTTTGATGACGGCAAATTGAATGTGTCGTACAACTGCCTGGACCGCAACCTGGAAAAGGGCAATGGCGCCAAGACCGCCATCATCTTCGAAGCAGACGACGGCGCCGTAACTAGCATCACCTACCAGCAATTGCACGCGAAAGTGTGCCAACTGGCCAATGGCTTGCGTTCGCGTGGCATCGGCAAGGGTGACCGCGTGGTGCTGTATATGTCGATGTCGATTGAAGCGGTGGTGGCAATGCAGGCCTGCGCGCGCATCGGCGCCACCCACTCGGTGGTGTTTGGCGGATTTTCCGCGCGGGCACTGCATGAACGCATCGTCGATGCGGGCGCGGTCGCTGTCATCACGGCCGATGAACAACTGCGCGGCGGCAAGCGCTTGCCTTTGAAATCCATTGTCGATGAAGCGCTGGCGCTGGGCGGCTGCGATTCAGTGCGCAATGTGATCGTGTACCGGCGCACCGGCGGCGATGTGGCGCAGGTTTCGCCGCGCGATATCTGGCTGCACGACTTGATGGATGGCCAAAGCGAGGTCTGTGAGCCGGAGTGGGTGGGGGCGGAGCATCCGCTGTTCATCCTGTACACCTCCGGCTCCACCGGCAAGCCCAAAGGCGTGCAGCATGCGTCCGGCGGCTACCTGCTGTGGACCGCGCTGACCATGCAATGGACGTTCGACATCAAGCCGGACGACGTGTACTGGTGTACCGCCGATATCGGCTGGGTCACGGGCCACAGCTACATCACGTATGGGCCGACGGTGGCGGGCGCCACCCAGGTGATCTTTGAAGGCGTACCAACCTGGCCGGATGCGGGCCGCTTCTGGGAAACCATCGAAAAGCACAAGGTCAGTATTTTCTATACGGCGCCGACCGCGATCCGTTCGCTGATCAAGGCATGCGAAACGGATGCGCAAGTGCATCCAAAAAATTACGACCTGTCGTCGCTGCGTTTGCTGGGTTCCGTCGGGGAGCCGATCAACCCCGAAGCTTGGCTGTGGTATTACCGCAATGTGGGCCGGGAACGCTGCCCCATCATCGACACGTTCTGGCAAACGGAAACCGGCGGCCACATGATCACGCCATTGCCCGGTGCGACGCCGATGGTGCCGGGATCGTGCACCTTGCCGCTGCCCGGCATCATGGCCGCCATTGTCGATGAAGCGGGACAGGACGTGCCGAACGGTCAGGGCGGCATCCTGGTGGTCAAGCGTCCGTGGCCATCGATGATCCGCACTATCTGGAATGATGCGGAGCGCTTCCGCGCCAGCTACTTCCCGGACGAATTGAAAGGCTATTACCTGGCGGGAGACGGTGCGATCCGCAACAAGGATACCGGTTATTTCACCATCACCGGCCGCATCGACGATGTGCTCAATGTTTCTGGCCACCGCATGGGCACGATGGAAATCGAATCCGCGCTGGTGGCGCACCCCCTTGTGGCGGAAGCGGCCGTGGTGGGCAAGCCTGACGCCACCACGGGCGAATCGATTTGCGCCTTTGTCGTGCTGAAGCAGGCGCGCCCGGAAGGCGATGCGGCCAAGGCGTTGGCGGCGGAACTGCGCGCCTGGGTCGCAAAGGAAATCGGACCGATCGCCAAGCCGAAAGAACTGCGCTTTGGCGACAACTTGCCGAAGACGCGCTCGGGGAAAATCATGCGCCGCCTGTTGCGCGTGCTGGCAAAAGGCGAGTCGATTACCCAGGATGTGTCGACCCTTGAGAATCCGGCCATCCTCGATCAACTGGCCAGGGCACTGTAAGTAAATGGAGCAGCCGTGACGGCGCGGATCAGGCCCGGTGATCCAATGCGGCGCACTTGATGCCGCCCGCCACGGTGCTCCCCTCTTGTATTGGCCGGGCACGCAATTTGCCCTTAAGGGAAGACATCGCAACGATGTCCAACGTAGTGCCCAACCTAAAAAATACAGGAGACCGTAATGAACAAGAATGCCATGGGGAGTGTGATTGCCGCCGCTGCTGTTTTGTCCGTACCGCAGGCGCATGCTGTTGATTTCAAAGCTGGAGACTGGACTGTTGGTGTCGGCGGTATCGTCAACGCGTATTACACGCAAGTCTCATGTTCCGGTACGGCGGTAGGCGGGCTGGCGCTGGCGGACCGGGGACTCGGCTGCGGCGGCAAGAAGGACCGCAGCACCGTGGGCAATGGCTTGCTGCCGAACGGCCTGGTGGCGTCGGCGGGTTCGCATTTGAGTGGTTATGACGTGAAAGCCGTGGTGGCCATCTACAGCGCCACCGCCACCGACAGCGCGGTCGCGCAAAACAGCACGGTGGACGTGCGCCAGGCCTACTTCACGTTCGGGAATGCCGACATGGGCACGGTCAAGCTGGGCCGGGACCTGGGGATCTTTGGCGCCAACGCCATCCTTGGCGACATGACCTTGCTGGGCGCAGGCCTGCCGGTGCAGGCCACGCAGCGTGGCCGCGTCACCCTTGGCCATATCGGCGCCGGCTACAGCTACATGGGCTACTACGGCCAGATCGCGTACAGCGCGCCGAAGTCCGCAGGCGTCGGGATCGATGTGGCGCTGGTCAGCCCGGTGGCCGACACTCCGGTGATCGCCGCATCGAGGTACAGCGCGGGCACCGCGCCGCAAGTGCAGGCGCAGTTGAGTTGGAGTGGCAGCGGCGCCAAGGTGTGGCTGGGCGCGAAGACGCAAAAGTTTGAAGCGCTGGCGGCTGGCGGCGGTGACCTGACGATGTCGGCGCTGGAACTGGGCGTGTCGTATGCGGATGGTCCATTCGGCGTGCTGGCCAATGTGCAGGGCGGCAAGGGCATCGGCATCCTGTCAGATGCGGATCAGGGCGATGTCCGTGGCCGCAATTATTTTGTGCAGGGGACGTACAAGACCACCGATAAGCTGAAGCTGGGCCTCGGCTATGGCGTCAGCCGTAACAGCGACAGCGCGGTGGGCACCGGTGGCCTGAAGCAGAATGCCAACCTGACCTTGGGGGCATATTACTCGCTGAACAGCGCCATTACGCTGGTGGGTGAAGTGGGCCAGTCGCGTTCGAAGGCATTCGCGGGCGGCGAAGCGAAAATGAATGGCGCCTCGCTGGGCGGCATCATCTTCTTCTGAATCTTCTGTTGATTTAAGGGGAGATGTGGTCATGATCACCTTGCATGAATTGCTGGTCGAGTGGACGGTGCTGGCGCTGGGCATTGCTGTTGCAGCAGCGCTGCTGGTGCGGCTGCGCGGTGCAGCGCAGTGGCTACCACGCCGGGCATTGCGCTGGCCGCGTCTCTGGCTGCCTGGCGTGGCGCTGGCGGTGATCGTGGCCAATGCGGGGATCGCTGTCAACGCTGCGGCAGCGGCGGCGCGCAGCGAAGCGGCGGGAGCGTGGATGCTGTGGAATACCGATGGCGCCAACGCTGTGCGTCTTGGCGCCATCGCCGCGTCGGCCTGCCTGGCCGTGTTGCTGGCGGCCTGGTTGTATTTGAGTCGCAGCCTGCGCGTTTTACCATCCGCCGGACAGGACGAGGCCGAAAGTGCGTGCTGTGCGGATTGTTTGCAATGCATGGACGCAGGTTTGACTGCGCCAGTGGAAAACTCGAACCGCCGGCGTGCACGCGGCTTGACCATGACCAGGTTCGGAGGTGGATGATGGAACGGCATGCCTTTCTTTCCGCCGCCATCGGCGCGCTGTCCGGCATGGACAAGGCGCAGGTGCCGCCCAAGGCCCTGCACCGTGGCTCGGCGCAGGTGTTTGGCACGGAGTTGTCGGTGACGGTGCTGTGCGCCGATGAGATGCGTGCGCAAGTGGGGATCGCAGCTGCGCTGTACGCGGCGATTGGCGTCGAGCGATTGGTGACCTTGGCCGATGCGGACAGCGCCGTCTGCCGGCTGAACCGTGAGGGCGCGCTGGCGCAGCCGGAGCCGCAATTGCTGGCCATGCTGTCGCAGGCCTGCGCACTGTCGCAACTGACCAGTGGCGCCTTCGACGTGACGGTGCAGCCGGTGCTGCGCGCCTATGCCGAGGCGATGCGCTGGGGCGCGTTGCCGGAGCGCGACGCGATCGGCGCGGCGCGGGCATTGGTGGGCTGGCGCCGGCTGGCATTTGGGCGGGAGCAGGCGCGCTTCCCTCAACCGGGCATGGCCTTGACGCTGGATGGGCTGGCGCAGGGGTATGCGGCCGACCTGGCGTTGTCGGTCTTGCGCCGGCATGGCATCCATGATGCGCTGGTCGATACCGGCGGCGTGGCCGCCAGCGGTGACGGCGGCTTGCAGTGGATGGCGGGACTGCCGGCCAGGCATGGCATGCCGCTGGGCGCCGTGCCGTTGCGTCACCGCTGCATGGCGACGTCGGGCGGTGCGGCGGGAGACGCCGGTATCGTCCATCCCGTTTCCGGCGACATGGTGGACGAGCTGGCAGGCGTCACGGTGCTGGCGCCATTGGGATTGCTGGCCGATGGCTTGTCGACCGCCTTCATGGTGATGGGGGTGAAACAAGCACACGCCCTGGCGGCGCGCCTGCCGGGGATCGATGTCTTGACCGTGGACCGGCGGGGCGGGATGCGGCGCTCCGCCGGGTTTGGGATGGTGATGCCGTAACCTTATTTGAGGTGCGGCATCTTGCGGTAAATAGTGTTGCGCGAGACGCCCAGCGCCCGGGCCGCGGCGGAAATGTTGCCGCCATGTGCCTGCAGCGCTTTCTGGATCGCGGAGTATTCCATTTCATCGAGCCGCGCGGCGGCAGCGGCCGGCGGCGCAATGGCGGGCGCCTGGTTTGCTGCGCCGAAGGCAGGCTGTATCGCTGCGGCCGGTACAGGCAGCGCCACGGCATTGGCCGACGCGATATCGTCCATGAAATCGTCCGGCATATGGCGCAGGCAGATTTCCTGTTCATCGCCCGCCATGACAATCGCGGTGCGCAGCAGATTTGTCAGCTGGCGGAAGTTGCCGGGCCAGCGGTGGCGGCGGAACAGTTCAAGGATTTCCGGCGATACATCATAGCGGCCATTATCGGATTCAATCGCGAGGATTTTCCTGACGACGGTTTCCAGATCGGTGCGTTCACGCAGGGGCGGCAATTTCACCACCAGTCCATTCAGGCGGTAATACAAGTCTTCGCGGAACAAGCCCTGGGCGATGCGCTCGCGCAGGTTATGGTTGGTGGCGCAAATGACTTCCACATTGACCGGAATGGACTTGCCGCTGCCCAGCGGCGTCACCATGCGTTCCTGCAGTACGCGCAGCAGACGCGCCTGCAGGCTGAAGGGCATATCGCCGATTTCGTCGAGGAACAGGGTGCCGCCGTTGGCTTGCAGGATGCGGCCGGTCGCGCCTTTCTTGCGTGCGCCGGTAAAGGCGCCGTCTTCATAGCCGAACAATTCCGATTCGATCAGCGTTTCGGGAATCGACGCGCAATTGACGGCCACGAACGGGCTGGCCGCGCGGGGAGAGTCGTTATGGATGGCCTGGGCCAGCAATTCCTTGCCGGTGCCGGTTTCGCCCATGATCATGATGGGGATGTCCTTGCCCAGCACGCGGGTGACTTTATCGAGCACCAGTTCCAGTTGTGCGTCGCCGGTGCGCAGGTAGCGCAGGCCGGACAGCTTGCGGGCGGCATTGGCGGCCAGGTTCGAAGCCGCCTGTGGCCGGGATGCGGTTTGTTCCGGCGGTACCGACAGCACGTGCTGGAACTGGTTGTTGGCCAGCCGCAGCTGGGCGCGGCCATGGACCCGGACGCCGTTGTGCATGCACATGTCCAGCAATCCCGGCGCCGCGGTACGGTAATGGTCGAACAGCGCGGAGACGGGCAAGCCAAACAGGGAACTGAAGGTATGGGTTTGCAGCGCCGAGTAGGTGAGGCCCAGCTGGAACAAGCCATTGCGATTCGCCGACAGGAAGCGGCCACCGGGCGTGAAGGAGGCAATCCCTTCCATTAAAGTGCCGATGAATTCGGGCCGCGTATGAAAGTGGATAGTGATTGCATCTTCGAACGTGGCGGCAAACAGCTGGTTTTCTATCATCAGCGCGGACATCCGCACCAGCGCCATGGTGTGTTGGTGGTAGCTGCGCTGGTCGCCGGAGACATCGAGCACGCCGACCACGTTGCCCAGATGGTCCGTGATCGGCGCGGCGGAGCAGGTCAGGAAGTGGTTGGCATTTAAATAGTGCTGGTCCGCGTGCACCAGCGCCGGGGCCCGTTCCGCGATGGCGGTGCCGATCGCGTTGGTGCCCTTGCTTTCTTCCGACCAGGCGACGCCGGCCTGCAAGGCGACCCGGTTGGCTTTCTCCAGGAAGTCCGCATCCCCCAGCGAATGCAGGATCACGCCGTGGGCATCGGTCAGGATCACCATGTTGTGGGTATTGATGATTTGCTGGTAGAGCGTTTCCATCGCCGGCAGCGCGTGCGCATGGAGCATGCGGTTTTGCTCGATCAGCAGCGACAAGTCGTTGCGGGCAATGGGGCTGTAATCCGCGCAACTGTCGGGACACAGGCCATAGGCCTGCGAACGCTCGTGGGAAATGGTGATGATGCCACCCATATCGGGGGCGGCGGTGCGGGGAGTTTGCGT
Organism: Pseudoduganella sp. GW821-FHT12E03; assembly: GCF_058807115.1. Classification (NCBI taxonomy): domain Bacteria; kingdom Pseudomonadati; phylum Pseudomonadota; class Betaproteobacteria; order Burkholderiales; family Oxalobacteraceae; genus Pseudoduganella; species Pseudoduganella sp. GW821-FHT12E03. Next base: position 283 of record NZ_JBXAQJ010000023.1, on the reverse strand, counting down.
GTACATGTCTCCGATTCCTTTAGGGGCCGTCTGTCGCGGCGTGCGGCTGTACCAATATGTGACACCTGTTCCAGGACGGAGCAACTGTCTTGGTACAAGTGTTGCGCCAGGCTCAAGGCCGAGGTCGCTAAGCATTCAATAGCAATCCTGATGCCAGCTCCTTACACGAACCTGAAATAGTGCTTGCCTATGGGAATGTGGTTTGTTATAGTTCTGTCCCCGCAGCGCTGAGATGCCTCAAGCAAAACAGCGAAGCGAATCAAGGGGTTGACGAGAATCACGA
>NZ_JBXAQJ010000022.1:0-49696 GCF_058807115.1 Pseudoduganella sp. GW821-FHT12E03 | reverse complement strand
GCCACAGCATCCTGATTACCGTCCCACCGCGCCGGTAAATCCTGATTTGCCTGCGCCCTCGCGCAATACGCTTGCCGACGCGGCTACTCGGCCCTCGATAAGCAAGTACCGCGTTTGCAGGAGGCGCTGCGTATCCGCCATGGTAGCGGTAATGCAACTGGCTAAAACAGATGTGCTGATCCTGGACGACCGGGGCATGGGCGCCATCGACAGCGCGACCCACCCGAATTTTCTGGAAATAATCGATGACCGCGCCGCAAACAAGGTCACCATCATCACCAGCCAACTGCCGATGGAGCACTGGCATGCCTAGATTGGTGATGCCAACAGTTCATTAGTCATATTCTTCTGCGACGAGGCGCAGCGTTATTCCCTGCACGAATATGAGTGGTTGCGCGACGTCCATGACGAACTGGCGCAGTGCGGCGTGCGCCTGACCACATTTCTGTTTGGCCAGGAACGGTTGTGCGAGCAACGGGCACGTTTTCAGGAATCCGGCGACACGCATGTCGTCAAGCGTTTCATGGTGGAGACCTTGCGCTTCCGTGGCGTCCGCAGCGCGCTCGACGCCGCGACCTGTCTCAAGAGTTACGATGAGCACGCGTACCCGGCCGGCAGCGACTGGAGCTTTACGCGCTATTACTATCCGTTCGCCTTCGACGCCGGCACGCGCCTGGAAACGAGCGCGGACATGCTGTGGGATGCATTTTCCCAGGCCCACCAGCATGCGGGCCTGGCCGGCGCGGTCGAAATCCCGATGGAATATTTTTCGCGCGCGGTCGAGGCCATTCTGCTCGATGGTCTGCGCCAGGATGCGATCGACTTTGCATTGAACGAAAGCCACTGGACCAAGGTTGTGCAGCATTGCGGCTATGTCGCCTCCGAACAGGCGGTCGAGCGCAACGCCCGGGGACTGGGACGCTGAGACTGGCGCGCCGATGCCACTCCCTGTGCTCATCGTACTGCTCGGCGGCGTCAAGGTGGTGGCCTTGCCGAAGTTGGCCGGGCATCTGTTTGCGCCGTATGAATCGGCCTGGGCGTGGGCGGCCAAACTTGCCGCCGCCAACGCGTTGTCGGCCTGCGAAGTGTCGGCGCTGCTGGGCATCGCGGCGCCCCAGAGCGATCCCCTGTTGCCCGAACAAACGCCGCGCGTCGCGCAAGCGCTCGGCAGGGCATTGGGTTTTCCAGTCTGGCGGATCCGGGATGCTTTTCTCGATGGTCCGCTGAAATGTCTGCGGCCACTCATGCACGAAAGGCTGCGGCTTTGTCCGGAATGCGCGCGTCATGGCCATCATTTCATCATCCATCAGCTGCGGCCATTCGCCTGTTGTCCGCTGCACGGTTTTCCGTTACGCGATCGTTGCCGCCGCTGTGGTGCGCCGCAGGCCTACGCGCCGGGAAACTCGATGGTATTCGGGCCGGTCAACTGTCCCACTTGTCGCGCGCCGCAATTGCCGCTATCGGTTGGCGGTCAGCCTGTGGCAGGTGTCATGGCGGCGCGCAGTGTCGAGCTGATCGCCCGCTGGCAGGCCTTTCTGCGGCGCCGTGTCAGGCTGCCAGCCTGGTCCGACATGGATGGCGTGCTCGGCGCACGCCAACTCGAAGGTGCTGTCAGCAGGGCGCGCATGCCGGCGATTACTCCGCCGGCGCCGGTGCTCCATCGGCTCGTTTCACGCTGGCCCGCCAGCCTGCAGCACACGTGCCTGGAACGATGCTATTGGCGGCAGGCGAATCGGCTTTGGCGGCAATGCGACAACCATGGCCGGCAGTGGTACCGGGGCTTGGTTCGGGGGCTGCCGGTCGATGCGGCGCCTGGCGCGCGGGCGCTCGCCTTCGCTTACTGGCGCATGACGTGGCAGGGATGCTCCAATCCGTATCTGCTTCGGCGTGCCCATTGTCTGCCCCTGTACGGCATCGCGGAGTGGGAGGCAAGCCAGTGTGCGCATGACGATGACGATATTGACGTCACGATGTCGGCGTTCGAGGACGCCATGGCCGCGTCCTGGGCGGACTGGCTCGATTGCATCGACCTGCTTGGCGCCAAGGAATTGGAGCGGGAAACATGGCGCCTGCGCGCTCCGCCAAGCACGTTCGTGCTGTTCCCCAAAAGCAAGAAGCGGCGCAGCACTAAGTTTTTTACACAATTACTTCGCAATCCGGCATAAGCGATTGTTTTTAAAAGAGGAATTTTTCAGCACGCTAGATTTAATAAGTTTGTATGCACTTTTACTTCGTTTTTTTCACACTTTTACTTCGGTTGACGTCTATTCCCATCATGCCTCCGGTTTTAACTACACTCTTTTACTTCGTTCACTGTCAATGCAATTATGCTAAGGATTGTTAGATTAATTATTATATATTTAACAAATTCCGTGAGTATTTGTGAGAGTTAATGAAATAAATTCCTGTACCCTTGGAAACATTCTTTTCATGCAATCTAAGGGTATGTGGAGGTGTTTTCATGGCTTTGAGGCTGGGTCCCGTTCTCCAATTCCGGGGACATTACAATGACTACCTGATCAGCGCGCTGCTGGTCTTCGACACCACGGACGGTTCGCCCACAGTCAGGGCCCAGGGCGCCGTGGCGGATGCGCCGAAGGCCATAGCGGCGATCCCCTTCGACAATCCGACCATGACCGTCTGGCGGGTCGACTTTCATGCCCCGGCCGGGGCGGTCGCCGGCAAGGTGGATTATGAGGTTGGCGGAGAACAGGGCGGCTTTGTCGTCCCTCCCGCAGGCGAGACGCCACGCATGGCCTTCGGCTCATGCAACGGGTATTCGGATGCGAAGTTGATGAAGGCCGGCGACGACCATTACGAGCGCTGGCGCCATCTGGGCGACACGCATGCGAATCAAGCCTATCACCTGATGTTGATGGGCGGTGACCAGGTGTACTCCGACGGCATGTGGAAGGAAATCCCGGAATTGGTCGCCTGGCTGGACCGTCCTGCAAGTGAGCGCTTCAAGGCAGCCTTCACGAAAGCTATGGCGAAAAGGCTGGATCAGTACTTCTGCAAGATGTATCTGGAGCGTTGGCAGAAGGCCGAGATGGCACGGGTGCTGCGGTCCATCCCTACGGTAATGATGTGGGACGACCACGATATCATGGATGGCTGGGGCTCTTATCCTAAAGACTGGCATTGCTCCCCCGTGTACCAGGGGATATTCGGTATCGCGCGTAAATACTTCGAGCTGTTCCAGCTTCAATGCGCGAGTGGCGAACGGCACCCTGCGGCGATCACGAAAGCCGATGGTTTTCACTTGGGTTTCAGCAATCTCGGAAAGCTATCGCTGCTGGTGCCGGATCTGCGTTCGGAGCGGATGCCGGACCCCGAGCAAGTCATTTCGCTGTCGGGCTGGAATGCGATCTACGACTGGATGGGGGCCAATGGCGGCGTGCCGGGGGGGCATTTGCTGTTGATGTCCAGCATACCCGTCGCCTATCTGGATTTGGGCGCCATCGAGAAGCTGCTGGGTGTGTTGCCGGGCCAGCAAGAGCTGGAAGACGACTTGCGCGACCACTGGTCCAGCGCGGCGCATATCCAGGAGCGCAAGCGCCTGATCCACCGCTTGTTTTCCCATGCGAAGGGCACGAAGTCGCGGGTCACCATCCTGTCCGGCGACGTGCATGTGGGCGCCTTGTCCGTCATCGAGTCGACCCGCGACCTGGATGCGGGTCGCGGCGAGTCGGTGATCAACCAGTTGATTTCTACCGGCATCGTGCATCCGCCACCACCAGCCCTGGTGCGCTACGTGCTGGAGACGACCGCGCCGGGTGTCGAGCAGATCGACCAAGGCATGACCGCCGCGATGCAGCCGCTGGCCGGACGCAACCATTATTTGATCGGCGCGCGCAACTGGCTAGCGATCGAACCGGATAAGCAAGACCGGCTATGGTGCAACTGGCATGTGGAGGGATTGAAGACGCCCTACACCAAGGTCATTCATCCGGTAAAGATTCCTTCAACTATTGGGGACGCCGGTCAGCCGGTGCCGCCCGGCTGACCGGCGCTGGCGAGCGGGTGCGCTGGTGCGCTGGTGCGCGGGCGGGCCGCCCGTGTCCCGCTTGCGCGGTCCGAAAATGCCGTGGATCGGGTGCCTATGGCAGCACCAGATGGCGGATCGCATTGACGGTGCCGGCTTTGATCCCGGGGATGTTCAGCAGCGCTTCGACCTGCCCGATGGGGCCATGTTCCGTGCGGTAGCGGAGGATGGCGTTGGCGCGCGCGTGACCGATCATCGGCAGCTGGATCAACTGCTCGACCGTTGCGGTATTGAGGTCAATGCGGCGCGGCCTGGGGGCACGGTCGTAGGGCAGCCAATTGCCGTCCACGTCCGCTTCCAGCACCACGGTGCCATCCCAGCCGGTGCCATAGATCGCCTTAGTGAGCGTGATAGGGCGGAAGACCGTCGCGGCGGTCGATACCGAGACATCTGCTTGCGGACGAGAGGCGCTCACGTGGCGGACCAGTTCATCGATCACCGTTTTGCGCGGGTGGCCGTATTTCCACGCCGTCCAGGCCAACTGGCGTTCCTCGCTGCCCATGCCGATGATGGCGTACTTCGGCGACGTTGCCAGCAGCAGGTCGCGGGTGGTGCCGTTGTGGGAGCCGTGGTGATTGACTTGCAAGACGTCGACGTCGAGCAGGCGGGAGCCGCGGTAATGGGTGGTCATGGCCCGTATCGCGGTTTCCTCGATGTCGCCGGAAATCAGGATGGATGCTTTGCCGAAGTCGATGCGGATCGCCACGGAATGGTTGTTGGCATTGGCGTATGCCTTGCTGTCCCAGCGGTAGCCTTCGTCAACCCTGCCCCAGAGGGCGGTGATCACTGGATCGATCGTGTCGCACGCGACCGGATCGATGACGGGGTCGGTGCGTCCCGCTTTGGCCGGGAGGTCCTTGACCCAGACCGTGGCCAAGCCGATGTCGTCGTCCTCATCGGGCGTTTCTTCCGCGGCTTGGACCTTCTGGTGCAGGGCGATCTGGCCGAGACGGCCGGAGCCTGTTTCCATTCCATTGGTGACTGCGTTCAGCACGCGATACTTGGCCAGCACCGCTTTCACCCCGCGGGTGTGGTCGATATGTGGGTGGGGCAGCACAAGCGAATGCAAAGTGTGTCCCAGGTCCGGCCTGCCGGCGAAGAATTCATTGAGGTAGGCGGTCAGCGCATCGGTGCTCTTGAACTGCGCATTCGTTTCGCCGCCGGTATCGACCAGGATGGCGGCGCAGGGGAACTCGATTAGGGTGGCGGCGCCTTGGCCGACGTCGATGGCGTGCACCCGCATGGTTTGCGCCGGTGCGGTAATCCACGCCGCGCAGGTGATCAAAGCCAGGATGGCGTATTTCAGACTCATGTTGTATTCCTGTAAGGGGGGCGGGCGCGGAGGCCGCGACCGGCTATTTTCCGGTGCCGGTCAAGCTCACGGTGCGCGGGCTGCCGGGGGCGTTGTCGGTGACCGTCAACTCGCCCAGTTTCGACCCTGGCGATTGCGTATCGAGCGCGCGCTCGAAATACACCGGCGCATGCCCGAATTTATCGCCGGTCACATCGGCAACAAATTCATAAAGCTTCTTAACTGAGGTTCTTTCCAACGGCGACAGGCCGGTGGCCCGTAAGCGGCCAACAATAGCAGATTATTGATCAGGAAAAATCTCACTTTGTCACAGCATGAGCGAAGGTCTGCTTCCGTAGCGGAAAGCAAAATTGTCAACGCAAAAACGGGCCACTCCCCCTTGGTGTCACTTTTAAATTGACATCTTTACCAACGTAAAAAAGAAAGCAAAGTTATCAATTCGAAGCCCGTGGGCAAGAAAACATGTCAATTCCTAGCTTTCGATGCATAGAAGTGGGGGGAATATGTTGAAATCATGAGTAAACCTGCACGCTTCCAATCCGCAGTTTTGACAGCCAGGCCAGCTCGCATGCGCGTCATTGAGGTGTACAGCCCGAGTAAGCGGTAACTCAGCGGCGTTGTATTCATCCGGTAGCCGCACCGGCACACTTGCCGTCATGTTCAACACGACGGAGATTGGCCATGCAAGAAATGACGGAGGCGAAGGCGCGGAAGCAGGCTCAGTGGCGGCAGCGGTTGGAGCGGTTCGCGCAATGCTGCTTGCCGGTCAAGGAATTCTGCCAGACGGAGTCGATATCGCTGGCGTCGTTCTATCGCTGGCAAAAAGAGCTGGGCATGGCCGATGGTGCGCCTTCGGCGCCGGTCGGCTTCATTGATGCTGGCGCGCTGCGGACCGAGCGCAGCCAGCGGCACGATGCGCACACTGGCGCCGCGACGCTGGAAATCCGCTTGGAGCTGGGGCACGGCTTGGTGCTGCACATTGCGAGGCACTGATGTTTTTCCCTGAAGGGCAAATCCGCGTGTTCGTGTATGGGCAGCCGACCAGCATGCGCCTGTCGTATGACGGCCTGTATGCGCTGGGCAAACACGCAATGGGGCGCGATCCGCTCGAAGGAAATTTATTTGCCTTCATTAACCGGCGCGCCGATCGTTCTTCATAATGCATCCTCCTATTCGAATCCGGGCAATCTAAGTGTCTTCTCGTCCTGTAAAACCGCGAAATTTCGCGGACGCCGGTCTATCACTGCTCGGACGCCTATCTGAACCACCTCCGAGGTTAATGCAGCCACAGGAACCTGCCATGGCGCGGAATGCATCAGTTGGGTGGCAGGCAGGACACCTTCGGCAATAAGGCGCAGGACCGAACCGACACATATCTGCAGCCGGCGCGCTGTTTCATCCACACTGATCATTTCGACTGCGGAGTCTTTGGGGCAGCAGGAGGTCCGCCAACGCCTTCACCAATTCGGCGTGCATCGGTTCCGCCATGGGCGGCACTTTCCTGATATCGCTCGTCAGTGGCAACGCGAGCTGATTTCTCGAAATCCCTGATGGCAGCTTCATTTGATCTCACCTCCTTGTTTTTCAAGGAGTCCAATGATCCCCCTTTCGAGGCGCCAGGCAAGCCCCCGGAAAGCATGGCTCGCAGCTCAATGAGTGCGGCCAGGCTTACTAGGGGCGGCCCTAAAGTCATTGCACTGCAGAGCTCCTTATCAAACATCCAGGCTGGAAGCTCACGATATAGCCCGGCACGCACTTCCGCATGAACGTACTCCGTGCCATCGCGTCCTTTACGGCGATACAGTTTTAGCTGCTTTCCGTGCAATGGGTGCCACCGGTACTGAACGACAACGAGTTGTGAACGGTATGCTGAATGTTGTTTGGTTGGCCAATCAGATCAAGGTGCTGTATTTCGACCGCAACGGTTTGTGCGTATGGAGCATGCGGCTGGAGCGGGGGCGCTTTCTGAGCAACTGGGAGGCGGCGGCCACACGTGAAATGGACTGGACCGGTTTGAAGCTGCTGCTTGAAGGCATCGAGCCCAAGCGGGTGCGCCGCCGTTACCGCCATGGTGTTGTATACGCGCCCAGCCATGGCCCGCCGATGCCGCAATGACTTACAATTTCCCCATGCCCACCGACCAGCAAACTGCCACCACCACCGACGCGCGCACGCCAGCACAGCTGGCCGACCTGGTGGGCAAGCAGGAGCGGGAAATCGCCAACCTGAAGCGCCAAGTGGCGTGGTTCCAGCGCCAGATCTTTGGTCAGAAGAGCGAGAAGCGCCACCCGGAACCGGATGGCGCGCAAGGCGTGCTGGGCATCGGCTTCGATGCGGTGCCGGACATGCCGCTGCCGGGCAAGAAAACCGTGGTGGCCGGTCATGAACGCAAGTCCAAACGGCCCGGCGACGGCGTCGACGAATCGACCCTGTTCTTTGACGAACGGAAGGTGCCGGTGGAGGTTATCCACGTGCCCAATCCGGACATGGAGTTGCTCAAGCCGGACCAGTACGAGGTGATCGGCGAGAAGGTCACACATCGCCTGGCGCAACGCCCCGGCAGCTATGTCGTGCTCAAGTATGTGCGCCCGGTGATCAAGCGGCGTGACACCGACACGCTGACGTGCGCCGCCGGCGCCGGTTGGCGTGATCGCGGGCGGCCGCGCCGACGTCAGCTTCATTGCCGGCATGATGATCGACAAGTTCGATTACCACATGCCGCTCTACCGCCAGCATCGCCGGCTGGGCGATTCGGGTATCAACGTCAGCCGCCCCTGGCTGACCCAGTTGATGCAGTCAAGCGTGGCGCTGATCGAACCGATTTACGAGGCCCAACTCGACTCGATCCGCACCAGCCGCGTCAAAGCCATGGACGAGGTGCCGATCAAGGCCGGCCTGAGCGGTCCCGGCACCATGAAAACCACGTTTTTCTGGCCGATCTATGGCGAACTTGACGAAATTTGCTTCACGCATTCGTCGGTGCGTTCGGGCCAGCACGTGCGCGACATGCTCGGCTTGTCGCCGCCCAAGGACGGCGTGCTGTTAAGCGACGGCTATATCGTCTACGCCAGTTATGCCAAACAGGTCGGGCTGACCCATGCCCAATGCTGGGCGCATTCGCGCAGGGAAGTGTTTGAGGCGAAGGATGTCGAGCCGGCCCAGGCGGAAACCGCACTGGAGCACATCGCCGCCCTGTATGCGGTGGAAGAACACATTCGCCAGCAGGGATTAACCGGGGCGGCCAAGCGCGCTTGGCGTCAATCCCATGCCAGGCCGATTGCGCAGCGCTTCTTCCAGTGGATCGACAAGTGCTTCGAGAAGCAGGGTTTCCTGCCCAGCAGCCCCTTCATCAAGGCGCTGAAATACATTCACGACCGGCGTGATGGCCTGATGGTTTATCTGGATGATCCCGATGTCCAGATTGATACCAATCACTTGGAACGCGCCCTGCGTGTTATTCCCATGGGTCGCCGGAACTGGAATTTCTGTTGGACTGAACTGGGCGCCAAACATGTGGGCATCGTCCAGAGCTTACTGGTGACCTGCCGTCTGCACGATGTCGATCCGTATGACTATCTGGTCGACGTCTTGCAACGCATCGACCGCCATCCCGCCTCTCAGGTGGAACAGTTGACGCCGCGCGTTTGGAAGACGCTGTTTGCCGCCAATCCGCTGCGCTCTGCCCTCTACCTGAGCGACAAACGCCAGTCACGTCAATAACGCCGCTGATTTACCGCTTACGTGTGACCACCCATGCCGGTCCACCGTGACCGCTGCGCAGCGGGAGATATTAAACCTGGTCGATTACTGTCCGATCTTGGCCAGAGATTTCCAATTCTGGATATGCCGGTCCTTCAGATAGTACGAGTAAGGTGTCGCCGTTCTGCGAGAGCGGCTGACGACCGATTCTGGCCAGCGAGGGCAAGAATGGGAATTCTTACACCTTTCAAAAATTCCAGGAAATTCCTGTCCTGTTTTGATTTTGCTCATAAATTCCATTCGCCGTTGTCTTTGGAAATATCGAGGGCGAGTGCGCGTCCCCATCCATACCTCGTTCATCTCCTGGCAACAAAATTGGGAAAGGGGCATTGTGGAGTTGCCCACACGAAAAGGAGCGCATCATGGAAATCAGCAAATATCACGCTAACCGCATCGCTCGTGACAACACCATTATGGTTCGTGAACTCAGCGATGTCAGCGAAATCCGCTATCAGGATTTTCTGGATTTGACGTCCCGCCGTATTTTGGCAATTAGCGTGTCTAATCTGATCAGCGTATCGCATGCGGAAAGCATCGTATCTCTGTTCAAGAAAGACTACGACGGCACGGTGTACAACGCCGAACCATCGATTGGCAAGGATGGCTTGGCGGCCTTTGAGATCAACTCCAGCGGTGATGGGCAGCAACGCTATCGTCAGACGGCCCTGAAACAACTGCGTAAGTTCCGCCAGGAGTTGAAGGGCTTGGCACACCCGGTCGATATTGTGCAACTGGCGTTGGATGAAGCCCTGCCGGCCGGCTGCATTACCGAACGTCTTTTCGCGGGGGAGCCCAGCAACAAGGGCCTGACCCGTTACTACAAGGTTGGCAGCACGGCCTTGCCCCATGTGGACCGCACGGACTGGGATCTGCCAAACAACCCTGTGGCCCAGTCTCAGCGTGGACGCTTCGCCCTGAATATCTACATCAAAACGGGTGTTGGCGGCGACCTGAACCTGTGGGATTTTGGTCCCCAAACGCCAGAGCAGTTTGCTGCGTTGCAACTCAAGGATAGTTATGGACTGGACCGTAACAAGCTGCCGCATCCGGTCCTGACGCTGACACCGCAAGTAGGCCAGCTCATCATCTTCAACGCAGAGTTCGTTCATGAAGTATCTGTGTTGACCGAAGGTGAACGCATTGCCTGCTCGGGCTTCTTGGCCCTGCGTGGATCGAAGAAACCTGGCGCAATCTACAGCTAAGTATTCACGGGCGGGGCCTCGCGTCCCGCTATTTTTTTGAGGAGATTGATATGTGCACCCTGATCTATCTGAGCCATCCTGACTTGAACGAGCTGGCCACTCACGTCACTGCGGTGGACAATAAGTTAGGCAAGACCATGCTTGTATTGCAGGAGACGATCTTCCATCGCCGCGGCGGCGGCCAGCGCGCCGACCGGGGAACCATAAATGGCCATGCTGTTACCGATGTCTTTCGCGATCCGACCACAGGCCACACTTGGCATGTGGTCGAAGGCACCCCTGCATTCGCGGCAAATGATGCGGTGACTGCCTGTCTGGACAGGTCATGGCGTACAGACCAGTCGCGCTGGCATTCTGCCGGCCATTTGATTGCTCATGTTGCCGAACAGTTGTCACCAGGGCTGCGTGCTGTGAGTGGTCATCACTATCCAGGCGAGGGACGGGTTGAATTCGAGATCGGCGATACCTCGTCCGTGCCGCCTAGCGAACAGCTGAAACACTTACATGAGGAACTGGAGGTTCAACTGTGCCAGGCACTCCAGGTCTCATCCTATGTCCATCCAGATGGCACGCGTTACATCAAATTCGGCGAATATCCGGCTAGTCATTGCGGCGGCACGCACGTAGCCTCAACCGCAGATATTGGCAACATTAAGTTGACTTCAATGAAATCGAAGTCAGGCATCTTGCGTGTCAGCTACACACTCCCTGCCTGACACCCCGCCCGCTTACTTTGCCTTGTAGCTGAACACCATCTGCTTGTAGTTGGCATTTAGCGGGCTGGCAACTGATATCTGATGAATGAACCCGCTACGGGCGGCGAAATCAATGAAGCTAGCTTCCTGGTAGCGGGTTGAGGTCAGCAAAACGATCTTCTGCTTCGGAAGAGGTAGAGAAACCTCCACGGTTAGAGAACCGCGAATAACACTGTGACCGTAATCCTCTCCATCCACCACACTAACGGTTAGCTGTTTCATCGCATCCCTCATGTCCAGCTCGCTATTCAACTCGCGCCAGACCGCGTGCAATGGGGTTTCCACGAATCGCTTGATTTCAGGCGTGTTGTATTTTCGCCGCAAGGTTTCTTGAATGGCTTCAATATCGCCAGAGCCAAGGGTTTCCGCACCTACCACAAGCAGATCTCCCTCTTGCGCTTCCCGCCTGATAGACTGAAAAAGGTGCCTTTCATTCAGATTGCCAATCGTACCGCCAGGGATCAGCCATGCTACCCGCTTGCCTGGTCGGCGTAACTGCTCCCCGGCCCCTACCATCCGGAAGAAGTCGGTCTTCAACAGGTGCATCGCAACTTGATCTCGTGCTCCCCCGCCACGGCTGCGTAGCGCACTATCGATCATGTGAAACGATTGGGACAACATGTACATGCTGAAGTCGACGATGGTGTAGTGCAGAGTCTGCCGCTTCAGTGGTTGGCCAGCAATGCTGGATATGATCAGTAGGTCCTTAGACGGCGCGCCTCCGCCAAGCATGATCACGCCATCGACATCGTGTTGGTTATAGAAATCCTGCCACAGCGGTTCCTTGCACAAATGTTCCAGCGCTGCGTAGCACTCGTGATACTGGTGATACGCGCCTGAATTCACGACCGCGCGCCAGATTTCCGATGCGTCAGGACTCAGATAATGAAATTTCTGATCGATCCGGCCATTCTGATAGGCGGAACGTGTATTTTCCGAGGACTCGTCCGCAGGAATCCACATTTGATGGAAGGCCTGCTTGGTGTTATGCGCCTGCTGGATGATGATGGGCTCTTCTACCCGCGGTAACCCGCTACGCTTTTCCTCAGGCAATAGGTTGAGAAAATCGTGATAACTGCCGTGTTTGATAACCGTCTCAAGATTGGGCGCAGTACATCCCATTTCCCTCAACTTATCCTGCAGCTTGCTAATGAAAATCTTGCCCGTGGATCCGATGGGATCGGATTTCTTCCAGGACTTGAGGGATTGCGCTAGGTTTTCGACTTCGTCGAAACTCGCACTGTGACCTAAAATGGCGGATGCAGTGTCTTTGTTGGTATAGCAAGAAAACAGAACATCAATGGCTTGCCGTTTGATTTCCCAGTCTACGATACCTCGTGATGGCCGCTGCGGCATGATCCCCTCCTATCGAACATTCAGTAATTCACTCTAAATAAGCCTCTTCGGTTTGTTTTGATTCCGGCATCTGCTCATTTCGTTTTGCCAAATACCAGTTTAATGCCATGCCGGCTAGCATTCCAATACCTGCCTCATTAATAAGCGAACCAAATCCGGCCCACTTCCAAAGTCCAGCGGAGAACAGGCCAATCAGCATTGCTGAAATAAGGGAGATTCCATTATGTCTCCATCCACAGACTTTGACCATCACGGCGGCGGCTAGCCCGGCGCCCATCATTGAAACCGACGACAGGGCCAGTGTGACCACGGTGCCGTGAATCAACTGGGAAAGTAGCATGCTGGCGGCGCCAACCAGCAAAACCAGTCCGCTCATATGGATAGTACGTCTGCCACGTGCCCATTCGGGCAACAGGTCGAATTTGACGGACTGGGCCATCGCGATAAGCAATCCATTCGATGTGGCCGCAATTGTGGCGAAAATGTCGGCGACAATAATGCCGGTGGCTATCTGATTGATATGTGAGCGGAAAAATACGCTCAATCCCGCTTCCGGATCTTCAATGCCCGGCATGACGCCGCGTAGAAGAATGCCGAAAACGGTCATGCTTATCCATGTGAATTGTACAAAAGTGATATAAATCCAGCGGGCTGCCTGGGTTTCCTCCGGCGAGCTTCCCGCGAGATAACGGGTAAGAATTTGCGGTTGACCTAGGCCAAAGCCGATTGCTGCGCCGGCAAAACCTGCCAGAAATGTCAGGGCAGAAATAACGCTTCCGTTCGGGAGCGGATTCAAGAAATCCTCACCCGCTGATTTCATATTGCTGGCAAACGTACTGGTATCCGTTTGAATTTCAATGCCAATAGCGAGCAACGCAATAACCGTACCGCTGACACGAACCACCGCCTGTAAGGTATCGGCGTAAACGGAACCAGTAAATCCACCGATTGCGGAATAGGCGATGATGGTGAGTGCAAATAACAGCAACGCTGCCATATCCGGCATATCGAACGCACCGGCGAGAAATTTTTGCCCAGCCATCCATTGTGCAGCGGTGTAACCGCTTAAGCACAGTACAATGATGAGCGCTGATAGCACGGAGACAATGCGAGCCTGCGTTCCATGCAGCCCAGCTCGCAACACCGAGGGCAGTGTTGTTGCGGAGAAACGTCGACCGTAGGCATTGATCCTGTGTGGGAATAGGCGCCAGAACACTAGGTCGCCCAGCAGCCAGCCCACCGGCAACAGCAGCCATTGGGCGCCGAAGTTGTAGCCCAGTCCTATCGCAGCAGTCACGACGAAGCCACTATTGGCGGTGGTTCCCGCGCTCAGCCCCACAAACCAGCGGTTGAATGTTCGCCCTCCCAAGTCGTTGGGGGACTGTGCATGGCGGCGGCCGATCCACGCCACTAAAAAGGTTGCCGCCAGCACGACGAAGAAAATGATCTCTGCCACGCCAGGTATGTTGCTCATGTCCGTCCCCTGTCCATTACATTGAATGACAGCTTGCCAAACTTCAGTGTCTCTAGGAAGGAAATGGCTGGGAAAGCCGGAAAAGCTGGGAAAGATATGAGGGCCCGTTATCGTGGCCGACATACTTTGCGTGGTCACGCAGGAGTATGCTGCTCCTGCGTGAGGTGCCCATAGTGTGTCCTACGGATATCGGCAATCTGAAGTCACAACGGCATTATGCGGGCCAGTCGTCGCCCTCGCCAACATCCTCATCGCCAGATTGACGGCTGGTGGCCCAAGACCAGTCCAACGCCGCCTCACTGACGTAAAAGGAGGGAGTGCCGAATATGCGCCGCCCGTGCACGGGCAATCGGGCTTCAACCATCACATTGACAGAATCGCCGGAAAAGCCGCGGTCTTCGTCGTGGTCACCTTGCACTTCCCCTGTGAATTCCAACACAAGCTCGTCACCCATATTTTGCAGCGCTGCCGGCATGTTGGTCGAAACCTCCAGTTCCGCTTCGAATGGCCCTGTGCAATTGGTATCGGCCATCTGAATGGCGACCTGGTCGTCTTGCTCCGCCATCCTCTGTGCTTCGAACACGAAGTCATCATGCAGCGACGCGGACGTGCCGTGTACGGCTGCACCGTTGACTTCACGCGAGGCATAGGCGAGGCCGACAATGAACGTCTCCAGGTCAACCTCGATTGCCAAGGTGGCAGCCCGGGATTGTATCTGGGTACGGTCCACCAGCCAGTGCTGCGATGGATTGAACTGGTCCGACTCTCCGCCGGATCGCCAGGCAGATTGCAAGGCAGCCAAACTTTTGTAGCCCAGCGCGGCGGCGACGAGCTGGTGCGTATGGCCGAGAGTGAATCGGGTGCCGTGAGCGGAGAGTACGTCACGTAGGGCGTGGACGAGCGGAGTGAAGTGGGTAGACATGTGTCTTCCTTTCGTAAGTAGCTACGGATAATTCACGTTACTTATCCGTGCCTTCGAAAAGAAGCGCAGGGTTAAGGTTGATTGCTGCGGGTACTGCCGTCCCTTTGAGGCGTGAACTCGGCCTGGACTTGGCTGTGCTTAGTGTAGCAACAAGCCATGCCAAAACACAAGTGGGAGCGTTGGATGAGCAAATTTTCTGATTTACGGTTATTGATAATCCCTCATTCTCAAAGGCCAGCAAACCGAAGGTGAAGGGCGCGCGGCGACTTTCGCGCGCGAAAGTCCAATGCATGAGTCCAATGTCGAGCCCATTTTGGGGCCCTGGATTATGGCCGAAAGGCGTCCACTAAATGCCAAGCGGCCTTTGGTTTATTAATTAACTTAAGGAAGGCTAAGTTAATTAGGCATGTTTACATCGGTATAAAAACACCTGATAATGTACCGATGAATTCCGTGACGCGTCACCCCAATTTGGCCCACTCATCGTCGGTGCGCGGCGGGCGGCCCCGTTTCTCCCTGTCCGACGACCAGGCGAGAGTGCTGGCGGCCGCCGTCAACGCCGCCGCCGAGCAGTTCCCGCTCGATCCCGCCAACCACCGGCCGTTCGTGCGCGCGTTCCTGCGCGCCGTGCTGGACGCCACCGGCAAAACGTACAGCCCGGCGATCTACCGCCGCCTGCTTGGAGCCTATGCGCCCGGGCGCTGCCCGTCGACCACCACCCTGGCCCTGGAGAAGGAAGTGCTGGAGCAGGAGCTGGCGGTGGGGGCCACGGTTGCCGGCGCGCTGGCGCCGCACGATGACGCCAGCGTTCCTGTCGCCGAAGTGCTGCGCCGCGTGCTGCTGGAGTGCTTGCCGCAGGCCGGCAGCCAGGCCGCCGGACGCGACACCGCGGCGCAGTTTGAAATGCTGATTGCCCGCATGCGCGAACTGGAAGCCGAGCGCGACGACGCGCGCGGCCGGGCGGCGCGGCTGGCCGGCCAGCTGCAGGAGGCGCAGGCGCTGCTGCAGGCCGCGCAACAGCAGGAACAGGCCGCGCGCGACGCGCTGGCGCAGCAGCAGGCCGGCTATACGCGCCTGGCCGAGGAACTGGCGGACATGCGCCGCTTTTCCATGCAGGCGGTGGACGCTGTGCGCGGCGAAACGCGTGAAGTGCGCGAGCGCTGCGCCTACCTGGAAGGCCTCGTCAGGAAAAAAGAGGGGGAGGTCGACATGTACCGCCAGTTGGTGCTGCAGCAGGGTGGCGCCCCGCGACGTGACGGAGGCGTGCGATGAACGACTTGGTGCGGATGGAGGAAGATGACGCCGGCGAGCTCCTGGTCGACCGCGCGCAGCGGCACAGCCTGGGCCCGGTGGCCGACGACTGGGCCGCCATCGAGGTCTGGCTGGAGACCATCGCCGGCAACAGCCCCAACGGGTCGCAGGAAACCATCAATACTTACCGCTACCACCTGGCCAAACTGCGCTGGTACTGCGAGCGCGTGATCGGGCTGCCGCCCGGGCGCTGGAGCATGCAGGAGGTGACCGCTTTTAAAAGCTTCCTGACCGAGCTGCCGGCGCATGCGCTGTGCGCGAAATCTGGTAAGCGGTTTGTCGGTCCGGAGGATGATGGGTATACGCCGTTCCGAAAGCAGCCGGCCGCCAGCAGCCAGTCCGACATTCTGCGATTTATCCAGTCGATGTTCGGCGCGCTGCACGGTACCGGCTATTTGCCATTCAATCCGATGCAGCTGACGAAAGTACGCAAGGGGCGGCGCCTCGATGCCAGCCGTGCGATCAGCCTGGATGTCTACCAGGTCGTCTTACAGGGGATGGAGGCAGGGGAAGGCGAAAGCCGCAAGGCGCGTCGGCTGCGCTTGCGTGACCGTTTTATGCTGGTCGCGCTGCGCGAACTGGGGCTGCGCGCGTCCGAACTGGTGGGCGCCCGCATGGGCGCGTTCGACCGCATCAGCGATCCTCAAAGCGGCCGCACTTACTGGGTGTTCCGCGTCGACGAAGCCAGCGCCAAAGGGGGACGGGAACGCACGGTACCGGTGACGCGTACCACTCTCGATGCGTTGATGGCCTACCGGCAGGCGTTCGGTCTGGCGCCAGTGCCGGGCACGGGCGACACGATGCCGTTACTGCTGTCGCCGCGCACCGATCCGGCGCGCGCCGCGCCGGGTGTGGTGCAGAGCGCGCGCAACCGCCGCTATGTCGGTGCCTGGGGCGTGGTTGAAACCCGCCATGGCCTGTATCGCGCCGTGAAACATCGGTTGAGTCAGGGCGCTCAAAGCTTACGTGCGCGGGGAGAACACGCCGCGGCGGAGCGGCTGGAGCAGGCCTCACCCCACTGGCTGCGGCACACCTTCGCCAAGGGCCAGGTTCTGGGCGGCATCCATATTCGCCAGGTGGCCGGCGCGCTCGGTCACGCCAGCGTGGACACCACCATGGCCTACACCGATCCCGAAGCGCTGGATCTCATAAAGGCCATGGAACAGGCCCTGCCGGGTGTATTGGCGACCGCACTCGCGGAGGTGTTGACGCCGACAAGAAATTGATCCGATTACCGACGTCTGACTGACCCATTATGAAGCGGTATGAGCGCAGTAACGGTAAGGGCTCGATTGGAGCGAGGGTGAGGCAGTGAAATGTCGGCGTATGGGTCAATTTTGCATCGGCGTCAACACTGAGTCCTGAATTGAGTGCTGGACTCGGCGATGGTTCGATGCAGCACGTACGGGTACGAGCCAAGGAGCCAGGGCAGAACGTGATCTCGCATCCTCTGGACCTGGCGCAATTTACAAATGTGGCACGCGCAGCCATCAACTTAATTCAAGATCAGTTGCATGCCACCCACGTGCATTTGATTGGTGTGTCGCCCGCCAGCACGCTATTCAAATTCGGTCAGCTGTTGCAGGCTGGAAACCACTCTACCTACACCGTCTACGACAGGCCGAACGGACAAGAGTCATTCCGCCCGGCGATCACGATCGACGGAAGTCGTGCCTATGACGCAACTTCAAGCGGGGATGGTGTCCCCAAAACGATTCTTTTACGATAAGGGAAAGTGGCATGACCAAAACATATTATGGTGGGTTGGCGGAAGCGGCGCTCGCCCAGCGTGATCGCGCCCTGAGCCAGGTATTGGGGCATCGCTTGCTACAGCCGGCCAATGAATCGATGGACAGTGGGCGAGCGGAAGCTGGGGTGTTATCCGAACGCCAGCCGACTATCTGGGAGCGAGAGCTGGATATCGTGAACCGCCACATTACGGTCGACGCCAAAGTGGTCGGGCAAGCTTCGGATGCCTACAACGATCTGGGCCGCGATCTGGTCGAGAAGCTGAAATGGCCTTCTGATGCTATTCAAGTGCTTCCGCAGGGTTCAACCAGCACGAAAACACTGGTGGCGTGCCCAAGTAACTCGAAGTTTGATATCGATGCGGTTTGCCAGGTCGACATTAGCAGGATCGAAGCAAAGGACCCCATCGCGTTCTTTGACGAAGTCGGCTCGGCGCTTGACAACTATGAAACGGAGGCGATGAAACGCTGCTGGCGGGTTCATTACCAGAACAAGGATTATTACATTGATTTCACGCCGTCGATTCCATTGGCGACCGTTCCTACAGTCGCGTTAGGGGCGGTCAGGTATCGCCCGACGAGCCGTTATCATGAAACCGCCTTGGCCGTGGTGGACCGTCCGACCAAAGGTTGGAAGACGTCCAATCCTGCCGGTTTTGCGGCCTGGATTAACGATCAGGCCAAGCGGCCGTTGCTGGTCCAGCGCAGGATGGTTGTCGAGGCGATGGATGCGGCCAACGTGACCCCGGTTCCGGACCAGGAGGTGCCTTTGTCGGATACATTGCGGGTCGCGATTCGTCTTTTTAAACGGCACCGCGACATGGCTGCCCACCGGGGATTGCTGCCTGGTGAATTCAAGCCGATCTCCGTCATCATTGTCACCTTGCTGACCCAGGCCTATGAGGGCTTGGCTGACAATGGGGAGACCTATGTCCATCCAATCGCGCTGTTATGCGATCTTGCCGAAATGTTACCCAAGATGCCGGACAGGTCAAACGGCCACTATGAAATCTTTAACCCGACGGTACACGGTGAGAACTTCGCGGAGAAATGGAATGAGGACGGTGGTGAGCGCGCGCAGGCATTTGCACGTTGGTGCAAACTATTGGCCACCGACCTGACAGCGATTCTTGAAGCGACGGAGTTGACCGAGATACGTAAAAAGGTTCACCACGCGTTCGGCACCACTGGCGCAGACCGCGGCCCAAGCCCATCTGGTCCGCTGTTCAGTGGCTTGGCGGCTGCCAAGCCCTCTGCTGTCACACCGGTGCGGCCGACGCGAGGCTTGGCCTGACGCAAAGGCAGCAGTTGAGCGACCCATTTGACATCTTCCTGCGGGATCATCCGGATCTGGCACAGGATGAACCTGCATCAGGTGAACGTGAGCGGCTGTTTCGTATACGCTTGCCGGCCCTGTGTTCGGCGCGTCATTTTGCCGCTGCGTGGCTGGTGCTACCCGGTGGGTTTCCCGGCGTTTGCGCGCGCATACGCCTGTCGCCGGATGCGGTGTTGAAGGTCCCCCATGTCGACAGCGCTGGCGGGTTGTGCTTTTCTGGCGATGCGGGTCCGGCAAGTGGCGCATCGCCGGAGCATCGCATCCAGGATATGCTGTATCGCTTCTCCGAAGAGTTCTTGAAACCTTGGCAGGAGGGGCGGCTGGATGGTGATTTCGCTGCCGAGTCCCAGAATTACTGGGAAATTCACATCGCCAGATGCGAGCCGCGCGGCGCACCGGTGCATATGATTTATACCGTTGATGAGCGGCCTGCGCGTCCCCGTTTAGTGGAGGCGGCGTTGTTGTTGCCGTTGAAGGCAGTGATCGTTGGCGAGCCTTCTTCGTTCGTGGAGCGCATCCGCAATTCATTTGGCCCTCGCGCTAGCCAGGTCGCACGCGCTATGGTCCTGGATATCCCAGTCGATTTTGCCTTCACCCCGGCGATCTGGCCGAAAAATAAAAAGGAGCTGGCGTTATTGCTGGCGATGCGGGTGGATGAATCCACGCTGCGTCAATTCAATGCGCCCAAGAGAAATGCCGCTCAACACCGTCTGGTACTGCTGCGTGCGCCCAGCGGCAGTTATGGTTATCACCTGGATGGTGGGCCTGTCCAGCAAGCTAAGAAGGGGCAATTGCGCAGTCACAGACCGGATCTCCAGTTGCTTCCACTGATCGTTTACCGTCTCGACCCCGCCTGGACCAGTGGCCGTGACAGTAACCGTGATCTGATCAAGCGTCAGTTAAGCCAC
This sequence comes from Pseudoduganella sp. GW821-FHT12E03, assembly GCF_058807115.1. Classification (NCBI taxonomy): domain Bacteria; kingdom Pseudomonadati; phylum Pseudomonadota; class Betaproteobacteria; order Burkholderiales; family Oxalobacteraceae; genus Pseudoduganella; species Pseudoduganella sp. GW821-FHT12E03. Next base: position 29,568 of record NZ_JBXAQJ010000022.1, on the reverse strand, counting down.
GTGCTGGTGATCGGCGCAGGCGCACTGGGAAGTCCGGTGATTGACCAGTTGGCGCGGGCAGGCATCGGACGCATTTCGATTGTCGATCCCGACTTGATGGAAGCTGCGAATGTGGGCCGTCATTTGTTGGGGGTGGAGTCTATCGGAGTTAACAAAGCACAAAGTGTTGCCGGACAGGTGGCCCGTTCCACCCCAGCTTGCCGGGTCAGCTCCCATCCTGTTTCGGCTCAAAACTGGCTACGTCGGCGCCCCTCCGATGGAATTGATCTGATTCTTGATTTAACTGGCGAACCAGAAGTGCGCTTTGCGCTGGAATCCAGCAGGCAGACGGATCCGGTGCCGCTGGTGATCGGCTGGATGGAGCCGTACGTCGCTGCAGCGCACGCGTGTATTTTACTGCCGGAGACACAATGGTTCCGCGGCGATGCCGACCAGATGGAACAACTCCAGTCAGTGGCTTGGCCGGATGATGTCATTCAGCGGGAACCAGGTTGCAGCAGCCGGTTTCAAAGTTATACGCCAGCGGCCGCCGCGTATGGGGTGGGGCTGGTGTCGGAAGCTGCGCTGGATGTCATTGATGGCCGTGTCGGCAGCTCACATGTTCGCAGTTGGGTCCGGGCACAGCGCTACTTGGATCGCCAGCGCCAAGGGTTGGTTCACCGTGCCTGGGTCGATTTGCCGGATGGGATGGAGGCGGGATTAATACAACGGGACTTCCATGTCTAGCAGGATGTTTCGTTTGCCCGGACAGGCGGGATTGCTGGTCTTCACTGAGGCGGTGTTGATGCATATGTATCAGCATGCACAGCGCAAGTTTTTTCAGTCGGAGGCCGGGGGCCAGTTATTCAGTCCGGCACCGCACCTGCCCGATATTTTGATCGATGTCGTCACCGGCCCTCACCGGAAGGATAAACGTCGGCGCCACGCTTTTATACCGGACATCCAACAAGCGACTAGCGATCGCCATCATCAATTTTCCGCAGGACAGCATGCCGTCGGTCTATGGCATACCCATCCTGAGCGCAGCCCGTCGCCCTCAATGCAGGATTTGAAGACGGCACGGGAGTATTTGGATGCCTTTGGCGCCACCATGGATGGATTCTTGCTGGTGATACTCGGCAACGATGGCGAGCCACTCAACATGGCTGTCTGGTTGATGCACAATGCGCTCGGGAAAGACGGCCTCCGCCTTGACGAGGTCTGACTGGCTTCATTCTGGAGTTTGCCCTGTTGAACCGTGCCGAGTGCATCGAGGCGTCGAGCTGCCGGTTGGGAAGATATTGCCCGGCTAGTTACGGGGATTCACAGAACACTTGAATACGTCGTAAGCCCTCATTGCCACCAGCTCAGGCGGCTAGCAAATTCCCTCTGCTGCAAGCCAAGTGCGCTCAGCCAGTCAGCCAGTTCCACGATATCGATACGGCGGTCAAGATTTTCCACTTTCGCGACGAATGACTGCGGCTTGGATAATCTCTTGGCCAGTTCGATTTGCGTTATACGAGCATCTTCCCGTGATTTTGTAAGAATTTCAATAAACTGAATATACCTGGGATCGTGGATGGATTTCATCCACCAATGGGAGCATCCCTTTAAAAATATCCCAAAATAGGATAATATTCACCCTGGCATGCTTAGGAAATCAATTGCCGATTGCTTCCGGTAGAGAAAGGAATGTCTGGCAGGGGATGCATGTTGCATCGGTGCGAAAGGCAAGGAGCCGACGCGTCGCAGGGCTTACGGTGAACGCGACCTCGAAAACTTTCAGGAGAAATGATGACTACGTTGATATTTTTACTGGCTGGCGTTGCATTACTGGGCGGTTTTGGCGGCAGCTTTTCGTCGGATGACGACGATGACGGTGAATGGGAGCGCAGCGAAATGAACAAAGAAGGCATGAACTACAAAGAATAACGCAACGAAGCCGTGCCCCGGACCGGATGCCTCGAAGCATAAAATACCGTGCGGAAGCAGGCGCGTGAGTAATCGTCTCACAACGACCGCATTGTGCTACAAGAAACTTTTGATCGGCTGCGCGGCCTATCCTATATACAGACCGTCCTCAGGAAAGTCGCTTGGCTACTTCTGAGAACATGTCGGGGTCGACAAGGTCTTTCAGCGGAATGGCCAGTGCCTCAGCCAACAACCCCATGTTGTCAATTGATACATTCCGGGCTCCTCGTTCAACCTCGCTGACATAGGTGCGGCTGAGCCCTGCGCTCAGCGCCAGATCCTCTTGAGAGACTTCTTTTAGCCGCCTTACTCGTCGTAGATTTCTGCCAAAAATCTCTCTGGGGGACGCAGTTGCATTGGACTTTTCCATGAGTCCAAGCATCTTTTCTCAGTAGAAGACAGTCCACCAACCATGAGGAACTTAATGATAACTATAAGTGACTTTTCAAAAATTCTTAGCTATATTGTAGTTCCTTATGGAAATTAATTATTTATTTGTCATGAACTACGCTGCCAAAACTGTTTTCGCGTTCACATTGCTTACTGCGCTTAGCGCGTGCCAAAAGAACCCAACGGACGTTGCTGAGCTGAAGTCCTATCAGTACTACGCGACGCATGCCGAAGAAACAAAAGTCGTTGCTGCAAAGTGCGATGGGTTCGAAAAATCGGAGTTAAGCACCATGTCACCAAGCAAGCAGGCGGCGTGGCGCGAGACGGCAACTGGTATCAACTGCACCAATGCCCAAGGGGCCAAGACCCTGATCGTGTTAAATGAGTTCCAGCAGAAAAGGGCCGAAGCCGCAGCGCAATACGGGAAGAAATGACGCTTTTGACGAAGGCGGTGACCGAGAGATACCGGGGGGCCTCTCCTCAGCTAATCGGCGTGGCGGTGTGGTGGTCAAGTAATTTCAGGCGCAACAATAGGTTCATGTACTGCCATTTTCCGCTCGTACGCGGCGGGCTGTGAATTTTCGCCGCTATGGCGCCATTTCGTTTCCGGCGTAAAGGCGCCACTGAATTGTCGCCGTAATGGCGCCACCCGATTTCCGGCGTAATGGCGCCACGGTATTTTCGACGTAAAGGCGCCACCGGATCGCCGCCGTAATGGCGCCACTTGGCGCCTGCGTCTCAGGGGCTCGAACTTTCTTCGTTCGACTAGACTCCCGGCATTTTGCCGGGAGAGGTCGTGACCAACAGGAGGTTCGAGATGTATCAATACCGTCAAATACTGGCGCGCATGCGCCAGGGCGATTCCGATCGGGAGATCGCCCGCTCCAAGACCATGGGGCGCAAAAAGATCGCGCAAGTACGGGAGGTGGCCAGCGCGCAAGGCTGGCTGGCCGCCGACACCATGCTGCCGGATGACGCCACGCTGACGTCGGTCCTGGGGCGCAAGGAAGCCCCGCCACCGAGCAGCTGCGTGTCATCGCTGGAGCCGTGGCGTGCCCAAATCACCAACTGGCACGCGGCCGGCATCCAGGGCACCACCATCCATGCCGCCCTGGTGCGCAATCATGGCTACACCGGCAGCTATTCGTCGCTGTACCGTTTCCTGCACCAGCTAGGCGCAGGGGAGTTACCTGAGGTGCCGTTGCGGCTGGAATTCAAGCCGGGCGAAGCGGTGCAAGTGGACTTCGGCGCCGGGCCGCCAATCACCGACGTGCACACCGGCGAAGTGTTCAAGACGTGGTTCTTTGTGATGACGCTGTGCTGGTCGCGCCACCAGTATGCGGAGTTTGTGCGCGATCAGACCGTGGCGACCTGGCTGGGTTGCCACCGCCGCGCCTTCGAATGGTTCGGTGGCGTGGTCGAGCGGGTCACCATCGACAACGCCAAGTGTGCCATCACGCGGGCCTGCACCTATGAGCCGGAAGTCCAGCGTTCCTACGGCGAATGCGCCGAAGGATATGGTTTTCGAATTGACGCCTGTCCGCCGAGGGACCCGCAGAAAAAAGGTGTCGTGGAATCGGGCGTCAAATATATCAAGGGCAATTTCCTGCCGCTGCGCGAGTTCCGCGACTTGGCCGACGCCAACCGGCAACTGCACGAATGGGTGATGACGGTTGCCGGCAACCGTATCCACGGCACCACCCGCGAGCAGCCGCTGCAGCGCTTTGCCGACGTGGAGAAAAGCCTGTTGAAGCCCTTGCCGGACGTGCCGCCGCAACTGGCCATCTGGACCAAGGTCAAGGTCCACCGCGACGCCCACGTCCAGTACGAATACAACTATTACTCGGCGCCGTTCAAGCTGGTTGGCCAGCATCTGTGGCTCAAAGCCGCAGAGGCCATGGTGACGTTGTACCTGGGTCATGAGAGCGTGGCCAGCCATGTCCGGCTCAAGCGGCGTGGCGAACGTAAAACCCTGCCGGACCATATGCCGCCTGCCGCGCAAGCCTGGCTGACGCAGGACACACAATGGTGTCTGGCCGAGGCCGGACGGGTCGGCCCATCCTGCGAGGCCATGGTGCGCGCCATGTTCCGTGATGCGGTGCTGATCCGCCTGCGCGCGGTGCAAGGCGTGCTGGGGCTGCGCAAGAAATATGGCAACGCCAGACTGGAGGCGGCCTGCTCGCGCGCCAATCACTTTGGCACGCCGAGCCTGAAAGTGGTCAAGCGCATCCTCGAAAAAGGCCTGGACCAGCAAACCGAACTGGCCGGCTTCGACGCCATGGCCAGCACCTACACCGAAGGCGGCCGTTTCTACCGCGCCACCCACACCATTCTCCAGTGAGACCAAGCATGAACCCAATTCCTGAACTGACGCCCCTGCTCAAACAACTGCGCCTGTCCGGCATCCTCGACTCGCTGGAAGCGAGGAACCGCGAAGCCATTGACCGCAAGCTGGCCTTCACCGACTTCCTCAGCCTGCTGATCCACGACGAGGTGGCCCGGCGCGAACAGAAGAAGCTGGACCTGCGCATGCGGCGCGCCAACTTCCGCAGCCAGAAAACCCTGGAAGGTTTCGACTTTGACCGCCTGCCGGCACTCAACCGCGCCGCCGTCCATGACTTGGCGACCTGCCGCTTCATTGAGGAAAAAGTGGCGGTGCTGATCGCCGGTCCCTGTGGCACTGGCAAGAGTCATTTGGCCCAGGCCCTGGGCCACGCGGCGGCCCGCCAGGGCTACGACGTTCTGTTCATCACGCAATCCCACCTCATGCAAAGCCTGCGCACCGCGCAGGCCATGGGCAACTACGAACGGCGCTTCCAGTACCTGGCCAAGTTGCCGCTGCTGGTGATCGACGATTTCGGCCTCAAACCGCTGCGCCCGCCCGAGGACGAGGATTTCCACGACCTGATCGCCGAGCGCTACGAGCGTGCCGCCACCATCCTGACCAGCAACCTGGATTACTCGGAATGGGGTGCGGCCTTCCCGGCCAACAAGATGCTGGGCGCGGCCACGCTGGATCGGTTGCGCCATGGCGCTTACAGGGTGGTGCTGGATGGCGAGAGTTACCGCAGTCTGAAACCGATGGCAGACAAGTCTGGGCCACCAGCCTCAAAGGGACGCGCCCCGAAGGGCGACTGACTACTGCTTTCGGGGGATGTGCCCGGCACGCCGGTCACATCCCCCGACTGGAATGCGCGCTGCTTTTATATACCATTTTTAGCCCGGAATTGCTGTTGCAAAAACAGGCTAAATCGCGCATTCTTGCAACCCTGTTCGAGCCCCTGAAATCGCAGTCAAAAGTGGCGCCATTACGCCGAAAATCGGTGGCGCCAATATGCCGGAAATTGACAGCGGGCGGCAGATGCCTAGTGCTGAATGCAATTGTCGGCCGTTGTAGACGCCTACGGTGCCTGAGCTGAAATCGGAGTTTCTGCGCGGCGCCGTGTGTCATCACCGCCCAATCAGCCCCGGCTGAACTTCTGCACTGACGTGTCGTTCACCAATGCAACTGCGCGTTCAGTCGTTGCATCGTTATTGCTTCAGGCGGCTGCCGCCATTCCCTAGTTCCCCGCTCCTGGCCATGTTCACGCGCGACTTGCGTCGGAAAATCGTGTGGCCTGGCACCACCGATAGCGAGCGCGGCGCATTTCAGGGATACATTTTGGAAGAGACCGACGCCGGCGTCCGGGAGAGGGAAGGATTCCGTCGGTGCCATGTTTGCGGGCAAAGCAACTTGGTGGCTGATCGCATTGAATGTGGGCGGCGATCTTGAGCGTAGCTCGCGCGTTGCGGGCATGTACTTTGCGCCGCAATTCAGCGACATGGGTCGCGTCGATATTTCCCGCGCGATCCTGATCGTGATTGCCCTGACGATGGCGGCTGCACAGGCTTTCCGCGCCGGCCATTTGCTGTGGTCCCAGAATGCATTTCAAATCCCGCTTGCTCTTCATCGTGGTCGATGGGTAAGCGTCCATTCAGGCTTCCGATTACCCATATCTTTCTGATGCAAGGTTGAAGCCTAGCTGCATATCGGCAAGGCGGCGCATGCCCCGCCACATGACGATGTTACCTGGGGGCGAATCGTTGGAGCGAGCAAGGTAACCGCCGAGCTGCGCGATCTTTTCGAGATAGCGCGAAAGCGGAAGTTGTTCGCGGGACCTCTTGCTGTCTTTCACTAAGCGGTTGAGGAGTTCAATTTCCGCTGACGTCAGCGCAATCTCCGGCTCAGCATCTGGACACGTTCGATTGAGCATGGTCAGCCAAAAAATACGCCAGCTAATAACGCAAAAAACGGAGATTAAATTGGCGAGCCGCTCCGCTGTACGTAATCGAGAGTCTTCCGCGTGGCATCCCGATTTTAGGATCTTGTGGAACGTTTCGATTTTCCAGCGCATGGCGTACCAATCCAGTTTTTCAATTGCCTCGCGCCGGGATGCAACTGGTAAATCTGTGATTAGCTTCCATTCGACCGGCGTCCGGGTTACTGGCGGGGCGCGTTCGCGCGCATGGATCACGGTTAGGAAGAGAGCTGGATAGCGGCTCTGCTTTCCGATGGGCGGTAGCACCTTGATGCGGCGATAACGGATTTCCAGAACTGCCTCGACGACGTTGCCTTTTGGGTCTGATGTCCGAACGCGATGCAGACCTTTTAACTTCACTTCCTCCATCTCCTGAGCGATGGTGTGGTCGCCATCACCAGCCAGGCGGTCGACGCAGGTGCGGACAAGGAAGTGCGTACCAACGTCTTGCGCGGTACAGAACAACTCGTAGATGTCGCTTTCTCGGTCGCCGATATGTACGCAACGCTCAGGGGCGTCAAATAGCTTGGTTGACTGCTTCAAATTCTCCAACCAGCGATAGCTTTCCTTTTCTTCGATAGGCACGCGCGTTGGGTTGATTGTCTTTTTAAGTGCATTACAGCCCTTGAACTTACTGCGCGTCCAGAACTTGATCGCTGCCAGACCAAGCGGAACACCTTCTGTCGTCACGGCCAAACTCGAGTGCATCAAAATTCCGCATTGGGTTAGCTGCTTTCTGCGGCCGTCGATCTTGCGGATGTTGCTTTTTCCGATGAAGCCAATACGCTCCGGTTGATCACGCTGATAGGAGAAGGTAGTTGTGTCTTGAAGGATAAGTATCGGCCCGTCCGCATTTGCAAAGCGCTCTCGCGTCGCCTGAAAATGTCCGCCCAATATGTCCTGCTCACTGACATGATCATTGGAGAAAAAGCGATAGGCGGCCTTCGTGTTGGCCCAGTCTTGGCAGGCAAATGGAATGCTTTGCCCCATGCTCGACCAGAATTGCTGGAGCAACCGCCGAAAGCGTTTCTTGAGCCGCTCATCTCGGAAAATACAGGCGGCATTTTCTTGATCAATCCATGCCTGCTCATCTTCCGTTGCTAACGGATGACGAGATAGGGAATCGCTTGGCGTGCCCCGTGTCGTCATCTGATTGCAATCCGATTCCTCATGTAGAAAAAGTTAACAGAATCGTTGAAGGTTTACAAGCGAGTTGTGGGTAATCGGAAGACTGGATCGACGCTTACGTCGATGGCACTTACCAGAAAGGGGAAATTAACGTGGGCAATCAGTTCACGGGCAATTTCCAGTCTCTGGCTGCCGTCACGCGCGTCGAGGATGTGGCCTTGCGTGTATGGGGGACCGATATTCTGTCGGCTACCTTTGGCAAGGATGCGCGCCGTTTCGTTATGGCTATGGCACCGGCTGATAGTTTACAAAATCCGTCGCCGAGGGGCTGAAAGCGTTTGCTGAGCAGAAAAGCTCGTTTACTACCCCCACGGTGCGGTGATCGCGAGAAAGCGCAGAAGTGAATGGCCTTCGTCGATTCAATCATACCGGTGGATGGGCGTGAGTTGGCGTACAAGGTCCAGTATGGCGTTGCCGCGAATCGCTAAATATCCGGACGGAGTATCACACGATAAAACATAATATGTGGCACCTCATCCAGCTTACCTATCCGGTATGGCTGCCATGGATTAACGGATGGGAGGGCGCTTTAATTCCTTCTTAATCGCTGCAATCAGTGCAACGAATGGCGAAAAAAACAACCGCACATCGTCCTTCGCAACTTTCTGGATATGCTGAAACAGTGAAGTCATTTGAGCATCCTTTTATTTCTCCATAGGCGCAACCTATATTGTAGATTGCATTATCCGGAATATCAATGAATAGAGTTAAGTGCCCCCGTGCTACTCATTGCGTTCTGGTAGCACCAAAGGTGGCACTTCGCTGGCCCATTGTGCTCACTCGACGAAAGCACAAATGAGCCGGTAAAAGCGATTCCTCGGAATTGCGCACGGCGTACTTTTAGCGGGGTGATGGACCCGAACTTAAGAATACTTATTTCGCGCATCCAGCCACCAACGCTACCTGGATATGCGCCAGCACCTTTCGGTAACTGGTTGCTCAACTTCCCGCTGTTGAGCCCGGAACGTTCACGTGGTTTCTCACGCGGCGCTTCCATCCCTGTTCTTGGAATGATGAAGGTGGCGCCGGCACCTCATAGGTCACTTTCCCGCCCGTAGGCGTCGTGACGGTCATAAACGCCGATGTGCCAATCACATCGAGCCGTCCATGTGCCCTGAGTAGGCATGGTCACTCTGGTTGCTTCATTGGCCGACGATACCGGGACCGTGGTGGTGGTCACATGCGGCGCTTTGGGGCATGGGCAGGCGGAAGTTTATTCGCTGTGGGTGCGGTTTCACTGACGCCACTTGCTGCTTTCACCAGGCCCTGCTTGGCTTGCGGTTGGATATTGCGTTCACTACGTGCTTAGTATTCCGAAATGCCTTGTAGCGCTTGATTTTACTGGAGATGCTCGACACTCACTGTTCCTGAGTTTTTCTTGCTTAGCCTCAGAAAGCGTTAGTTCTTGTAAGGAAACATGGCGGGGGTGTTCGTGCGCATCAATGGGCCGAACCCGGATGCGCGAGATTCCGCGTAGCTGCGGAAAAGGGAAATCTTTGCTATCCATATGGGTAGCAAAGAGGGCAGGGAGACAGATGCCGATCTCTCGACGGTCTGATGGTATTTCAACGCTACAGATCTAGTCAACAAAATTCAGGGCGACTTCGGGACATCCGGCCCTTTCTGGTCACTATGCGTGCTTCTTTGTCATGACTGATGTGTCGACGGGAAGCACGTTTGAGAACGTATTAGGTACATTCAGGGACATTTAGTCTACACTTTCAAGACAGTTCAGGTACATTATGGGGACACAGAAAAGACACCTCGTAGACACTTGATCGACACCTCATCGACACACCATCGACACACCATCGACACATTCAGAGGCACTCTGAAGAGATTTAACAGCATCATAGGTATGTATCTCAAACACGCGGACGACTGAAAAGCAAGGCAAGTTTTGTATATTCTGCCAATGGCGAGCCATTGTAAAATTTAGGGACCACGTATATGTCTGAAATGTTATTAAAGATCGACTATTAAAAAATGAATGAAAAAATTGACTGGGGAAAGTTTATTGCAGGGGGCACACCAAGTATTCAGAGAAGGCTGCAAAATGAACTGGACAATATAGAAGATGCGCGGAGCAAGGGCTACTCTCACCAAGAGATATTAGAACATTTGAATGAGAACGGATTTGACTTGACGATGGTTTCTTATCGCACAATGCTTAAGCGGGCTCGAAAGCGGTGTGTTATAAATACAACGGGGGAAGCGCTTTCAGTAAAAAAAATGTCAGACGTTTCTGAAAATATATCAAAAAATAAGTTGAACTCAACGCAGCATCATACTGATTTACCTAAAAAGCTGGTTTATATTATGGGAAGCACGCCAGAATGGTAAAAGTATTAGTTTTATAATATATTAAATATTTTGTAATTGAATTTATTCTATTTTAGGGATAAGAGTACATGAGAACTGAGATCATCGTACTCCATACCGTACCTATTTTTATTTCACCCTGAAGAAACCAACGATGTCGTCATATTTTTGCTCGTCATGCTTTCAGGATGGCGGTAGGTGATTGTTATTAATCCTGCTGCCACCATCGCTTCCAGTTCTGCTCGGTCGTTCTGAAACCTCTCATAGTCGACGAATGGGTTGCCATCACCGTTTGCCATTTCAGCAGTGATCGTCCCATGTTGTCCTGCAGTGATCTAATTTGTTCGGACACCTCAATAGGTAAATCCACCCCTTGAGGAGAAGAACTTTGCAAGGCTGGCCAATAGCCTGCCATCATGTCGGTGATTGATCTGCGCCGCTTGCCGGCGCGAATTCCGGGGGACCTGTGAGGCCATAAGGCCGGGGCATCCGGCCAGCCAGCCTTTTCCATCGCAGCGGGTCAATGCTCTTTCCATTGAAATTTTGCAAGAATTTTCAATGAAATCTGGATTTCCAACAAATGATGAAACATCACTTTTAAGTGAATAAGTTTCCAATATGAAATTTCATCAGGTTAGCGCGGCGATAGAAGGGGACCCCTCATAAATTTTTAACGTTTTTACGCAATTATTCTTATTTTTTAATGTTTCAATTCGACTTGTAGCGTTTTTATGCAACAATAAGCACCGGCTAACTAAAAATATTGTCATTGAAGCATGGAAGAGAATGAACGCCCTGTCGGCTACAAGTGGCTCATCCGAGAGTGGGGGCTGGCGACTTTTCCCTTATCGCATGAGTCGTACATCGGCGCACGCACGCGCGCCGACGCGACCAAGCCGGGCGTGGTGCAGGAAATATTCCCGCAAAATTATTGGCCGGGCGACGATCCGTTTGGCCATCTCGTCTTTGCGCTCAAGTACGACGATTTTAACCTGGACGTCCTGTGCCAGTCGTTCGACCAGCTTGGCGCCGACCGCGTGCGCCAGTATGTCGAAAGCCAGCCCAATGGCAAGTACGCCCGGCAGTTGGGTTATTTGTACGAGTTGCTCAATGCCGAGACGCTAGAGCTGTCGGTGGCGATTGGTGGGGCGTATGTCGACCTGCTCGATCCCGACAAGTATCTGGTGGCCGCCACGCCGGTCAAGAACACCCGGTGGCACGTCAATGACAACTTGCTGGGCTCGGTGCGCTTTTGTCCCGTGGTGCGCAAGGTCCCCACGATTCGGGCGCTTCTGGACATGGACTTTACCTCGCAACTCCACGCCTTCAAGGACAAGGTCGATCCGGCCCTGTTTCAGCGCGCCGTGGATTACCTGTATTTCAAGGAAACCCGTTCGTCATTCAACATCGAGCGTGAGACGCCGACCGCCGATCGGGAACAGCGCTTTGTCCGCGCACTGCACGACGCGGGGACGTCCGCGGTGGAAGACATCCTGGCCGAGACCACCCTCACCGGATTGCAAAACCTGATTGTCGAACAGCGCTATGCCCAGGCTGGTTTTCGCGACTGGCAGAATTATGTGGGCGAATCCATGCCCGGCCGTTCACCCATCGTGCACTACGTGTGCCCCCCCGGCCAGATGGTGCGCAGTTTGATGGACGGGCTGCTCGATTGCGCAACCCGGACCGCCGGCCTCAATCCGGTGGTGCGGGCGGCCTTGATCTCGTTTGGTTTCGTGTTTGTGCACCCGTTTGAGGATGGGAACGGACGTATCCACCGTTTTCTGATCCATGATTTCCTGACGCGTGACGGCGTCGTGCCCGAAGGGATGATCTTGCCGGTGTCGGCATACATGTTGCATCACCCGCGCGAGTATGACGGCGTGCTGGAAGCATTTTCGAAACCGTTGCGAACCGTGGTGCGAATCGATATCGATGAGGACGAGGTCCTGACGATTAACAATCCTGCGGAAGTATCGGGATCTTACCGCTATCCCGATCTGACGCTTCAAGCGAATTATTTACTCCATGCGGTCGAGCAGACGATTAACACGGAACTGGTGTCGGAGATCTTATTCATCCGCGGTTATGACCAGGCCAAAGCCGCCATTCGTGACATCGTCGATATCCCGAATGCCCGGTTGGATTTGCTGATCAAGCTGCTCTATCAAAATAAGGGGACGCTCTCGAAGGGCAAGCGTAAGGAATTCAAGGAGCTGAGCGACGATGAACTGGCCCGGATGGAGGCGGCATTCCAGGCCGCGTTCGCCGATCAGACCCTGTAAAGCGGATCTTACGCAGTCCCTTCCTGCGGGCGGTTTCAACGGCCGTCGCGCGCGATCCATGCAACCTATGAGGTGAACAAAATATGCGCCAGCAGCCGTTCAATGACAAGATGCTTGCCCACCTGCTGCGGTCAAGCCTCCCCCTCGAACATCAGGTGGGCATGATTGCGCACCGTAGCGGCTACATCGTCAACGGTGAGTTTTCGTATGGACGTGAAAACGAGCATGGCCGGGTCACGGATTTTTCCGTGGACCTGCTGCTCTCCAGTGATCTCACCGCACTTTGCGATGACGTGGCAGTGGACAAATACCTGAACGTGCTGCTGGAATGTAAGTATGCATCCCCGGCCGTCGCCTGGGTGTTCTCCACGGCGCCGCACCATGAACCGGTGACGATGACGGCTTTTTCACCCTTCCAATGGCTCAGCACGCATGTGATCTACGGCTTTGATGGAATGAAGGCGCTGGAGCCGCCGGTCTACTGCACGCGCGGCGTATCGTTATCCCCTGATTCCGCAGATCCCAAGCAGGTGCGTCACGGGCTGCAACAACTGCGGTTTGCCGTGCCGAAGCTCCTCGAAAGCCTCTGTGAATACTGCTTGGGGGCAGATGGCCCGGTGATCCCGTTTATTACCCCTATACTGGTCACCAATGCCCCGTTGTATGTGCTGGGCGATGACGCGATGCTGCCCGGGATCGAAAGCACGCGAACACTGAACGATCTGGCAACCGAGCACACCCATCTCGGGGTGTACCAGAAGGCGGGACCGGAATTGATTGCGCTCTGCCGGTCTACCGCAGCGGCGATTATTGGAACGCATTCGCAAGGACGCCTGGAAAATCTCATGGATGTATTAACCGATGAGTTGGTCGACGCGGTAGAGTGCGTGACGGTGGTGTCGTTAGCGTACTTGCCAGTATACCTGGCCTCCCTCAAATCGGTGGTTGCCGGACTCACCGTTGCCAGCCGTGCGAATGTCGGCAAGAAGCTCTCTGACGCGGGGGTTATCTAGCGTCCTTGCGTTCCAGCCGCGAAGACGGGGGGGCGTTGCGCACAGCGGCAACGCCGTCCCTGGATACCCTCGTCGAGGACAACTCCAGCCGGTCAGGGTGCTTTCCTGATTAAACGATGGCGCGGCCTGCTCGCAGCGTCGTTTCGCCACCGCCGCGCAGACGGTTACGCGGAGCCCGTTCTGTCCGCCGTGGTGTTAACGGCCATGGCGTTGTCGGGCGTCCCGGGCGCCTGTTCTCCGTAGAACTTCGCCGCCTCGTTGGCAATGCGCTTTTCCCGTGCTTTGACATACAGCGACGTCGTGGCGGAATCCTCGTGTCCCATGATTTCCTGGACGATGTTGAGTGGCATGTCTTTTTCTACCGCGATCGAGCCGAACGTGTGGCGGAACGCGTGTGGGCTGGTGCGATGCAACTGCTCGATATCCTCGATGGTGATGTCCGCTGTGATGCCGGGCATATTGTCCAGGCTGCTCAATTGCTGCCGGACGCGGGCCAGCGTCGCCTTGACCAGGGCATAGACCGCATTCGGCGTGTAGCCGCGCAGGCCGACCCCATCGCTGTGGCGCGCCTGTGCACTGGCGGTGCCAGGCACCGTCACCGGCACGAACAGCGGCCGGTCTTGTTCAGGGTGCGTGAAATCGTGGCCATGATCGCGCCAATGCGCCTGCAAGGCGGCAATGGTGCGCTGGCTGACCGGCACCAGGCGCGTCTTGTTGCGCTTGCCCACGGCCTTCAGCATCCACACGCCGCGGGCATGGGGGCTGGGCGCGAGTGCCTGCCGCATGGCCTTGGCCGCCTCTTCGCGCCGCAGGCCGGAGTCCCCCATCAATAAAATCGCCGCCAGCGCCACACGGTCTTGGCTGTTTTCCCGGACCTCGGCGCGGCGCGTCAGCGTGGCCACCAGCGTGTCCCAGGCCTCGGGCGACAGCGCGCGGCTGACTTGAATGGCATCGAGCTCCTGGCGCACCACCGGGTCTTTGACCACGGTCCACGGATTGCCGGCCAAATAGCGCACTTTGACCCAGTAGTCGAACGCGGCCCGCAGCACCATCAGCGCATACTTTTGCGAGGCCGGCGCCATCGGGGTGTCCGCGAACGGCCGCCACAGGGCGCTGCCGCGCTGTGCCGGCCGGCCGCAAAAAGCCGGGGAGGGCGCCGCCAGGAAGCGCTTATAAGCTTCGCAGTCGTCTACCAGCAACGACGACACCGGCTTGCCGGCCACGTGCACCGCCCACAGCACAAAGCGCTCCAGTTCCTTGCGGTAGGCGCGCTGGGTGTGCGCCTGGCCGTCGTAGCGCGCCAGATAGCACTGCACGGCGGCCAGGTCGTCGCGCGCTGAAATAAAGCAGAAGGACGCGGCCCGGTTGGCGCCGTCATGGCCGTCCAAGCGCGCAGGCAAGGTAAAGCGGCCCAGCGGCACCATGGCCTGCGCCCGTGCCGGGTCGAGCAGCTGCATGGCCGCTGGCGGCGCGGCGGTGAGCGGAGCAGGGGAGACGTCGCCCAGCTGGTCCGGGTGGCGCCGCAGCCAGGCCAGGATCACGGCGGCGCGCCGCACGCCGATGCGCGGCACGGCGCGCCACCAGGCGGCGCCGCGACGGTTAATCAGGCTCACCAGTTCGCCGACCGTTTGGATGCCTTCGGTGTGCAAGGCCTGTGCGGTCCGCGGGCGCAGCCACTGATCCAGCCGATCGGCCGGCGCGGGAGCGCGCGTTGTGCCGGCCGCCGCTTGCACGACGGCTTCCAGCAGCGCGGCGGGCCATGCGCCGGTCCGGCGCGCCTGTTCCAGCTGGGCGGTGAGCGCCGGCCGCTGGTCGATGGCGTATTGCGCCAGCCGGGCTTGCATCTGGTCCAGGAACGCACCGAGGCCGTGCGCCCAAGGCGCGCTGTCGGCGCTGTAGTACAGGTCGGCGATGCGTTCCAGCGGCATGCCCCGGCAGTGCGCACGCAGGGCCTGGAGATCGTTGCGGGTATAGGCGAAGGAGCCCAGCAGCACGTCGGTATGCTGGGCCATTTATGCCTCGCGCGTGGCGTGTTGCGCCGCGCCGGTGGCGGCGGGCGGCGGCAACCGGCGCCGATGATCCGGATGGGCGGCGTGGTCCGCCAAGGGGCGTGTCGGAGCGGCGGAAGGATCCACGGGCGGTGCGGGCAAAGCCGTCATGGTACCGTGTTTTCCGGCAAAAATCACCATAAATGCTTGAGTGATAATTGGGATTATCACTTAAGTAACGATCATGGCAGCAGCCTTGTAATCCGTGCGAACTCTTAAAGGTAAATGCTGTTGACGCCGACCGAAAATTGACCGGCTTTGTCACAGCCAAGCAAACATCGTGGCAATGCAGCCCGCCAGCGATGGAACATACCCGATGCGCAGCTGCTGCCCGCAGCGCCAACCGTCGCACAGCGTTTCCCTGACTGAAAACAGTAGCTCGCGGCGTTCCATCTCGATGCCTTGCAGAATAATCGCGTCGAAGTCGAAGTAATGGCCCACTGCGGCGGAGGTTGCCTTGAAAAAACTCTCTTTGGCGGAAAACACCAACGTCAACAACACGCCGATATCCAGTTGGTCCGAATACGACACAAGCAGCGCGTACTCGTCGGCAGAAACCACCGTGCTGCGCAGCGCATCCCGGGTTTCCGCCACAACCACCTCTTCGATGTCGATACCGATGCCACGGCACACCGACGACGGCAACGCCACCGCCGCCGCCAGCGCGCGGCCATGCGTAATACTACCGACCATGCCCTGCGGCCAGACTGGTTCGCGCATCGGTCCCGTTCTTACGGTGCCAAGATAGCCAAGCTCCCGCAGCGCGGAGTGGGCGCACTGCCGGCCGTGGAAATATTCGGCCTGCCGTCTACGCACTGCCTGCGCGATGTACGGTGGGCACGCGATACCGCATTCGGCAAAGCGCATGCTGTCGAAGCTGGACTCATCGAACGGCATGCAATGCAGCAGCGGCGTGACCGGTAACGCCGCACTTGGCCAGCGAACAGTCCAGGGGACGGCCGGGCGTGCCCCTGGCATTACCAGTGCTTCGTGCGCAAAGGGCGTGGAGGTGGGGGTGTTCATGTGAAGGCGCGCAAGCTGTCGGCCAGCACCATATCCGATTGCACGGCGACGCGCAACGGCATTGGCCCGGCCAGCGGCGTGCGCCAAAATGCCGCTGGTCGAGGGGCGCCTTCGCCCTTGATGAGCGAGATGAACTGCGCCTTTTTACTGCTGATCGCCAGCGCCGTCGGGCAGTCGATCGCCCCCGACTGGGCGCCGGAAACCAGCTTGGTCCCGTCGATGGACAGCGCTACGCCGCGCTGTGTCAGCGTGGTCAGCAACTTAGCAATGGAACTCATAGAGGCATGCCCCGTTCGATGTGGCTAACTGTCGCCTGCCGGAACAGGTCGCACAGCATGGCCGCATTGAGGCGGCCATCATCATCCGGCCGGTGCAATTGAACGATAACGGATTTGCCGCAGCACCAGAAAACAAACCCGTAGCTTGTTTCTCCAAGTGTCCCCTGGAAGAGAAAGATACGGATCTTGCCCCCGCCGAGCTGATAGATTTCGAAAATATTAGTAAAGGGATTGTTATTAATCACATGCATGGTTAAGGTGCACTTCTTTCCGGTGGCGCATCGACAGCGCTCCAGTTCAAGACAGCTGATCATATCGAAGTAATTTTTAATTTTGCAACATTTTCAAAAAATAATATACAAGAACAACATGCCGTTTTTCACTTTTATTTTTTTGCAGCATACTACCTAGCGTCCTAGAGAGCAGATAAAACTGAAGGCAGGGCGTTCAGATTTTTGCTTTGCTCGGGTGGGTCGCAGTTCCGGCATTTCTCGCATTTTCAGGTCGCCGTTCAGCACGGCCTCCCGGACCTGAACGAGCAGGTGTGCCCCTTTATTGGTCCAGCGCATCTGCCGCTTTTTTGGGTGCTGCAAGCTCACGACTTCATTGACTGCCGATTCGGCGATACTGCTGCTGATCGGCATGCCGCGCCGATAACGCGATCCGTAGTTGACCAGGTATTGGCCATTGGATTCCAGGTACCAATACGTCCCGCGAAGATTCCTCCACAGCGCTGAGTACGCCGGATGTTCGGGCGTCACCCCGAACATGTCGTGAATGCTCTTGTTGCGCTCGACGGCTGCGGAACCCTTGCCATGCCGCGACAGCCATTTGGCCGACGCAATTTCGTCTTGTACGGTGCGTCCGTTATGGTCCGCTGCGTATGCAGCCGAAACTTGCAGCACAAGACTTTGTAGCGGGCCGTGACCGGATCACGCGCCCGTGCCGGAGCTTGGCTTGCGCTGCAAGCAGAAAAGGAAATTCAAGGCGACGACGAACTCGAACCACGACCTGCCGATCGCCGACAATCTGCTCAACCAGAACTTTGCGCCGACGCGCCCCAATGAAGCCTGGGTGACCGATATCAGTGTGCCGCAGCAAGCGGTGTAAAAGATAAGAGTATGGCCCCTCGCAATCGGCTTGCAGGAGCGGGTTGCAAACCACCATCAGCGGCGCTGGTCAAAAGCCAGGGTCGTGAGTGTTATGGACAAGGTGCTTTCTAGGCATCAAGTATGGATCAATGAAGACGAACAACCGTGAACTGCCGTTCAAGTGTCGAAAGTACTAAGATGACATCAAAACCGGGGAGAGATGTTGCCCCGCGATCAGTCTGGCCGTTACCTGCTTACGGGTCAGGCGGTGTCCGGCATAGAGGCAGCGTCAGCCTGATTCCGGCTCTTACGTTGAACTGCGGGAACCTTCGGTGGCGATGTAAAGCGAAAGGCACAAGCCCGAAAGGCAAGGCCGATAATAGCGATGCGCCACCAAGGGACGGAGCTGTACTGGTCCGTTTTCCAACAATTTTTTCACGGCGCCGTTAGACCGATTGCATCAGGTCGGAGGCGCGGGAAACTGAATTGATCAGCACTTCCCTTGGTATTTTTGGCAAAAGGATGCTTCCTATGCCATGCGGAAACGGTATTCACCATGATCGGGGGAGCGCAGCGGCATTTCCGATGACGGGGACGGGCGCCACCCCGCCCGAATGGCTTTGCTCATCCAGCCTGCCCCAGCAACTCAGCCAGCATCCCCGCGAACGAGGCCGCATGGTCCCCGTGCAAGGCGGTGTAGTGCGTCCCGAGCACCTGATACACACGCAAGTCCCTGGCACCCAAGCCTTGCCAGCCGGCACGCAACCGGCCCCCACCTTCGCCAGCTGACGGCTCATCCCTGGCCTCGAACAAGTACACCGGCCCTGTCGGCATGACCGGCAAATGCGCGCCTTCCAGCTTGCGCAGGTATTTGGTTATGCGGATCATGTGGTTCAGTTGAGCCGACGAGGATAGTTGCTTTATACCGAACGTTTCCATCAACGGGTATAACGGATGCGCGCGCACCGTTTCGGGTTCGCCGTCGGACAAACAGGAGAGATCATCCAGTTCGTAGTCACGGCGACCGGCATCGGGCACCTGGCTGTCAACCATGCCAATGAAGCTCAAGGTCTCGCCGCGCGCCTGCAGTTGACGGGCTATCTCGAGTGCCAGCAAACCACCGGAAGACCAGCCGAGGATACGATACGGTCCCGCCGGCTGTACTTTTTTCAGTACTTCGCAGTAGTACGCCGCCAGCGACGTGAATGACGTGTATTCCTCCAGCGTCAGCGCCGCATGCTGCACGGCGATCGGATCGGCCGTTGCGGCCTCGAAACCGGGAACCTGGATGGCCCACACGCTGGCGTGCGGCTGCAGGTGGGCTGCCAGTGCGCGGTATGAATAGGCGTCGCCCGTGCCGGGGTGAATGCAGAACAGTATGTCGCCCTGAGGCTGGCTTGCCAGCGGAATTGCCACGCCGAACTGCACCGCCGTAGCTTGCTGCGCCGTGTCCTGGCCATCCACACAGCGGCAGAAGGCATCCAGCGTCCGATGATTGAAGATACTGATCAAGGGTACTTGCCGGCCACTCAGCTTCTTCACTTGCGCGGCCAATTCAACCGCCATCAGCGAATTCCCGCCCAGCGCGAAGAAGTCGGCTGTCATGGAAACCTTCTCAATCTGCAAGAGATCGCACCACAACTGCGCCACCTGCCGCTCGAGTGCGGTCTCCGGCGCGACGTAATGGTCAGGGTTTTGTGCCAGCTGGTTGGCGGTTTTCGGCGCGGGCAGCGCCTTCCTATCCAGCTTACCGCTGGCGGTGAGGGGCAGCCTGTCGATCACGATGAACTGCTGCGGCACCATGTAGGCCGGCAGTTCGCTCTCGGCGCGGGCGCGCAGGCGTTTGACCAGCAGGCCCGCCATGGTTTTCCGCATGGGCTGGTTGGCATGGACCGGCTCGCGCGCCGCGCGGCGGCCCGCCTCGAACTGCCATTCGGCCAGCGTCGGCCAGGTACGGTGCTCGACACGCGGCCCGGCCAGCAGCAGGTCGACGCACCGCAGGTCGTCCCGGCTGCAAGCCATTTCCAGGCGCCAGTCATGACGCTCCGCCCACTGCCAGAACGCCCCCAGGTCCGCCCCCCCGCGATCCGGCACAGCGGCGCGCAGGTCGCCCAATGTCTGGTGCCCGTCCGTGTCGTCGGCAAAGATTTTCTCCACCAGTTCGACGTGCCGCTGCACGCGCGGATTGGGAACGCCGGAAATGACGTAGGTGCGGTCGACCGCCAGCTCATCGAGCCTGGCGATATCGCCCAGGTCACGGGACCAGGCCAGGTGGCAAAGGTCGGCGGCCGGCACCTCGGCCGTCGGCGCCCCGCTTGCCGCGACCGTCAGCACAACGTCATAGCGGAAGTTTGCCATCTCATTGTCATGGTCTTCCCGCTTCAACAGGATCTCGCAGCGGATCGTGCGCGCGTGGCGCTGGCAAAAGTCGTGGAAGAACGCCGGATGCAACAGCAATTCGGATTCCTCGTCGACGGATTCGTTGATTTCGCGGCGCAGGCTGCCGACCGCCTTGTGCGGCGGCGCATCGAAGCACACCATGCTGCCGTGGAACGCCCGCATCAGTTCGAACTGGCGCACGTCGCCGATGAACAGCGAGCCGCCTTCCTCGGGCACTTTCCCGACCAGCACGTCCAGCACGTTTCCCGCGTATTCGACACTCGGGAAATACTGGATCACCGAGTTCATGACGATGGTGTCGAACCGTCCCTCCACCATGCCGGCACAGGCGTCGGCCGCCGCCTGCACGGTCTGCACGTGCGCCAGGTCCGGCGCCCGGCCCACATGCGCGTCGATGGCGGCCAAGGCGCGCCCGGAAACGTCGGTGGCGACATAGCGCTCCGTGCCTTTGGCCAGGCGGAACAGGAGCAGGCCCGTGCCGCAACCCACTTCCAGCACGCGCCGCCCGCGCACGCCCCGGATGCGGCTGACCGTGTTGTCCACCCAATCGGCCATTTCACGCGGATCGATGGCCTGCCCGGTGTAGCTGCTGTTCCAACCGACGATATTGAATTCCGGGTGGGCGCCCTCGTCGGACGCGGAATAGATGCCGTCAAACACATGGCTCCATTGGCCGACCTTGCTGTCCGCCAGCGAGGCGCCGTCCGCCTCGGCAGGCGGCTGCAGTGTGTCGCCGGCAGGCACCACGTAGGCAACCAGCAGCTTGTTGTCGCCCATCGCCGCGCTTTCCGGCGCCGTATCCCGGTTTTCCCACACGGCGACGGTGGCGGACGACAGGTCGCCGCCGCGCATCAGCACCGCTTCGATTTCCCCCTGTTCGATACGCAGGCCACGGATCTTCACCTGGTGGTCGATCCGGCCGTAATATTCCAGCGCGCCGTCCAAGCGATGCCGGGCCTTGTCGCCGGTCTTGTACAAACGCATGCCTAGCCGGCGCGAGTCGATAAACTTTTCGCGCGTCATGTCCGGCAGGTTCCGGTAGCCACGGGCCAGGCCCACGCCCCCGATGTGCAGTTCACCTATCGCTCCACGGGGCAGCAATTCACCGCGCGCGTCGAGCACGAACAGCTTGCAGTTGCTGATCGGCCGGCCGATCGGCAGCGGCCGGCGGTCATCCACGCCATCGCAGGTCCAATGGCTGACGTCGACCGCCGCTTCCGTGGGACCATAGAGATTGTGCAGGTCCGCATGGGGCAATTGTGCTTTGCAGCACCGCGCCAGGTCCGTGCCCAAGGCCTCGCCGCTGCAGATGATACGGCGCAGGCTGGCGCACGACGGCATATCCGCCAGGCGCAGGAAAGTGTGCAGCATCGACGGCACAAAATGCAGGGTGGTGACGGCTTCGCGCCGGATCAGCGAGGCCAGGTACTGCGGGTCGCGGTGCCCGCCGGGCCGGGCGATGACCAGGGTCGCCCCGTACGCCAGCGTCCAGAAAAACTCCCAGACCGACACATCGAAGCTGTACGGCGTCTTTTGTAGCACGACGTCGCCGGCCGTCAGCCCGTACTGTGCCTGCATCCACGCGATGCGGTTGACCAGGGCGCGGTGGATGTTCTCCACGCCTTTCGGGCGCCCGGTCGAGCCGGAAGTATAGATCACGTAGCACAGCGAATCGGCGCAGGCCGCCTCAACCGCCAGTGGCCCAGCCTGCGCGGCGTCCGCTTCCAGCAGCTGTCCGTCCGCCATCACCAGCACGTGGCCGACACCGCCCAGTACCGGCCAGTCCCGGTAATGCTGCTGGGTCAGGACAACGTTGAGGGCGGTGTCTTCCAGCATGTAGCTGCAACGGTTAGCCGGATATTCGGGGTCGATCGGCACATAGCCCGCCCCGGCCTTCAAAATGCCCAGCAGGGCGACCGCCATTTCCAGCGAGCGGTCCATCGCAACGCCCACCAGATCGCCGCCGCGCACCCCCAGCGCCCGCAAGCGCGAGGCAACGCGCCCGGCCTGCACATCGAGTTGACGATACGTCATCGACTGCTCTTCGTAACGTAACGCGATCTTCCCGGGCGTGGCCCGGCACTGGCGCTCCACCATGTGATGCAGGCACACGGCGTCGTCCAGCGCGGCGTCGGTGCTGTTGAATGCTGCCACCTGTTCCCGTTCGGCGGCGGCGTCCAGCAGGGCGTAGTCCATCACGCACCGGCCGGGTTCCTCGACCAGCTGGCCCAGCAGATGCTGGTAGGCGGCGGCCAGCGCCTCGATGGTGGCGCGGTCAAACAGGTCGGTATTGAACTCGATCCCGCCGGACAAGGCTTCGGAATTGTCGAACAGCTCCACGCGCATATCAAAAATCGAGCTCTTCCGGCCGGATTCCAGCAATTCGCCCGCCGGGCCGTCGGCGTCACTGGAGGCGACGTTTTTCGGCACGTTCTGCAGCACGAACATAATCTGGAACAGGGGATTGCGGCTGGCGTCGCGTTCGATGTTCAAGTGATCGACCAGGAGTTCGAAAGGCATGTCCTGGTGCTCATACGCGTCCAGGGCGGTGTGCTTGACGACCTGCAGGAAGTTGCCGAATGTCGCCGTCTCCTCCAGTTGCACCCGCAGTGCCAGGGTGTTGACGAAGAATCCCACCAACGCCTCGGTGGCCGCATGGTTGCGGTTGGCGATCGGGGTACCGACGCACAGGTCGGTCTGCCCGCTGCAGCGCGCCAGCAGCACGTACCAGGCCGCCAGGGAAACCATGAACAGCGTCGCGTCCTGGTCGCGCGCGAGGGCCCGCAGCCCGGCGGAAACGCGCGGTGTCAAGGCCAGGGGCACGTAGTCGCCCCGGTAGCTGGCCTGCAACGGGCGTACCCGGTCGAGCGGGAAATCAAGCTGTTCCACTCCATGGAACTGCTGCCGCCAGTAATCGAGGTGTGCCTGCAGGCGCTCCCCGCTCAGCCACTGGCGCTGCCAGTATGCGAAGTCACTGTACTGGATAGGCAGGGGCGCCAGCGGCGACGCCAGGCCCGCGCTGAACGCCTCGTACAGCTGCGCCATCTCGCGCTTGAGCACTTCCAGCGACCAGCCGTCGGCGACGATGTGGTGGGTGGCCAGCAACAGGACATATTCGTGGCCCAGGTCCAGCAGCTTACAGCGCAGCAGCAGGTCGGCCTGCAAATCAAATGGCGTTGCCGCATTGGCCAGCGTTTCGGCTTCCACACGCTCACGCCGCTGCGGCTCCGGCAGCCCGGACAGGTCCAGGGTTTGCAGTTGCCACTGCGCGGGCGGCTCGTTGACGGCCACATGCGGCCGCCCCTGGCCATCCACGATGAAATTGGTGCGGAACGCTTCATGCCGCGCAATGATGTAGGCCAGCGCCTGTTCCAGCGCAGCAGCGTCCAGTTGCCTGAACCGCACCACCACCGGCAGGTTGTAGAACGGATCGTCCGGGGCCACCTGGTTCAGGAACCAGAGACGCTGCTGGGCAAACGACAGCGGCAGCGCCATGTCGCGGGGGCATGGCGCGATCACATTGCCCGCGCCTGCCGCCTCCTGCCCGCCCAGGCACCGGTCGATTTCATGGGCCAGTTCGTCGAGGCGGCTGTACTGGAACACGGTACGCAACGGCATCTCGAGGCCGAACTGGCGCTCGATGCGCGACACCAGCTGGGTTGCCAGCAGGGAGTGCCCGCCCAGCGCGAAGAAATTGGCGGTCCTGCTCTCCACGCGCTGTTGCAGCAGTTCGCCGACGATTTCCGCCAGGCTGGCCTGGGTCGGCGTTTCCAGCGGCGCGTGCGCGTCGGCCTCGGCCTGCAGGTCGGGGCGCGGCAAGGCGCGATAATTGATCTTGCCGTTGTCCGTCAGCGGCAGCTGCGCCATGACGACGAAGTTCGCCGGCACCATGTAATGCGGCAGGCGCTCCTGCAGCAGCGGGACCAGGTCGGTCGCGTCCGTCCCCGTGCGGCAGACGTACGCGACCACGCGCTTGCCGACGGGTTGCGCGAACTCCACCACGTTCACCGCGGCGGCGGACACGCCTTCGCAGCGGCGCAGGACGTTTTCAATTTCGTCGAGCTCGATGCGGTAGCCACGGATCTTCACCTGGCGGTCGTTGCGCCCCAGGTATTGCAAATTGCCGTCTGCCAGGTAGCGGGCGCGGTCGCCGGCACGGTAGAATTTCGCGTCGCCGTATCCCAGGCCGGGCAGGGCCAGGAAACGCTGGCCCGTCAACTCTTCGCGGTGCAGGTAGCCTTGCGCCACGCCGGCGCCGGCAACATACAGTTCGCCGGCAAACCCCGGCGGCACCCGGCGCTGGCAGTCGTCCAGCAACACCGTGGTCAGGTGCGGCAGCGCCCTGCCGATGGTGTTGCGCCCGCTGGCGAAGTCTGCCCCGGTCAGTTCATGGAAAGTCGCATGCACGGTGATCTCGGTGATGCCATACATGTTCACCAGAGCCGGGCTGCCCAGCGCATGGCGCACGCGCCATTGCTCAAGGTGGCTGATGTCCAGCGCTTCGCCACCGAACACCACGTAGCGCAGCGCCGCCAGGGCGGTTGCGTCCTGGCCGCGGTCCGCCGCTTCCAGGGCCAGGAATGCCGATGGCGTCTGGCTGAGGATGGAAACGCGGTTTTCCCGCAGCCACTGATGGAAGCGCGGGGAATCCTTGATGGTGGCGGCATCGACGATGCACGCGGATCCGCCCGTCACCAGCGGGCCCCACAGCTCCCAGACCGAAAAGTCGAACGCGAACGAGTGGCATACGCTCCAGCGGTCGGCCGCGCTGAATGCGAACAGCCCGCTGCAGCCGTCGAACAGGCTGGCCACGTTGCCAGCGCTGACCAGAACGCCTTTCGGATTGCCGGTGGTGCCCGAGGTGTAGATCACATAAAAATCGCGGTCGGGATCGGACGGCGCCGTGGCGTGCACGGCGGCCTGCGGCACTGCCGCCAGCATTTCCGGCAATCCCTCCCACAACAGCAAGGGCGAGCGCTGCGGATCGACCAGGCCACGGTGTTGCTCGCACGTGATGGTCACCGCCACGGCGGCATCGTCCAGGATGTAATCGATGCGCTTGGGCGGGTGGTCCGGGTCCAGCGGCACGTAGCAGGCCGACGCCTTGGCGGCGGCCAGCATGGCGACAGCAAAGCGGCGGTCGCGCGGCAGCAGCAGCGCCACCTTGTCACCCGGCTTCAGGTAGCGCTGCCGCAGGCATTGCGCCAGGGCGTTCGACCTTGCATCCAGTTCCGCGTAAGTCATGGTGCCATCCGCGTCACGCAGGGCAACCGCATCGCCGTCGGCCTGGCATTGCCGCGCGAACAGGGCGAGCACGTCCGGCGCGCGTCCGCCGGCCGTGTGCGGGGCCGGTGCGGCGCGTTGCGCTTCCCACCTGGCCAGCTGCGCCACTTCGTCGGGGAGCAGGAAGTCCAGCATGGACAGCGATTCGCGGCCGCCCGCGCACAGCTGGTGCGTGATACTGACGAAGCGCTCCAGCAGGCGGTTGTCGGTGAACGTGCCTGCCGGATACACCAGGCTGGCCTGCATGTACTGCGCCACGTTCTTCATGTAGAACTGCACGGCGTCCTCGATCTGCGGGATGAAACCCTGCTGGTCGTCCGGTCCGCTGCCATAGAGGATGTCGATCGGCTTGATGTAGCTGTTGAAGTTGTACATGAAGCCGATGCCCTGGGCCGGCGCCAGGCGCGCCTGCGCGTGGGCGCTCAGCGCGGTATAGGGCTTGCAGGCGCGCTGGAATTGCTTGTGGTAGTCCCAGAACTCCTTGAATGTCCGCCCGCCGTTCAGGGCGGTGCGCGCAAACACGAACGGCTGCTGCCGGTAGTAGCAGCCCCAGTCCTTGAGCTGCGCCTCGGTGCGGCCCAGGCTGAACTCGGAAATCAGGAAGTCCGCCTGTCCCTGGAAATAATAATCGATCAGCAGGCCATAGATGCCTTTGCAATAGATGGCCGGCGTGATGCCGTTGGCGCGGCAATACTGCTTCACCTGCACCCACGTGTCGGGATCGAAGCGGTAGGCGTCGGTGACCAGCGGCGTGTCCGCCGCCAGCTGGGGCACCGGCAGCGCCTCGACGCCGGCCAGTTTGCCTTGCCAGAATTCGATGACCTCGCGCGTATCCATCTCCGCCGCCATGGCCGCCACGTATGCCTGGAACTGTTCCGTCCCGCGCGGCGGCTGGCCCGCGTACGCCGGGTCCAGGTACGCCCGCGCGACCTCTTCCCCGAGCAGCACGACGGCGCCCCCATCGAACAGGACATGGTGGGCCGCCAGCACGATCACATGGTGGTCGCTGGCAAGGCGGATCAGCGCCATGCGGTGCAGCGGGCCGTTTTCCAGGTCGAAGGGCCGGTGGGTGAACTCGGCCATGAACGCATCGAGCTCCCCGGCGCTGCGCTCGTGCCGGCCGGACCAGTCACGGAATTCATACTCGGCCTCGGTGTTCCCGGTCACCCACTGGTACACGTCATTGATTTTGTCATCATTAAAGCGGTGCAATCGCATCCGCAGCATCTCGTTGCCGGCCACCAGGTGCCGGACCGCCGCCTCCCAGCGTGCCAGGTCGATCGGCTGGTAGATCGGCGAGGCGCAGCCCAGGTTGTTCCGTTTGGTCGAACGGTTCAACAGCGCGCTGAAATAAATGTCGCGCTGCACCGGCGACAGCGGGAATGCGCGCACCGCGTCCGGATGTTCGGCCTTCAGCCGGTGCAGGATGTCGGCGTCGTCGTACCATGAAATGGTGCGCAGGTCCCGCTCGGCGTCCCGCACTAGGCGCGTGAGCAGCACGTCGTAGTGTTCGGCGAAACGCGCCATCGATGCGCTTGAATACAGGTCCGCGTTGTATTCGACCCAGCCGGAAATCCCGTCCGCTGTCGACGCCAGGTAGAGCGTGACCTCGTGCTTGGCGACGCACTCGTCGGCGCCCAGAGGCATGGCCTTCACCGGCAGCATGCCCTGCCCTGCCGCCCTTTGTTCCCCGCTCTCGTCCACGAAGTTGAATGCCATCGGGATATCGAGATGCCCGGACGCGACCCGGCCCTGGTTCAAGATCTCGGCCAGGCATGCGATCGGCACCTGCTGGTGTTCCAGGGCTTTGAGCACGCGCTGCTGCACCATGCGCATGTAGGACAGCGCGGAACCGGACTGCGGCACGTCGATGCGGCAAACGATGGCGCTGACGAAGAACCCGATCAGCGCCTGTACTTCCGGTTGCTCCCGGCCTGCGGTAGGAATACCGAAGCTCACCGTATCGTGCCGGTTGTAGCGGGCCACCAGCAGCGCATACGCCGCCAGCATGACATTCGACGGCGTCAGCGCGTGGCGCTCGCACAGGATGCGCAGGCTGTGCAGCAGCGCGGGGCTGGGGGCATACGGGACCGTCTGGCCACGGAATGACTTCTTCGCTGAACGGGGACGATCCGGGGCCAGGCGCGTCTGGAAACTGCTCTCGTTCAGGTTGTTGCGCCAGAACGCTATCGAGTCCTGCAGCTTGCCGCTGGCGAGGCGCTGGCGTTGCCACGCCGCGTAATCGGCGTACTGCACCGCCAGCGGCGCCAGCGCACAGGCGCGGTTTTCAAGCGCGGCACGGTAAAACTCGGACAACTCCGACAGCAGGATTTGCTGCGACCAGGCATCGCTGGCGATATGGTCCATCGAAAAGAACAGCACCGCGCAGCCATCGAAGCGCAACAGGCGGGTGCGGATGACTTCACCATTGGCGAGGTCGAACACGGTCTTCAATTCCTGGTCATAGACCTGCTGGCAAATGGCCTGGTAGCCGGCCTGGCAATCCGCGCCGGGATGGTCGTCGACCACCAGTTTCCAGCGCGCCGCATCGGCCGGCACCTGGAACGGTACGCCGTCGATGACCTCGATCCGGGTACGCAGGATTTCATGGCGTTCGATCACCTGGCGGATCGCCTTTTCCAGCAATGCCTCGTCCACGTTCCCCTGCCATTCAAACGCATGCACCATGTTGAACAGCGCCTGCTCGTCAAACAGCTGGTGCAGGAACCACAGGCGTTCCTGCTCAAACGACAGCGGCAGCGGCTGGTCCCGGCCCAGCGGGCGCGGCACATCGTCGCCGCCGCTATTGCCCTGCTGCTTCAACAGCGCAATGATTTCCTCGCGGTGGCCGACGATCTGCTCGCGCAAGTGCGCCGGCAGGCCGCTCGCAGGGGCGCGGAACTTCAGTTTTCCCTCTTCCAGCCAAAGCTGGATGCCGTGTTCCGGCAGTTCGGACAGCAATTGTTCAATGTTCATAATTCTCCCTCCACATACTGTTCTTGGCCCGCAGGCTCTTCTGTCGGCTGCTTGCGCTTCAGCGCGGTCAACAGGTCGATATACGTCCCGAGGCTGGCGCAGCTCGCCTTGTCGAATACCGTTGCCACGGTCAGGTTCACGTCGAACCGTTTATTGACGACAGCCAGCATCCTCATCACCAGGATCGAATGGCCGCCCAACTGGAAAAAGTTGTCTGCGGTGCCGACCCGCTCCGTCCCCAGCAGTTCCTGCCAGATTTCGCACAGCGCGGCCTCGGTCGCGGTCGCCGGCGCCGCATATTCATGCCGTGGCGTTGCATCGTCCCCGGGCGCCGGCAGCGCCTTGCGGTCCAGCTTGCCGTTCGGGCTCAGCGGCAGCGCATCGAGCTTGACGTACGCCGCCGGCGCCATGTAGGCCGGCAGCGCCTGCGCCGCGTGGTCGCGCAGGCGCTGTTCGTCCGCCTCGCCGGTGTAATACGCCACCAGCCGCTGGTCGCCGTCCCGGTCTTCGCGGGCAATCACCACCACCTCGCGCGCCAGGCCGGCCAGCGCCGCCTCGATCTCGCCCAGTTCGATGCGGAAGCCCCGCACCTTCACCTGAAAGTCATTGCGCCCCAGGTATTCCAGCGTGCCGTCGGCCAGCCAGCGCCCCAGGTCGCCGGTGCGGTACATGCGCGCGCCCTCGCCCTGGCCGTACGGGTCGGCCAGGAAGCGTTCCCGCGTCAGCTCCGGACGGTTCAGGTAACCGCGTCCCACCTGCACTCCGCCGATGTACAGCTCGCCCGGCACGCCCACCGGCACCGGCCGCTGCTGTCCGTCCAGCACGTAGATGCGCGTGTTGGCCACCGGACGGCCCAGCGGGACCGCGATGCGCCCGTCGCCGGGCTGGCACTGCCAGGCCGTCACGTCCACCGCCGCCTCGGTCGGGCCGTACAGGTTGTGCAGTTCCACCCCGGGCAGCGCGGCCTGGCAGCGCCGCGCCAGCGTGCCCGACAGCGCCTCGCCGCTGCAGATCACGCGCCGC
>NZ_JBXAQJ010000021.1:0-50290 GCF_058807115.1 Pseudoduganella sp. GW821-FHT12E03 | reverse complement strand
AGCACGCCCAGCAGGCCCACCACCATCTCCAGCGAGCGCTCGGCGCAAATCCCCACCAGCACGTCCGGCCCCACGCCCAGCTCGCGCAGGCGGTGCGCCAGCCGGTTGGCGCGCGTGTTGAGCGCCTCGTACGTCAACTCGCTTCCCTCATACACCAGCGCCACCTGGCCTCCCGCGCGCGCCACCTGCGCCTCGAACAGGCCGTGCAGGCAATGGCCCTGCGGGTATGCCCTGTCCGTGGCGTTCCAGCCATGCAGCACCTGTTCCCGCTCCGCCGCCGGCAGCATCTCCAGCGCGCCGACCGGACGCTCCGGATCGGCCACGATTTCTTCCAGCAGCCGCTTGAAATGCACGCTCATGCGCTCGATCGTCGCGGCGTCGAACAGGTCAGTGCAGTATTCGAAAGCCGCTTCCAGCCGTCCCGATTCCTCGATCAGCGTGAGCATCAGGTCGAACTTGGCGGTCGCGTTGTCGGTCGCCATGGGCCGCATGCTCAGGCCCGGCACTTCCAGCGCGCCCTGGGACATGTTTTGCAGCACCAGCATCACCTGGAACAGTGGCGCATGGCCGACATGGCGCTCCAGCTTCAGGTTTTCGACCAGCTGCTCAAAAGGCACGTCCTGGTGGGCATAGGCCAGCAGCGCCGTGGCGCGCACCTGTTCCAGCAATGCCCGGAACGACGCGCCGAGGTCGACGTCGCTGCGCAGCACCAGCGTATTGACGAAGCAGCCGATCAGCGGCTCGAGTTCCGGGCGGTTGCGGTTGGCCACCGGCGTGCCGATGCAAATGTCGCGTTGGCCGCTGTAACGCGCCAGCAAGACATAAAACGCCGACGCCAGCACCATGAACAGTGTCGCGGAAGCCTGCCGGCCCAGCGTGGTCAAGCCGGCCAGCGTGGCGCCAGGCACCTCGAACCGCAGCGTGGCGCCACAGTGGCTTTGCACCCTGGGACGGGGACGGTCGGCCGGCAGTGCCAGGACCGCCGGCGCGTCTGCCAATTGCCGGGTCCAGTAAGCCAGTTGCCGGTCCAGCACGTCACCCGACAGCCATTGCCGCTGCCAGTGCGCATAATCGGCATACTGGATCGGCAATGGCGGCAATGGCGGCAATGGCGACGGCGCGCCGCGCACATGCGCGTCATAGAGCGCGGCGACTTCGTTGAACAGCACACCTGCGGACCAGCCGTCGGACACCACGTGGTGCAGCGTGAACAGGACAATGTGCTCGTCGTCGGCCAGGCACACCAGGTTGGCGCGCACCAGCGGGCCGGCGGCCAGGTCGAACGGGGCCGCCGCGGCGCTTTGCGCCAGCTGCGCGGCCCGTGCCTCGCGCCCGGATTCGGGCCAGTTGCGCAGGTCGGTCACCGGCAGCTCCAGTTCCAGCCTGGCGGCCACCACCTGTACCGGCGTGTCGCCGGCCATGGCAAAGGTGGTGCGCAGCACTTCGTGCCGCGCAATCACGTCGTTCAGGGCGCGCCCAAGCGCACCGGCATCGAGCTGCCCGGTGAGGCGCATCGCCAGGGCGATGTTGTAAACCGCCGATCCGCCATCGAGCCGGTCCAGCAGCCACAACCTCTGCTGTGCAAAGGACATGTCCAGCCGGGGCATGTCGCGCGGCCGCTTCGTGATCGGCAACGAAGAAAAATCAATCCCCTTCCTGGCCAACAGTTGCCTGGCAAGCTCCTGTTCCTTGAACGATAGACGGCTGTAGAAATTGACGAATTCTTCTGGTTTCATAACTCTGCGAATAAAAGAGGGGGGCGGGAAAGCTCTGCCGAGCTTTCCCGAGCGGTAGTTCTGCGGCGGCGTATTGCACCGGCCGCAGGTTTGTTGCGGGTCAGTTCATGGCTGGTCCTGGCCGGCCGCCCCGATCAGGGACGCCAGTTCGCTTTGCACTTCCGACAGCAGGCTTTCCATTTCACTGTCCTGCTGCGCCGTGGCGGCAAGCAGGCCATCGATGACTTTCCCGAGTTGCGCCACCGTCGGCGACTCGAACAGGATGCGCAACGCCACTTCGACCCCGAACGCATTGCGGATGCGCGACAGCAGCAGCAGCGCGCGCAGCGAATGCCCGCCCAGCATGAAGAAATCGTCATGCACGCCGACATTGCTGCGCTTGAGGACGTCCTCGTACAGGCCGATGAGGGTATTTTCCGTCGCATTTGCCGGCGCGACATAGGCCGCGCCGGACATGCCGCCCGCCGGCAGCTCGCGCTGGCTCAGCGCCTTGCGGTCCACCTTGCCGCTGCCCGTCATCGGCAGCGACTCGAGTTCGGTAAAGCTGTGCGGTATCGAGGTGGCCGACATGCGTTCGGCCAGGAAGCCGCGCAACGGCACCGCCAGTTCCCCGCTCGTGACGACGTAGGCGTGCAGGGTTGTGGCGCCGTCATTCGAGGTGTGCGGCACGACGGCCGCTTCCACCACCTGCGGATGACTGAGCAGGGCATTTTCAATCTCGCCGATTTCGATGCGCACCCCGTTGACCTTGACCTGGTTGTCGCGGCGGCCCAGGAAACGCAAGCTGCCGTCCGGCAGGAACAGGCCCATGTCGCCGGTGCGGTAGACCCGCTCGGCAGTGCCAGGACGCAGCGGGTTCGGCATGAACACCGCCGCCGTCAGCGCCGGGCTGCGGTAGTAGCCAAGGCTGAAGAATGGCGAACGAATGAAGATTTCCCCCGGCGTGCCCGCCGGGCACGGCTGACCGGCGGCATCGAGCACGATCACCAGGGTATCGGCGATGGGCTTGCCGACCGGCATGAAGCCGCGCGCGATATCGGCATCGGTGATCCGGTGATGGCAGCGGATCATGGTGGTTTCCGAGGCACCATAGAAATTCACCAGGTCGATGCGCGGCCCGAAGCAGTCGCGCCACGCCTGCACCGTCGCCGGCAGCACCACTTCGCCGGACAGGCAGATACGCTGCAGCGCCGGCAGGCGCGCGCCCTGCGCCGATGCCGGTTCCTGCCGCAGGTAGGCCAGCATGTTGCGCACTACCGACGGTACGCAGTGCACCAGCGTCACGCCGGCCTGTTCCAGCCATTGCAGCAGCTGGTCGGGCGCGATGCGGTGCGCCGGCGGCAGGCACAACGTTCCGCCCGCGCACAGCGGAACGAACAGGTCGCGCAGGAAGGCGTCAAAGGTCGGCGCGGTCAACTGGCTGACACGGCACGTGGCATCCAGCTGGAAGGCGTCGATCTCCCAGGCGATGAAGTGCGCCAGGCTCTGCACCTGTCCCAGGATGGGCTTGGGCTTGCCGGTTGAACCCGACGTGAAGAAGATGTAGCACGGATCCTGCGGCGCGATCGGCACGTCGATGGCGTCCGCACACTGGCCCAGCACGGCAAATCCGGGCGGCGGCGCGGCGTCCCCGATCCAAATGCCGCGCGGCGGTTCGGCCAGTTGGTGCGCGATGCCGGCAATGGCATCGGCCGCAGACGCTTCCACGATCCACCAGCCTGGCGCCGCCGCTTCGGCCAGCACCTGCAGCCGGGCCGCCGGGTCGGCGGCGTCGAACGTGACGAACACCCCGCCCGCCTTCATCGTGCCGATGACGGCCGCAACGTGGGCCAGCGGATCGTCGAGCAGCAGACCGACAACCTCGCCGCGCGCCATGCCCAGGTCGTGCAGCTGGCGCGCCACGCGGTTGCTCTCGGCGGCCAGGCGCGCATACGACCATTGCCGCCCCTGCCATTCGAGCGCCACCGCATCGGGCGTGGCGCAGCTCACCTGGTGCAGCCGCGCCAGGACCGGCACCGGCGCGGCGGGCGCCGGCAGCGCGCTGGCAAAGCGCAGGTAAGGTGACTGCAGCGACAGCGCCTGCGGCGTGGCAAACAGGTCGAAGGCGGCGACGCCGGTCTGCGGCGCCAGCACGGCCTGTGCAATCAGCGCCTGCCACTGCCGCATCAGGTATTCGATGGTTTCCGGCTTGAACAGGGCGCTGCGGTAATCGCACTGGAGCGCCAGCGCATCGGCGTGCTCCTGGGCGGTCAGCTCCAGTTCGATCTTCATGTCCTGGTCCAGCGGGCAATGCCCCGCCGGCGGCGCGCGGTACGGCGTGTCCTGGTCGCGGAAGCTCAGCACGTTGAACATCACCGGCGTCACGGGGAACTGGTTGGCCGGGCGCGCCAGGTTTAGCTCTTCGATCAATTGCTCGAACGGATAGTGCTGATACTGCAGGGCTTGCAGCGTCATTTCCCTGGTCCGCTCCAGCAGACCGGCGAAACTCTCGTCTGGCTCCACCTGGGTGCGCAGCAGCAGCGTGTTCAGGAAAAAACCGATCAGCGGTTGCAGTTCGGCCGCATCGCGGCCCGCCACCGGCGTGACCATCGCGATGTCGCGCTGCCCGGTCAGGCGCGACAGCAGCACCGACAGCGAAGCTTGCAGGAACATGAACGGCGTGACGCTGCGGGCCCGGCACAGCGACTTCAGCCCGTTCCAGGTCTCCCCGGCAACACTGAAGTGATAGCGGGCGCCCTGGTTCGACGTCGACGGCGTCAGCGCGGCGTCGAACGGCAATTGCAGCCGGGGGATCGTGGCGCCGAGCTGTTCATGCCAGTACTGGCGGCCGGCATCGCCGGATTCCGCGCCCAACAGGGCGTTCTGCCAGGCGGCGAAGTCCTTGTATTGGACCGGCAACGCCGGCAGCCGCGGGGCGCGCCCCTGCAGGTCGGCCCGCAACAGTTCCTGCACTTCATGCTGCAGCACGGCGGTCGAGCTGCCGTCCGCGACCACCTCGTGCATGCATGACAGCAGCAGCCAGCGGCCGTCCCACGTGTGGAGCAGCTCGGCGCGGAACAGCGGCCCGTGTTCGAAATCGAACGGGCGCGCCACAAATTGCCTGATATGGGCCTGCAGCGGCTGGTCCGAGGCCAGCGCGGTTACTTGCAGCGATACCGGCCGCGCCGGTTCGATCACCTGCAGCGGTAAACCGTCGTCGCCTTCCCTGAACACGGTGCGCAGGACTTCGTGCCGCTCGACGATGGCGCTGATCGCGCGCTCGACCGACGCGCGCTCCATGTCCGATGGCAGTTCGAGCAAGGCCAAGCCATGGTGCGCGGTGTTGTGCGGGTCTAGCTTGTGCAACAGCCACATCCGCTGCTGCGCGGCCGAAATGGCATAGGCGGCGGCCGGCGCCACCCGCCCGATGGTGGCCCGCGCGGCTTCGGTGCCAGATTCGCGTCCGGGTTCATTGCCCCGCTGCGCCTGTTCCACCTGCCGCGCCAGTGCCGCGACCGTGGGCGCGTCGAACAGGGCGCGCACCCCGAGATCGATGCCGAACGTCCGGTTCACGTGCGCCAGGACGATGGTGGCGCGCAGCGAATGGCCGCCGACCTCGAAGAAATTGTCTTCCACACCGACCTGGTCGAGCTTGAGGACCGCGCACCAGATGTGCGCCACGGCCTGTTCGACAGGCGTGCGGGGCGCCATGTACGCGCCCGCCGCGCGCTGCACGTCCGGCGCCGGCAATGCCTTGCGGTCCACCTTGCCGTTGCCCGTCAGCGGGAAAGCGTCGAGCAGGCAAAAATGCGCCGGCACCATGTAGTCGGGCAGGTACGCCAATAATGCCTGGCGCAGGCCGGCCGGCGACCAGGGTTCCCGGCCGGCATCCCTGCACAGGAAATCCGCAACCTCGGCGGTGAGGCCCGCATCGGCCGCGCCGCCATGGTTACTTTCGCCATTGGCGCGCTCGGCCACCACGTAGGCGACCAGGGTCGTTTCCCCGCCATGGTCTTGCCGCGTCAGCACCAGCGCCTCGCGGATGCCGGGCAGGCCGGTCAGCGCGGCTTCGATCTCGCCGGTCTCGATCCTGAATCCGCGCAGCTTCACCTGGCTGTCGGCACGCCCCAGGTATTCGATGTCGCCATCCGGCAGGTAGCGCGCCAGGTCGCCCGATTTGTAAAGACGGCTGCCCGGCACACCGGTAAACGGGTCCGGGATAAACCGCTCGGCGGTCAGGCCCGGACGGTTCAGGTAGGCGCGCGCCAAACCCCTGCCCGCCACGTGGATTTCGCCCGCCACCCCGACCGGAACCGGATTCAACCGGGCATCGAGGATATACACGCCCAGGTCGGGAATCGGTGTGCCCACCGAGCGCGGCGCCGGCATCGCGGCCTGCAGGCGCTGGTATGTCACGTGCACGGTGGTTTCAGTGATCCCGTACATGTTGACGAGCGCGGGACGGTCGTAGCCGTGCACCGCGAACCACGGTTCGAGCGCCGCGCGGTTGAGGGCTTCGCCTCCGAAAATCACATGCCGCAGCGACAGTGCACGTGCAGCGTCCTGCTGCAGGGCGGTTTCCATCAATTGCTGGAAGGCCGACGGCGTCTGGTTCAGCACAGTGACTTTTTCGCGCGCCAGCATGGCGTAAAACGCTTGCGGCGAACGCGCCACGTCGAGCGGCACGATGACCAGCCGCCCGCCGTGCAGCAGGGCGCCCCACATTTCCCACACTGAAAAGTCGAAGGCGTAGGAGTGGAACAGGCTCCAGGTATCCTCGGCATCGAAGCCGAACCAGGCGTCGGTCTGCACAAACAGGCGCAGGACATTGTCGTGCTGCAACGCGACGCCCTTGGGCTTGCCGCTGGAACCGGAGGTATAGATGACGTAGGCCAGGTTGGCGGACGCGACGCCGCTGTCGGGATTATCCGTGGACAATGCCTCCCATTCTGCCGCCTGGGTGTCCAGGCAGTACGTGGCCACCGGCGCGGCGCAGGCGCCAAGGTCCGGCAGGCGGTGCGCCAGCGGCTGTTGCGTCAACAGCAGCGCCGGCCGGGCGTCGTCCAGCATGAAGGCAAGGCGGTCCTGCGGATAGCCGGGGTCGAGCGGCAGATAGGCACCGCCCGCCTTGAGGACCGCCAGCAAGGCGACCACCATGTCGACACTCCTGTCGACGAACAGCGCCACCAGGCTTTCCGGACCGACGCCCTGGCCGAGCAGAAAATACGCCAGCCGGTTGGCGCGGGCATTCAGCTCGGCGTAGCTGACCTGTTCATCGCCGCAGGTCAACGCCACGTGGCCGGGGGTCCGGGCGGCCTGCGC
This sequence comes from Pseudoduganella sp. GW821-FHT12E03, assembly GCF_058807115.1. Lineage (NCBI taxonomy): Bacteria > Pseudomonadati > Pseudomonadota > Betaproteobacteria > Burkholderiales > Oxalobacteraceae > Pseudoduganella > Pseudoduganella sp. GW821-FHT12E03. The sequence goes on along the minus strand of NZ_JBXAQJ010000021.1, from coordinate 43,253 downwards.
TTCGAAGGCGCGGTGGATGGTCCAGGCCAAGGCTGCATCGGCGCCATCGGCGGTGCCGGCGGTGCCGGCAACGCGGGGCCTGCCCAGCGCGACCAGCCGCCCGGTTTCTGCGGCGTCCATCAGCGGCAAATCATGTACCGGGCTGTCGGGCCGGGCCACGATACCGTCCAGCAGACGGGTGAAATGCGCGGCCATGCGCTCGATCGTGGCGCGGTCGAACAGGTCGACGTCATATTCCAGCGCCGCGTCCAATGTCCCGGCCCCTTCCGTGACGGTCAGCGCCAGGTCGAATTTGGCTGAAGTCCCGGCAATCTCGACCGGTTGCAGCCGCAGGCCCGGCAGTTCGAGCGCCCCCATCGGCGTGTTCTGCAGCACGAAGCTGACCTGGAACAGCGGGGCATGGCTGGTGCTGCGCGGTACCTTCAAGGCGTCGATCAACTGCTCGAACGGCAAGTCCTGGTGGGTATAGGCTTCGAACGCCGTGCCGCGCACCTGTCGCAGCACGTCGCTGAAGCTCGGGTTGCCCTCGATCCGGGTGCGCAGCACCAGCGTGTTGGCAAACAGGCCGATCAGCGGCTCCAGGTCGGTACGGTTGCGGTTGGCGATGGCCGTGCCAAGGCAGATATCGTCCTGGCCCGTGTAGCGGGCCAGCAGCACGTTGAAGGCGGCCGCCAGGGTCATGAACAGGGTGGCCTGCGCGCTGCTGCTCAACGCGTACAGTCCCGCGGTCGTCGCGGCGGCAATGGGGAACCGGTGCGTGGCCCCCGCCTGCCTGCGCACGGCGGGGCGCGGACGGTCGGTGGGCAACGCCAGCAAGGTCGGCGCGCCTTCCAGCTTGTTGGTCCAATAGCGCAGCTGCGTGCGCAGCGCCTCTGCATCGAAGCGGGTGCCCTGCCAGCTGGCAAAGTCCGCATACTGGATGGCAAGTTCGGCCAGCGGCGCGCGCTGCGGGTCGGCACGGTACAGCGCCGCCAGCTCCTGCACCAGGATGCCCATGGACCAGCCGTCGGCCACGATATGGTGGATGGTGAACAGCAGCAAGTGTTCCTCGGCGGCCAGCTTGACCAAGCGGGCACGAATCAATGGTCCGGCCTGCAAGTCGAACGGCGTGCGGGACTCATCGAGCGCCAGCCACTGCACCTGGGCCTCCTGCTCGCCATGCGGCGTGTCCGACAGGTCCTTGATAGGAATCGGGAGCGCCAGGGATGGCGCGATGACCTGCATGGGGGTGCCATCGTGCGCGGCAAACGTGGTGCGCAATACTTCATGGCGCCTGACGATCTCGTTCAACGCGGCCATCAGCGCGGCAACATCGAGCTCGCCGCTCAGCCGTACGGCCGAGGCCATGTTGTAGGCGGAACTTCCCGGCTCGAACTGGTCGATGAACCACAGGCGCTGCTGGGCAAACGACAGTGGCAGCGGCCGGTTCCGGTCGGCGCGCTCGATCTCCAGCGCGTGCTCCCACATGCCAAAGACGTTCGAGAGCAGTTCGATGATCTCGTCTTTGTGCTCGCGGATGGTGGCCTGCAGTTCCGGCGTCAACGCGCCTTTGACGCCCTGGCTGCGCAGCTTGCCATCCTGCACGGTGAGCGTCACGCCCAAGTCTTTAAGTGCTACAAGGAATTTTTCCAGGTTCATAATTTTGTTCTGCCAATGTCTAACGTCAAAATTCGATCTCTTCCAGGCCGCCGTTCCCCGTTACGGCGGGCTCGTGCAGCAGCTTCAGCAAATTGCCGACACGCTCGGCCAGTTCAGCCACCGTGGCGGTTTCGAACAGCGCCCGCACCGGCAGGTTGACGCCGAACTCCTTGCGGATGCGCGACGTCATCTGCGTGGCCAGCAACGAATGGCCGCCAAGGGCGAAGAAATTGTCATGGATGCCCACCTTGCCGAGCTGCAGTAGGTCCGCACAAATGGCCGCCAGGGTTTCTTCCGTCGCGTCGCGCGGCGCGGCATAGCCGGCATCGCTGCGCAGGTTGTCCGGCGCCGGCAATGCGTTGCGGTCGATCTTGCCGTTCGGGGTCAGCGGGAAACGCGGCAGCACCACATAGTGGCGCGGCACCATGTACTCGGGCAGCGTCAACGCCAGCGCGGCGCGCCAGGCGCCGATGGTGTCCTCCGATGTCCCTTGCGCGCCGTGCGGCACCACGTAGGCGACCAGCCGCCTGTTGCCGGCAGCCTCTTCGCGGACCAGCACCAGCGCTTCGCGCACGCCGGGCTGGGCGCACAGCGCCGCCTCGATCTCGCCTAACTCGATCCGGAAACCGTGCAACTTGACTTGGTTGTCGATCCGCCCTAGGTATTCGATGTTGCCGTCGGTGGTGAAGCGCGCGAGGTCGCCTGTGCGGTACATGCGCGCACCGCCCGCCGCGAACGGATCAGGGACGAAGCGCTCGGCGGTCAGGTCCGGGCGGCCCAGGTAGCCGCGCGACAGGCCGTCACCGGCAATGCAGAGTTCTCCCGCAACCCCGGCCGGAACCGGCTCGAAATCCCCGTCCACAATATAGATGCGGGTGTTGGCGATCGGACGGCCGACCAGCGGCCGTCCCGCCTGCGGCGTGATGCAATGAAGCGCCGACCAGATCGTGGTTTCCGTGGGGCCGTACAGGTTCCAGATGGCCTGGGTCTGTTCCAGCAGTGCCGCCGCAAGGCTGTGCGGCAGCGCTTCGCCGCCGCACAGTACCTTCAGCCCCGCCAGCCGTACCGGCTGCCCCGCATCGACCAGCATGCGCCAGGTCGACGGGGTCGCCTGCATGACGGTGACGCCGTGCGTCTCGATCAGGGCCGCCAGCCGCAAGGGGTCGGCGGCCTGTTCGCGACTGGTCAGCACGGTCCGCGCGCCGCAGGCCAGCGGCAGGAACAATTCCAGTGCCGCGATGTCAAACGACGGCGACGTCACGTTCAGCAGTACGTCCGTCGCGCCCATGCCCGGCGCTTCCGCCATGCTGTGCAGGAAGTTCACCACGGCCGCGTGGCCCACAGCCACTCCTTTTGGGCGCCCGGTGGAGCCGGACGTATAGATGACATACGCCAGGTGATCCGACCGCGCCAGCGGCGCCGGATTGCCGCTGTCGCGGTCCGCCCACGCCGCCCCGTCGTCCAGGCACAGCGTGGCCATGCCCACCTGCGGCAAGGCCGCCAGCAAGTGCGACTGCGTCAGCAGCACCGCCGGCCTGGCGTCGTCCAGCATATAAGCCAGGCGCTGCGCCGGGTAGGCAGGGTCCAGCGGCAGGTAGGCGCCGCCAGCCTTCAGCACGGCCAACAGGCCCACCACCATCGCCAGCGAACGCTCGGCGTACATTCCCACCAGCACATCCGGTCCCACGCCCAGCTCGCGCAGGCGGTGCGCCAGCCGGTTGGCCCGCGTGTTGAGCGCCGCGTAGGTCAGTTCGCCGCCGTCAGCCGCCAGTGCCACCCGCTGCCCGGCGCGTTCCGCCTGGGCTTCAAACAGTGCATGGACCATGCGCGGCCCCCCATGCTGCCGGGACGTGGCATTCCACTCCACCAGCAGGCGTTCCCGCCCGGCGGCGGGCAGGATGTCGACGCGTTCGAGGGCGGTGCCGGGCGCCTGCTCCAGCGCGTCGACCAGCCGCTCCAGCGTGGTGTGCAGGTAGTCGCACAAAGCGCCTGCCTGCGCCGCGTCCACCACCTGCGCCACCAGTTCAAACCCGGCGCCGAAATCATCGACCGACATCGCGACAGGATAGTTGGTCCGCTCGTCCTCGCTCAGCACGCTTACCCCGTCCCAACCCGTGGTGGCGCTGCCGCCGGGGGTGTGGCGGTAGTTTAGCAGCGCTGAAAACAGCGGCACGCCCGGCGCCACGGCGCAGCAGCGTTGTGCAAGCGCCAGCGGGGCCTGCTCGTGCGCGAACAGTTCACTGAGCAAGGCATGGGTGGCGCGCAGGCAGTCCGCCACGCCTTCCGCGCCGATCGTGATACGTATCGGCAGGGTATTGGTGAACAGGCCCAACATGCGGTCGCCGCCCGCTCTCCCCTGCATCCGTCCCAGCAGGACGGTGCCGAACACCACATCGTGCTGGTTCGACACCTTGGCCAGTACCCGGGCCCAGGCAAGATGCATCAGGCTGGCGGCGCTGGCATGGTGGCGGCGTGCCTGCTCGCGGATCCGGCCCGCCAGCAGCGGGTCGATGGTGCGACGCACCTCCGTGACCGCCGAGCCGTCGCCCTGGACATCAAGCAGGCCGAACGGCGCGGTGGAACTGTCCACGCCGGCCAGCATTCTGCTGAAGAACGCCTGGTGCTCCGCGTCCCGCATGCCACGGCGCACCTGGGCCACGAAATTGCGGAACGGCAGCGCCTGCGGCAGTTGCCGGGCGTGGCCGTCCAGGATCACGCGGATTTCCTCCATCAGTAACTCCAGCGCCGCATGATCGCAGACCAGGTGATGCACCAGGACCTGCAGCAGCCAGCGCCCCTGGGCCTGGTCGAAGACGGCGAAGCCACGCATCAGCGGTGCGGAACGGATGTCCAGGCGGTAAAGCCCGGACGCGTGGCGGTCGCGCAGCAGCCCGGCCAGGTCGTCCTGTCCGGCGTCGGCTGTGATTTCCTCCAGCGCCATCGGCGCATGCCGGCATACCACCTGCACGGGCGCCGCCAGGCCCTCCCACAGCACCGCCGTGCGCAGGATGTCGTGCCGCCCGATGACCACCTGCAGCGCCGCGACGAAGGCATCGAGGCGTTCGCGCGTGTCCAGCGCCAGCACCGTGCCCATCACGTAGGCGTCGCTCTCCTGGCTGACCAGGTGGTGGAACCAGATGCCTTCCTGCAGCGGCGTCAATGGATAGATGTCCTGTATATTCGGCGCGCCGCCCGGAACTGCCTGGACAATGTGCGCCACTTCATTCGCCGTGAGCGGCGCCAGGGTCAGCATCTCGGGAGAAAGCGACTGGCTGCCGTCGGGAATGCCGTTCGGCGGCACGTCGGCCTCCCGCAGTCCGCCGTCCACGGCCAGCGCCAGCGCCGCCACTGTCGGGGCGGCATACAGCTGACGGGCATCGGCCTGCATGCCTTCGGCCCGGATGCGCTCGATGAGCCGGACCGCCAGCAAGGACTGGCCGCCAAGCGCGAAGAAATTGTCGTGCACGCCGATCCCGTCCTGTCCGAGCACCTCTGCCCAGATGCGGGCCAGCGTTGCCTCGCTCTGGCTGCGCGGGGAAACGTACCCGCCTTCGGCAGGCGCCACGACGGGTGCGGGCAAGGCCTTACGGTCAATCTTGCCATTGGGGCTCAATGGATACTGCGCCAGGCTGATGACGTGCTCCGGGACCATGTATTCCGGCAACGTCCGGGCCAGCGTCAGGCGCAGCTCCTCCATGTCGGGCGCGCTGTCCTGCGCCAGCACATACCCCACCAGCCGCTTTTCGCCAGGCACGTCCTCGCGCGCCAGCACCAGCGCGTCGCGCACGCCGGCCTGCGCCTTCAGCGCCGCTTCCACTTCCCCCAGCTCGATCCGCAAGCCCCGGATCTTCACCTGGTCATCCATGCGCCCAAGGTATTCGATCGCCCCGCACGGCAAATACCGCACCAGGTCACCGGTCTTGTACATGCGGCTGCCGGCCGCGCCAAACGGATTCGGGATGAACCGCTCGGCCGTCAACCCGCCGCGCCCCAGGTATCCCCGCGCCAGACCGATCCCGGCAATGTGCAACTCCCCGGTCACGCCCACCGGCACCGGCTGCAATTGCCGGTCCAGCACGTAGAGCTGCATGTTGGCGATCGGCTGGCCGATCGGCACACTGGCCGATGGCGTGTCCGTTCCGCACCGCCAGTGGCTGACATCGACCGACGCCTCCGTCGGCCCGTACAAATTATGCAATTCCACGCCTGGCAACTGCGCCAGGAAACGTTGCTGCAGCTCAGGCGGTAACACCTGTCCGCTGCACACCACGCGCCGCAACGGCGCGCAGCGGTGCAGCTCCGCCGTTGCCAGGAACACTTCCAGCATGGGCGGTACAAAGTGCACTGTCGTGACCCCTTGCGTTTCGATCAGTCGCGCCAGGTACGTCACGTCCTGGTGCCCCCCAGGCTTGGCCACCACCAGGGTCGCCCCCGTCGTCAGCGGCCAGAAAAACTCCCATACCGACACGTCGAAGCTGAACGGCGTCTTCTGCAGCACGCGCTCGCCCGCCTGCAAACCATACTGTTCCTGCATCCATTGCAGTCGGTTGACAATGCCCGCCTGTGGAATCCCCGCGCCCTTGGGGCGTCCGGTCGAGCCCGAGGTGTAAATCACGTAGGCCAGGTGTTCCGGCCGCGCCAGTGGCGCCGGGTTGCCGCCGTCGCGGTCCGCCCACGCCGCCTCGTCGTCCAGGCACAGCGTGGTCCGGCCCGCCGACGGCAAGGCCGCCAGCAGATGCGACTGCGTCAGCAGCACCGCCGGTTTGGCGTCCTCCAGCATGTAGGCCAAGCGCTGTGCCGGGTAGCCCGGATCCAGCGGCAGGTAAGCACCGCCGGCCTTCAGCACGCCCAGTAGGCTCACCACCATTTCCAGCGAACGCTCGGCGCAAATCCCCACCAACACATCCGGTCCCACGCCCAGTTCGCGCAGGCGGTGCGCCAGCCGGTTGGCCCGGGTGTTGAGCGCCGCGTAGGTCAGCTCGCTGCCCTCAAACACCAGCGCCACCTGCTGTCCCGCGCGTTCCACCTGCGCTTCGAACCATGCCTGGATGGTCCGCGGTCCCCCATACTGCCGGGACGTGGCATTCCACTCCACCAGCATACGCTGCCGCTCCTGTTCGCCCAGCACCGCCAGCGCGCCGATCGGGCGTTCCGGATCTGCCATGACCTCATCCAGCAGCCGTTCGAAATGCCCGGCCATCCTCTCGATCGTCGCAGCGTCGAACAGGTCGGTACTGTATTGGAACTTCACGGCCAGTTGCCCCGGCAACTGCGTGATGTCGATCGACAGGTCGTCCAGCCCGTAGCTCATCGGGCTTTCCGCCAACGCCGTCTCCAGACCGCCGAAACCGGGCATGTCCAGTGCGCGGTCCAGGTTGAAGATGACGGGCGCCAGCAGCCTGCGGTGCAGGTCATGGTGCTGGCCAAGCTTGCGCGTCAGCAGCGTAAACGGATAATCCGCATGGAGATAGGCCGCCACCAGGGACGTTTTCATCTCGGCGAGATAATCGGAAAAACGGGTTTCCGCCCGGGGCCGGCAGCGAACCGGCACCACGTTCAGGGTGCAGCCCACCAGGTGGGTTGCGTCAGGCCGTCCAACCGCGACAGGAATGCCGATGACCAGGTCGTCCTGCTGGGTCAGCCGCTGCAACAGCACCGAAGTGGCTGCCATCAGTGTCATGAACAGCGTGCAACCGTACTGATGGCCCAATTGCAGCAATTGCTGGTAGCGGGCGTCGCCGATCGTGAGGTGCCTGCGCGCCGCGCGCAGTGACGATTGGCGGTGCAGCGGACGGTCGGTCGGCAGCGCCAGCGGCGCGGGCAGCTCGGCAAACCTGGCCATCCAGTACGCCTCGTCCTGGCGGAACTGCTCGCTGTCCAGATACGCCAGACGTTGTGCCACGTAGTCCGGCAACGGTTCGGCGGCCGGCAGCGCCGGCGGCGCATTCCTGCACAGTGCGCTGTACATATCCGCCAGTTCACTGACCAGTAAGGCATCGGAAATCCCGTCGCTGACGACGTGATGCACAGTGAGCGACAGCAGGTACCGCTGCTCGCCCTCGTGCAACAGGGCGGCCCGCAGCAATGGCCCGCGCTCGAGGTCGAACGGACGCTGGCTGTCGTCGGCCAGCCAGCGCCGGACCTCGGCCGCCGGGTCGCCGGAATGCGCGCACGACACCACCGGTAGGTCGACGTCCAGCCCGGGCAGAATCCGCTGCCGTTCGCCGCCGGCATCGATCACGGTGCGCAACGCGTCATGGCGCTTGACGACCTGCTGCAAGGCGCTTTGCAACAGCGTCGCGTTGACCGGTCCGGTCAACCGCAAGCCGACATGGGTGTGGTAGGCCAGCGAGGATTCGGCATTGAGCCGGCACTCGAGCCAGATGCCTTGTTGGGCCGGCGTCAGTGCCAGGCCGTGTTCACGGGCCTTGCCGCCCGGCGGAGGCGGCGGCAGGAAGCCGCCGTCCCGCAGGTCTTGCACGCTGGCTTCAAAAGCGTTGTAAATCAAGTCGAGGTCGGCATCGCTGTGGGCGGTGGAAAGGAACATGTTGCGTCCTTCCCATACGTACAGGCCGTGTGCGACCAGGTGGTAACAGAAGAGATCGAGATTGCCCGTGGTGTTCAGCCGGAACAGGGAGCCGCACTGCACCAGGTGCATGGACAGCTGCTCGCGCGCGAACAGCGCGTTGATGCGGCCGACCAGGGCGGTGGTACGCTGTGTCAGCCGTTCCTGCAACGCAGGTCCTTCCTGCTTCATCATGCCGAGCACGGCGCGCGCCGCCGCCATCGTCAGCGGATGCTTGCTGAACGTGCCGGCAAAGAAGGTCGCAGCGACGGAAGCGCGTCCATCCGCGCTGTTGCGGCGTCCGCCGTCGACCGCATCGAGGTAGCGGGCCTGTCCCGCCACCATGCCCAGCGGCATGCCGCCGCCGGCCGCCTTGCCATAGGTAGCGATGTCCGCGCTGACGCCGAAGATGGCTTGCGCGCCGCCCGGATGCAGACGGAAGCCGGTGATCATCTCGTCGAAAATCAGAGTGATGCCCAGTTCACTGGTCAGCGCGCGCAACTGTTGCAGGAACTCGCGCGGCTGCAGCTCTGGGTGGCGTCCCTGCACGGGTTCGACCAGCACCGCCGCCAGTTCATGCCCATGACGGCGGATGATGTCGAGCGATTCCGCCTCGCCATATTCCAGCACCAGCGCATGCTGTTCAATCCCCGGCGTCAATCCCGGCATCAGCGGCGCGGCAGCGCCATCGCCGCCTTGTTCAATGTCCACGCCCACCAGCGATCCATCCGACCAGCCATGGTAAGACCCGTTAAACATGACAAACTTGCCGCGGCCGGTCGCGGTGCGCGCAAGGCGCAGCGCCAGGATCACCGCTTCCGTTCCTGAGTTACAGAATGCTACCCGTTCCATGCCGGTCAATTCATGCACCAGTTGGGCGACTTCACCGGCGAGTGGCGACTGCGGACCAATCTGCATGCCCAACTGCATCTGGCGCTGCAGCGCCTGCTGGATGAAATCGGGACCGTGGCCGAACAAATGCACGCCAAAGCCCATCGTCAGGTCGACGTATTCGTTGCCGTCAACGTCCTGGATGCGGGAACCCTCGGCGCGTTCCGAGACGATCGGGTAGAACAGTTCATGCAGCGTGAGCGGCAGCACCGGGTCGCTGGCGGAGAAGCGGAAGCCCGCCTGCGCCCGGTAGTCGGCGTGTACCGGCTTGTGCCGGACCGTCAACTCCTTCGAGTTCCGGGTGCGCGCGGCAAAGCGCTGCACGAACTGCCGGAGATATGCCGCCTGCCGCGGTGTCAATTGCGCATACGGATCGAATTGCGCCGGCCTGGATACGGCTTTGTTGCGCTCAGCGACTCGCGCCACCGGCGCGTGGCCATCCTGCTTCAAGGCATCGAGCTGCTGCAACAGCACCTGGGTGGTCTGACGCGTCAACTGCGCCAGCCCCTCGATCTGCTGCACAATGATGCGTTCGAGCGGCGAGGCCGCCGCATGTTGGGCGGGGACAGAGGACGGGACGACGCCCGCATCGCCTGGTCCGGGAGCGGCTGTGGCGGTCGCTGTGGCGGATGGCGCCGGCGACGCAACGCCGGTCTGCGAGCCGATGAATGCGGCCAGTGCGGAAATCGTCGTCAATTCCTCGAACAGCTGGCGGATCGTGACAGTGATCCCGAACTGCTTCTTGATCCTGCCGATGGCCTGGACCAGGATCAGCGAATCGGCCCCCAGTTCCAGCAGCGGCGTCTGCGCACTGATTTTGCCAGGGTCGATGCGTAACAGTTCGGCCACGATGGCACAGATCTCGCGCTCCACGGCGGCGATGGACGGCACCGGCTCCATCGATGGCGGCGGCGCATCCAGCTCCCGCACGCCGGTTGAAACGGCGGCAGGAGCGGCTTCGATCCAATGCCGCTCGCGTTCGAACGGGTAGGTCGGCAGGTGCACCCGGCGCCGTGCCTGGCCGGCATAGACCGCCGTCCAGTCGATGTCCTGCCCCGTCAGCCACAGCTGGCCGAGCGTGGCCAGGTATTGCGCCAGCTGCGAAGCGCCGGCCGGTTCCGCGCCCGGCGATGGCAACGTCGACCAGCGGCGGCCGGTGGCGTTGGCGTACTGCCGGGCCAACGTGGCAAGCGCCCGGCCCGGTCCCACTTCCAGCAGCACCGCCTGGTCGGTGCCGCTGCGTTCCGCCAGGGTATCCAGGCCTTGCGCGAAGCGGACCGGCTCGCGCAAATGGCGCACCCAGTAGGCCGGGGAAGTCGCTTCGCTTTCTGTAATCCAGGTGCCGGTGAGGTTGGACAGGAAGCCGAATGTTGGCGCGCGCAGCGTGAAGCCGGCCACGATCCGGGCGAATGGATCGAGCGCCGGGTCCATCATGTGCGAATGGAAGGCGTGCGACGTGGCCAGGCGGCGGTGCGGTACGCCCTCCCCGCTCAGTGTCTGCTCCAGGGCCAGCACGGCCTCTTGCGCACCGGACACGACGCAGCGCTGGCGGCCGTTGACAGCCGCCAGCGCAATGCCGTGGTCCAGGTAACGTGCGACCTGCGCCTCGCCCAGGCTGACGCTCAGCATCACGCCGCCGGGAAGCTGCTGCATCAGTGCGCCGCGCGCCGCGACCAGGGCCAGGGCATCGTCCAGTGAGAACACGCCGGCCAGGCATGCCGCCACGTATTCGCCCAAACTGTGTCCGATCATGGCCGCGGGCTGGATTCCGCAACGCATCCACAGCTGCGCCAGCGCGTATTCCACGATGAACAGCGCAAGCTGGGCATGCCGGGTTTGCTGAAGCAGCGCGGCGGATAGTCCCTCGTCGGCCTCGGCCAGCCCCAGCAGGTGGTGCATGTCAATGCCACTCTGGCACTGTACGATCGCCGCGCATTGATCGACGGTTTCCCGGAACAGCGGCAAATGCTGGTACAGCTCCCGTGCCATGCCCGGCTCCTGCGCCCCTTGGCCGGGAAACAGGAAGTACACCGGCGGTACCCGCGCAGGCATCTGCGCCGCCAGGAAGCGGCCCGGCGCACGCGTGGCCAGCAGGTGCGCGGCGGCGTCGCTGGCGTCGGCACCGCCGCAGACCAGCATGCCGCGCCATGCAAACGCGTTGCGCCCGGTTTGGTGCGTGTAGGCAATGTCGGCCAGACTGACGCCGGCGCACGCTTTGATGCCGGCTGCCAGCCTGTCTGCGGACGCGTCCAATGCCGCTTCGGTTTTCGCCGACAAGGACAGCAGCTGCCATGGCCAGCCGGCGTCCGTCGGCGCTGCTTGCGGCGCCTGTTGCAACACGGCGTGCGCCAGCGCGCCGCCGAATCCGAACGAGCTGACGCCGGCGCGCCGCGGCCTCGCGTGAAGCCAGGGCTGCAGGCGGGTCGGGATGGCCAGCGGCATGCCCTCCAGCGGGCAATGCGGGGTTGGCGTACGGTAGTGCAGGTTCGCCGGCACCGCCGCATGCTGCACGGCGAGCGAAGCCTTGATCAGGCCGGCGATGCCGGCCGCAGCCTCCAGGTGTCCGATGTTGGTCTTGACCGTGCCGATGTAGCAGTGCTGGCCGTCGGCGCGGCCGGGCAGCAGGACATCCGTCAAGGCACGCAATTCGATCGGGTCGCCCAGCGCGGTTCCGGTGCCATGCGCTTCCAGGTAGCCGATGCTGGCCGCCGGTACGCCGGCATCGTCGAGCGCACGGCGCACCACGTCTGCCTGGGCGGCGCCATTGGGCGCGGTCAGACCGTTGCTGCGACCATCCTGTCCGATGGCGGAACCACGGATAACGGAGCGGATCGGGTCGCCATCGCGCAGCGCGTCCGACAACCGCTTGAGCGCCACGATTCCGCAGCCTTCGCCACGTACGTAACCGTCGGCGGCAGCGTCGAAGGACTTGCACAGGCCATCCGGGGACAGCATGCCGGCACCGGCGAACGCAATGCCAAGGTTGGGTGACAGGATGAGATTGACCCCGCCCGCGAGCGCCAGCGCTGATTCACCGCAGCGCAGGCTCTGGCAAGCCAGGTGTACCGCCACCAGCGAGGACGAGCACGCGGTGTCGACGGCGACACTGGGCCCGTGCAGGTCCAGCAGGTAAGACAGTCGGTTGGCCGCGATGCTGGCGGCGCTGCCCGCAGCGCCATACAGCGTCGGCCCTTGCGCGGCGGCCTGCAGGGCTTCGTAGTCGTGGGTGGAGATGCCGACAAATACGCCGGTGTGGGTGCCCGCGATGCGGGCCGCCGCGATGCCGGCGTCTTCCAGCGCTTCCCAAGCGACTTCCAGCACCAGGCGCTGTTGCGGATCGACGCTGGCCGCTTCCAGCGGAGAAATACCGAAGAACTGCGCGTCGAACTGGTCGACCTGGTCAAGAAAGCCCGCCATGTTGACATGGGGCGCGCCGTGTTCTGAGCGCATGAAGGTCTGTGCCGCCACGCGTGCGGGCGCGGGGGCGCCGGTCGCCGTTGCGCCCTGCTGCAGCAGCTTCCAGAACGAGTCGATATCGTTGGCGCCAGGGAACCGGCAACTCATGCCGATGATGGCGATCGGTTCATCAGCGCCCGCCTGCGGCGCCGCAGGCGCCCCCGCGTGCGCCGGCACGGCCGGTTCGCCGGACAGGAACCGCGCCAGCTGTGCGATCGACGGGTGCTCCCAGAAGACAGTCGGGGCAATGGCGCATTGCAGTGCGTCCGACAGCTCCCCCGCCAGTTGTACGGCCGCGATCGAATCGAGCCCGTAGGCGGCAAACGGCTGCGCAGGGTCGATCACCGCCGGTGAAAGTCCGAGCCGCTGCGCGAGCTTGTCGCCCAGCAGGGCCGCCAGCGCGCCGGCGCCACGGCCGGCCGGCGCTGGCGCATGGGATGGGGCCACGCCGGCAGGCGGCCGCAGCGGCCGGTCCCAGCGGGCCAGGACTGGCAACTCGCCGCGCCCGAACATCGCCTTGCACAGCTGGCGCTGCACCTTGCCGCTGGACGTGCGGGGAATCTGGCCCGCTTTGACCAGGACGATGGTGTCCGGCGGCAGGCCGGCCTGTTCCGCGATCGCATTGGCGATCGTGCCAAACAGCATTTCGTCAGCAGCCTGCCGGAAATCCATTTCCTGGACCACCACCAGCCGTTCTCCCTGTCCGTCCATCGCGCCGAAGGCGATGGCCCCGTCGGTCCGCAGGCTGCCGTGTGACGTGAACGAGGCATTCTCGACATCCTGCGGGTAAATATTCCGGCCGTTGACGATGATTAAGTCTTTCAGCCGTCCGCATATGTACAGCTCGCCTTCGTGCAGGAAACCAAGGTCGCCGGTCCGCAGGTACGGTCCGTCGCCGTCCCCTGCGATATGGGCGAGGAAGACCGACTGCGTCGCTTCCGGACGGTTCCAGTACCCTTGGGCGACACATGGCCCCTGCACCCACAATTCCCCGACACGGTTGTCGGCGCAGCGCTGCAAGGTGTCCGGGTCGACCATGGCAACCCGGTAGTGCGGCAGAATCCTGCCGACACTAACCAGCGGCACCGTATCGTCCCCGTCGGCGCCCGGTTCGATGCATTGCCGTTGTAACGCAGCCTTTGAAACATGCAGGTGGGTTGCCAGCCGGCCGGGCTGCGTCCCTTGCACGGCCGATACCAGCAGCGTGGATTCCGCCAGCCCGTAACCCGGCACAATCGATTGCGGCAGCAAGCCGCAGTCTGCGAAGGTGTCGCGCAAGTTGCGCAGGGTTTCCAGCCTAACCGGCTCGGCGCCGTTGGAAACGATGCGCCAGCTGCCCAGGTCCAGGGTCGCCTTTTGCTCCGGCGTCACCGAACGCACGCACAGGTCGTAGGCGAAGTTGGGTGCACAGGCGATGGTGCCGCGATATTCACTGATGGCCTTCAGCCACCGGTACGGCGTGAGCAGGAACGATGCGGGGCGCATCAGGATGCAGCGATGGCCCGCATATAGGGGATAGAGTATGGCACCGATCAGGCCGAAGTCGTGATATGGGGGCAGCCACGAGACGGTCACGTCCGATTCCCGCATCCCGATGGCGCCGCCGATGAGCGCCAGGTTGTGCAGCAAATTGCCATGGCTGACCATGACCCCTTTTGGGTTGCCGGTGGAGCCCGACGTGTATTGCAGGAACGCGAGCGTGTCGCCGGCAATGCCGGGATCGCGCCATTGCCCCGGCTGCGGCGGCAGCGCATCGAGCACATACCAATCGGTGATGGAAAGCCGGGGTGCGCGGTCGCGCAGTTTTTCAATCCGCTGCAAGTCCGCGCCGGCCGTGATGGCCGCATGCGCGCCCGCGTCGTCGACGATGGCCTGCAAGCGCGCCAGGTGCCGGGCGCTGGTGGGCGGATAGGCCGGTACCGGAATGGCCCCCGCGTACAGGCACCCGAAGAAGGCGCTGATGTAGTCCATCCCCGGCTGAAGCAGCAGCAGGACCGGCTGCGACCGCGGGTTCCGGCCGCCCTGCAAATGCGCTGCGACACATCTTGCTTTGGCGTCGAGTTCGCTGTAGGTCACCTTTTCAGGCACCCCTTCACCGTCCGGCAGGAAGACGTATGCGGTCTCCTGCGGCGCCTGTGCGGCGCGATAACTCAGCAGATCGAGCAGATCTTTAAATTCGGGAACGTTGGACATAACCAGACCTAACTATTGAATCAACCACTGGGGGAATATGGTGCTGACGGACGGCCCGCGATACCGTGCCCGGACGTCAAATACCCCGGGCAAACGCCCGGGGCCGCATGGATACCATCAGCAATCCGTTAATGGGAAAAAGGGGAAGACGGCGCGCCTTCCATGCCCTGTCGTAGGCTCAGCGGACGCATGTCGACCCACACCGCCTCGATGTGGGCCAGGCACTCCGCCCTGGAACCCTGCACGCCCGCTTCGCGCCAGCCAGCAGGCAGGCTGTGCCCCGCCGGCCATATCGAATACTGCCCTTCGTCGTTCACAACCCCGCAATAATCTGGGCTGCCCGCCTCGTCCGCCATGACATTTCCTTGATTAAATAAACACATACTGATATCTCACAATGTTTTCCATTCTACAACATTGTCATAATTTCGTGTACAATGCGGCTATTATTTAAATATCGTATCAGCGAAAATTCTGCGACTATCATTCTGCAATTGACTGCCTGCGCAAGACAAACCGTGCCGAATCTCCGCACCAGGCGAATTCATTGCCCATTTACAAACAAGGGAAATCATGAAGAAGTTCTGGCTGCGCGCCACGCTGGCGGCTGCCGCGCTGGGTGCTGCCGCTGCATTATTGGGCACCTTGGCGCCCCACCACCCGCTTCCCGAGTTGGCCACGGTCGAGGTCGACACCGGCCCCGTCACGTCCTACATCCGGGCCACGGGCAGGGTCGGCAGCACGCACGATGTACGGCTCGGTGTGACCGCCGGGGGACGGGTCCAGGCCGTCACCGTGCTGGTCGGCAGCGTCGTGGTGCAAGGGCAAGAACTGTTGCGGCTCGACAGCCGCGACACCGAATTGCGGCTGTCCGCCGATGAAACGGCGGTACGCGAGGCCGAGGCCGGCATCGCGCACCAGGAACGCGCCCTAGCGGGCCTGCGCGCCGACCATGCGGCAGGCGCCGTGTCACGCGAACAGGTGCTGCGCGCCGAGGAAAACCTGGCGCTGGCACGCATCCAGCGGCAGAAGGCCGCGGCCGGCGCCGCTCATACGCGGGCGCAATTGCAGCAGTCGGCGCTGCGCTCTCCGATCGCCGGCGTGGTAACCGATGTCAGCGTGCAGCCTGGCGAAGTGGCGGTATCGGGCCAGCCCGTCATCACCGTGTCGGACACCGCCAACCAGCAGATCATTGCGCGGATGGAGCAGGACGACGCCCAGGATTTGCGCGTGGACATGCCGGTGCGTGTATCGCTTCCCGGTGCGCCGGAACAGCTGGCGGAGGAACGCATCGTGCGTATCGAACCCGCGGTGCGGAAGGAAGGCAACACCGGCTACACGGCGGTCTGGGTCAGCCTCACCTCGCCGAAGCTGCGGCTGCGTCCCAACCAGCAAGTCGAAGTGCGGGTCCCGGTAGGCTCGCAGGCGCCGGTACCGCGCCTGCCTCTGGAGGCGCTGTCCACCGACAAGAATAAAACCGCCGTCTGGACACTGGACAGCCAGGGCGCCTTGCGTCCGGTACCGGTCACGACCGGCGCGACGGGGGACCGGTTCGTGGAAATCCAGACCGGGGTGGTACCGGGACAGGTCGTGGTGCTGGCTGGCGGCCGCCAGCTCAGGGAGGGCGAACGCGCCCGGGTGGCGCAAGCGCCGGCAACGAAAACGCCCGCCGTCAATACCGTGGCGGCGCGCACGGCAGGCGCTCCATGATCCGCTTGACCGAGGCGTGCAAACGCTACCGAAGTGGCGCCAACGACATCGAAATCCTGCGCAACGTATCGGTGGAGATTTCCGAAGGCGAATTTGTCGCGATCATGGGTCCGTCCGGCTCCGGCAAATCGACGCTGATGAACGTGCTGGGCTGCCTGGATACGCTGGACAGCGGCGCATACGAGCTCGAGGGAAACCGGATCGACCAGCTCGACTCGCGCGCGCTTGCCGGCCTGCGCAACCGCAAGTTCGGCTTTGTATTCCAGCTGTTCAACCTGGTGCCGCGCCTGGACGCGCTACGCAACGTCGAGCTGCCGATGGTCTACGGCTGCATACCGCCGGCCGAACGGCGGCGGCGCGCCATGGCCTCGCTCGAGCGCGTGGGGCTGGCCGACCGCTACGATCACGTGCCGTCGCGCCTGTCCGGTGGCCAGCAGCAGCGGGTAGCCATCGCCCGCGCGGTGACGAACGATCCCGACATCATCATTGCGGACGAACCGACCGGCAGCCTCGACTCCCATTCCAGCGAAGAGATCATGAAGCTCTTCGGCGAACTGCACCGGCAGGGCAAGACCATCCTGATGGTCACGCACGAGGATGACGTGGCGGCCCATGCTCAGCGCATAATCCGGCTGCGTGACGGCCGTATCAGCGAGGCCGCATGACGACCGGACCGATCAATCCCCAACGCTGGCAGCTGTGCCTGGATATTGGCCTGCAGGCCTGGTACAGCCTGGGCGACCGCAAGTTCCGCACGGCGCTGAGCGTCTGCGGTATTGCGATCGGCATCGCCGCAGTCACCCTGATCGACGTGGTCACGCATGGCGGACGGCAAATGATTTTCTCCGAGCTGCAGACGTTCGGCCTGCGTTCGGTATGGATTTCGCGCGACCAGAAGCTGGTGACGCCGCACCAGGAGCAGCGCAGCGGGACCGGCATCGACAACGCCGACTACGAAGCCCTGCGTAACTCGAGCTGCTGCACGGCGTTCACGCGTATCAGTCCGATGGTGCTGGACCCGCAGGGCGCCGGCCATGCCGCGCGGGTCGGACGGCACTACAGCCAGGTGCAACTCGAGGGCGTGAATGAACACTACACCGCCATTAACAACGACCATGTGGTCCTGGGTCGCCCTCTCACGCCGCTCGACGTCAACCGTGCGAGACCGGTCGCGATCATCGGGGCCAAGGTCCGTGATGAACTGTTCGGCCCGGCAGTAGATCCGATCGGCCGCGAGTTGCGCCTGGACAACCGCACGTTCGAGGTGATCGGCGTACTTGCCAACAAGGACCGGTCGTTGCTGACCAGCATAGGCTCCGGCCAGGATGCCAATGGGCGGGTCCTGGTGCCCTATACCCGCATGCAGGCTATGCTCGACAACGACCAGATCAACGTGCTGCAGGGCCAGGTCCGCGATGGCGTGTCGGCCGCCGTGGCCGCGCAGATGGCCGCCGACTTCATCAAGCGCCGGCACCGCGGCGCTTACGCTTACCGGACTGACACCATGGAGCAATACACGCACACAGCCGACAACATTCTCGACGGCGTCGCCATCATCGGCATCGTTGCCGCTTCGGTCTCTTTATTCGTCGCCGGCCTTGGAATCCTTAACATCATGAGCACTGCGGTATTGGAACGCACGCGTGAAATCGGCGTGCGCAAAGCAATGGGCGGCAGCGAGCGCGACATCCTGCTGCAATTCCTGATTGAAGCCGGCTTTATCAGCCTGTTCGGCGGCGTGCTGGGGCTGCTGCTGGGCGCCGGCGCCAGCGCGGCCATCGCCGGGATTGCCAACGTTCCACTGGAACCGGGCATGCTGTTCAACGGCGTGTCACTGCTGGTGGCCATAGGCGTGGGCCTTGCGGCCGGCCTGTATCCGGCCTATCGCGCGGCGCACCTGCGCCCGGTGGAGGCGCTGCGTTATGAATAAGATGGTAACCAGGCGCCTTGCCGGCGCGGTATTGGCGACCCTGTGCACGGCGGGCGCCGCCGCCGACCGCCCCGCCCAGGGAAAAACCTTTACACAGGCCTATGAAGCAGCCACGTCGGCGCGCCTGTCGGTGCGTATCGCGACGGCGGAAGTGGATATGGCGGCGGCCCGCGTGGCGCAGGCCCGGGCGCAATTCTATCCAACACTGGATTTGTCCTATAACGCCGACCGGATCGAAAACCACGACACCTTCACCGGCGTCAATGCGTCGGTGGAGATTCCACAGCTGAACACGACGTCAAAGGTGGCGGTGACGCAGACCGTGCCGCGCTACCAGAATGCCGCCACGCTCAGCGCCCGCTACCAGCTGTACACCGGTGGCCGCTTGCAAGCACAATTGGCGCAGGATGAACTGACCCTGCAGGCGGCGCACCTGGCGCGCCAAGT
The DNA here is from genome assembly GCF_058807115.1 of Pseudoduganella sp. GW821-FHT12E03. Classification (NCBI taxonomy): domain Bacteria; kingdom Pseudomonadati; phylum Pseudomonadota; class Betaproteobacteria; order Burkholderiales; family Oxalobacteraceae; genus Pseudoduganella; species Pseudoduganella sp. GW821-FHT12E03. The sequence goes on along the minus strand of NZ_JBXAQJ010000021.1, from coordinate 24,423 downwards.
GGCGCTGCAACAGGTGGCGCTCGACGTATCGTCCGCCTACTTCAAGCTGCGCCGCGCATGTATGCAGGTGTCGTCCGCCACGCGGCAGCTGCGGCGAGCCCAGGCGGCCGCCGAGGTCGCCGGTCAGCGCCTGCGCGACGGCCGCATCGCGCCCATCGAAGAGCGCGTGGCACTGCTGAACGTGGCGGAAAAGCAGTCCGCATGGCGCTCGCGGCAGGAAGACCTTGAGCTGGCCAATGCCGGCTACCGGGAGTCCACCCAGAACATGATCCCAGACGAAGCGGCGACGGAACAGCGCTGCGCCTTCGCCGGTCCGGTCGAGGCCGACCTGGAGCAGGTGCGCCAGCTGAGCAACCAGACGCTGGACAACCAGTATGAAACGCTGAAGGTGGCGGCGGCGCGCGAACGCATCGCGCTCAATCGCGCGGCACTGGGACCCCAGGTCACCTTATACAGCAACTATTCCGGCATTGGCCGCAGCGACACGTCGATGCGCGACAGCCTGTCGAACTTCTCCTACCGCCAGTTCAACCTGGGCGTGCAAGTGTCGATCAACTTGTTCGACCACGGATTGGCGTCGCGGCGGGTTTCCGAAGCCGAGGCCGAATACCGCAAGCAAACACTGCATGCGGACTTGGCCGCGGCGGAACGCGAGCAGCAAAAGCGGCGCCGCGAACTGAACGCCCGCGCGGCCGACACCCGCATCGACCTGCTGCGCTCACGGCTGGAACTGGCCACCGCCCAGGCGGAGATGACGCGCCAGCAATGGAAGGCGAACACGATCAGCAGCGGCGCCATGGAAGAACGGATTGAACAGGAACTCGACGCACGCGACGAGTTGCACGCCGCGCAACTCGATGCCGTGCTGGCCCAACTGGCCGTTTTATTCCCGACCCGAACCGTCAAGGAGCCGTGATATGCCTGTTCCTGCCGGCGCCCGGGGGGCCATACCGAATCCAAACTGCTCTATTTCAGGGAGATAGCACTCATGTCGTCCAAACCTTCTATCAACATCGTCTTTCAAACCGACGACGGACACGCATGGATGACCGGCATTGCCATGCATTCGTTGATCACGGCTTTTGCGCAGTCGCGCAACAACGAGGTCTACCGGTTGAGGATTTCCTTCATTTCGCATGGACTCAATCCGGCCAGCCGCGCGCTGCTGGAACGCGCCAGCGCCTCCGACACGGTGGAAGTCGAAACGGAAATCATCGACTGCCCGCTGACAGCCACCGACCCGGATCAACGGCGGCTCGAGCTGTTCACGCTCAGGGTCCGGTTTGCACAGATTCTCTCCCACCTTGACCGTGCGCTGTTCCTTGATTCCGACATCCTGGTGGTGGATGACATTGCCAAGCTGTGGGAGACCGACTTGCGCGGCAACTGGCTGGGCGCCGCGGCCTGCCTGGTTCCATCCGATGATGTCTGCCTGCGCAACTACAACAACGAATTCACGATCCAGTTCAGCGCAGCGAACGAACCCATCAACGGCGGCGTGCTGTTGCTGGACTTGAAGCAGATGCGTGAACGCGATGTCCCCACCGCGCTGGCCGACTGGCTGCACCGGCATCGCGCCACCATCTACAACCCGGACCAGGAAGCGATCTCCATCCATTGCGCCGGCCATTACACTGCCTTGCCGCCGGAATGGAACTTCCGGCTGTTCGCGGAGCCATACTGGACTTCGTCGTGGCGCGCGTTCCGGCAATACGCCACGCTCAAACCATCGATCGTTCACATGCAAAACCCGCTGCGGCCGAACGTCTTCAAAGGCAACCTGCCCCACTTCGCCGAATGGATCGCCTGCCATGACCACGTCACCCAAACCAAGCTGACCAGTGCCCGGCGGATGGACTACTTCATCTTCGTGTACTTTGAGTTCTATTTCATCATGACCTTGTTGGCGAACACGATCGCCTCGTACCGCTGGCGCGCCTTCCTGACTGGTGTCGTCCTGAGCCCTTACGCGGTGCTGCAATATGCGCGCTACGCGCTGGCGCCGGAACGCTATCGCTTCCGCATATGGAACCTGCTGGCGGACACCGCGCCGCCGCCGCTCGCCAAGGCCGCGCCGCTGGCGCCCTGAGCACGCCGGCCCACGATTGCACTCCACGTAAATTTCGACCAGAAAGCTGCTGAAACCATGTTCCGAGCAATATCCTCCATTTCGCTTTCCTCATTGCGGGGCGTCAGGACCTGTCTTTGGTTCGCCACCGCCCTGGCGTGCGCCGGCTGCGTCGCCGTGCCGGAGCGCGACACCGCGCTGGCATTGCCGGGCGCCGCGCCGCAACAGGCCGCGCTGCATGCCCGCGTGCAGCACCTGCTCGACCGGTACGGCGTCTGCGATGTCGCCGTGGCCGTGGTCCGGAACCGCGAACTGCAGGCCGTCGATGCCGCCCATGGCTGCAACTGGCCGATCGCGTCGCCGAACGACAGCGTGTTCGAAGCGGCGTCCCTCAGCAAGCCCGTGTTCGCCTACGCCGTCTTGAAACTGGTGCAGCAAGGAAAAATGGACTTGGATGCGCCGGTGCTCAAATACCTTCCCCAAGGTTACGCGCACCGCCATTTCGCCCACCTTGCCGAGTCCCCGGTCGACCAGGTCGCCGATCCGAAGCTGCGTGACGTGACGGTCCGCATGGCACTCAATCATACGTCCGGCTTGCCGAACTGGTCCGACGGTCCGCTGGCCTTCGCTGGCAAGCCGGGGAGCAAGTGGCAATACTCCGGCGAAGGCTACGTCTTGCTGCAACGCGCCGTGGAAGCAGTCACGGGCGAAAAACTCGGTGACTACATGCAGCGCACCGTGTTTGCGCCATTGGGCATGACGCACAGTGCCTATACGCGCAAAGCGGAATTAGAAAAATTCATCGTGCCTGGAACAACCTTTTATGGCGATGTCCTGACGCCCTTCCCGTTTCGCGAAGCCGTGGCGGCCTTCTCGCTCTATACCAGCGCCGGCGACTATGGGCGATTCCTGGCGGCCCTGTTGAAGGACGAACGCACCCTGCAGCAGATCGTCGAGTCGCCGATACCGGTCAGCGCCAAGCTGGACCTGAGCTGGGGACAGGGATGGGGCCTGGAGGGGAACCGCGGCGATGTGTTTCTTTGGCATTGGGGAAACAACGCCGGCTACAAGGCGTTTGTCATGGCCTCTCCTCGCACGGGCGATGGTTTCGTCATGTTTACCAACAGCGACAAGGGACAGTCGCTGGCGGAGCCGCTCGGCGCGGATGTCTTTCCCGGTCCGCACCAGGTGTACCGCTTTTCCCTGCTGCGTGACGGCCTTGACAGCCTGCTGTGCGACACGCTCGACATCTGCCCTTGAGACACAAGGAAGTTTGACGTCATGACTTACCCAAATATCGGTATCCTCGGAGGGATGGGGCCTGTGGCCGGACTTTACTTCGCGCAAAAACTGATCTCCCTGAACACCAATGCGCGCAAGGATGCGGACCATGTGCCGTTCATCCTGTATTCCAACCCCCAGATTCCCAGTCGCGTCGATTCGTACCTGAATCAAACCACGACCCCCGTTCCGCTGCTCACCGAATCGCTGCAAAAACTGGCATCGTTGGGCGCGGATTATGGCGTGATCGTGTGTAACACCGCGCACATCCATTTTGATGAAATTGCCGGCAAGGTGCGTCTGCCACTGATCAACATGGTCGACAACGTGGCCCGGCATGCCAGCGCGATAGGTCTGAAAGGGCAGAAGATCGGTCTTCTTGCCACCACGGCAACGGTGAAGTCAGGCCTGTACCAGCGCTATTTTTACGGGACAGGGATTGAGGTTGTCGTGCCGTCCGATGACGAGCAGGCGCTGGTTTCGTCGGCCATCTTCTGCGCCGAGTCCGGCATCAAGGCCACCGGCCTGACCCCGGCCGATGCGCCCCGTGAAATGCTGGCCGGCGTGGCCCATGGCCTGCGCAAAAGAACAGGCATCCAGCACCTGATCCTTGGCTGCACCGAACTGTCATTCGCGATCCCTTCCCCCACCTGGGAAAACTTCCAGATCATTGATCCGGTGACCGTACTGGCGCAAACCTGCCTGGCGCTCACGGCCGCCAACGCGCCCCGGCTGCATGAAATCACACGATATGCATGAGCCGTGCCCCGGCGGCCCTCCTTTGTCCAGATTTCAATCAACAAACAAGACATCCTTATGTGCGGAATAGCAGGCACCTTTAATCTGAGCCATCGTGCGCCCGTGACGACCGACGTCCTGGTGCGCATGGCCGACCAATTGATTCATCGCGGCCCCGACGACGCAGGCTATTGCATCAAGAATGAAGCCGGCCTGGCATTCCGCCGGCTGTCCATCATCGACCTGGCAAACGGCAACCAGCCCTTCTTCAGCGAGAACAAATCGGTTGTCGCCATCTGCAACGGCGAAATCTACAACTACAAGGAATTGCGCCGCGACTTGCAGCTCAAAGGCCATGTATTCAAGACGGAATGCGACGTTGAAGTGCTGATTCCGCTCTATCAGGAATACGGCGTCGAGTTCATCGACAAGTTAAACGGGCAATTCGCGCTGGCGATCTTCGACGATGACAGGAAACGCCTGCTGCTGGCGCGGGATCATGTCGGCATTTGTCCGCTGTTTTACACCGTCGCCAACAACACCTTGATTTTCGGCTCCGAGATCAAGGCGATACTCGCCCATCCACTGGTCAGCAAATCCGTTGACATGCAGGGGCTCGACCAGGTACTCACGTTCCCCGGGGTGGTCAGCCCGGTCACCATGTTCAAGGGCATACACTCGATACGTCCGGGACACTACCTGTTGGCACGCCCGGACGGCTACCTCAAAGAGCATGAATATTGGGACCTCGACTACCCGACCGCCACGCTGAAGCCATGCAGCGACGACGAGTACATTGAGGAATTCGACGAAATCCTGCGGCGCGCCGTGACCGACCGGCTCAATGCCGACGTGCCTGTCGGTTTTTACCTGAGCGGCGGGCTTGACTCGTCGCTGATCGGCGCCATTACCCACAACGTTGCGCCGGACCGTGCGCGGCATTCGTTCTCGGTTGTGTTTGCCGACCAGGATATCGACGAGCGCCAGTTCCAGCACGCGTTCAACCGCGAAATCGCCACCCATCACCACGAGATCCCTTTTGACTGGGCACAGGTCGCCGACCGCATCAAGAAAGCGGTCTATCACGCGGAAACCCCGCTCAAGGAATCGTACAACACGTGCTCGCTGGCCCTGTCGGAATGCGTGCGGGACAGCGGCGTGAAAGTCGTGCTTACCGGCGAGGGATCGGACGAGCTGTTTGCCGGCTATGTCGGCTACCGGTTCGATGTGATGCGGGCGGCGCAAGCCCGGGGCGACGACTTTTCCGACATGCTGGAAGAAGAGGAACGCCACCTCTTGTGGGGTAACCGTCATTTCCTGTATGAGACCAATTACGCCGCGCTCAAGGAATCCAAGCTCAGCTTGTATAGCGCGGCCGCGGCGGAACGTTTTCCTGAATTTAACGCCGTCCGCGCCAATGTCGTCAATAAAGCCAGGCTCGCCGGCCGGCATCCGATCCACCAGCGCTCGTATGTCGATTTCAAGCTGCGGCTATCGGACCACCTGGTGGCGGACCACGGCGACCGCGTTTCCTACGCCAACTCGATCGAAGCCCGCTATCCATTCCTCGACATCCGCTTGATTGAGTTTGCCAAGCGGCTGCCGCCACGACTGAAACTCAACGGCATGATTGAAAAGTACATTGTCAAGCAGGCGGCGAGGCGATACCTTCCCGCCGCCATTTGCGACCGCGAGAAATTTGCTTTCGTGGCGCCGGGCAGCCCCCCCCTGCTGGCGCAGAACATCGAATGGATCAACGACATGCTGTCCTCGGAAAGGATCCGGCGGCAGGGGTATTTCAACCCGACGACCATTGAAAAACTGAAAAAGATTTATTCCCGTCCGAACTTCAAGCTCAATTTGCCATTTGACAGCGACTTGCTGATGACGGTCCTGACATTCGGGATTTTTCTTGAAGCGTTTGATATGCCCGATTACATGGCGTGAGATTGCGCGCCGCGCACCTTTATCTCCACAACACCACCACACGATGAACCTGATTAAGTTTCTCTATCGCCAGTCTGCACGTTTGCTCTTGCTTGCCTCGATCGCCAGCCTGATTTCCGGCGTCAGTGGCGCCGCCCTGGTTGCCATCATTGGTAAAGCGGTTGGCGGCTCCGGCGACCACACTACGCTGGCGCTGATGTTTTTCGGCGCCAGCCTCCTGCACCTCGCAGCAAAATCCTGTTCTGAAATTTCTTTGCTGCATGTGACCCAGGAAGCGATTTTCAAATTGCGTACAACGCTATGCCGCAAATTATTGGCAACGCCTCTGAAAAAACTGCAGTCGCTCGGCAAGGATGGCCTATACGTGATTCTCACGCGGGATGTCGACACCTTCATGAATGCATTCCAACTGCTGCCGCTCGCCTTTGGCAACGTGATCATCATCCTGGTTTGCATGGGCTATATGGCCTGGCTGTCGTGGCAGCTCTTCATCATGTTCACGCTGTGCCTGGTCGTCTCCGTGATGGGTTACGCGCTTGCCGAGCGCCGTCCGCTGGCGCAGCTGCGCAAAATCCGGGACCAAATGGATATCGTGTACGAGCATTTCCGCAGCCTGATCGAGGGCAGTAAGGAATTGCAGCTCAACGCATCGCGCGGCACCACGTTTATCGACGGCGTCATCACGCCCAGCACGCGTCACTTCAAGGACCTGGTCGTCAAATCCCTGTCGGCCTATACCTGGGTCCAGAATGTGGGGACCAGCATCTTCTACCTGGTCATCGGCGCCTTGCTGTTCGTTGTGCCGCTGGCGATGCCGCAAGCGCCCGGCGTCCTCGTCACCATCACCCTGGTCCTGCTTTATATGATACGGCCCATCATCGAATTGATGAATGTGCTGCCGGTCCTGCGCCAGGCTGCCATTGCCCTGGACAAGACGGAACAATTGAACCACAGCCTGCCGGCGGCCGCGCCGCGCGTGCCGGGAATGAATCCATTTGGCGACGCGCCGCTGCGGCTGGAATTGTGCGGCGTAGGCCATCACTATGCTGCCGCCACGGAGGACAGCCAATTCATGATCGGCCCGCTCGACCTGACGATCACCCAAGGAGAGACTGTCTTCATTGTAGGCGGCAACGGTTCAGGAAAAACCACGCTCGCCATGGTCCTGCTGGGCCTCTACGAGGCTGAACAGGGCATCCTGAAATTGAACGGAATCCCGGTGACCGACGCCAACCGGGACGACTACCGGCAGTATTTCTCCGCCGTGTTTGCCGATTTCCACTTGTTCGAGCAATTGCTCACCAGCGAGCAGGACAATGTCAGCGCCCGCGCACACGCCTATATCGAATTGCTGCAGATGTCGCACAAGGTCAAACTTGTCGACGGCCAGTTTTCGACGGTCGACTTGTCGACCGGCCAGCGCAAGCGCCTCGCGCTGGTATCGTCCTACATCGAGGATCGCGCAGTGTACCTGTTCGATGAATGGGCGGCCGACCAGGATCCGGCATTCAAGCGTGTCTTCTACACCAAGCTGCTGCCGGACTTGAAGGCGCGCGGCAAGACGGTCATCGTGATCACCCATGACGACGCCTATTTCAGCTTTGCCGACCGGATCATCCGGCTCGAGGATGGCCATTTGAAGGATGGACGGACCCATGCCCCGGCCGGGCATATCGACGGTGCCCACGCCGCCGCATCGCAGGAGGCGGCATGATTACCAACCCATGGCTGATGACCAAGTCCGGCCCGCCCCGGCAAAAGCGCCTGTACTGCTTTTCCTACGCGGGCGGCAGCGCCACGGCCTTCCTGCCCTGGGAGTCCGGAATCGACCCATTGGTCGAGATTTGCGCAGTCGAACTGCCGGGACGCGGCAGGCGTATGATGGAATCCTGCTATGCCACCCTGCCCGCACTGGTTGCAGACCTTGCCCAGGTTATTGCGCGCGAAAGGGGGCTGCCGTTCGCATTTTTCGGCCACAGTCTCGGCGGCCTGGTTGCGTTTGAATTGGCGCGATACTGCAAAGCCCGCCATTTGCCCGTGCCGGAGCATTTATTTATCTCCGGTTGTGCGGCGCCTCAGAACCGCCGCCCCATGCGCCGGCTGCATGAGCTTCCAGACCATGCGCTGATCGACGTCCTGAAAGAGTATAACGGCACGCCGTCCGCGGTACTGATGCACCAGGAGTTGATGGCGCTGATGTTGCCCACCATCCGCGCGGATTTCCGCCTCGTTGCCGACTACCGGTACCATCCAGCGCCGCCACTGGCCATCCCGATCACGGTATTGGCGGGACGAAGCGATGACCTGGTTTCACAGCAGGTTCATGGATGGAAAAACGAAACCACCGCGCCATGCCACATCGAATGGTTTGACGGCGATCACTTTTTCATTCAACCGCAGCAGGACGCCGTGATTGCCTGCCTGAATGCAGCGCTGAGCCCCTTGAAGGGATCTTGCAGTTAGGGTGCAGGAGAGCGCCGGCAGATCGGCTGGACGAATTCGAAAGGCACATTCCGGGAGAGGCCGTATGAACGATCATGGCTTGCATGCGGCAGGGCGCCAATGCCTGGCCGGCGTACAACCGCCCCGCCGAACAGGCCGGCGCGCGGTGCTGTTCGCCCTGCTCGTTGCCGCGCATGGTGCGTTGTTTACTTTCTGTTGGCATCAGCAGCGGCCCGGCCGCGCGCCGCAGACGGTGGTGGTCCAGGTCCTGGCGCTGCTGCCGCAGCGCCAGGCAACCAAGTCCATACACAAGAAGCAGCCTGACCGTCAACAGTCGACGGCATTGCCCCGCACACAGGCCGCGCCCGCCACGGCTGCCGCCGAAATCCCGGAAAGCGCGCCCGTCACTGCGGTCAGCGAGCCAGCGCCGGCGGCCCCATCAGACCTCACCACGCCGCAGGGCCAACCTGATGGCGGCATCCGCTTCGATCAGATCAGACGCGATATCAGCAAGATCGACCGCGAACTGCGCGGTTCGGCGCCAGCCGTTCCCGAAGATCGGCCTGATTCGTTCCAGGCGCGCCTGGAGCGCGGCATCGCCGCCGCCGGACGGCAGGAGTCTTCCGGCTTCGTCCTGCACCGCTACGTCTCGCTGGACGGCATCACCATTTACCGGCGCACGCGCGCCAGCAGCGTCACTTGCCACATCGTCCCACCCGCCAGCGGTACATCTGCCGCGATGGGCAAGCGCGATGAACGCAGGACAGTGAAATGTCCGCCCGCCGATGCCGGGTGGGTGAAGGTATAACGGCGCGCACACTCGCCACAAGATACGACACTACTTTATTTTTCGGCGGGGTTATTTCAACCTGGCGGCCATTGAAAACCAGGAAAAGATTTATTCCGGTCCCAACTTCACGCTCAACCTGCCGCTATCGGCCAGCTGGAGCAGGTACCGGTGCGGTTTATTCCATGTCCGCATTCCCATGCCTCGCCATTGCCAGAAGAAAAGAGAAAAAAGTTACGCCGATGCATAAAAAATTTGAGCAAGTGTGACTTTTTGATAGTTTTCAAAATGCAAGTATGTAGTACCATTAACTACTTAATAATTAATTCACATTGTGACTTGGGGAGTCATCCCTATGACACAGTATTTATACGGCGAAGCCGCCATTGCAGCAAGTCGGCTTGGCTGTGCAACGGTAGCCAGCCGTTGCGGGAAGTAGCACTATTCAGCGGCAAATGCAGAGAAAAAGTTTCGTCATCCCCTCGCGAGAGCAACCCCGCATTCAAAGTGGCTGATACGCGAAGCGACCGCTGCGCCCGGAGGAAGTTTCAGGGTTTTTAAAACAAGAAATTCACTTTTCGCCCAAACCAGCGGATTAAGGACGTCATTGTCTACGACAATTTCAGTTACTAATAAGACAATTGCTTTACTGGAACAGTTTTAAGCTAAATTTAGGAAATTTTGTCCATGAATAATATCTCCATTACAATTGAGGAATTAAGCGAGTTACTGAAAATTACAGCTGAACTGGCCGACAATCCTATCAGTGAAGGTTGCTTATCTAATATTTTCAGTTCGCTGCGGAAGATAATTCCCTTCAATCATTGCGTGTTACTCCACGAACGCACGTTGGCCAATGGGGTAAATACTTTTCGCCATGAATTTATTGATGCGGGCGACAGCTCAATAACGCCTCATTATTCCGGCAAGGAAAATTTCAGCATTGAACAATACCTGGCGCAACACAACCTGGAAGACGTTCTCCAACATGCGTTCTATTGGACACCGGCCCCTTTTGCATGGAATGGCGGCACTATTGGCCCCAAAGTGGCGCCGGCGGCTGGACAGGGTATCGGCGCAAGCATTTCCCATCAGCCGCGCAATGCAGAGAGAGGTACCACGGCGCTATTGCTACAATGCCACGATGCGCCCTTTGTGGAACGGCACCTGGCCATGATCGATGTGGTGGTCGGTCATCTGCATCTGAGTTTGCTGAACGACCCCGCTTTCGCGGAGGACATGCCAAGTTTCGCAGACTTGACCAGCAAGGAATCCAAAGTGATGCAGTGGGCGATCAAGGGCAAAACCTCATGGGAAATCGGCAAAATCCTGTCGATCTCCGAACGCACTGTCAAATTTCACTTGGCCAATATCTATACGAAGTTCAAGGTCACGAACCGCGTACAGGCGGTCTCGGTCGCAACCAGCGGACGCATGAACATTGCCGGCAACGCGCCAGGCATGAGCAAGGAAATCAGCTTGGTGACGAAGACGTAACCGTACCGGCCGGCACGGCAATCGCCGCGCCCCGGAATAGCGTGATGCGTGCGGCGATGATCCGCCGTCAGCCCGGCGGCGCCTCTGCATCAATATCGAACTCGATCAACGCATCATCCGGCCAGCTTTGATCCGCCAAGGGCGGCAAGAAGCTCTCGTCCTTTACCGGCAAAGCGGCACGGCGGCTGCCGGATACGATCATCGCACCATCCAGCGTACCGGGTGAGGCGTGCCAGAAATCGCCTGACTTGGCCTCGCACCAATCGGCGCCGCCCAACAAGGTGGTGATCGTGGCGCGGGCGACGATGCCCAGTTCATGCTTGACGGCAGCGATCAGCACCTTGCATTCTAGCCGCAAATCGCCAAGGCGCATGACATTGGCAGGCAAGCCGGGAGTGCGTACCTGAGGCAAGCCTTCGAACTGCCCATTACTCCGGTTCAATACCAGCTTGGCATCGGCATCCAAGGCGGCTTGGTCACGAGGCAGGGTAAAGCTGCCGTCAGGCGCCAGTGCGACCGGAATATTCAATTCCGCCGCCTCGATCTTCAGGCTCAGGCTATTCAGCCCGGCGCGCGCACGCTTGCTCTTGCCAATCAGGCGGAAGCGCAACTCCGCTGCAGCGGGTGCAAGTCCATGATTTTTTTCAAACGCATCCAGGCCCGCCATCAAGGTGCGATAGGAACGAAGCTCGGGGTTCTTGACACTGCTGACCGTGACCGTGGGGATAGCCTCATCGGCACAAGCGGGAGAGATTACGCCTGACAGCAGGCAGGCTAACAGGGGGGAAATTAATTTATTCATAAACTCAATATAATCATGCGCCGCCACTCTGCGCAACTGTGCAGCTATCGTGGCTCAAGCTCGCGGCCGTTTTCCAGGACCGGGCCGGACAAGGTTCCCAGGAAAGCCACCAGGTCGGCGACCTCCTGCTCCGATAAACGCAGCGGCGCACGTTCATTCTTGCCAACCACGGCTGCCGGCGCTGCGGCATAGTGCCGCACCACATCGGTCAACGACTCCAGCGTCCCGGCATGCATATACGGTGGCCGCAATGCGACGTTCCGCAAACCCGGGGTCTTGAATGCGCCGAGCAAGGCAGGGTCGTTGCTGGCGATGAAGCGCAATTCGTTGCATTGCGCGGGGGCCGCGCTGTATTTACCCAAGCAATTGAACTCGTCCGCCTTCACCACGGATACAGCCTGCTGGCGCCCCAGGTCCGGCTGCCTGCGGTCTCGCGGCGCCACTCCAGTATTATGAAAATGCTGATCGGTCAGCAAGGGGCCGTTATGGCACGTAACGCATTGCGCCTTGTTGATGAACAAACGCAAGCCGCGCTTCTCCTGCGCGTTGAGCATGGCGGACGCCGCGGCATCGTCGTTCAGCGCGGCCTTCACATAACGGTCCAGCCGCGATTCGCCATAGGAAAGTGTTTTTTCATACGCGGCCAAGGCTTTGCCGCCGTTGGCAAATACCGTGGACACAGCCTGGCGCCGCGCTTCATCCAAGGCATTCCAGGCAGAGCGCTCGGACGCCGTCCCCAGCGGCCCCGCATTCTGAGGCAACTGGCTCAAATCCGGCATATTGCCAAAGACATTTTCGTACTCCGTGCGGTAATGCTGACGCAGCAGTTGCGCAAAGCGCAGCCGGTTAGTACCGTGTTCGTTCGGATCCTCCAGCGGCCCAAGGGCTTGGGCCCACAGGCTGTCCTTGCGTCCATCCCAAAACAGGAAGGGGCTGCGGCCGGCATCGACCACCGGCATCGAACGCCGGGTGCCCGTGCCCATGCCAACACCGAGGGGACGGCCATCCTGGAATTGCTTGGAAGGATCGTGACAACTGGCACAAGAGACGGCGCCGTTCGCACTGAAACGTTTGTCGAAAAAGATTCGTTTACCTAATGCGGCAGCGCCTGCCTGTCCCTCGACCGCATTGCTCGGGTCTGCGGGCGCCGGCTCCAGCTTGTTCAGTTGCAGCGAGGCCAAAACCGCGCGTTCATCCTTGTTCCAGCGGTCCCCCCAGCCAAACAGGTCGAAGCCGCGGGCCGCAACCAGCGGTACAGCACTACCAACAAACAGTATTCCAACCAGCAGCGGCCAGCGCAGCCGGCTCCGGAGGGATGTTTTGAACCCCATAAACCCTCGACATATACGACAGCCGGCAACATCGCCGGACTGGTTACAGGACAAAGCGCAACACCGGTTGCGCCTCACCGACCGATGAACAGCCGCGCTCAGGGCGCTTTCGGGACCACGGTATTGAACGTGATTTGGTCTTTGCCCCGGCTCGATTGAATATCGAGTTTAATCTCCCACCAGCCTGTCATGCTGAACTTCATACCCTCCAACAGGTACTGGCCATCCCCATTCGCCTTGGTCACTTGGGGTTGAGTCGGCAAACCATGCCCGTGCTGCGGCATGCCGCCGTCGACGGCAATGCGGGCATCGTCTACTGGCTTGCCGTCCGGCGTCGTCAGTTTGACGCTCCAGGAATGGATTTTGTTGACAGCTACCGGCTGGGCCAACGGCTGCAGCGCGACACCATAGATCTTTTGGGCGCTCGACCGGTCCAGCGACAAATTCAAACCGGCCGGTGGTTCCGTGTGCGCCATGCAGCCTGACAATATGAACAGGCTGGCCATCGCCAGGGTCGCGCCCCAAATATTTCTGAACATAAAATTTGCCTTATAAAAAAGTAGTCTGTCCAGGATGGTAAACGCTATCGCCCGCCTTCCCTAGCTGTGCGAGGGGACAGGTGGCAGACGGCGCGGACCTCTGTATCATTTTCTCGGTGCGTAGTGCCTTTGCCTTCGACAAAGCCGCACCCCCGTTTATTTAAGAGGAATGTCGACTCATGAACAAGCCCGCCAGCATTGCGCTAGCGACCTGCCTGCTGCTTGGTGTGCCAAGCGTCCACGCCAACGACTATGCTGCAGCGTTGAAAGCAAAACGATTCCAGGATGTCGAGCGCCAGGCTGATGCAGCACTCGCCCTGAATGCACGAGACCCCGTTGCCCTGCGCGCCAAAGTCGATGCCTTGCTGGGCATGGCGGCCGAGAATCGCCTGGACGAAGCGATCAAACTGGCCGAGCAATGCGTTGCCAGCCATCCCAGGCAGTCCCTCTGCCATGAAGCGCTCGGCAACGCGCTGGGCACCAAAGCCATCAATGCCGGCATCTTTTCGGCAATGGGTTACGCGGGCAGGATACGTGATGCCTTCCGCACCGCCGTCGACCTCGACCCCAAAAACCTGTCAGCGAGATTCTCCCTGCAACAGTATTACCTGAGTGCACCAGGCATCGTGGGCGGCAGTAGCGGGAAAGCCCAGGCATTGGCGGCCGACACTGGCAAGCTCCACCCCGAAGCAGCAAAGCTGATGCTGGCCTTGATCGATGTCAAGAACGAAGATGTCAGCAAGGCCGAGGCGGTCCTGGTGGCGCTGGCGCAGCCGGATTCGGAAACAATGGCGGACCAGCAGCGCGATGGCTGGTGGAGCATCGGCCAGTTTTACATGCAAAACAAAAAGTACAGCGACGCCGGAAGGGTCTACCGTACGCTGCAAACGCGCTTTCCTGACAGTGAACTGGGGCCGTATGGCTTGGCGCGTGTTCTGCAGGAACAGGGCGAGAACCGCGAATCGCTGGCTCTTTTCGAAAAGGCCGCCGCGCTGGAGCCGCGTTCCTTTATCTACTACCGGATGGGGCAGGCGCTGCAAGCCATCAAATCCGAATCCAAGGCTATCAGCGCCTATACCAAAGCGTTGTCCCTGCCGCCAGCGCTGAGCAAGAAGTTGCGCGACGATGCGGAAGCACAACTGAAACAGCTCAGGGACGCCCGCTGAAGGCCCCTGAGCGCCCCTCCCAAGTAGTCCACACCCACTGAGGAATTGAAGCTATGTTGATGGAAAAAGAAGCATTTGCGCTTGAGCTTCGCAAGGTTCTTGAAGCGCAATTGACGCTGGATCACCCGATATTCGCAGAGTTGTTCCGCGAAGAGCGCAACTGGAAACTGCTGAAGATGATCAGCCTGGAAGGCTATCAGATTACCCGCTATTTCCTGGAATATGTCGAGCACCTGTTCTTCCTGTGCCCGATTCCGATGCATAAGCGCCGCCTGCTCTTCAATCTGTTTGAGGAGGAAACGGGACGCCTGTCCAAAACCAAGAACCATGTGCACTTGATGGAAGACTTCCTGCGGGCCCAAGGCATTTCCGATGAAGAGCGCGATGCGCACCAGCCCTCGCCACAAACGCTGGAACTGATTCACTATCGCCTGCGCAATGTCAAAGGTGTTGGCACCTACCACATCGGCGCCGCCGCCGTCATGATCGCCAGCGAAGGCCAGAGCCTGGAAACCCGCGCCGGCGAAGCACGCCACTCCATCCTTGGCAAGGTGTATGGCCTGAGTGAAGAGAGCACCCGTTTCTTCTCCGTGCACCAAAAGGAAGACGAGGGCCATGTGCGCGAAGGCATCGCCCTCGTCGCGGACCTGTGCGTGACGGAAGAGATGCAACAGCAAGCACTGACCGCCGTGACGCACACCTGCCAGCTGTTCTGGGGCATGTATGAAAGTGTCGCTCAGCGGTACTGGGCCATGAAAGCGGACGAGTCGGCCATCAGCGAGGCGGCATGAGCGTGAACACCAACATGCGTTTGCAAGACATCCTGCCGCGCCTGGCAGGTGCGAGCGCGACCCTGTCCTTCGTCGCCGATGACGGCAAGGAAACAGTCCGCAGTTTCGACGAGCTGCATCACGACACGCGAGCGCTGGTTGCCCGGCTGCGGCAGATGGGCGTACAGCCTGGCGGGCGGATCGGCATCCTGGCCCCCAATTCCTATCACTGGATAGTATGGGATTTGGCGATTGCAGCCCTGCAATGCGTCTCCGTCGCCTTCCCGCAGGAGCGCCTGGCCGGCACGCTGAAGGAAGCCGTGCAGCGGCATCGCTTGCAACTGCTCGCCGTCGACCCTGCTTTCGTCGACCCGGACGCCCTGCACCATCCGCATGTGCTGGCATATGACGAGATGGATCCGCCGGCAGGCAAAGCAGCGCTGGACCAGGGGCACGTCGGCCATGCGCCGGGCACCCATTCGATGGTCTTCAGCTCCGGCACGACCGGCAAAACCAAGGGCCTCATCATCAGTGCCCCAGGCACGGAAAACCTGCTGAACCTGTACGGCAGCGCCTTCGGTGTCGAAGTGGACGAGCGCATGCTGACCTTCCTGCCGTTTGCAAACTACCAGCAACGAATGGCGTATTACTTCTGTCTTTACCACGGCATCGACTTCGTTTATCTGCCCTTCCCGCGCCTGTTCATCGGGCTCAAGAAATATCGCCCCAGTTACATCATCGCCCCGCCAGTCTTCTATGAGTCGCTGCAAGCGATGGCGCAAAGCGTACCTTTACCCAAACCCGGCCAGGACGCCGCCCCAGTCGACATCGGCGCACGCCTGTCTGGCTTGCTGGGCGGAGGCATTCGTTACCTGATCACGGGAATGGCGCCCATCAAGCGCCACACCCTGGACTTCTTTTGGCAACATGGCGTCCAGCTGTTCGAAGCCTTCGGCATCACGGAAGCCGGCATGGTCGCCTGGAACAAACCCGGCTGGGTTAAAGTCGGCACGGTCGGTATGCCGGCAGAACCCGGCAGCGTCAGCCTCAGCGAGGAAGGTGAAGTCATCATTACCCGCAATGCCTTGCTTTCGCTCGGCTACTTCGATGCCGCCGACGATGATGTCCGCAGCACCTTTGTCGGCCCCAATTCGGTGGCGACCGGCGATATCGCCTGTTTCGACGATGAAGGCTATCTGACGATCGTCGGGCGCAAAAAAGATGCCATCCTCACCAAGGCCGGCGAGAAATTCCATCCGGAACCCATCGAAGCGCAGATCCAGTCCCATCCAGCCGTCGAGGTGGCAGTGGTGCTGGGTGGTGATGGCTTGCCAGGCATTACCGCCTTGATTTCCACCTCCGTGGCCGGGGATAACGCCGCCTGCACCGCCATTCGCCAGCACATCGAAGCGATCAATGCGGATTTGCCGGTGTTCCAGCAAGTTAAACGGGTTGAATTTACAACGCTGCAATTCAGTATTGCCAACGACTTCCGTACAAAAAACATGAAGCTGAACCGTAAATCCATCCATCGCGCGTTCCTGCAACATGGCATCGGTCTAGGCCACTCCACCATGGAGCAGGCAGCATGAGCGCCCCTTCCCTGCTGCTGCCCGACTTCGTCCACCTGATCAACCAGGTCATCTCGATCCAGGTCGATGCGGCCACCATCGGCAATGACACCACCATCGCTGGCGATCTGGCACTTGATTCCATTTCACTGGTGTCGCTGGTGACTTTGTGCGAGGAACACTTTGCAATCGACCTGTCGGCCAACGTGGAGGCGATTGCCGATCTGGTCACCGTGGGCGACGCCTTGCAACTGATTGCTGCTGCCCGGGAGGGAAGCACGGTGGCGACAGCCGGTTAGAGCCGGTCCAGCCGTTTTTTTACAAAGGTTTACTTTCATGGAAACGTACAAGCGGACACGCCGAACACCGCCGCCAGCAGCGGCGCCGGGCCGGCTGGAGCCAATTACTCCGGCGCAGAATATAGCAACCCGCAATTATCAAGTGAGCATCAAGCCGCTGGCTTTTTTCCGTCCCTCGGAACATGTCGACCCGGACCATGTGGAACGTTTGGTGGCCTTGATCGGCGCAGCCCAGGTCTGGACCACGCCGATCCCCGTGGTGGCCGACCATGGCATCGTTATGGATGGCAATCACCGCGTGCATGCGGCAAAACTGTTGGGATTGCAGTATCTGCCTTGCGTGCCGCTCGAGTATTCGGATCACCGCGTCTCGGTCCGGCACTGGGACGACGGCGCGCCGTTTTGCATCGACACGATCTGCCGTACCATACTCGGTAACCAGATCTTTCCATACAAGACCACACGGCATTCGTTTGATCCCGTGCTGCCGAGTACGGAGATCGCGCTCAGCCTGCTCGGCGGCTGAAATCGGACGAGCAGGCGGGGCTGGCGCGCAGCAAGCCTTACGGCCTGCCCGCCTCCCCCAGTAAACGCAGCATATTGGCTGACATCAACCATTGACGCTGGACGGCGGAAACTTGGCTGAGCGGTCCGTCGGCGGCCAGGAAGCTGGCCATGACCTTCCTGTGGCCGCCGGAAAACCGGAACACCGGCCAGTCGGTGCCAAACAGGATCTTGTGGTTGATATTCTTCTTGAACAGCTCGGCCAACGCCGCTTGCCAGCCGCCCGGATGGGTCGAGGAAAGAAACGCGCTGGTATCGAGATAGAGATTGGGCCGATACCCGCACAGCGCAACGCAATCGTCGACAAAATGAACCGCGCCATGGGCCAGGATGAAATTCACGTCGGGGAAATCGCGCGCCGCGCCATCGATCAGATAAGGCGCGGCGTAAGCGAAGTCCAGGCATGGACTGGTGGGGCCGATATGCAATAGCACCGGCAGCTTGTGCTCGCGGCAAATCTCATAATACGGATACAGGGAACGGTCGCTGGGACTGTAGCCGCAAGGAGGATACAGCTTCAAGCCCTTGAAACCGTATTCCTTGACGCCGCGTTCGAACAAGCGCACTCCATCGCTTCCCCAGCGGGGATCGACACCGGCAAATACGAAGAAGCGGCCGGCGTGGCGCTGCAGGATCGCGGCATGTTCGGCGAACATCTCCTCGATCGTCAAAGGACACTTCAATGTATAAGTAAAGTCAGGCAACAATAGCACCGCGCGGCTCAGGCCCGCGCTATCCATTTCGCGCACCAGGGCATCGCCCTGATGATCCTGGTTCTGGCCCATATAGCTGTCCAGCAGGGCCGCCAGCGACTTGTTGACGCCGCTGGCTTGCATCTTCACCTGGATGTTGCGGCAAAAGCCTTCCAGGAAGGCTTCTGGCGTGAAACGGGTCGACGCGATGTGGCAATGCCCATCGATGATCTCGCCCGAATAAACGGAAGCAGCGTCGCTCATGCTGCGGCGCCCGCCGCCTTATCCGCCCGCGCCACGCCCTTGCCTTCAAACAGTGCCAGCACGCGCGCCCTGAGATCGCTCGTCTTTTGCATCATGTAATGACCGGCATGGACCTGGCCATCGGCGCGCGCATAGTCAGGCAGCATGCCATAGCTTTCGAAACCGAATTTGGTCCAGGTACGATGCGCCGGCGTGCCGGCCCGCACATCGAGCGTCAGCAAGTCGACGCCATCGAGTTCGCAGCGCGCGACGATTTCCAGGAAGGCGCACGGCAGCACCATCCCGCCGCGGTGCCGCTCCGCGATCATGCCTTTGGCCAGATCGCAGATATGGCGGTTGTTCGGATTGAGATTGCGCCGCAAGGTGCACAGGCCGATCAACTCGCCGGAACTGTGGTAAATGCACAGGAGGCGACACTTGCCGGCCGCCAGATTATCCCGTAGCTCGGCAATATATTTCTCCGCTTCCGCGTCGGCAATGGACTTGCCGAAGCCGATGATGGGTGCATTTTCCGTGGTCTCACGCATCAGGGTGATGATTTGCGCGGCCAACTCCGGGTCCACAGCATGGGACCACCGATAGGCGATATAGCTGTCCGCTCCCGCTCCCGCCCCCGCCCCCGCCCCCGCCCCCGCCCCCGCGTCCGGCGCAGCGAACCGGACTTCCTCTTGCACGACGCTTCGAATCATATTCATTGTTGCAGTTTCTCTTCCATTCATCATCACGCGCCGATCAGCGCGACATCGTTTTTTGTTAGTTAAGTACGGCCATCGGGTCGCTCAGGCGGTCGATCAGCTGGCTGATTTCCGCGCGGCCATCGGCCACCTGCACTAGCGCCCCCAGGTTGTTCTTGATCAGCCATTGATCGTCATAAATCGTTTCCAGGTATTTCAGGCCGCCATCCGGCAACACCAGCACGATATTGCATGGGCCGTTGACACTGGCGATGTACTCCTGGGCTGCATGGATCACGGAACCGGACGACCCACCCAGCAGCAAGCCGTCGCTGCGCGCCAGGTGGCGGCAGGCGGCAAACGCATCGAGGTCGGCAACCTTGATGACCTGGTCCACGTACGAATGCAGCATATTGCGTGGTGTGAAGCTCAGCCCCGTGCCATTTTGCAGGAAGGGCGTGAACTCGCCACCGAACACCACCGAGCCCTGCGGCTCGACGCCGATCACATGCACGTCGGGATGGACCGATTTCAAATACTTGGCTGTGCCGCTGAGATGACTACCGGTGCTGGCCGAACCGATCAGCACGTCGATCTTGCCGCCGGTCTGGGCGTAGATTTCCGGACCGGTATATTTGAAATGGGCCTCGATCGCCGCTGGATTGCTGTACTGGTCCAGATTCACACAGTTGGGATTGCGCTGCGCGATGGCCTTGGCCAGCGCGATGCGCTTCTTCTGAAAACTGCCGTTCTCATCCGGTGTCTGAACCAGTTCCACCTCGCCGCCATAAGCCTTGATCAAGGTAATGTTACTTTTCGGCGTCTTGGGGTCCAGCACGCAAATGAAACGGTATTTGTGCGCCGCGCACAGCATCGCCAGCGCATGGCCCATGTTGCCCGAGCTCGATTCGACGATCGTCGCTCCCGGCTGCAGCTGATGTTCGATGCGGGCCTGCTCCAACATGTGCAAGGCGCTGCGGTCTTTGACGCTATAGCCGGGATTCATCGATTCGAGCTTGCCGAAGACGTTGATATGTTTGCTGTCATTGGAGACACTGCCGAGTCGGATCAGTGGTGTTCCGCCGATCAGCTGATCGATCTTGTTCGCCCGCATAGGTATATTCCTTAGAAGAGAGTCGAAGGCCGGCCGTTCCTCCGCCTGTTACGCACTCGGACGGACGCCTGGTCGGACGCTGTAAAGTCGCTGCACAGTATCAGATCCGGTCCTGGCGGGAACCTGTCCATTCGTTCAAAGATGGCCGCCACACAAGCTCAAATGGCCTAAGGTACAGGTCCTGCCGAGGCGCACATCTGATACATTCGGCGTCGCCGTGGGCAGCCCGCCGGAATTGATCCGGACGCCGCTCCCACCCCCGAATTTTTCAGCCCTTTTATCAGAGTATTTATGTCCAGCTACGCCCGACAAACCCACGCCGTGCATCGCATTTTCCGTCCATCGTTAAATTGAATGGGAGGCTGCCGGCCTGGCACCTGGCCTGTTCATTCCCGCAGCGAACCACACCTGTGCCACCGATGGCATGGGCTCCCGTTCCCTGCTTCTGCGCCGCTGGAGCGTGGACGCCGTTCCCACAACGTTAATTTCTCTTAGGCTTATTATGGATACGCATGCCCGCAATCATTTCTCGACGCTGTTGGAACTGGCGCGCTACCGCGCATCGGCGCAATCCGGCACAGCCAGCCAGCCCGCGTTCACTTACCTGGAAGATGGCGAACAAGTCAGCGGCATGCTGACCTATGCCGAACTTGATCGCCGCGCCCGCTCGATCGCCGCCCATCTACAGGCCAATACCCAGCCTGGCGATCGCGTGTTGCTCGTCTATCCGCCAGGCCTGGAGTACATCGTTGCATTCTTCGCCTGCGTCTATGCCGGCGTGATCGCCGTCCCCGCCCTGCCGCCGGCAAACACCAAGACCCTGCCGCGGCTGCAACTGATCGCCCACGATGCCTCGCCCCGCATCGCGCTGACGCTGTCCAGCATCGCCAATCGCATGGCGCAATGGCGTGCCGATGCGGAAGCGGGCAACTTAGGTGCGCTGAACTGGCTGGCGTCGGACGTGCTGGCGGATGCCGTCGAACGCTGGCAAGAGCCAGCGCTCTCGTCGTCGGCCATCACCTTCCTGCAATACACGTCGGGCTCGACGGGAACCCCAAAGGGAGTGATGGTCAGCCACGCCAACATCCTGGCCAATGCGCGTCTGTTGCACGCCACCTTCGACATGCAGCCGGAGCAAACGCTGGTCTCCTGGCTGCCGCCCCATCATGACATGGGCCTGATCGGTAAAATCCTCTACCCGGTCTATGCCGGCTGCCACTGCATCCAGTTGCCACCGTCCGCCTTCCTGCTGCGCCCTTACCGCTGGCTCAAGCTGATGTCCGATTACCGCGCGCGCGGCACGGCTGCCCCCAACTTCGCCTACGAGCTGTGCGTCGGCAAGATCACCGATGAGCAAAAGCGCACGCTGGACCTGAGTGCGCTTGAATTCGCGCTCAACGGCGCCGAACCAATTCGGCCCGGAACCGTACAGCGCTTTACCGAATCATTCGCCGCCTGCGGCTTCCGGCCCGACGCCTGCATTCCAGTCTATGGCCTGGCCGAATCGACCTTGCTGGTGACGGCGCAAAAAAATACGCCGTCAGGCCACTTTCCGCCAGTCTTGGAGGTTAGCCGCAGCAAGCTGTACGCCCATCAGGTGAGTGCCGCCACCGATGCCGCCGACATCATCCCCTTGGTGTCGACAGGGTGCACCTCCGACGCCGATCATCGTGTATTGATCGCCGACCCCGACACCCTGATCCAACTGGCCGACGGCGCGGTCGGCGAAATCTGGGTGTGCGGACCGTCTGTCGCGCAGGGCTACTGGAACCGTGTGGAAGAAAGCGCGCATACCTTCGGCGTGCTGGTGGCCGGCACCGACAGCCAGCAGCGCTACCTGCGCACCGGCGACCTGGGCTTTATCCGCGATGGCGAGTTGTATGTTACCGGCCGCATCAAGGAAATGATGATTTTCAATGGCCGCAATGTCTATCCGCAGGACATCGAAGCCACCATCGAGAGGCTTGATCCCGCCTTCCGTTCCAGCGGTTGCGCTGTTTTCTCACTGGAGGAACAGTCGGCATCGCGGCTGGTCGTCATTCAGGAGATCGAATCGCGCAAGACACCCGCAGTCGATGGCTTGGCCGAGCGGCTGCGCGCCGAATTATCCGAACATCATCAGGTTTTCGATGTGGTCGCCATCGTGCTGGTCAAGGCCGGGCATATCCCCCGCACGTCCAGCGGCAAGCTGCAACGCCTGCGCTGCCGCGAACTGTTCCTGCAGGATGCGTTCAATGCGCAATGGGCATGGAACGCATCCCACCGTGCCGTCGCGGCCGGCGCGCAGCAGTCCATGGTTGCGCCGCGCACACCGTCGGAGCACCAACTGGCGAAAATTTGGCGGCAATTGTTTGACCTCGAGAGCGTCTCTGTCACAACTGACTTCCATACGCTAGGCGGGCACTCCCTGCTGGCCACCCAAATGATGGCCCGCATCCGGCAAGAATATGGCGTCGAGTTGCCGCTACGAACCTTGTTTGAAGCCCCCACCATTGAATTGCTGGCGGATCAACTCGACCTGATCCGCCAGCAACATGCCGGCGCCGCCCTGCCGGTGCTGGCGCCGGCGCAACGCGATGACGCGCCAGCCCTTTCATTTTCCCAACAACGCCTGTGGTTCCTGGAACAGTTTGAACCAGGCACCCCCCATTACAATATTCCCGTCGCAGTCCACCTGCTAGGCGCTTTCGATGTGGACGTCTTCCAGCGCGCTGTTACTGAAGTCGTGCGCCGCCACGAAGCGCTGCGCACCACCTTCACCGTAGCCGACGGTACGCCTCGGCAAATAGTATCTCCCCACAGTGAATTGCCGCAGTTCCTGCAAGACCTGGCGCAGGTGCCGGCGCCGGAACGCACAAACCATGTCCGCCGATTGATTCAGGAAGAAGCCCTAACTCCTTTCGATCTGGAAAACGGCCCGCTCTTGCGCCTGCGTCTGCTGCGGCTGGGCGGGGAGGAACACGTGGCATTGCTGACGATTCACCACATCGTGGCCGATGGCTGGTCGATGAGCGTACTGGGCCGGGAGATATCGGTCCTGTATGAAGCTTATCTGCGAGGTCGCCCATCGCCACTGCCTGCATTGGCCATCCAGTACGCCGACTATGCGCACTGGCAACGACAATGGTTGCACGGCGAACTGTTGGAGCGCCAACTGGCATACTGGCACACCCGGCTTCAGGGGGCGCCAGCCCTTCTGACGCTGCCGACCGACCGGCCACGGCCGCCGCGCCGCAACTACCAGGGCGCGAGCCTGGCCATCACTATTCCCGCAGCGACCGTAGCACCGCTGCGCCAGGTCGCCCGGCAAGCGCAGGCCACTTTGTTCATGGTCCTGAGCGCAGCCTTCAAGATCATGCTGGCGCGCCACAGTGGACAAAGCGACATCAGTATTGGCACCTTCATCGCCAACCGCGGCCACGCCGATGTTGAGGCCCTGATCGGCTTCTTCCTCAATACGCTGGTGCTGCGCTCACAGGTCGATTTGGATTTGCCTTTTTCCACCTTGCTGGAACAGGTACGTGCCACCACGCTGGATGCCTATGCCCATCAGGACGTACCGTTCGAACAGGTGGTCGAAGCAATGCATGCCGAGCGCCACGCAGGCCATACGCCGTTGTTCCAGGTCATGCTCAATCTGCGCAATACCCCGGACACGCAATTGTCGATGCCCGGCGTTCGTGCGGAATTGATGCCAGTGGACCACATCATTTCCAGATTCGACCTGGCCGTGGACATCGTCGAGCAAGGTGAGCAGCTCAAAGCCAAATTCGAGTACGATCAGACGCTGTTCGACGCCACCACCATTGCCCGCATGGCCGGCCATTTCAGCGGCCTGCTGGCGGCCATCGGCGCCGATCCCGCCTGTCCCGCCGGC
>NZ_JBXAQJ010000020.1:0-76675 GCF_058807115.1 Pseudoduganella sp. GW821-FHT12E03 | reverse complement strand
GGGGGTATAGCTCAGCTGGGAGAGCGCTTGCATGGCATGCAAGAGGTCAGCGGTTCGATCCCGCTTACCTCCACCAACAGCGCAGACTATTGTAGTGCCGGAAGTTCCATGGTCCCCATCGTCTAGAGGCCTAGGACATCACCCTTTCACGGTGAGTACCGGGGTTCGAATCCCCGTGGGGACGCCACAGAATTGTGTTGCCGATCAAACCGCCCCGAGGCGGTTTTTTTACGTCCCTACCCGTCAATCTTGTTGCGATTGCATGTTGACGAATCTGACCTAAACTGAACGACGTCCATGGTAACCATTCGAAGTTGCCGGACGCACCGGGAGACGGTCATGGAACTGCATATGCATTCGCATCGCTGGGTTGCGCGCCAGCCGGACTGGGCGGCCGCAGCGGTTGCCGGCTTTGGCGCCGGCGGTATCCTCATGGTCCTGGAATTGGCTTGGACCGCATTCATGGCACAGGGCGATCCGTGGCTCGCCACCCGCATGGTGGCCGCGATGGTATTGGGCTGGGACGTGTTGCAGACAACCGGCTACAGCCTGGGCATCGTGGTGGCGGCGCTGGCGGTGCATTACATCCTCGGTGTCGCCTTTGGCATCATGCTCGCTGCCATCATCGCGCCATTCCAGCTTGATTCCTCCACGCCGATGGTGCTGTTTGCCGGCGCCGTGTTCGGGCTGGTGCTGTACGTGCTGAATTTCTATGGCATGGTGGGCGCCTTCTCGTGGTTTGCTGAGTTGCGCGGCTGGTCGACGGCAATCGGCCATGTAATCTTTGGCATGTCGAGCGCCTATATCTACCGGCGCATGGAAAATCCGTAGCTTTTCGTAGTGGGCAGGGCCGGGGAGTGGCCGGGCCAGGCGCAGCGTCCGCATGCGTCCGCGCGGGACACTCCGTTCAGAGCGAAGCATCTGACGGGCGGGGCTGCGTATGGCGATGGCATTGGCATTGATCCTGATCGTGATCGGCACCGTGGTATTCCACTTTGCCAGCCCCTGGTGGCTGACCCCGCTCGCGTCCAACTGGCAGCAAATGGATGACGCGCTGATGCTGACCCTGTACATCACCGCCGCCATCTTCATCCTCATCAACTTGTTTGTCGCCTATGCCGTGGTCAAGTTCCGCCACCGCGACGGCATGCGCGCGTCGCGTGAAAGCCACAACAAAAAACTCGAATGGTGGCTGATCGGTATCACCAGCCTGGGGATCGCCGTCATGCTGGCGCCCGGTCTCGACGTCTACGCCAAACTCATCAACGCCCCCGCCGACGCCATGCAATTCGAAGTCATGGGCCAGCAATGGCAATGGCATTACCGCTTGCCCGGCCGGGATGGCAAGCTGGGGAAAACCGACGTCAGCCACATCAAGCCGGAGAATCCCTTCGGCCTCAGCGAGCAAGACCCGAACGGGCAGGACGACGTGCTGGTGGAAAGCCAGGAAATCCACATCCCGATCGGGCGCGCCGTGAAAGTCCTGCTGCGTTCGCAAGATGTGCTGCACGATTTTTATGTGCCGCAATTCCGTACCCGCATGAACATGGTGCCGGGCATGGTGACGTCGTTCTGGTTCACGCCCACCAAGACCGGCAAGTTCGAAGTGCTGTGCGCGCAATTGTGCGGGGTCGGGCATGCCAACATGCGCAGCTGGGTGATCGTCGACGAAGCGCCGGCCTATGCCGCGTGGCTGGCGTCGCAACCGACCTTTGCCGCGAAAAAAGCCGGCGTATCCGCGGCGGCCGGCGCTGCCGGGGCGGGCGCCGGTGCGGTGGGGGCGGGCGCCGGCGCGGCCGCCGATATCGGTGTGCAGGGTAAATTGCTGGCGCAGGCGCGCGGCTGCATCGCCTGCCATTCCATCGATGGCACGCCGGGTGTCGGGCCGACCTGGAAAGGGTTGTACGGCAAGAATGAAACACTGGATAACGGCACCAGCGTGGTGGCGGATGACGCTTACCTGACGCAGGCGATTGCCGATCCCAAGGCCAGCATCGTCAAGGGCTATCCGCCCGTGATGCCGCAGCAACCGTGGTCGGACACGGAGCTCGCGGCGCTGGTGGGCTACATCAAGACCTTGAAGTAGGGAGGCGGTGATGGCGGATGAGGGAAACGAGCAAGGCAACGGCGCGCGCGGCGGCCACGACCATGGCGACGGGC
Organism: Pseudoduganella sp. GW821-FHT12E03; assembly: GCF_058807115.1. Classification (NCBI taxonomy): domain Bacteria; kingdom Pseudomonadati; phylum Pseudomonadota; class Betaproteobacteria; order Burkholderiales; family Oxalobacteraceae; genus Pseudoduganella; species Pseudoduganella sp. GW821-FHT12E03. The sequence goes on along the minus strand of NZ_JBXAQJ010000020.1, from coordinate 74,515 downwards.
ACGATCATGGGCCGCAGAGCTGGGTCACCAAATACGTGTGGAGCCAGGACCACAAGGTCATTGCCGTGCAATACACGATCACGGCGATCTTTGTCGGCCTGGTGGCGCTGGTGCTGTCTGACTTGATGCGCCTGCAGCTGGGGTATCCGGGCAAGTTCGCCTTCATCGATGCGCAGCGCTATTACCAGTTCATCACCATGCACGGCATGATCATGGTGGTGTACCTGTTGACCGCGCTGTTCCTGGGCGGCTTCGGCAACTACCTGATCCCGCTGATGGTGGGTGCGCGCGACATGGTGTTCCCGTTCCTGAACATGCTGAGCTACTGGTTTTACCTGGCGTCGGTCCTGATCCTGCTCGGCAGCTTCTTTGTGCCCGGCGGCCCGACCGGCGCGGGCTGGACCCTCTACCCGCCGCAAGCGATCTTGCCCGGCACGCCCGGTGTCGACGGCGGCATCGTCGCCATGCTGGTTTCACTGGTCGTGTTTATCGCGGCCGCCACCATGGGCGGCTTGAATTATGTGACGACGATCTTGCAGGCGCGCACGCGCGGCATGACCCTGATGCGCATGCCGCTGACGGTGTGGGGCATTTTTGTCGCCACCATCCTCGCGCTGCTGGCGTTTCCCGCGCTGTTCGTCAGTGGCGTCATGATGCTGTTCGATAAGGCGCTGGGGTCCAGCTTCTTCATGCCGGCCATCGTGTCGATGGGGCAGCAGCTCGACCACAAGGGCGGCAGTCCGCTGCTGTTCCAGCACCTGTTCTGGTTCTTCGGGCACCCGGAAGTGTATATCGTCGCCTTGCCGGCGTTTGGCATCATTTCCGACCTGGTCAGCGTGCACGCGCGCAAATGCATCTTTGGCTACCGCATGATGGTGTGGGCCATCGTCATCATTGGCGGGCTCAGCTTCGTGGTGTGGGCGCACCACATGTATGTCAGCGGCATGCATCCGTGGTTCGGTTTCTTCTTTGCCACCACCACCCTGATCATCGCGGTGCCGACCGCGCTGAAAGTCTACAACTGGACCTTGACCCTGTGGCGCGGCGATATCCACCTGACGGTGCCGATGTTGTTCGCGCTGGGCTTCATCAGCACCTTTGTGCTGGGCGGCGTGACCGGCCTGTTCCTTGGCAATGTCAGCGTCGACATCCCGCTGTCGAACACGTATTTCGTGGTCGCGCACTTTCACATGGTGATGGGCGTCTCGCCGGTGCTGGCGGTGTTTGGCGGCTTGTACCACTGGTTCCCGAAAATGAGCGGGCGCATGTACAACGAAGCGCTGGGCAAGCTGCATTTCTGGGTCACGTTCATCGGCGCCTATGCGATTTTCTTCCCCATGCATTACCTCGGCATCCTCGGCATGCCGCGCCGTTATTACGCCTATGAAAATTACAGTTTCATCCCGCCTTCGGCGCAACTGATGAATGAATTCATCACGATTGCCGCCCTCATTGTCGGTGTGGCGCAACTGGTGTTTGTCTTCAATTTCATCTACTGCACTTTCCGTGGCCAGCCGGCCGGCGGCAATCCCTGGCGCGCAGCCAGCCTGGAATGGTTTACGCCGCAGACGCCGCCCGTGCATGGCAATTGGGGGCCGGAATTGCCGGTTGTGTACCGGGGCGCCTATGACTATGGCCACCCGGGTGTGGATACCGATTATCTGCCGCAAACCACGGGGCCGGATGAGGGCGATGGCGGGCATGCCGCGCCGCACGGACTGGCGCCCGGCCTCGATGGAGGGAAGCCCGCATGAATACCCTGGTCCATTCCGCCGCGGCGCCAACCCTGCCGGGCGCATCGTATGTGGCGCGGCGCGCCGGCTTGTGGGTTTTCCTTGGCGTGATCACGTCGCTGTTCATGCTGTTTGGCGCGGCCTATGTGATGCGGATGGCGATGGCGGATTGGCAGCCGCTGCGCTATATCCCGTGGCAATTGTGGCTCAGTACCGCGCTGCTGGTGGGGGCGTGTATTGCCTGGGAAATCGCGCGGCGCCGGGCGCACCAGTCGGACGGGCGGCGTGCCGGCATGGCCGGGTGCGCCTTATCGCTGGCCTTTCTGGGAGTGCAGTGGTCGGCATGGCAAGCCATGATCGCAATGCAATACCGGGTCGATGGCAATCCCGCCGACAGCTTCTTTTTCATGTTGACGGGGCTGCATGGCTTGCATGTGATCGGGGGCTTGCTGGCCGCACTGCTGGCGGGCAGGGCGTTGCTGCAGGGGGAGGCGATGGGCGGGCTGGCGCGGTACCGGCTGGCCGGCAGTATTGCGCTGTGCGCGCAGTATTGGCACTACCTGCTGGGGCTGTGGCTGGTGCTGTTTGCGCTGCTGTTCTGGGTCACCCCGGATCTCGTGCAAATCGTCTGTGAAAGTGTCGGCTTGCGCACGCCGCTGCCGAAGTGAGGAGGCCGCCATGGAACGGCAAGGCTGGGGTGCAGTAGTCAATGATTTGTCGGCGGACCGCGAGGCTTACCACGTCCCGTGGGGCAAGCTGATGATGTGGATTTTCCTGCTCAGCGACACGTTTATTTTTGGCAGTTTCCTGACCGGCTATATGACGGTGCGCCTCGGCGCCACCGATGCGTGGCCCAATCCCAGTGAAGTGTTTGCGCTGACGATCGCGGGCCATACCTTGCCGCTGATCCTGATTGCCATCATGACGTTCGTGCTGATCACCAGCAGCGGCACGATGGCGATGGCCGTCAATTTCGCCTACCGTGGCGACCGCAAGGTGGCGGCGCGGCTGATGCTGGTGACGGCGCTGTTCGGCGCCATGTTTGTCGGCATGCAGGCATTTGAATGGACCAAGCTGATCCATGAAGGTGTGCGGCCATGGTCCAACCCCATGGGCGCCGCGCAATTCGGTTCCTGTTTTTTCATGATCACGGGCTTTCACGGCATGCACGTGTCGGCCGGCGTGATTTACCTGGTGATCGTCGCGCGCAAACTGGCGGCGGGGCATTATGACCACGGGCCCGGGGGTGGCAAATTCGACATCGTTGAAATCGCCGGCTTGTACTGGCACTTCGTCGACCTGGTCTGGGTATTTATCTTTGCATTGTTTTACCTGTGGTAGGAGGCAGCATGTCGAACGGCGCCGCTGTATCGGAACCTGGGTCGGGACATTCGCAACACCCGATCGGCATCTATTTCAAAATCTGGGGCTGGCTGTTCGTGCTCAGTACCTTGTCGTACCTGGTCGATTACTTCCACGTGCAAAGCTATTTGCGCTGGACCCTGATCCTGGTGTTGATGATGTTGAAAGCCGGGTTGATCGTGGCCTTTTTCATGCACTTGAAATGGGAACGGCTGGCGCTGATCTATACAATACTGGTGCCGCCGACGGCATTGCTGGTGCTGGTGGCCCTGATGCTGATCGAAGGCGATTACACCTTTTTCACCCGCATGGCGTTTTTCAGTTGACCCTGCAACCTTGATATTCATCAACGGTGCGTGCTAAAATGCGCGCACGCTTCACGACGTCCCCATCGTCTAGAGGCCTAGGACATCACCCTTTCACGGTGAGTACCGGGGTTCGAATCCCCGTGGGGACGCCAAGTCATTGAAGTGTAGTGCGTACGAATGCAAGTGATTCAAGGCCACGACAGATTTTCTGTCCCCATCGTCTAGAGGCCTAGGACATCACCCTTTCACGGTGAGTACCGGGGTTCGAATCCCCGTGGGGACGCCAGACAAACCCGCAAGGGTTGAGAAACAAAGCCGCCTTGCGCGGCTTTTTTCTTTTTCGCTTCCGAAAGGCCGGCCATGTCCACCACCCTCGCGATTTTTTGCAAAGTCATCGACAACTATGGCGACATCGGCATTTGCTGGCGCCTGGCGAAGCAGTTGACGGCGGAGCATGGCGTTGCCGTGACCCTGTGGGTCGATGATCTCGCCAGCTTCCGCCGCATTTGCCCGCCGGTCGACGTGACCGCGGCCACGCAATCCGTGGACGGTGTGACGGTGCGGCACTGGCATACGCAAGACGCGGTGTATGACGCGGCCGAGGTGGCCGATATCGTGATTGAATTTTTTGGCTGCGACATCCCGCCCGGCTATATCGATGCCATGGCGCGCTGCGAACCGCGTCCGGTGTGGCTGAACCTGGAAGGCTTGACGGCGGAAGAGTGGGTCGAAGGCTGCCACACCTTGCCGTCGTCGCATCCGCGTTTGCCATTAACCAAGCATTTCTATTTCCCCGGCTATACCGGCAAAACCGGCGGCTTGCTGCGCGAGACCGGAGTGGCCATCGAACGTCACGCTTTCCAGCATGACGCGGCGGCGCGCCAGGCATTCCTTGGCGGCCTCGGTGTCACGCCGCAGGAACAGCAAGCGTTGCTGGTGTCGCTGTTTTGCTATCCTTACGGGCCGGTGCCGGCCATGCTGGAAGCGTGGCGGCAGGGCCTGCAACCGGTGACGTGCCTGGCGCCGGAAGGCGTGGCGGTGGATGCCGTGCAGGCATTTTTTGGCCATGCGCCCAAGGCGGGCGAAGCCGTGACGCGCGGCGCGCTGACGATCCGGGTGCTGCCGTTCATCCCGCAACCGGATTACGACCGCCTGCTGTGGGCGTGCGACGTGAACTTTGTGCGCGGCGAGGATTCGTGGGTGCGCGCCCAGTGGGCCGGCAAACCGTTCGTCTGGCATATTTATGCCCAAGATGAAAACTTGCATCACAAGAAATTGCGTGCCTTCCTGCAGCGCTATGCGGACGGCCGGCATGGCGCGCTGAACGATTTTTCACTGTGCTGGAACGGCGCGCAAGAGGCCGGGGGGCAGGGCGGTTGGCCCGTCCTGTGGCAAGCGCTCCACACGGCCTTGCCGGGTCTGGCGGCCCGGGCCGCCGAATGGGAGCAGCAAATGCTGGCCCATGGCGACCTGGCATCGAACCTGCTGGGCTTCGCCCGCTCGCTCCGGTAGACGGTCAAAGAAAAAACCGGCATAATGCGCGGTTACTCTGCAACGTATTTTTATCCGATCACACCTGGGCTGACGGCGTGAGCCAACAGGCGCAGATGATTTTTACGCAACCTACTTTTTAAGTAAATTCGCTATGAAACCCGCAAAAGAAATTCGTGTTGGCAACATCATCATGGTTGACGCCAAGCCCTTCATCGTTCTGCGTTCCGACGTCAACGGTTCGAGCCGCACGGGCTTCACCTACAAATGGAAGATGAAAAACCTGCTGACGAACGCTCCGCTGGAAAACGTCTTCCGTGGCGACGACAAGTTCGACGTGGTTGTTCTGGACAAGAAGCCAGTGACCTACTCGTACTTCGCTGACCCACTGTACGTCTTCATGGATGAAGAGTACAACCAGTACGAAATCGAAGAAGAAAACCTGGGCGAAGCCATCAACTACCTGAAAGACGGTATGGAATGCGAAGCCGTGTTCTACGATGGCAAAGCCATCTCCGTGGAACTGCCAACCACCATCGCTCGCCAGATCATCTACTCGGAGCCAGCAGTCAAGGGCAACACCTCGGGTAACGTGCTGAAAGAAGCGAAGATCGAAAACGCGATCGAATCGAAATGCTTCACCATCCAGGTGCCACTGTTCGTGAGCCAGGACGACGTGATTGAAATCGACACCCGTACCCACGAGTACAAGAAAGTCGTGCGTAACTAATACGCCGGCCGTCGAAAAAAAAACGCTGCACATTGGTGCAGCGTTTTTTTTTAGGGTGTTAACCAGCCCACGGCGTGTACGTCATGCCGTTTTGCATCACGCCTATCAGCGCCGCCTGGTTTTCCGCGCTTTCCGCAAAACTGGCCAGCACGGCCGACTGCGACGCCACGCCGGTATCGAGGATATTGAGCCAGTAATTAAACCCGGCGCTGTCGGCGCTGCGGTGCAGCACGTGGTTGTAGAACAGGTTCAGCGCGGTGGCGTTGCCGGGGTTGGCGCCATACACCGCTTGCGCTTCCGCGCCAGCCAGGAACGATTTCGCCACGTCAAAGCGGTTGACGCCGTTATCCATTTGCTTGATCCAGTAGCCAAGGCCGGCGGCGTCCGGCGTACGGTCGAAGGCGGCCTGGTAAATGCGGTAAGCGATGCCGGCATTGCCATTGATATCGTAGGCCACATCGGCATTGGCAAAATGCAGGCGCTCGACATTGGCCAGCACGTCAACGCCGTCGGCGCCCGTGTTATCGGTCACCGTCAGGCCGCCGGTGCCGGATGCGATCGTGTAATTGGCGCGCGCGCCCAGGAAGACGGCGGTATCGACGCCGCCGCCGCCATCGATGACGTCATTGCCGCCCAGGCCCGTGATGCGGTCGGCGCCCTGGTTGGCGAGGATCGTGTCGACGCCGGCGCCGCCATTGATGGTCTGGCCGGCCAGGTCGCCAAAGCCGGCGCCGACATCGGCTTTCACCAGGTTGCGCACATCGGTGGCCTTGCCGGCCGTGAATTTGTAATTCGTGTACAGCACGCTGAGCGTGTCATTGGCCAGCGCGCCGCCTTCCAGGTAGTTGTAGTCGCTGGCCGAACCCGACTGCGACAGGCGCGTCACGGCGCCGGTTTGCATATCCTTGATAAAGATGTCGGACTTGCCATCGGCATCGCCCGCCGTGAAGCGGGCCGTGCTGGAAAACGCGATGTAGCGGCCGTCGGCGGAAACCGATGCGTCGCTGGAATCGCCCGTCACTTGCACGCCATCGGCCGTGACGGAAACGCGCACGGTTTCACCGGTCTGCAAATCCTTGCGGAAGATATCGCGCGTGCCATTGGTGTCGCCCTGCACCAGGTTGCTGCCCTGGCTGGCAAACACCACGTAGCGGCCATTGGCGGAAAATGCCGCGTGGTCGCTGTTGCCATTGGCGGCGTTGCCCGACGAATCCGTGCTGATGCGCTGCAGGCTGCCGCTGGCCGTGTCCTTGACGAAGATGTCGGCATTGCTGCCGTCATTCGGCACCAGGTTGGCGGCATAGCTGGTGAACGCCACCAGCCGGCCATCGGCCGAGATCGCGATTTCCTTGCTGTCCGCGTCGGCTTGCACACCGGCAGCCGTCGTGGAGATATTGCGCACGGCGCCGGTTTGCAAGTCCTTGAGGAAGACGTCATCGCGGCCGTTGGTGTCGGTGGCCACCAGGTTGGTCGCTTTGCTGAGGTAGGCAACGTAGCGGCCATTGCCGGCAAGCTCGGCGTTGTAACTGTGGCCGTTGGCGTCCGCGCCGCCGCTGTCGGTGGACGCGTTGGTCAGCGCCCCGGTCGCCAGGTTTTTCACCAGGATGTCGACCAGCGCACTGGCGTTGGTATACTGGAATGCCACGGTCTGGCCATCGGCACTGAGGCTGGCGCCGGATGAGGCCCCGGCCAGCGCCGTGGCGCCACCGGCGGCGCTCGATGCCAGCACCACGGTGCCGGTTTGCAGGTTGCGGACGTAGATGTCCGTGGCAAGGTTGGTATCGGAATCAGACAAGTTCTGATTGGTGGTGAAGGCGGCAAAACGGCCATTGCCGGACTGGCGCGGACCGATGTCGGTGGCGGTGACGCCACTTTGGATGATAGTTGATGTGTTGGCTTGCATTATCGTAAGAAAAGTGTCTTAAAGGTTGTCGAAATTTGGCCGATAAATTGTGCATCAACTAACAAAAAAACCGCCGCACGGTACTGCTGAGCAACCTCTGGTGTCATCGACAGAGTAAATCGGGCTGCGGATGCAGCGGGGCAATGGCCCCGCCATGCACCACGCCTGGAGTTGGCATGGATCGTAGGGACTTTGTCCGGATGGGGCTGGCGGCCGGAGCCGCCGCCGGCCTGTCGCGCACCGACGCGGCCACCTTGCCGTCACACCCGGCGGCAATGGCCGCGCCCGCCGTGGCGCCGCCATTGCAGGCGGCAACGCCGGCATCGATGTATAAACCCGGCATCCTCGATGCCGGCGTGCTGGCGCAGCAAGAACTCATGGCGGCGCACAAGCTGACCTCGCACGCGCTGACGTCGCAATACCTGGCGCGCATCAAAAGCGTGGACAAATCCGGTCCGCGCCTCAATGCCGTGATTGAACTCAATCCGGAAGCGCTGAAGATCGCCCTGGAGATGGACCGCGAGCGGCTGCACCGCAAGGTGCGCGGGCCGTTGCACGGCATCCCGGTGCTCATCAAAGACAACATCGCCACCGGCGACCGCATGTGCACCACGGCGGGGTCGCTGGCGCTGGCCGGCGTCAAGGCCGCGCGCGACGCTTGCCTGGTGGCGCGCCTGCGGGCCGCCGGCGCGGTCATCCTCGGCAAGACCAATTTGTCGGAATGGGCGAATATGCGGTCGTCGCAGTCGGTCAGCGGCTGGAGCGCGCGCGGCGGCCTGACGCGCAACCCGTATGCGCTGGACCGCAATTGCAGCGGTTCGAGTTCCGGCTCCGCGGCGGCGGTGGCGGCGGCCCTGGCCACCATTGCGGTCGGTACGGAAACCGACGGGTCCATCGTGTCGCCCGCCTCGATTTGCGGCCTGGTCGGCATCAAGCCGACCCTGGGGCTGGTCAGCCGCAGCGGCATCATTCCCATTGCGCAGGCGCAGGACACCGCCGGCCCGATGGCGCGCAGCGTGGCGGACGCCGCGCTGATGCTGACCGCCATGGCGGGCTGTGACCCGGACGACCCGGTGACCGAAGGTTGCCGTGGCCGCACCGCCGATTATGCGCAGGCGCTGGACGCCAACGCGCTGCAAGGCAAGCGCCTGGGCGTGGCGCGCAACTTCTTTGGCCACCGGGCCGATGTCGATGCGCAAATCAATGCCGCGCTGCAGGTACTGCAGGCGCAGGGTGCGATCCTGGTGGATGTGCAGGTGCCGAACGTGAGCCGCTATGACGACACGGAAATGGATGTACTGCTGTATGAATTCAAGGCAGGGCTGGCGCAATACCTGAAGCAATACGCGCCCGGCGCGGCGGTGCGGGACATGGCGGCCGTGATTGAATTCAACCGCCGCCACAGTGCGCAGGAAATGCCGTACTTCGGCCAGGATGTGCTGGAGCGGGCGCAAGCCAAGGGCGGGCTCGACGAGCAGGCGTACCTTGATGCGCTGGCGCACAACCACCGCTATGCGCGCGACGAAGGCATCGACCAGGTGCTGGCCGAGCACCGGCTGGACGGGCTGGTGGCGCCCACCGGCAGCATCGCGTGGCTGACCGACTTCATTTCCGGCGACAACACCGGCATGAGTTTTTCATCGCCCGCCGCGGTGGCCGGCTATCCGCACATCACGGTGCCGGCCGGCTATGTGCATGGCTTGCCGGTCGGATTGTCGCTGGTGGGCGCGCCATACAGCGACGCCAGCCTGATCGGCATGGCCTACGCGTTCGAGCAAGCCACGCATCACCGCAAGGCGCCGCAATTCCCGGCCACCATTTCGCCGACGCTGACGGTTTGACGAAGGCGGCGGGCCTGGCTTATCCTGCACTGGCACACCCACATGAAGGATGCCATGCCGGACTTGCCGTTCCCCATCCGCAAAGAATGCCCGCCTGGCGCCTGCGTATGCCAGCGCGACGATTTGCTGGACACGCCAGGCGCCGACTGCACCATCCTGCGCCTGACCAAGGACGAGGAAAAGCGCCTGTGCGAACGCATCGAAGCGATTGAAACCTACGAGGAATTGCTGCGCGTGCGGTCCAAGCTGGAGCAACAGCTGGGCATCGTGCTGACCATCGAGCCGGGCGACAATGAAGTGCGCACCGTGATGGGCCTGACCATCGCACTGGCCGAGAAAAAGGGGTTATGCCGCAAGACGCGGGAAGCGATTCCCGCCGCGATCCGGCGCTGCATGAAGCGCAAGCCGGAAATCATTTATGCGCTGCTGAACGCGCGCGACTTGTTCGGATTATAAGATTAAAGCGGCTGCACCAGGTTGATCAGGTTGCCGCAGGTATCTTCAAACATCACCCCGATAATCGGCCCCATGTTGCTGGGCTCGCCCCGGAATACCACGCCCAGTTCTTTCAGGCGCCGGTATTCCGCGTCGATGTTATCGGTGAGGAAAGCGGTGGCGGGAATGCCGGCCGCGAACAGCGCCGTCTGGTAGGCGTGGGCGGGTGGGAAGCCAATTGGTTCGAGCACCAGTTCCACGCCCTCGGCGCCTTCCGGCGACGTCACCGTCAGCCAGCGGAACGGGTCCATCGGGAGATCGTTTTTCACCGTAAAACCCAGCACGCCGGTATAAAACGCCAGCGCCTTGTCCTGGTTGTCCACCATGATGCCCGACAGACCGATACGCATAATGTGCTCCGTGCCAGATGTGATCTGGCCACTGTAGCAGATTTATACCTCGATGAACTTCATCTTGAAGTTGCGGCCCTTGAAACTGCCGAAGTCGGCGCCTTCGCGGCTGCCTTTGGTCAGGCGGCCAAACACGTCCCATGCGACACGGCGGTCAATCGCGACATAGGTCATGAATTCCGACACATTGATCTTGCCGACCTGTTCCTTCGACAAGCCGCCGTCGCCGGTCAGCGCGCCCAGCACGTCGCCCGGACGCAGCTTGTCCTTCTTGCCGGCCAAAATGCACAGGGTCATCATCGGCGCCGGGTCGGCCACCGAATCTTCATTGTCCGGCAGGTCGCCCAGGTCGTGCCATTGCACCGGAGCGCCCTGGTATTCCTCGATCAGCTTGACCCATTTCTTTTCATTCGGCGCGCACAGCGACAGCGCCAGGCCCTGTTCATCGCCACGGCCGGTGCGGCCAATGCGGTGGATGTGCACTTCGGTATCTTTCGACACGTCGACGTTGATCACGGCTTCCAGGTTGGAAATGTCGAGGCCGCGCGCGGCCACGTCGGTGGCCACCAGCACGCTGGCGCTGCGGTTGGAGAACAGCACCAGGATTTCATCGCGCTCGCGCTGCTCCAGTTCGCCATACAGCGCCAATGCGGTAAAGCCATCGGCGCGCAGCGATTCCACCAGTTCGCGGCAATGCACCTTGGTATTGCAGAAGGCAATCGCCGAGGCGGGATTGAAGTGTTTCAGCAAGCGGCCGACCGCCTTGTCGCGGTCGTCGTAGCCGACTTCATAAAAACGCTGTTCGATCTTGCTGTTGTCGTGCTGCGCTTCGATGATGACTTCGACCGGGTCGGCCAGGAACGGCTCCGTCGCGGCGCGGATATCGTCCGGGTACGTTGCCGAGAACAGCAGGGTCTGGCGGCGTTTCGGGCAAGCCGACACGATGCCGGCGATTTCGTCATAAAAGCCCATGTCCGTCATGCGGTCCGCCTCGTCCAGCACCAGGGTGCCAACGGTCGACAGGTTGATGGTCTGGCGGCTGATGTGATCGCGGATGCGGCCAGGCGTGCCCACCACGATGTGCGCGCCATGTTCCAGGGAAGCGATTTGCGGGCGCATTGGCATGCCACCGGTCAGCACCAGGATTTTCACGTTGCCGACGCCGCGCGCCAGGCGGCGCAATTCATTGGCCACCTGGTCCGCCAGTTCGCGCGTCGGGCACAGCACCAGCCCCTGCGTGGCGAACCAGGCGGGATTGAGTTTATTGAGCATGCCAATGCCGAAGGCGGCGGTCTTGCCGCTGCCGGTGGCGGCTTGCGCCAGCAAATCACGGCCTTCCAGCACGGCCGGCAGGGTGGCGGCCTGGATCGGCGTCATGTGCTTGTAGCCGAGCACGTCAAGGTTGGCGATGAAGGCGGAAGGCAGGGGCAGGGTATCGAAGGCAGTGGACATAGTGTGGACGGATGCGGTTGGCGGAAGCGGCGGACAGAAGCGGCGGCTGTGGTTGATGGGCGGCGCCGTTCAGTGTGCCGCGTTTGCGGCGTGGACGGCAAGGTGAATTCCCGCGGCGGGAACAAGAGGTTGCTGATCGGCGACGGCGCGGAGGCGCCGATTCAGTCTTTTTGCCAGACCGGTAAACCGGTCAGGTCCAGGCCATCGTCGCGCTTCCATACTGGCAGGCCGCTGGTATCGGTCTCTTCCAGCAGCTCGAGCTGCACCTGTTTCATGGCAGCGCGGCGCACGCGCGGTGGCGGCGGGCGTTTCGGCTCCGGCTCCATCGGCGCGGCCGGACCAAAGCCCGGCAAGTCTATCGTCGCGTTGTCTTTTTTATCTCTCATTCAAAACAAAAGCCCGGCTGCGAGAGTCGGGCTTGGCAATGTAAAGCGGCATGGAGTGTATCACATGCGGCGCGACAAACCTAGATCCGTCGGGCCCCGTGACAACTCAGCGAAAACTCAGCGCCCCCGTCAAATCCCCCGGCGGCGGCGCGCCGCGCGCGGCAAACGCGTCATTGCGCACCTTGATGCCCTCGAGCATGGGCAAACCATGCAGGCGCGAAATAAAGCGCAGGATCGACGTGGTGTCGTAAAAATTGTGGTCCACCGCGCCTTTTTTCGCGTGCGGCGACACGATGATGGCGGGAATGCGCGAACCCGGGCCCCAGCGGTCGCCTTTCGGCGGCGCCACGTGGTCCCACCAGCCGCCGTTTTCATCGAAGGTGATGACCACCACCATGTTGTTCCACTGCGGGGATTTCTGCAGGTGGGCGATCACGTTGGTGACGTGCTGGTCGCCCGATTCGATATCGGAATACCCGGCGTGCAAGTTCAGGTTGCCTTGCGGCTTGTAGAACGTGACGGCTGGCAGCTTGCCCGCCACCACGTCGGCCAGGAATTTGTTCGACAGCGGGCTGTCACCCAAGCCGCCATCGCGCAAATGTTCGGCGCGGGCGCGGCTGCCCGGGGCGAATTGCGTGAAGTAATTGAAGGGCTGGTGGTGGTACTGGAAATTGGGCTTCGGGCCGCCGCCTTTGGCATCGAGCGCGGCCTGCATGCCGGCGCCATACCAGGCCCAGCTGACGCCCTTGGCCGACAGCAAGTCGCCGATCGTGTCATAGCTTTGCGGCGGCTGGTAATACGCTTCATTGGAACTGGCCAGGTTCGGATCGCCGCCCGGCGCGGGCTTGATCCAGCTCGGCTGGTATGGCGGCGCCATGGTATTGATCACATAGCCGTCCGGCGAAATCGAGCCATCGTTGACGTAGACGGGTTTGCCGTCCATGGCGGATTTCGGGCTGTCGGGCGAGATGGCCAGGCGGGTCCCGGTGTCGCCGTCGGCCAGCACGCAGATTTTCTTTTTCGCGGCGGTGCCGGACGCGTTCTTGAATTCCGCCGGGCGGGCGCTGATCAGGAACTGGTGGTTCAGGTACGAACCGCCAAACGCGCCCATGAAGAAGTTGTCGCACAGGGTGTACTGGCGCGCCAGCTGGTACAGGCCCAGGTTGGCCGCGGTTTCACCGTAATACCCCATCACCATGCCGCCGGTGTTGCCCCAGGCAACGAAGCCGTCATTCTTGCCGCCATTGATTTGCATCTGGTTCTGGTAAAACAGATGCCACAGGTCGCGCGTGATGACTGATTCCGGCAAGGGCTTGCCATCCTGGGTGCTGAGTTTGAAGGGGGCGTTGGGCAAGCCTTTGACGTCGTCTTCACCGATCAGGTATTTGGTGCCGCCGATGGTTTGCGCATCCGGCACCATGCCGCCCCAGATTTTCGGCAGGGCAGGCAGATTGGTCCCGTCGTAATCTTTTTGCTGGTATTGCTCAGGCTTCAGGCCGGCCAGCGGCGACGCCAGGCCCGGGAAGTCGGCAAACAGGTTGTTGAAGCTGCGGTTTTCCAGGTAAATCACGACCACGTTTTTCACGTGCTCCTTGAGCTTGGCATCGAGCGAAACCGGCTTGACGGCGGTCTTGGTTGCCGCCTTGGCGTCGACCGCGGCGGACGGCAAGGTGGCGGCGAGGCCGGTGGCGGCGGCCGCCTGGAAAATACGGCGGCGGGAAGGACGTTCCGGGGCGTTGTTGTCGGTCACGCGCAGCTCCTTATCAGGGATTTTTACAAGTGGCAAAGTGTAGCACTTGCGTGTGGGAATTTTGTTGCGACTATGCAAAGCCTACAAAACGTTACAGGCGTTTTTGATAGCGTTGCCATTTGTCTACAAATTTTTAAATGTTAATTTAGCGGGGAAAAAATGATTGCCGGATGCAAGTTGTTTTAACGGCAAGCCGTATGGCCTGCCTATGAAGCTTCCACGGTGCAAGGCTAATTTCGCCAATGAAAAAATGTTTACCTGGAAAAATTGCCGCGTAATACGCTGTCTCGACCGGCCGTTGGCCGGCATTCCACCGGACAATTCAACAGGAGACATGCATGAGCGCTGCCGCATCGGATAAGCTGCAACACGGTTTTCCCACCCCGGGTCCGCAATCGCCGACCAGCCAGGAAGTCATGGATCATTTGTTCTTCCTTTCCAATGCGGGATGGAAGCAGGCACGCGAGACCGTGCCGTATGACCATGTGATCATCGGCTCCGGTTTTTGCGCGCTGGCGTTCGCGCAGCGCACGCGTGAAAAGCATCCGCAGGCGAACATCCTCATTGTCGAGCGCGGATCGTTCTTCCTGCCGGAACACTTCCAGAATTTGCCGCTGCCATTCAAGAACACGATCGGCGGCCTGTCGGAGACCTTCCCCTGGACCTTGTCCGCGAAGACCGTGGCCGGCACGCCGGAGCAGCAGCGCTACATCCACTGGCAGCATGGCATGGTGCCATTCTTCGGCGGCCGCTCGACCTTGTGGTCGGCCTGGTGCCCGCGCCCGAACCTTGACGAAATGGATGGCTGGCCGCGCGCGACCATCGGCGCCGCGCGGGAAAATTTCGGCTCGGCGGAAAAGCTGTTGCGCGTGAAAAAAGTGGACGAGATCGACAAGCAGCGCACTGTCGCCGAGGCCCAGGCCGTGGCCAAGACCCGTCCCGTGTATGGCGCGCTGCAGGACACCGTGCAGGGACTGCTGAAAGACGCCGCGATACCCGGCGTGTACCGCACGGAAGCGGCGCCGCTGGCCTGCAATGCGGAAAGCACCGACGGCATCGACTTCCAGAAATTCTCCACGCCGGGCGAATTGCTGGCGCTGGCCGGGGTGCGCCTCGGCAGCGCGGGCAGTGCCGGCGGCTGCATCGATATCGCCACGCACTGTGAGGTGGAAAAAATCCTGCAGCAGGATGGCGTGGCCACCGCGCTGCAAACCTCGCGCGGCATCCTGCCGCTGGGGAACGCCAACCTGATCCTGGCAATGGGGACGTTGCCGCCCGCCACTCTGGTGCGCAATTCCTTCCCGGATGCACCCAATGTGGGCGAGCGCTTCACCGCGCACTTCATTACCGCCATCGTGGCGCGCGTGCCGAAAGCGCTGCTCGATCCGAACAGCGATTTCGGCGACCTGGAACTGGGCGCCTGCTATGTGGCCGGTGTCGCCAACGGCGACTACAAGCAGCAATTCCATATCCAGCTGTCGGCGCTGTCGGACAAGAATCCAAAACAAAATGCCGGCACGGCGCTGCGCTACATGCCGGACGTGGTGGCCACCGCCACCCAGACGCAGTTGGAAACGTCGCCCGATCACGTGGTGTTCGTTTGCGCGGTGCTGGGCGAACTCGATTACCGCAACAGCGAGACCTGGTTCCGCGGTAACCCGCAAGATGGCAATCCGGTGACCAATTCCCTGCTGCAAATCCAGGAAACGCAAGCCGACCTGCAAACCTGGGATGCGATGGATGACGCCACCTTCGATATCCTCGAGCGTGTGCTGGGCAAGGGCGCGGGCCAGACCGAGTACTGGGTTGGCACGCCGGAGCCGTCGAACCCGGACGCGGGTTACTGGGCGGCCGAGCGGCCGGCCGTGGCGCAGCGCCGCGTGCCCGGGCTGGTGCATGAAGGGTCGTCGCTGTTTATCGGCGAAGGCGAAGAGGCGCCGGTCGACCTGGACTACAAGCTGCGCAGCAGCACCAATGTGTACGTGACGGGCGGCGGCCTGTGGCCGCAGGGCGGGTCGTGGAATCCCACCATGACCATGGTGGCGCTGGCGCAAGACCTGGCGGACAAACTGGCTCGCAAAGGAGACGGCCATGCTTGAGAGCGTCCTGAAGACGGTCCCGCCGATGAGCGTGGAAGACGTCATGGACCGGTGCGATGGCATTTATCTGTGTTTTAAAGATAAAAACTCCACCTTCCTTTGGTGTAATGAGAACTTCGCCCGGCTCACCGGACAAACCAAGGACGACATCATCGGCAAGGTCGACCAGCGTGCCGAGCATGTCAAATATGACCAGGAAGTGATGGCCAGCGGCAAGCCCGTGTTGAATCTGCATGAAAGCATTACCGTCCCGGATGGCAAGGGCGGCATGCGGGAAGTGCAGATCGTCACGCAAAAAGGGCTGTTGCGCCAGCCCGGCACCGGCGACATCATCGGCATCACGGTCTGCTTCGCGTTGCAGGACAGTGCGGACGACTGGATCGCGAAACTGAACCTGAAGCGGATCGATCTGGGCGGGTACTTTGCGCCCGTCGCCAGTGCGGGGGAGGGCACGCTGAAGTTTGCGCTGCCGGACCGTTTCAATGGCGACCGGCGGCTTTACTCGACCAATTACTACCTGCTCAAGGATCCGCAAGTGTTGCAGCTGCACAGCCTGAACCAGGACGAGCAATGGTTTTACCATGCGGGCAACCCGATTCGTTTGCACTGCTTTACGCCGGACGGGCGCTACCTGGTCACGGATGTCGGTTCCGATCCGTCGCGCGGGCAAGCCTTGCAGGCCGTGGCGCCGCACGGCAGCTGGTTTGGCGGTGAAATCCTGGAAGGGGGCTATGGCTTGTTTGGCTGCAGCTTGGCGCCGGGCTGGGAGGCTGCTGATCCGGCCTTGCCCACGGCGCAGCAGCTGGCGCGGTTGAGGGCGGATTTCCCGGCGCAGGCGGACGTGATCAGCCGGCTGAGTACGCAGCAGCTGTGATGGCGGGGATGCCGGTTCTTCGGAGGAGCCGGCGGTAGCTGGACTCTGGCTCAGGCGCGGTTTCGTTCCTGAGCCAATTTAGTGCCTGAGCCAACCGCGATGGGCATGGCGGAATGCTCCCATGCTCGTCGTGGCCCAGCGCCACAATGGGGGGCGGGCGGTGGCGTTGCGGTGCTGCGGCGATTACGGTGTGGCGGGCGGCGGGAAGTTGAGCAGTCCGCGCTGGTACGTTTCCCTGACTTCCGCGATCGGTTCGTGGTCGCGCGTGTACAGCACGGCGCGGTGCTCGAACAGGGCGGCGGGGATGGGCAGTAAGGCTGGCATCGCAGGCGTCGACGGCATGGCCGGTGCCGCGCCCGTTGCGACGGTGGCGGTGGCGCTGACGTTGACGGTGCTTGGCGCCGGCAGGCTTTCCCAGTGCTCGGGCAACGGCGACCACAGGGTTTTCGCGGCGAAGGTGCGGCGGTAGGGCGCCAGCGGCAACACGACTTTGCCGAACGGGGTGTCGGTCTGTTCCAGCAACTGGTTCATGGCGGCGCTCAGGCGGCCGGGCACGTACCAGTTATCCGCTTCGGACAGCAAGTGCTCGCCGCAATACAGTTGCACGCGGCGGTATTTCAGTGGCGTATCCGGTGTCACGGATAGTCTGGCGCGCTGCTCCGGCGTGGCGGGCAGGTTGGCGTTGGGCTGTTGCCGCGCCACGATTTTTGCGTCGCCGGCCATGCCATGGTCGGCACACCATTTTTCCAGGGTCAAGGTGGCGCTGGTGCTGGCGAGGATATTGGCGTTCAGGGTCTGCAGCAGGGCTTGTGCCTGCAGCCGGCGCACATAGGTGTCGGGCCAGGCTGGCGCGTCAGCCGCCTGCGCGTTACCAGTAAGGCATGCAGTCACCAGCAGCATCGCCGTCCAGCGGGAAAGGGAGTGTGGCGTCATCATTTCGCGTCTGCCAATGCAAAAAGCCGTTGCATGGCAACGGCTTTTTAGTATCTGGTTGCGGGGACAGGATTTGAACCTGTGACCTTCGGGTTATGAGCCCGACGAGCTGCCAGACTGCTCCACCCCGCGTCTGAGGCCGCAATTATATAGGGTGGGGGCAAGTTGCGCAAGGGAACGTCACGACGTCCGTCTGAAGGCTGGCGGACCCCGTCCTGTAGGGGTGGCTCGCCAGTGCTTGCCGCGTCTCCGAGAGCATGGGGGGCATGCCAAAATAATCCATGGTCTAGATCAGTATATTTGGGGTCACCTGCGTCCAGTTCGGGCGAAAACCCCGGGGCGGGAGTCGAGAATCGTCTACAAATTCATGGCGAAAGTCTAGTTTGATCCAGTGCCAAAGGGCGAAACGCTAAAACGAACCATATTCCATTTCACCGGTCCAATCTTTAGACACATCTCGAAAGGATTGAATCATGGCATATGAACCGAAGCGGCCGATCTACCTGCCCATAGGGGATTTACTGGACCTCGAACTACACCTTATGGAAACACGTCCAAGTGTCAAGCTGGAGGCCTTCGTGACTGACTTGGTGCAGCGATGGTTGGCGCTTGATAAAGAGCAGCTCGCACTGCGCAGGAACGGGCGGGCCATGCGCGGATTTCAGTGGAAGAGCATTTTCTTGCCCGACGGAACCAGCTTACGAACCAGTCACTGCGACAACGTTGAATTCGCAAAGGTGGTAGGCGATCACATCGTTTCCGAAGATGGTACATCGTTGACGCCGTCGTTATTCGCCAATCGCCACGCCAAGGGGCGCAACGCATGGCGTTTTGTTTGGCTGCGCTTTCCGGGCGATGATTACTGGATCCGCGCGGCCGATTGCAGAACGCGCTTTGATAATCTGCTGCAACAGCGGTCTATCGGGAAAATTGAAATGTCCAAGGTGGTCTAGTCTGGTGCGGGCTGGTAGGCTAGCCCGGTCTAAGGATTTTCCTGCAGAGGCGAGTTCGGTCTAGAAAATCTGGCGCCTTGGCGATTCTGGACATGACTAGACCGAACTTGTGCTGTTTCAGACAAATTAGACTGGTGGCGAAAAATGGGACATCCCCCCTGTCAGCGGCTCTAATCTAACTCGGCTTCTTAGGAGGCTTTCGAGGAACCTTGGACACATCGATTACACACACACGCATCTGCGGCGCCAGGCTGTCCTTGGCCGCTATGTCGCGGGCGCGGGCTCGAAGATGCTCCACAACCTCGGCAAAGGTCCAGTAACCTGATCCTGACGGCTTCTCCCAACCCTCCGCTCGCTCGGTCTGATAGACCAGCAGAAGTATGCCCCAGCGAGTGTTTTCATCTCGCAGATAACGCCCCATGAGTTGGACCTCCAGGGCCTCCTCGAGTTTGACGCGGAAATAATAGACGCCGGTCGGTTGCGGATAAGGCGGGGCGCTTCGATTCGCATGCGCGTGGCTCACTAAGTGGAGCGCCTCGGAAAAGCAAAAAGCCGGTGATTTCTATTGAAATCACCGGCTTTTCTGAATCTGGTTGCGGGGACAGGATTTGAACCTGTGACCTTCGGGTTATGAGCCCGACGAGCTGCCAGACTGCTCCACCCCGCGTCTGAGGCCGTAACTATAACGGCCCACGTTCCTTTATGCAAGGAAATTATAAAATTAGCTGGAAATCGCTGCCAAACGCCATAAGGAAGTCACTTCGGCGGCCCGTGCCGCGTGCAGCGGATCGGTGGCGTCTGCTGCCTTGGCATGCACGGGGCGCACGTCGTGGCGGTCCTTGACGGTCAGCCCGGCGGCGGCGATCCACTCCAGCAATTGCTCGCGGGGACGCAAGCCCAGGTGTTCGGCCAGGTCGGACAGGATCAACCAGCCTTCGCCGCCCGGCAGCAGGTGGTCTTTCAAGCCCGCCAGGAAGCCGCGCAGCATGGCGCTGTCCGGATCGAACACCGCATATTCAATGGGCGAGCTGGGGCGTGCCGGCACCCATGGGGGATTGCAGACCACCAGGCTGGCGCGGCCTTCCGGGAACAAATCGGTTTTCAATAGTTCCACCTGTTGCTGCACGCCCAGCAGCGCCAGGTTTTCCTTGGCGCATGACAGCGCGCGCGGATCCTGGTCGGTGGCGATGACGCGGGCAATGCCGCGTTTCGCCAGCACGGCCGACAGCACGCCGGTGCCGACGCCGATATCGAACGCCAGTTGCGTGCCGCGCGGCAACGGTGTTTCGTTGACCAGTGCCACGTATTCGCCGCGCACCGGCGAAAACACGCCGTAATGCGGATGGATGCGTTCGCCCAGCGCGGGAATCATGACGCCGTTGCGGCGCCATTCGTGGGCGCCGATCAGGCCCAGCAATTCGCGCAGCGACGCGATGAAGGGTTGCTCGCCTTTGCCGTACGCTTCATTGCACGCGAGCTTCACGTCCGGCGCGCGGCGCAGCGGGATGGTGTAATCCGCATCGAACGGAATCAGCAGCATGGCCAGGGTGCGGCCGCGCTGCGATTGCGCCTGGCGGTGCAGATGGAACGCTTCGGTGGGCGTGGCGGGCGCCTTGGCGGCCTTGGCCTTGCGCTTGCCTCCGCCGCCCTTGTGGTCGGCGCGGCGCGCCAGTGCTTGCAACAACTGTTTCGCGTTTTGATAATCGCCGCGCCACAGCAGCGCTGTGCCTTCGCAGGCGAGGCGGTAGGCGGTGTCGGCATTGGTGGTGTCGTCGGCGATGACGACCCGTTTCGGCGGCGGCATGTTGCTTTCGGAGCGCCAGCGGGCGGAACGCTGTTCGCCGTTTTCGGTCCAGTGGATGAGTTGGGGCGCGGTGGATTCCATGGGGATTTTCTTGTTGTAGGGTGTAAACGGCAGAACCGCCGCGCAAGGGCGGCGGTTCGCTGGGCGATCCCTATTATACGGGGCCGGGAACTTAGCCGGTTTGTTCCGGCGTTTCCACGGTATTCGCCGCCGTGCTGGCTGCCGTGTTTACGGCCGGTTCGGCTGCGGGTGCGGTGGCTGGCGCCGCTGTGGCAGCGTCGGTCGTCGCGGACTCCGCCGCATTGTTGGCGACGGCATCGGCAACGGCGTCCGCCTGGGCATCGGCCAGCGCGCCCGGTGTGGCCGGCAGCGCTTCCTTGCCATAGGCATTGGCCACGGCCTTGGAGCGGTCGGATGGGTGGTAAATGTCTTGCGGGCCCTTGCTGTCGACCAGGCTCAGCAGGCGCAGGGACAGCGAGCCCAGTTTCTGGTCGTTGCCCTGGCCCTGGTCTTGTTGCACGACGTCGGCTTTCAACGGTTTGTCGAACAGGCGGAACAAGTCTTGCAGGCTGCCGGGGAAGCGGATGTCCGGGAACTTGATTTCTGGCAACGGATCGGCGGCGGAGCGGGGCGCTTCGCCAGATTTGCCCGGCAGCGCGCCCTGGGCCGACTGGCTGCGGCTGGCGGCGGCTTCCAGCGCGTAATCGTATTGCACTTCCACTTCGAAATCGAGGGTGCGGCCATCGGCTGTGGTGATCGTGCCTTTGCCGATGAAGTGCGAACTTTCCGTCAGGCTGAAGGCGGCCGCGTCGGACACGCGGCCGGCGCCTTCGGTGTGCGCGATGCCGGCAGCATACGAGGCGGACGTGTCCAGGCTGACCGAATCAAAGGAAATCGTCGCATCCTTGGCGGCGTCGCCAAACAATTGCTGGGCGAAACTGCCCACCAGGTTTTGCGCCAGGTCGACCGTGGAATGGCCCAGCGATTCCACCCGCTGCTGCAGGTCGATGCCGTTTTTTGACAGCGACACCAGGTCATTCCTGGCCTTGTCCACCAGCGGCGCGTTGTCCGCGCGCGCGTTTTTCTCCGCCTGGGCAGGCAGCGCGGTGGGGAGGAATGAACGGGAAGTCAAAGGGCTTAAATTGGTCATGGCAGCACCTGGTGCAGGGCTAATCGGTGGTTTCCTTTAATACATCGGCAGATTTCCGGATTTCTTGAGGTCCGGGATCAGTGGTGGTGGTGATGGTGGTGCACTTCACCGGTTTCCAGGAACGACTTTACCGCATCCGCCTGGCCGGTGGCGTGCAATCGGAGTTCACCGCAAGCGCACAGGCCCTGGTACGGCTGGACATGCGAGCACGCCGAGACTTTTTGCAGATACAAGGTCACTGGTTTGTTGCATTTGACACATTTGAAGGTCAGGGTACGGGCTGGTTTGGACATGGTGAAAAGATTTCAGGTAAAACGCGGATTTTAGCATTGCGCGCCGGGTACGCTATGCCTCGACATCGATGGCCGGGCGCGGCTTGGCCTCGGTTGTATAGGCCTGTTGCAGTTCAGCGCGCGCGTCGCGTTCCATCTGGCCGGCCCGCGCCGCCACGCTGCGGTCTTGCCCGGAAGGATCTGCCGGGGCCAGGGCGGCGGCCTGGATGCGCTGCGCCCGGGCAATAGTTTCCTGCGGCGTGCCGCCCGGCGAGGTATCGATATTGACTTCGCCGCCCACCGCGTAGTTCACGCCGTTCGGCCCGCGCTGGTACGTGTAGGTCGGCCCGGAGCTGGCCAGGCCGCCGGCCGCCGCCAGGTGCGCCTGTTCGTGCTGGCGCACCTTGGTGTCGGCGGCCTTGAGTTTGTCGATTTGCGCCTGCTGTTCCGGCGTCAGCTCCACCTTGTCCTGGCGCGCCCGCGCCGCGCCGGCCGATGCCTCGGCAGGCGGATACGAACCCGAAGTGGCGGTAATGGCGCTGATACCCATGGTGGCGTGCCGGTGAAGACCACTACATTGTAACAAGGTGTTGTATTCGGCCCCCGCGCGTCAACTGCCGCGCCGCGCCCGCGTTGAACAGGTACCGGATGACCGGATTCTCGTGAAGAGGGACGCTGTGGAACATGTGAAACAACCAAGCAAGGAAGCTGTGCGCCAGTGGTTGCAGAAAAAGCTGGAAGAGCGGCGTCCGCCACCCGACCCGCAGCAAATTCGCCGCGAGCTGGGCTGGGATTTGGTGAAGGCGGACCCGGAGGTGAAAGTCCGCTGACGCGCCGTTAATCCGGTCCTACGCTTGCACCGATACCGTACTGCGGCCGCCGGCGGACGGCTGCACCAGGATGCGCGTGGAAATCCGTTCCGTCATTTCCTGCACGTGTGAAATCACGCCGACTTTACGGCCCATCGCCTGCAAGCCATCGAGCGCGTCCATGGCGACGCGCAGGGTTTCCGCATCGAGGCTGCCAAAACCTTCATCGATGAACAGCGATTCCACCCGCACCCGGTTGGACGACAGTGACGCCAGGCCCAGCGCCAGCGCCAGCGACACCAGGAACGATTCGCCGCCCGACAGCGAATGCACGGAACGCGATTCGCCGCCCATGTCCTGGTCGCGCACCAGCAAACCCAGCGACGGGTTGGTGGGATGGGGGATGCGTTCGAGCTGGTAGCGCCGCGCCAGGTGCGACAGATGCGCATTGGCATAGCCCAGCAACACATCGAGCGTGAATTGCTGCGCATAGTTGCGGAACTTCTTGCCGTCGGCCGAACCGATCAAGTCCGCCAGGCGCGCCCAGCGCTGTTCCACCGCTTCCTGCGCTTCGATGTCATCCATCATGGCGGCGGCGCGCTGGCGCTTGTCGTCATCTTGCGCAATCGCCAGGCGGTCGGCCGCCAGGGTGTCGGCAGCCTGGCGGTGCGCCAGCGCCAGTTCCTGCATGGCCTGCGCCAGCGTCTCCGCCGTAAATTGGTTGTCGCCGCCGGCGAGGTGCTGTTCGCGTTGCAAGCGGCGTTCCTGCAGCACGGTGGCGGCGCTGCCGGCCGCCTGGTCCAGCGCCTGCAAGGCGTCGCGCTGCGCACGCACCTCGTCGTCGGTTTGCGCCAGCAGCGCGTGCAAGCCGTCCATGGTCAGCAAGTCCGGATGCGCGGCGACAGCGGCATCACCGGACTCTTCTCCAAACATGTCGGCCACGGCGGGCGCCACGGCATCGAGCGCCGCGTCGCCCAGCCGTTCGCGGTTGAATTCGCGCAGCCACAACGCCAGCCGTTGTTCCGCAGTGCGCACGCCATCGCGCAGTGCGGCCACGCGGGCGGCGGCCTGGGCGCACGCTTCCTCGGCACGCGCATGCTGTTGCAGCGCTTGCGCGCTGGCCTGCTGTTGCGCCGCCATGCGTTCGCGCGCCGCATCGATCGCCGCCTGCAACTGCACTTCGACGTCGCGCACTTCCTTGCCGCCCCACAGCGCCATGCGCTGTTCCTGCAGCGCGATCACGCCGGTGTCGGCGGCGGCATAGGCTTCGCGCGCGGCGCCGGCGGCGGCGCCGGTGCGCGCCTGCGCATCGGCCAGCGCCTGCGCTTCGATGTCGAGCTGCGCGATCGCGATGGCGCGTTCGTCGGCCTGGGTGCGCTGCGTGTGCCATTGCTTTGCTTCCACGCGGCGCGCGTCATGAAAAACATCCGGCGCGGCGCGCCAGGCGTCTTTCCATTCATCGTTGGGCGCTTCGCCGCCGCTGAAGGCGCTGTCGAGTTCATCGAGCAGGCCATCGAGCTGCTGCGCGGTCTCGATGCGCTTTTCGTCGAGCGCGCGGTAATCGGCAATGGCCTGCGCCAATGCGGCGGCCGCTTGCGTCGCGCCGGCCTGGGCGCGCTGGTGTTCGGCCACGGCCAGGTCGACGCCTTTTTGGGCGGCGTCGCGCGCGGTCTGGGCGCGGCGCCATGCCTGCTCCTGCTGTTCCAGTTGCTGCACGCCGGTGCGCAGGTCTTGCAATTGCTGCGACAGCCACGCGGCGCGGGCGCCCACCAGGTCAATACTGGCGACGGGGACCGTCTCGCCGCCCGCCAGCCATGGATCGAGGGCATCGGGCGCGGCCGCTGCCGCTTCGTGTGCCAGCGGATGCGCCAGCCAGCCGGCGCTCAATTGCGCCAGCGCGCCTTGCAATGACTGCTGTTCGATGCCGATCGCGCCCAGGCGTTCAATGCACGATTGCACGGTGGCGCGTTGCGCGGCCTGCAGTTCCACATTTCTTTGCAGCTGGTCGCGGCAGCGCAGCACGTCGGCCTGCAAGGTGTGCAGCATCGATGCCAGTGCGCCGTCGTCGTGGCGGTACGGGTGTTCGTGCGCGCCGCAGACCGGGCAGGGGGTTTCGTCTTCGAGGGTGGCGCGCAGTTTTTCCACGCTGTCGCCGCACGCGGCTTGCGCCAGTTTCAGCGCTTTTTCCGCCGCGCCGAATTCCGCCATGATGACGGCATAGCCATGCTGCGCGGCGGACAGCGCGGTTTCCGCCGTGGCGCGGCTGGCGTGCAGGGTGGCGGCCTGGCTGTCCAGTTGCGCATTGCGCTCGGCCTTGCCCTGCAACTCGCTCCACAGCTTGTCGGCGCCGGCCAGCTGGTCGCGCCGCGCTTCCAGGGTGCGGCGGTGGGCTTGCAGCGATTCCGCATCAAACCCGGCCAGCGCGGCATCGGCCTGGCGGCGCTGTTCCTGCGCGGCGTCGAGCTTTTCGATGGAGGCCGCCAGCGCGGCTTTGCCACGGGCGTCGTCTTCGCGGTGACGCGCGCCGTTGTGCTGGATCGCGGCCAGCGCCTGCGCATGTTTAATCGCCTGGGTTTGCGCATGGCCCGCCTGCGCAAACAAGATGTCCCACTTTTCCCAGCGTTCGGCCAGCGGCTGCCAGGGCGCGTGCCGCGCCAGCCAGTCCAGGCCATGCTGTTGCGCCGCTTGCAGCTGGCGCCGTTCGCTTTGCTTGGCTTGCAGCGCGGCTTTGGCCTGGGTATCGGCTTTCTCCGCCGTCTCGAGCAGCGCCGACGCCTGCTTGTGGGCCGGCAGCAGCGCTTCGATGCGGGCGTCGAGCGCGCGCGCCTGGTCCAGCTGCGGGCCCGCCGTGCGCTGGGCGTGTTCGGCCTGCGCCAGCGCGGCTTCGGCCTGCTGTTGCGCGGTGATTGCTTGCCGGTGGCCGGCCAGCGCCTGTTCCATGGTTTGCGCACCGGCCGACTGCGCCGCCTGCGCGGTGGCGATATCGGCTTCGATGCGGGCGATGTCAATCGCCAGCGGGCGCGCCGCCTGCACCGCGTCGAGCTTCGCCAGGGCATCGCGGCGCGGCTTCGCCAGGGCGACATCGTGCTGGCGCTGTTGCAAAAGCTGCTCCGCCTGCTGCTCGGACGCGTGCAAGCGCGCCGCCTGCTCGAACCAGCGCTGGCGCTGTTCCAGGCCTTCCTTGCGGGTATCGAGTCCGGTCAGCGCCTGCTCCGACTGGTCGCGCCGCGCCAGCAGGGCCGCGCGTTCTTCGCCGCTCAGCGGTTTTTGATCGGCCAGCCGCGACGTGAGTTTTTGCAGCGCGGCGGTTTCCTGCTTGGCGCGCTCGAAGGCGCGCATGGAAATGTCGCTGTACAGCGCGCTGCCGGTCAGGGTTTCCAGCAATTCGCCGCGCTCGTTGTCATCGGCCTTCAGGAAGGTGGCGAATTCGTTTTGCGCCAGCAGCACGGCGCGCGTGAACTGTTCGAACGACAGGCCGATGCGCTTTTCGATTTCCGCCTTGACTTCGGTCTTGGTATTGCCGACCGGGACCAGTTCCGGCAAGGTGTGCAGCGCCATGGTGGTCGGCTGCAGGGCGCCTTCGGCGCGGTTGCGCGAACGGCGCACGGCCCAGCGCGCGCGGTAGCGGGCCTGGTCGCTGCCGACGAAATCGACTTCCGCATAGCCTTCGCTGGCGCCGCGCCGCAACAGGTTGCGGGTGTCCTGGGTCGACACGGTTTCGGCGCCCACATCGGGCACCATGCTGCCGCGCATGGCTTTTAACAGACGCGGGGTGGCGTCATACAGGGCCAGGCACAGCGAGTCGAGCAGGGTCGACTTGCCGGCGCCGGTCGGGCCGCTGATGGCGAACAGGCCGCTGGAAGCCAGCGGTTCCTGTTCAAAGTCCACGGAAAATTCATTGGCCAGCGACGCCAGGTTTTTACCGCCGATACGCAGGATCCGCATGCTTAACTCCCCGCCATCAATTCGGCCAGCGCGGCCAGCTGTTCGGCCGGCGCCTCGGCGTCATAACGCTGCCGGTACAGGCGTTTAAAAATGTCGTCCGGCTGCAGTTTGTCGAGCTGTTCCAGCGACTCCGTGACTTCTTCCAGCGATGGCGCGCGGCGCACGGCGGACGTGTCGATGCGCGCCAGGCGCACCGCCTTGCCCTCGAGCGCCGTTTCGATTTTTGCCCGCATTCCCGGCTGCGGCTGGTCCAGCAAGACCCGCACTTCCACAAAGGGCCGCGCCTCGAACGGCGCGTCCGGCGGCGCCAGCGCGGCCAGGTGTTCCAGCACCTGTTCCAGGGGCGCCGGTTTTTCCGGCAGGCGCAGCATGTCCACCGCGCGCGGCACCGCCAGCGGGACAATGTCCGCCGCTTGCCCGTCGCGCAAATCGATGCGCAGCACCTGGTGCTGGTAATGCACTTCCGAGAACGACAGCGGCAGCGGGCTGCCGCTGTAGCGGATGTGCGGCTGCTTGCCGACCGCCTGCGCCAGGTGCAAATGGCCCAGCGCGGCATACGCGATGTCCGGACCAAAAATCCCGGACGGCAGCATTTCCGTGCCGCCGATGACGATGCGGCGTTCCGATTCATTCGACATTTCACCGCCCACCATGTGGCAGTGGCCCATGGCGACGATGCTTTGCCCCGGCTGGCGGCGCCCAAGCGCCACGGCCAGCGCCTGCTGGTACAGCAGGGCGATGCCGCCCAGGTAGGGATCGCCGTCGTCCGGTCCGATGCGCGGCACGTCGGCCGGGCGCAGGAATGGCATCGCGATGCACCATGCTGCCACGTTGCCGTCGCTGCCCGTCAACGGCAGCACCAGCTGTTCCACATCGATCGCGCCGTCGCCGTGGCGCGGCACATTGCCCACCACGCGCGTGCCCTGTTCTTCCAGCAGCGGTCCCGGCGCATCGAGGCGGCCGGGCGAATCGTGGTTGCCGGCAATGACGATCACATCGAGTTGCGGCGCGCGCTGTTTTACCTGGCGCAGGAAACGGTACAGCTGGCGCTGCGAGGCCGCCGATGGATTGGCGTTGTCGAACACATCGCCGCACACCAGCAGGGCGTCGGCCTGTTCGGCCACGATGGTGTCGAGTAGCCAGTCGAGGAAGCACTGGTGCTCGTAGTGGCGGTCGTAATTGTGCAGCGACTGGCCCAGATGCCAGTCGGAAGTGTGCAGCAGGCGCATGGATAGCCGGTCAAACTTGCGGAAAAGCGCACAATATACTGCAATCCGCGCGGAGCGGGCATGGGATAGTCGATATTACACAATGATTTGCGTGGACCGGCCGTCAGGCCGCGTCGAGGTCCGGAATCAGCGCGCCGGAGCGGAACGTGTTGCGGCCGGCCTGCTTGGCTTGGTACAGCAGCATGTCGGCCCGGTTCAGCAATTCCGCCGGGCTGACGTCTTCGCCCCTGTACCAGGTCAGGCCGATACTGGTCGACACGTGCACGGTGATGGTGTCGAGCACGAACGGCGCCTGCATCGCGGTGACGATCTTGGCGGCCGCCGCATCGGCGTCTTCGCGCTTGCTGATGCGCTCCATGATGATGGTGAATTCGTCGCCGCCGAGGCGGGCAATGGTGTCGGTGGCGCGCATCGCATGCGCCAGCCGTCCCGAGAAGGCTTTCAGCAGCGCATCGCCGACGCTGTGGCCATAGGTATCGTTGACCGGCTTGAAGCGGTCGATGTCCATATACATAACCGCCATCATGGCGCCATTGTCGCGGCAATACTGCATGGTGTCGGCCAGTTTTTGCTGGAAGCCGGCGCGGTTGGTCAGCCCCGTCAGCGCATCGACTTGCGACAGTTTCAGCAAGCGCTGCTGTTCGCGCTTTTGCGCCGTGATGTCCTGGCGCATCACGTGGAAGCCCACCACCGCGGCGCCTTCCTCGTCGAATTGCGGGATGTAGTTGACTTCGAAGGTGCGCACGATGCCGGTGCTGTCGTCGTCTTCCTCGAACGCCAGCGGTTCGCCGGCCAGCACCCGGCGGATGTAGGGTTCCAGGAACGCGTAGCGCGGCTCGCCCACGGTTTCGCGCACGGTCTTGCCCATCACGTCCATGCCGCTGCGCGAAAATTCCCGCTCATAGGCGATATTGTTGAAGCGGTAGACCTCGTCGAAGTCGATGTAGGCGATCATGGCCGGCAAGGTATCGGCAATGGTGCGCAGGCGTGCTTCGCTTTCGCGCAGCGCCATCACGGACTTGCGCATCAAGGTGATGTCGTCCACGGTGCTGACAAAGCCCTCGATCCGGCCATCAACGATGATGGGCGCCACTTTCATCGAGGTCCAGACAATCTGGCCGTCCGGATGCACGCAGCGCAACGTGTCCTGGAACGGTTTCAGCGTATCGCGCAAATGCGCCAGCGCTTCCGTCAATACCATGCGGTCGTTCGGGTGCACGGCGGCCATCCACTGGTCGCCCAGCGCCTGTTCGCGGGTCAGGCCGGTGATCGCTTCGAAGGTGCGGTTGACGTAGGTGCAATGGCCGTTGGCGTCGGCGCGCAGCAAGCCCAGCGGCGATGCGTCGTTGACGGCCTGCAATTCCGCTTGGTGCTTGCGCATCGCCAGCTCGTCGCGCTTGCGCGACGTGATGTTGCGGGTGGTGACCGCCACGCCGTCATCGATGGCGACGATCTGGTGCCGCAGCCAGCGCGATTCGGTGGATTGGCCCGGCAGGTTTTGCGTTTCGACTTCTTCTTCCAGCGCCACGCCGGTGTCCAGCACTTGCCGGTATTTGTCGATGAACCCTTCGCTGCGCCACGCCGGCGCCAGTTCGCCGATGCGGTGCCCGACCGCGTCGTCGTGGTGGTGGCCCAGCATGACGGCGCCCCGTTCATTGACATCGGCCAGCGTGAAGTCCACCACCGTTCCCTCGCGGTTGCGGCAGGCTTTCAGCAGGAACACCGCATCGAGGCTGGCGTCGGCCGCCGCGCGCAGCTTTTGCTGGGCCGCATTGGCTTCTTCCATGCTGTCGCGCAGGCGCAGGCTTTGCTGCATCAGCAACAGCGCAAAGATAAACACCAGCACCGAGGCGGCCGACGCCACGCTGAAATACATGCGGCGCTGCCGCTCAAAGCGCGCCATCGCGTGCGTGACGGTATTGCCCACCACAGCGGTCAGCTGGTAGCGCGGCATGTCGCGGTAACTGTAAATGCGGTCCACGCCGTCGAACGGGTGGCGCAGCACCAGCTCGTCGGCCGAGCCGTAGGCGTCGACATTGGTGACGAAATCGATCGTGTCCGAGATATACAGCTGTTCATCGACGCGGGCAATGGCCATCGCGGAATCCCGGCTGACCAGCATCACCAGCCCGTTGCCTTCCACGTGCAGGCGGTCGTAATCCTCGACGAAATACGCGGGGTCGATCATCAGCATGATAATGCCGCCGAACTGCCCGTTGCGGTCGTTGACCCGGCGTGCGATCTGGATCAGCCATTTCGAGGTTTGCGAATTGACCACCACGTTCGACGCATGCGGAGTGTCTTCGGCCGACTGGGACAGCGCCTGGTACACGGTTTCGACCCGGATGTCGTCCTGGAACACGCCATGCAGGCTGTCGAGCAATTTGCCGTCCGGTCCATACAGGGCAATCGGCAATTGCAGCTTGGACGGCATCAGCGAATCGAGCAGGCCGCCCTTGCGGGTGAATTCGGCCAGGCGCAGGGCGCCCCCGGTTTCCTCGAATTTGAGTTTGAACAGCTGGGTGGCGTGGTCGCTTTGGCGCAACAGGTGACTGGCATGTTCGGCCAGGGTGCGCGCCAGGGTGTGGGCGTGCAGCACGGCCTCGTGCCGCGCGCTTTGGTATTCCTGGTTGACCTGGTACACCACGGCGGTCCACATCGAGACCAGCAACACGAGCGCGAACGCAGGCAGCAGTATCATCCGATACAGCTTGCGCAACAGGCGTCGGATTGGGCTGTCAGTCTGGATCACAGGGCCCCTTATGTGTGCAGCCCGCTGGCTGCGTACTGGTATTTTGCACGCAAACCCGCGGCTTTGACGCTGGCCAAGGCAGATTTTTCGTTTCCGTGTACCAAATCAGCGAAAACTTCGTGCCATGTTAGGGGAAACATTCCACCTTTCTTTATTAGAATAGCCCGCGGACACTTGGGAGAAAAGGAAGCGCGCTTGACTGAATTGACACTGACCCTGGCGGCGGCCCGCGCCCTGCACCTGGCGGCGCAGGGATTGTTGCAGCCGCGCCGAAAAAAGGCGCAAAAAAACGATGTACTGGACACCATCCGGCACATGGGTGTATTGCAGATCGACACCATCCACGTCGTGGCCCGCAGCCCTTATTTAGTGTTGTGGAGCCGGCTGGGCGACTACCCGCAGCCTTGGCTCGAACAATTGCTGGAAGAAGGCGCGCTGTTCGAATACTGGGCGCATGAAGCGTGCTTCGTGCCGATCGAAGATTACGGCCTGTACCGGCACCGCATGCTGGACCCGGCCGCCATGGGATGGAAGTATTCCGAGACCTGGATGCGCGAACGGCGCGCCGAGGTGGATGCGGTGCTGGCCCATATCCGCACCCATGGCCCGGTGAAATCGTCGGACTTCGAACGCAGCGACGGGCAGGGCGGCGGCTGGTGGCAGTGGAAGCCGGAAAAACGCTCGCTCGAAGTGTTGTTTACGGCGGGACACTTGATGATTGCGCGGCGCCACAATTTCCAGCGCGTGTATGACCTGGCCGAGCGCGTGCTGCCGGGCTGGGACGACCGCAGCATGCCGGTCATGGACGACGTGCGCCGCACGTTCGTGCTGAAAACCGTCAAGTCGCTGGGCCTGGCGCGGGCGTCATGGATTGCTGATTATTTCAGGACTAAACCACCACGGCTGGACCCGGAAACCCTGGTGGCCGAAGGCGCGCTGCTGCGGGCGCGGGTGCAGGGCTGGGACGACCCGGTGTATATCCACCCGGACCTGGCCGACCTGGCGGCCGGCGCGGCGGCGGGCAGCCTGGCGGCCACCGCCACCACGCTGTTGTCGCCGTTCGACCCGGTGGTGTGGGACCGCCGCCGCGCGCTGGATTTATTCGGCTTCGATTACCGGCTTGAATGCTATACGCCGGCGGAAAAACGCCGCTATGGCTATTTCACGTTGCCGATCCTGCGGCGGGGCGCGCTGGTGGGGCGGATCGACGCCAAGGCGCACCGGCGCGAGCAAGTGTTTGAACTGAAGTCCGTTGCGCTGGAAGCGGGCGTGAAAGTCAGCGAGCGCTTTGTGCGCGATATCGCGGGCGCCGTGCAGCGCTGCGCCAACTGGCATGGCTGTCCAGAGGTGCGTGTGGTTATCGATGCGGCAGTCGATGCCGCGGGCGGCGAACCGGCCGGCAGGTCGGCCGGCAAGCTGGCCAATGAGGCGGCCAGCGCTTTGGCGGACGGTCCATCGGCGGCCTTTGCCCGCCTGCTGCGGGCGGCGCTGGCCCGTACGGCTGGTCTGGCCGAGGAGGCGCCATGATGTTGCCTGACGCACCGCACACCATCGTGGGCGCCGATGGCATGCCCTTGCTGGGCCGCTTTGCCGGCCAGGCCGCGCAATTTGACTGGAAGCAACTGGCCGCGCCCCATGCGCGCGGCGCGCTGTGGCGCCGTTTCCATCATAAAAAATGGCACTATGTGGCGCTGGCCACGGATGACGTGTTTTGCGCGGTGGCCATCGTTGATCTGGGCTGGATCAGTTCTTGTTTTGCCTATGCGTTTGAGCGCAAGGAAGGCGACATGCTGGCCAATTTTTCCCAGGAAGGGTTGCCTGGCGTCGCGGCCAGGGTGGCGGACCATGCGGGCGGGCGCAGCACGTTCCAGGCGAAAGGCACGCGCATCGCCATCGACCGCCTGGACGGGGGGCGCTACAGCCTGGAACTGGTGTCGCCCTATCTGGAAATCGATGCGCAATTCGGACCGGCAACGGCGCCGTTGCTGCTGGCGACCGGCCCGGTCGAGGGCGGTTCCGTGCACGCCACGCAAAAGTCGTCCGGCATGCCTTTGACAGGTGAAGTGCGCTTGTGGCGGGGCGAGTTCCCGCTCGATGGCGGCGTCGCCAGTTTCGACTATTCCAACGGCTTGCTGGCCCGTCATACCGCGTGGCGCTGGGCTTCCGCCCATAGCCTGGACCTGGGCTTCAATTTACAGGCAGGCTATTTCGGCGCCAATGAAAACGCGCTGTGGCTCGATGGCGAAGTGCATCCGCTGGCGGCGGCGCATTTTGTCTTTGACCGCCACGATCCGCTGTCGACCTGGCATATCTTTACGGAAGACGATTTGCTGGAAGTGTTTTTCACGCCGGAAGGGGCGCGGCGCCAGGATAAAAACCTGGTGATCGCCGCCAGCAAATATTTGCAGCCGATCGGCACGTTCACGGGCTGGGTGCGTTCCAGCGTGGATGCGCCCAAGCGGGTCGTCAGCAATCTGGCCGGGGTGACGGAAGACCATACATCGAAATGGTGAAGGGGGCTTGTCATGAGCATCAGGAATTTTCAGAAACTGTTTGAACCTGGATCCGTGGCTGTCTTCGGCGCGTCGCAGCAACCGGGACGCCTCGGCACGGTCGTGCTGAATCATATGGCGGAAGGGGGCTATGCCGGTGCGCTGTGGCCGGTCAACCCGAAATATGACAGTTTGCTGGGCATTCCCTGCTACGCCAGCGTGGAGCGCTTGCCGCAGGCGCCGGACCTGGCCATCATTTGCACGCCGCCCGCCACCGTGCATGACTTGATCGCCCAACTGGGCAAGCGGGGCACCCGCGCGGCCGTGGTGCTGACGCCGGGACTGGAACGGGAAACCCGCTGGGAAGGCACCACCTTGCACCAGGCCATGCTCGATGCCGCCAAGCCGCATTTGTTGCGCATCCTGGGCCCGGGCGGGGTCGGCTTGCTGGCGCCGGGCAGTGGCCTGAATGCCAGCCTGGCGCCCTCGCGCCTGCCGGCCGGGCGCATCGCGTTCCTGTCGGAATCGGACGCCGTCATGACGGCGGCGCTGGACTGGGCGCATTTGCACGATGTCGGTTTTTCCAAATGCGTGTCGCTGGGGGAGCGCGGCGATATCGATCTGGGTGACTTGCTCGATTACCTGGCCGATGACGACGAAACGGGCGCCATCCTGATGTACCTCGACAGTGTGGTGTGCGCCCGCAAATTCATGACGGCAGGCAGGATCGCCTCGCGCGCCAAGCCGGTGATTGTCCTGAAACCCGGCGGCGGCGCCGGCGATGACGTGTATGACGCGGCGTTCCGCCGCGCCGGCATGCTGCGCGTGCATGCCACCGAAGACTTGTTCGATGCGGTGGAAACGCTGGCGCGGGCCAAGCCCATGCGCGGTGAACAACTGGCGATCCTGTGCAATGGCGCGGCGCTGGCCCGGATTGCCGCCGATACGCTGGCCCGGGCCGATGGCAGGCTGGCGGCGGAACCGGTGGTGTTGCCGATGGATGCGCCCGCCGATGCCTGCGCCGCCGCCTTGCAAGCCTTGCTGGCGCCGTCGGTGGGCGGCCCGGCGCCCGATGCCGTGTTGCTGCTGTTTGCGCCGTCGCAGGGCGCCGACGCGGCGGCGGTGGCGCAGGCGCTGGTGGGGCCGGTGCGGGCTTCGGGCAAGAATGTGCTGTCGTGCTGGCTGGGCGGCGCCGCGATGGCGCCGGCGCGCCAGGTATTCGCGCAAGCGGGATTGCCGACCTACGACACGCCGGAACAGGCGGTGCACGGCTTTATGCAACTGGTGCAATACCGCCGCAACCAGGACCAGCTGAACCAGGTGCCGGGCGCGTTGCCGCGCGCCAGCCGGCCGGAGCGGGAAGCCGCCCATGCGCTGATCGGCCAGGCGCTGCACGAAGGCCGCACCCGCCTTGACGGCGCCGATGCCTGCGCCGTGCTGGGCGCCTATGGCATTGCCGTGGCGGAGCCGGGCGCGGCGCCCGGTGCGCGGCTGGCGCGGGCATTGGCCCATGAACTGGCCATCACGGTCGAGACCGATGCCATGTTTGGCCCGGTGATCCGCTTTGGCCGGGGCGGGGCGGCGGCCGAGCTGGTGTCCGGCCTGACCGATGAGCAGGCGGTCGGCTTGCCGCCATTGAACATGGTGCTGGCGCGCGACCTGGTGCAGCGCACCCGCGTGGCCCGGGCGCTGGCCGGGGTGCGCCACGGTCCCCGGGTGCGGCCCGCCGCCGACCTCGATGCGCTGTGCCATGCGCTGATCCAGGTGTCGGACCTGGTGGCCGATACTGCGGAACTGGTGTCGCTGACCCTGGACCCGCTGCTGGCCGATGCCCAGGGCGTGCTGGCGCTCGGCGCGGCGCTGGAACTGGGCGCGCCGCGCGCCAGCCATGCCCAGGCGATCCGGCCTTATCCGCAGGAACTGGAGCAGGAAATCGGCTGGCAGGGCGCGCCGCTGGTGTTGCGGCCGATCCGGCCCGAAGACACGCCGCAGCACCGCGAATTCTTCAGCCAGTTGCAGCCGGAAGACGTGCGCCTGCGGTTTTTCTCGCCCATCCGTGAGCTGCACCCCAACCAGCTGGCGCGCCTGACGCAAATCGATTACGACCGGGCCATGGCGTTCATCGCATCGCGCACCCGGCCGGATGGCAGCCCGGAAACCCTGGGCGTGGTGCGGGCTGTTGCAGATCCGGACAACCGGAAGGCGGAATTTGCCATTTTGGTACGATCTGACTTGAAGGGAATGGGTCTAGGCGCTATCCTGTTTCAGAAGCTGATCGACTATTTCCGAGGCCGGGGCACCACGGAATTGGTCGGTGAAGCATTATCTGAAAATAACGGTATCCAGCAACTGGTGCGCCGCTTCGGCGGCACTGTCAGTCCCTCGCTGGAACCGGGGATGGCCGATCTTCGGATCAATTTGCAAGATCCTTGACATTGGTTTGTTGAATGTCAAGGTTTCAGCAGTCGTAAATCTTTACACTCTTACTTCCGCCTCTCGCTTAATTGAGTGAACCTTGCTTGGAGTAAAGATGTTAACGGCCACTTACACCTTGGTTGCTCTATCTGTTGAGCAAGCTAATATCCGCATCAGCCTGCAATCGTTTCAAAAATATGTGCAAGCGACGTTGCTGCGCCAGCATGGCATGTCGCTCAACCAGCTCGAGTTTGCCTGTGAGTCGCTGAACCGTCTGTACCAGGCCTGTCATTGGCGCAAGATCGAAATGTATTTGATCCCCGCCATCCGCCAGGCCACCCAGCAAGCCGATCAGTTGCTGGAAGAATTGGGCCGCCTGAACGATTCGGCGCTCAACGTGATCCGGTCGCTGCAGGAGCAGGTGGCGAAATCGCAGCAGGACAATGAAGCGTGTGGCGAAGAAATCGCCGAGCGGATCGATAACTTCTGCGATTCCATGCTGAACCGGCTGGACAAGGAAGAAAAAGAATTGTTCAACGTGGCCCGCACCGCGATTGGCGGCGAAGCGTGGTTTGCGATTGCCAACCAGTTCCTGTTGCACGATGCCCACGTGGCGGAAGCGCGCCGCTGCCGTGGCGCCCTGGCCGCGCCGGTCGCATCGGCCCAGCAGTTGCTGCTGGCCGAGCCGGACGACAATGTCATCGACCTGGTGCCGGCCCTGGCGGCCTTGCCGGTCGAGGTGCCGGACGACGAGCTGGAAACCAATATTCCGGTTTCTGAGTTGCAATATCAACGGCGTGCCAACGGCCGCCGCGCCATGATGGATTAAAACATATGGGGCAAATCCGGGCGGGCCGCCGAAGCAAAATGCTTTACTTTGCTATCATGGTGGTTTTGATCACCCGGTAGCCCATTATGTTCGAATTCCTCTTCAAACGCCCAGGCGACAAGTCGTCCGATCAGCAGGCTAATCCGGAACAGGCTGCGGCATCCGCTGCAGCGGCCGCCAATGCTGAGCAGACTGCCGCCCGCCGCGCTGCCCAGCTGGAACGGGCCAAGGCGCTGGAGAGCGATGAAGCGGCTGCCGTCGAACTGATCCTGCAAAGCGAATTCGCCGATGTGCGCCTGGCCGCCGCCGAGCACGTGCACAACCAGGCGGCGCTGGAACAAATCCAGCAGGCGATGCGCAATACCGACCGCCGCGTCGCCAAACTCATGCAAGGCCGCCTCGACGCCCTGCGTCACCAGCAATCCGAGCAGCGGCAAGCGGAAGCGGCCATCGCATCGGCCCGCAAGCTGGCGCAGGATGACAAGCTCAATCCCAACCAGGTAGCCGAACTGGACCGCCTGTGGAAAGTCATTGCGGCCGGTCCGGCATTGGCCGAAGAATTCGGCGCCGTGCGCGCCACCCTGGCCAAGCGCCTGGAAGATCAAATGGCGCTGCAGCGCGCCGCGCTCGACGCCTTGGCGGCCGTACGCCGCATCGCGTCCGGCCAATTGCCCGACGGCGCCAGCGCCGACGCGGTCGCCGCGCTGCTCGACACGCTGGCCGCTGAACACGCGGTGCGTGCGGCGTCGCCGGAAAAGGAATCGCTGCCGCGCCATTTGCTGGCCGATATCGACGCCGCCCTGGCCAGCGCCCGCGCCGGCCAGGAAAGCGTCAGCGCGCGCCGCGCCGCATTGGCCGGCTGGCAGGCGCAGGACGCGGCCACGTTACAGGCCGATGAATTGAAACGCAGCTGGCAAGCGTTGCCGAAAGTTGCCGATGCGGCCGTGGCGGCGGCGTTGCAGCAAGAATTCGATGCGGTGCTGGCCAGCGTGCCGGCGCCGGTGCGCGCCAGGGAAGAGGCGCAGGCGCAGAAGGCGCCGAAAGTGCACAGGGATCCTCAGGAGCATAAGGAGCATAAGGACCCGTCCGATCCGCATCATCACAAGGAACATGCCGCGAAGCCGGAAGCGCGCAAGGAATCGAAGGAAGCGCAGGAAGCCAACCGCGAAGCCAATCGCCACTTCATGTCCATCGTGGACCAGATGGAAGCGGCGCTGGACCAGGGGCAGTTGCATATCGCGGCCGACCAGGACAAGCTGTTGAAGGAAACCAAGACCGGCCGCCTGTCGCCGGCGCAGGCCGACCGCCTGGCGCACGTGCGCGCCGAGTTGAAGCGCCTGGGCGACTGGGCGCGCTGGGGCGGCAATGTGTCGCGCGAAGAGTTGGTGAAAGCCGTCGAGGAATTGCCGGCGCAAAAATTGTCGATGCCGGAACTGGCCAAGAAAGTCGGCAGCATGCGCGAGCGCTGGAAAGCGCTGGACGGCGTTTCCGGCGCCGCACCGAAATCGCTGTGGGAGCGTTTCGACGCGGCTTGCACGGCCGCCTATGCGCCCGCCGCGGCACACTTCCGGCACCTGGCGGACGAACGCCACACTAACGCCGCCAAGGCCGAAGCCATGATTTCCGAAGTGGAAAAAATGGCGCGGGAACTGGCTGGCGAGGAACCGAATTTCAAGGCGCTGGCCGCCGCCGCGCAGCGGCTGCGCCAGGCCTGGGGCCGTTTGGGCGCGATCGACCGCAAGGACAAGAAAAAGCTCGACACGGCCTTTGATAAAGCCATGGCCATGATGACCGGCCCGCTGGACGAGCAGCGCCGGGTGGAAGTGGCGCGCCGCGAACAATTGATTGCCGAGACGGAAAAGCTGTCGCCGACCGACCGCCATACGCTCGATACCGTGCGCCACCTGCAGGAACAATGGCAGGAATTTGCCCGCGCCCTGCCGCTCGAGCGCAAGCAGGAGCAGGCGCTGTGGCAGC
Organism: Pseudoduganella sp. GW821-FHT12E03; assembly: GCF_058807115.1. Taxonomy (NCBI): domain Bacteria; kingdom Pseudomonadati; phylum Pseudomonadota; class Betaproteobacteria; order Burkholderiales; family Oxalobacteraceae; genus Pseudoduganella; species Pseudoduganella sp. GW821-FHT12E03. Next base: position 36,181 of record NZ_JBXAQJ010000020.1, on the reverse strand, counting down.
GTTTCCGTGGCGCATGCGATGCGATCTTTGCCGCCCGCAAGGAATCGGCCCATGCCGCCGATTCCGAACGCAAGGCCCATCTGCACGTGCGCGAAGACATTTGCGCGCAACTGGAAAACGCCACCTTCAGCGGCGACGACAAGGCGCAAACCGCGGCGATCACCAAGGCGCTGCGCGACGCGGCCCAGGCCTGGCACGCATCGGGCCATGTGCCGCGCGCCAGCGAAGCGAGAATCGATGCCCGCTATAAAGCCGCGGTGGCCACGGTGCAAGCGCAGGCCGATGCGATCCGCAAACGCGCCGGCGCCGCGCAAGCCAATGCGCTGCGCGACAAGTTGCGCCTGACGCAAGCGCTGGAAGCGGCGCTGATCGCGGAAGAGGCGATCGATGGCGCGGATTGGGAACAGCGCTGGCAAGCCTTGCCCGCCTTGCCGGGTGAATATGAACGCGCCTTGCACGGCCGTTTTGCCGCCGCCATCGCGGCCTCCGGCGAGACTGGCAAGCGCGGCGCATACGGCGCCCGCCTGGAGCAGGCGCGCACCACCTTGCTGAGTGAAGTCTTGCGCCTGGAAATCGTGGCCGGCGTGGACAGCGGCGCGGAATTCGCCCGCGACCGCCTGAAGATGCAAGTTGAAGTGTTGCAATCGTCGCTGAAGTCCGGCCAGAAACCGATGACGCAGGCGGCGCAATTCCTGCAACTGTGCGCGATGCCGGCGCTGGCCGATGGCCGCACCGCGTCCCGCATCGAACAATTGTTCCGCCGTATCGGCGCCGATGCGAAATGACCGTGTTCTTTAATCAAGTCCGGGTCCAGGCCGAAGACTTCGATGTGGCTTACGAGCTGGCGCAGCTGCGCGCCGGCAACGCCAAGGTGGGCGGTATCGTGAGTTTTGTCGGCACCGTGCGCGACCTCAATGAAGGCGCGCAGGTGGCGGAAATGGAACTCGAGCATTATCCCGGCATGACGGAACAGTCGATCGCCGCCATCATCGGCCAGGCGCAGCAGCGCTGGCCGATCTACGGCGCGCTGGTGATCCACCGCATCGGCCCATTGAAACCCATGGAACAGATTGTCATGGTGGCGGTCACGTCCGCGCACCGGGGCGAAGCGTTTGCCGCGTGCGAATTCATCATTGACTACCTGAAAACCGAAGCGCCGTTCTGGAAAAAAGAGCAAACCCCGGATGGCGCGCGCTGGGTCGATGCGCGCGTCAGCGACGATGCTGCCCTTAAGAAATGGCAGCCGTAATGGCCTAGGTGACGCTCGGTGACTTGAAAAGCCGCAGGCCATCCCAACTTTGTTCGCAATAGAACATCACCGGAGCGGTTTACCATGCGGCAAGACAAACTCACCACAAAATTGCAGGAAGCCCTGGCCGACGCGCAAAGCCTGGCCGTCGGGAATGACAATCCCTATATTGAACCCGTGCACCTGCTGTCGGCCCTGATCAACCAGGACGACGGCGGCGCCCGTTCGCTGTTGCAGCGCGCCGGCGTCAACCTGGGCGGCCTGACCAACGCCATCAAGGGCGGGCTGGAGCGTTTGCCCAAGGTGTCCGGCAATAACGGCGACGTGCAAGCCAGCCGCGAATTCATCGGCGTGCTGAACCTGGCGGACAAGGAAGCGCAAAAGCGCGCTGACCAGTTCGTTTCCAGTGAAATGGTGTTGCTGGCGCTGACCGACGACAAGTCCGACGCCGGCCGCCTGGCGCGCGAAAACGGCTTGACCCGTAAATCGCTGGAAGCGGCCATCGACACCGTGCGCGGTGGCGGCAAGGTCGATTCGCAGGAAGCCGAAGGCCAGCGCGAAGCGCTGAAAAAATACACGCTGGACCTGACGGAACGGGCGCGCCAGGGCAAGCTGGACCCGGTGATTGGCCGCGACGATGAAATCCGCCGCGCGATCCAGGTGTTGCAGCGCCGCACCAAGAACAATCCGGTGCTGATCGGCGAACCGGGCGTCGGCAAGACCGCCATCGTCGAAGGCCTGGCGCAGCGGATTGTCAACAATGAAGTGCCGGACTCGCTGCGCGGCAAGCGCGTGCTGTCGCTGGACATGGCGGCTTTGCTGGCGGGCGCGAAATACCGTGGCGAGTTCGAAGAGCGTTTAAAAGCCGTGCTGAAGGAACTGGCGATGGATGAGGGCCAGACCATCGTCTTCATCGACGAGCTGCACACCATGGTGGGCGCCGGCAAGGCCGAAGGCGCGATGGATGCGGGCAATATGCTCAAACCCGCGCTGGCCCGTGGCGAATTGCACTGCGTGGGCGCCACCACGCTCGATGAATACCGCAAATACATCGAGAAAGATGCCGCGCTGGAGCGCCGCTTCCAGAAAATCCTGGTCGATGAACCGACCGTGGAAGCAACCATCGCGATCTTGCGCGGCTTGCAGGACAAGTACGAGCTGCACCACAAGGTCGCGATCACCGACGCGGCCATCATTGCCGCCGCGGAGTTGTCGCACCGCTATATCACCGACCGCTTCCTGCCGGACAAGGCAATCGACCTGATCGATGAAGCCGCGTCGAAGATCAAGATCGAGATTGATTCCAAGCCGGAAGTGATGGACAAGCTGGAACGCCGATTGATCCAGCTGAAGATCGAGAAGGAAGCCGTCAAGAAGGAAAAGGATGACGCGTCGCGCCGCCGCCTGGACTTGATCGACGAGGAAATCGCGAAACTGCAGCGCGAATACAACGATTTCGAGGAAGTGCTGAAGGCGGAAAAAGCTAATGTGCAGGGCACCACGCACATCAAGGAAGAAATCGAACGCATTCGCCAGCAAATGGACGAAGCCACGCGCGCCTCGAACTGGCAGCGCGTGTCGGAATTGCAGTATGGCCAATTGCCGCAACTGGAAGCGCAACTGAAGCAGGCCGAGTCGCCGGCGGCTGGCGCGCAGGCGGCCGGCAAGCCGACCCTGTTGCGCACCCAGGTGGGGGCGGAAGAAATCGCTGAAGTGGTGTCGCGCGCGACCGGCATTCCCGTGTCGCGCATGATGCAGGGCGAACGCGACAAGCTGCTGCACATCGAAGATAAACTGCACGAGCGCGTGGTGGGCCAGAATGAAGCCATCACGGCGGTGGCCGATGCGATCCGCCGTTCCCGCGCCGGCCTGGCTGACCCGAACCGTCCGTATGGTTCGTTCATGTTCCTGGGCCCGACCGGTGTCGGCAAGACGGAACTGACCAAGGCGCTGGCGGCCTTCCTGTTCGATACCGAAGATGCGCTGATCCGGCTCGACATGAGCGAATTCATGGAAAAGCATTCGGTGGCCCGCCTGATCGGCGCGCCACCGGGCTATGTCGGCTACGACGAGGGCGGCTACCTGACCGAAGCGGTGCGCCGCAAGCCGTACAGCGTGATCCTGCTCGATGAAGTGGAAAAGGCGCACCACGACGTCTTCAACGTGCTGCTGCAAGTGCTGGACGATGGCCGCATGACCGATGGCCAGGGCCGCACGGTGGACTTCAAGAATACCGTGATCATCATGACCTCGAACCTGGGTTCGCAAAAAATCCAGTCGATGGAAGATTCCGATCCGGCGCTGGTGAAGCTGTCCGTGATGGCGGAAGTGCGCTCCCACTTCCGTCCGGAATTCATCAACCGCATCGATGAAATCGTCGTGTTCCACGGCCTGGACGAGAAGAACATCGGCGCGATTGCGAAGATCCAGCTGAAGATCCTGGAACAGCGCCTGCACCGCATGGACATGGGCTTGAACGTGTCCGAGGCGGCGCTGCAAAAGATCGCGGAAGCCGGCTACGATCCCGTGTACGGCGCAAGGCCACTGAAGCGCGCGGTCCAGCAGGGCATTGAAAACCCGCTGTCGAAACTGATCCTGGAAGGCCGCTTCGGTCCGAAAGACACGATCCGGGTCGACGTCCGCGATGGCGAACTGGCGTTTGCCAAATAAGGGTAGGGTGGCGGCCCGGGTTCCTTGAAACTCAGGCCGCCGTCCTGCGTCCGTCGCGCTCGGCAAAGTCTTCCACTTCATAGCGTTCCAGGAATCCTGCCGCTTCCGCGCCGGCCAGCGCCATCGGCTGCTTGCCGGCCGCCACGCCCTCGAACACCCGCTTGACATACGCCCCCAGCGATTGCTTGGTGGTGCACTTTTGCCGCATCGGATAGCGGCCGCTCACGGTGTAGCCGTCCAGGTATTCGATTTCAAAATCGCATTCGGCGCTGGGCTGCAGCGCGGAGGCCCAGTTTTTCAGCAGCTTGTCCGCCGCCACGAAAGACCCCAGCACCGCCATCGTGCAGCTGCGCTGCTGGCGGATGCGGATCTTGGCCACGCCGACTTTTTCTTCCATTTGCTTGATGCGCATACGGTTCTCCTGCCCAGGTGTCAATTGACCGACTAGTGCCGCATTTCCCCATCAACCGCGCGCCACAGGTGCAGCGGGTTATCGTCCTGCAGCGCGGCGGGCAGCAGGATGGGAGGGGCGTCCTGGTAGACCACGGGACGCAGGAAACGTTCAATCGCGTGACTGGCGGCCGCCACATGCCAGGCGGGCGGCGCCACGGTGCTGTTGATGCCGATCTGGCCCGCCATGCGTTGCAGCCGGGGCAGCAGCCGGCTGGCCAGCGCCATGTCGTCGCTGCCGATGTGCAGCACCGCCGCATGCTGGCGGCCCAGGCGCGCGGCCGCCGCCAGCATGGCGTGCGCGTCACGGCAGCGCACCAGTAAACCGGCCGGGCTGCGGCACGCGTCATCGAGCAGGGGCGGCGCCGGCAAATGGGTGTCATCGGTTTCCGCAAACATCGGCCGCACCATGCCGCGCGTGACACCGCCGGCCGGAGGCGCGCCTTCCGCCAGCATGGTCACGCGCGGCGCCGACAGCAACCAGTCGACCCGCTGCAGGTGGCCATGCGCGTCATCGGGCATGGCGATGGCGGGCAGCGCGGCCACCGCATCGATGATGGTTTCGCGTAAATCCACATAACCGTCGCCCTCCGGCGCAAACACCAGTGCGGGCCGGTGTGCGGCCGGCGCGGCGGCAAACTGGCGCACCAGTTGCAGGCCCAGGTGTTCGGCTTGCGCATTGAGCGCGTCCGGCAAGATGAAGACGGGGTTGCAGGCGCCGGGTTCGGCCAGCACGGGAATCGGTTCGGCGCGGTCCAGGCTGCGCCGCATCAGCCGCAGCGCGTCGCCCCGGTTGCTGGCCGCGGCGGCGCGCAAGTCGGGGTGCGCCAGCAGCGCTTCCACGCTACCCGGCAACTCCGGGGACAGGGCATACACGCCATCGGGCAAGCCGGCCGCGCGCACGGCGCGCAGCACGGCCTGGCCGGCCAGCGCATGGCACAGCGGATGGCTGGCGCGGGTATGCACGATCACCGGGCATCCGGCCGCCAGCGCCGCCAGCGCATCGGGTCCGATCGCGCCATGCACCGGCGTGGCGCCGCCGCCGAGGATGGCGACCGGCCCGAGCGCCACATGTTCGGCGCGCAGGCGCAGCGGCGCGGTTTCAATCGCCGCCTGTTGCCAGTGGTGGCGCTGCAACACCGTGCACAGCGCATCGATTTGCTGGCGGATCGCGGCGCGCTCCAGCATCACGCAGGCATGTGTCGCGCCCAGTTCGCGCCGCGCGGCTTCCTGCAATGCCTCGGCCTGGGCATCGAGTTCGCTGGCGATGGCTTGCAGCAGACGGCAGCGCGTGGCGGCATTGCTGAGTCCAAAGCTGCTTGCCGCACTGTCGGCGCGGCGCACCAGCGCATTGAGCCGGGACCAGGCGTCGGGATGAACAGTGGGTGGCACGGACTGGACCACAGGCAGCCTCCGGTAGGGAACCGTGCCATTTTAAAAACTAATTGCTGCACCCGCGCATAAATTCTTGTAAATTGGTGTTAAGCAAAAACTTTGCAATCCAACATGTTTTAACGACATGCCCGCTGCCGATACCGTCTTCCTGTTTGGTCCTTTCCGGCTGGTTCCCGCCGAGCGCGCGCTGTATGGCAGCGGCGGCGCCGTGCGCCTGCACGGACGCGCATTTGACCTGTTGCTGGCGCTGGTCGAACGGGCCGGGGAAGTGGTGGCCAAGGAAGAGCTGCTGGCGCGGGTGTGGCCGCAAACCTTTGTGGAGGAAGGCAACTTGCGGGTGCATGTCGCCGCACTGCGCAAGGTGTTGCAGGATGACAGTGGCCATCCCTATGTCGATAACGTGGTGGGGCGCGGCTACAGTTTTGTGGCGCCGGTGCGGCGCCAGGCCATGGCGCCGGCCGCGGCGCCGCAGCGCATTCCGGCGACCATCCCGCTGTTGCAGCAGCCGCGCCTGTTCGGCCGGCGCGATACGCTGCAGCGGCTCGATGAATTGCTGTCGCAGTGCCGCCTGGTGACGGTGGCCGGTCCCGGCGGCATGGGCAAGACGTCGGTCGCACTGGCGGCCGCCGCGCGCTGTGCGGCGCTGGGCGAACCGGTGCACGTGCTGGATATGGCGCCGCTGGCCGATGCCGCGCAGCTGGGCGGCGCACTGGCCGTGGTGCTGGGCGTGCCGGCGCTGGCGCAGGATCCGGTGCCGGGCCTGCTGGCGCATTTGCGCGGGGTGCAGGCGTTACTGGTGTTCGACAATTGCGAACATGTGATCGATGCCGCCGCCGCGCTGGCGGAGCGCTTGCTGCACGATACCGGCGGTATCCGCATCCTGGCCACCAGCCGTGAACCGCTGCGCGCGGAAGGCGAGTGCGTGCACCGCTTGCCGCCGCTGGCGTTGCCCGGGCCGCCATCGGCGGCCGAATCGGCGGCGCTGGCCGACGGCGGCGCGGCGCAATTTGCCGCCCTGGCCGCCAGCCCCGCCGTGCAATTGTTTGTCGAGCGCGCGGCCAATGGCATGGATGGCTTCCGGCTCACGCATGACAATGCCGAGTGCGTGGCCGATATCTGCCGCCGCCTCGACGGCATTCCGCTGGCGATCGAACTGGCGGCGGGACGTGCGGAATTCTTTGGCGTGCAGGGCCTGGCGGCGCGCCTGGAAGATTGCTTTGCCGTGTTGACGCGCGGGCGCCGCACGGCGCTGCCGCGCCACCAGACCCTGCGCGCCACCCTGGACTGGAGCTATGACATGCTGCCGCCGCTGGAACAGGCGATCTTGCGGCGCTTTGCCGTGTTCCGTGCGCCGTTCGGCCTCGATTGCGCGATCGATGTGGTGCGCTGCGAACAGGCCGATCGCGACTTCGTCACCGACAGCATCGCCAACCTGGCGGCCAAGTCGCTGCTCAGCGTCGACAGCGGCGGCAGTGAAACCTTGTACCGCCTGCTCGGCACCACCCGCGCCTATGCGCTCGATAAATTGTGCGCCAGCGGCGAGCTGGAATGGGTGTCGCACCGCTATGCGCAGCGCTGCTGCGCGCTGATGGAGCAGGCGCAAGGCTTGTTTGACGAACTGCCGCTGGCGCAGTGGCTGGCGCGTTTCGGCGCCAGCATCGGCCATGTGCGGGCGGCGCTGGACTGGACGCTGGGCGGCGCGGATGGGATGGAACACCCCGACGACCGCTTCGCGCTGGGCCTGCGCCTGTGCGCGGCGTCGGCCACGCTGTGGTACCAGCTGTCGCTGATGGATGAATACCGGCGCCGCCTGGAACAGGCGATGCGGCGCGTTTGCAGTGGTGGCTTGCGCATCGACGCCGGCACGGAAATGCGGCTGCAGCTGGCCATGGGCCATGCGCTGGTGCACGTGGGCGGGCAGGCCGACAGCCTGCGCCGTGCCGAGGCGTTTGCCCGCGCGCTGGCGCTGGCCGAGCGCCTCGATGATGGCGCGGCGCGCATGGCGGCGCTGTGGGGCTGTTATACCGATGCGATTTTTGGCGGCGATTACCAGGCCGCGCTGGAGTATGCGGAACGCTATGGCGCGGCCGCGGCGCACAGCGGCGAACTGGCGCAGGTGGGCCATGCGCGCATGCTGGCGCGCAGCATGCATTACCTCGGGCACCAGCAGCGCGCCCGCGCCCATGTCGATTATGTGGCGCGCCATCCGCTCAGCCACCGGCGCCATGCGCTGCACCGGGGCTTCCAGTTCGACCAGCACATTTCCACCCTGGCGATCCAGGGGCGCGTGCTGTGGCTGCAAGGTTACCCGGAACAGGCGGCGCAGGCGGCGCGGCAATGCGTCGATGACGCGATGCGGGTCGGCCATGGAATTTCACTGTGCTTTGCGCTGCTGCTGGGCTGCACGGTCGCCACCTGGTCCGGCGATGCGGCGGAAGCGGCACGCTACACGGAACTGATCCTGGAACACTCGCGGCGCTGCTCGCTGCCGCACTGGCATTTCTGGGGCGAAGGGTTCGCCATTGCGCAGCGCCTGCTGCATGGCGGCGACGACGCCACCGATCCCGCCATCCTGGCGTTGCACCAAAGCCCGTATTGCGGGGACATGCAGGTCGACGTGATGGCGACCCTGCATCCGCGCCTGCTGAGCGCACGCGCCATTGCCCGTGCCGATGCCGGCCTGGCCGGCTGGAGCTGCGCCGAAGTGCTGCGCAGCTGGGGCGAATCGTTGCATCGTGGCGGTTCGCCGGAGCAGGCCGGCCAGTTGTTCCAGCGTGCGCTGGACATCGCCCGCGAACAGGGCGCCGCCGCCTGGGCCTTGCGCGCGGCCATCAGCCTGGCGCGGCTGCGGCACGCGCAGGGCCGGGCGGGAGAAGCGCTGGCGCCGTTGCTGGCGGCCTATGAATCCTTTTCCGAAGGATTCCAGACGCGCGATTTGCGGCTGGCGCGCGAACTGTTGAACGGTGTCGAGGCGCGGTAGCGCAGCACGCTAAGCACTGTCGGCAAAAAAGGCCGACGGCGTGGTGCCGAAGGTTTTCCTGAACATGGCGGAAAAGGCCGACTGGCTGGCATAGCCCAGGTGCTCCGCCACCTGCGCCAGCGGCATGCCGCGCGCGATCATTGGCGTGGCATGGGCCAGCCGCACTTGCTGGCGCCACTGGCCAAACGTCATGCCCAGCTCTTTTTCAAACAGCCGCGCCAGCGTGCGTTCGGACGCGCCGACCTGGCCGGCCCACGTGCCGAGCGTGTGCGGCATGCCGGGATCGGCGATCAGGGCGGCGCACAGGCTGGCCAGGCGCTTGTCGTGCGGTAGCGGCACGCGGATCGGGCGCGTGGCCAGGCGCGTCACTTCATCGAGCATCAATTCGCCCAGCAAGGTGGCGCGCGTGCCATGGTCGGCGGGGTCGAGCTGTTCCAGCGCCACCAGCATTTCGCGCATCAGCGCGGAGACCGCCAGCACCCGGCATTCCTGGCCGGGGAAGGGCGCGCGCCGGGCCAGCACGAACACGGGGCGCAAACGCGCGGTTTCCAGGATGTCGACCGAATGCATGACGTCCGGCGGTATCCAGATGGCGCGCTGCGGCGGCACGATCCAGCTGCTGTTGTTGGCCGTGACCCGCACCACGCCTTCCAGCGTGAACGTGACCTGGCCCCACGCGTGCCGGTGCGGTTGCATCTGGTGCGTGACATCGAGGTCGCGGGCCCGCACGGTGACCGGACGGGCCTCGGTCGGGTCCGCGCCGGGCAGGTCGAGGCCGGTGTGGTGGACGATCGGGACTGGCATGGCAGGGTTGGCAGTTTTGCGATAAATGATGTCATGCTATCTTAATTCAGACGCGGCAATTTTGCTTACACTGGTGCTATCAATTTATTAACCTGGAGTCCACGGATGGCACCCCCTGACAACGCCACGTTCCGCAGCGATGCGCGCGTGATCGGCCTGGTTGGCCTGGCGCACGGCATTTCGCACTTTTACCATGTGATCCTGGCCGCGCTGTTCCCGTGGCTGATCCCCCATTTCAACCTGTCCCACGTGGAAGTGGGCTTGCTGATGACGGTGTTTTTCGTCGTCTCCGGCATCGGCCAGGCGCTGGCCGGCTTCGTGGTGGACCGGGTCGGCGCGCGCGCCGTGCTGTTTTCCGGCGTCGGCCTGCTGGGCGTCTCGGCCCTGGTGCTGGCCGGCGCCCAGCAATACCCGGTGTTGATCGCCGGCGCCATGCTGGCGGGCTTGGGCAACAGCGTGTTCCACCCGGCCGACTATACCTTGCTGAACCAGCGTGTTTCGTCAGCCCGCCTGGCGCACGCGTTTTCCGTGCACGGCATCAGCGGCAATATCGGCTGGGCGCTGTCGCCGCTGTTCATGACGTCCGTGACCGCGCTGACCGACTGGCGCACCGCGCTGCTGTGCGCGGCGGCGCTGCCGTTCGCGGTGCTGGCGGTGCTGCTGCTGAACCGCCAGGCGCTGCGCCCGAATCCCGTCGTGCGGCATGACACGGCGAAGGGCGGCGGTTCACTGGACTTCCTGCGCCTGAAATCCGTGTGGATGTGCTTTGCCTTCTTCTTCGTGACGGCGCTGGCGCTGGGCGGCATCCAGAGCTTCGCTTCGCCGGCGCTGGTGTCGCTGTATGGCATGTCGCTGGCGATGGCCACGTCCAGCTATACGGCGTACATGGGCGCGTCGGCGCTCGGCATGGTGCTGGGCGGCTTCCTGGCGGCGGGCCGCAAGGACCATGACAAGACCATCGCGTTTGCCTTCACCCTGGCGGCGCTGCTGGCGGTGGTGCTGGCGTCGGCCACGGTGCCGGCCTGGCTGGCGTTCGTGCTGATGGGCGCGATCGGGTTTGCGGCCGGCATCGCGGGCCCCTCGCGCGACTTGATGATCAAGGCGGCCGCGCCGCCGAACGCCACCGGGCGCGTGTTCGGCGTGGTGTATTCCGGGCTCGACAGCGGCTTGTCGGTGGCGCCGCTGCTGTTTGGCGCGCTGATGGATGCCAACCGCCCGGCCTGGCTGTTTATTGGCATCGGCGTGTTCCAGGCCATGGCGATCGCCACGGCGGTGGGCGTGGGCGGCAATACCCGGGCGCTGCGCTTGCAAAAGGCTTGAGCGGCTATTGCGGTGCAACACCGGTTCGGCGTACCCTGAAGCTTTATTAATCTTGGAGCTTTGCCATGAATTTCGCCACGAGTTTCGCCACCACCGACCTGTGCGACGACAACCCGGAATTGCTGGACAGCGGCGAACTTGCCGTGTTGCCGCCGGTATTCCACAACTATGGCCAGCATATGCGTTTCAGTGGCCCGGCCAGCACGCTGAAAGTGTTTGAAGACAATGCGCTGGTGCGCGCCGCGCTGGAACAGCCCGGCAAAGGGCAGGTGCTGGTGATCGATGGCGGCGGCAGCATGCGCCGCGCACTGGTTGGCGGCCAGTTGGGCCTGCTGGCGCAAAACAATGGCTGGGCCGGCATCGTGGTCTATGGCTGCATCCGCGACACCGATGAAATCAATGCCTGCGGCACCGGGGTGCGCGCGCTGGGCGCCCATCCGCAAAAAAGCGCGAAAAAGGGCGTCGGCGACGTCAATACCCAGGTACAGGTGGCCGGCGTGACGGTGCGGCCTGGCGACTGGATCTATGCCGATGCCGATGGCGTGCTGGTGGCGCGCAGCAAACTGAAATAAGCAAATAAAAACCGCACCCTGGTTCGCCAGTGGTGCGGTGGATGCGCCCACACAACCCTTCCGGACGGGTGGTGGAGCGGGCCGGGCACGTTTCGCTGGCCGGATATCCGCAGCGGCAGCGCCGCTGGCGTCGACATCATCCGGGTTCAAACTGTGCCGCCGGCTACTCTTGGTCTGTTTTATTCTTGGTGACTTCAGGATAGCAGAGCCCGCCCGATTGTCTCATTGTATTTTCCTACGCTAACTATAGTTCCTATTTAGAAATGAGAATTTCAAAATAGAAATTATCGCAGGATGTGTGGCCAGCTGCCGTCTATGCACCGGCCTGTATAATGGACCCCTTGCAGCGCCATCACCCAAGAGGAAAAATCCCATGTTCAGTTACCGCCACGCCTTCCACGCAGGCAACCACGCCGACGTGCTGAAGCACTTTGTGTTGATCCAGTTATTGCAATACATGAACCGGAAAGACACGGCCTACACGTATATCGATACCCACGCGGGTGCCGGCGTGTATCAGCTGGACGGGGAATATGCGGCGAAAAGCGGCGAATCCGCCACCGGCATCGCGCCCCTGTGGGAGCGCGACGATTTGCCGGCGGCGCTGGCCGAATACGTGAATTTAATCAAGGGCATGAACCCGAGCGGCAAGCTGCGGTTTTATCCGGGCTCGCCGTATTGCGCCGAACAGGTGGCGCGCGAACAGGACCGGCTGCGCATGTATGAAATGCACCCGGCCGATTTCAAGCTGTGCACGGATAACTTCCGCAAGCTGGCCGAACACGCGGCCGCCCAGGGGCAGCGCTCTTCGGTGCGCGGCCAGCGCGCGCTGGTGACGCGCGCCGACGGCTTCCAGTCGCTGAAAGCGTTGTTGCCACCGCCGTCGCGCCGCGCCGTGGTGCTGTGCGACCCACCCTATGAAGACAAGCAGGATTACCGCAAGGTCACCGACATGGTGCGCGAAGCGCTGACGCGCTTCCCGGGCGGCACCTATGCCGTGTGGTACCCGATCCTGCAGCGCATCGAAGCGCGCAATTTTGCGGAACGCCTGAAGCATATGCCGGGCACCGAGTGGCTCAACGTGTCGCTGACGATTCGCACGCCTGGGCCGGATGGCTTTGGCGGCCTGCACAGCAGCGGCATGTTCATCATCAATCCGCCATACACCCTGGAAGCCACGCTCAGGCAAGTCATGCCGTACCTGGTCGAGGTGCTGGGTGAGGATACCGGCGCCTCGTTCGTGCTGGAGTCCGGCCTGGCGGCCACCACGCCGCGCTTGACGGCATCGCCGCACGCCGATGGCCCCCGTGCCGCCGCCGCGCCGCGCAGCAGTGGCAAGCGCGCCGGTGAGCCGGGCCGCAGCAGCCGTCCGGGTGGCGAGGGCGGACGCGGGCAGGGCGGCTGGCGCGGCGACGGCGATGGCCGCGCTCCGCGCAGCGCGCCTGGCGGCGAGACCGGCAGCCCCTACGGCGGCGGCAAGGCGCGTGGCGCCACCGCGCGCGCTGGCGGCGAGCGTGCCGGGGGCGATCGCAGCGGCGCTGAGCGTTCCGGCGGTGACCGTTTCGGTAGCGACCGTTTCGGCAGTGGCCGTCCGGGCGGTGATCGTCCAGGCGGGGATCGATTCAGCAGTGATCGTTCCAGCAGCGATCGGTCCAGCAGTGGCCGCGCCGGTAGTGGCGCCACTAGTGGCGCCGGTTCGGACAGCGCTAACCGTGGCCGTCCAGGCAGCGAGCGCATGCGTGACGCCCGTCCGGCGGGCGGCAGGGAAGGCGGCTACGAAAGCCGTCCGCCACGTGGCGCGGATGCGCGTGGCAGCGGCGGCCGGCCGGCCGGCATGGGCGGCTCCGGTGCGGCCAATGGCGCCGGCCAGCGCGCCGCCCGTCCGTCCGGTAAACCGTTCGTCGGCACCGGCCGGACGTCGGGGCCGCGCAACGGCCCCCGCAAAGGTTAAAAAAGTTATAACGAAAGGTGTTGTCAGTCCTGCATTTTTAGGTATAGGCTACTACTAACCGGGCACGGCAAATCAACGTGCCCGGTCTGCCTGCCGCATCGCGGTACCGAACCGCGGCGGAACCACCAACGTGCAGATTGAGGCCGATCATGACCACGCCTGCAGACTTTTCACCTGCAATCGCGAACCAGTTTTATCTGGCGCGACAACCCATCCTCAATCGCAGCCAGCGCCTGGTTGCCTATGAATTGCTGTTCCGCCATGCCGATGTGGATACGGCCCGTGTTACGGATAACGCCACCGCCACCGCGTCCGTGATTGCCCATGCCAGCGAGTTGGGCATGGAGCAAGTGGTGGGCGACCAGATGGCCTTCGTCAATGTCGATGAAGTGGGCTTGATGAGTGATTTCATCCACTTCTTGCCGACAGACAAGGTGATCCTGGAAATCCTGGAAACCGTGCATGCCACGCCGGACGTATTGGCGCGCGTGCAGGAATTGAAGGAGCAGGGTTTCCGCTTCGCGCTCGACGATGTGATCCACCACAGCGAAGATGTGCAGAAATTCCAGCCCATGGCCGATGTGATCAAGGTCGACATCCACGACATGTCGCGCGCGGACCTCGATTCGCTGGCGATCAGCCTGAAAAATGCGCCGCAAAAATTGCTGGCTGAAAAGGTGGAGACCATCGAGGAATACCAGCATTGCATGGACCTCGGTTTTGAATACTTCCAGGGCTATTACTTTGCCCGCCCCGTCATCCTCAGCGGCAAGAAAATCGAACCATCGCAGATGGCGATCCTGCACCTGCTGAACTTGCTGAACACCGATGCGGACCAGCAGGAAATTGAGCGCAGTGTCAAACACGACGCCCTGATCACCTTGAATTTATTGCGCCTGGTAAATACCCCGGCCGTGGGAGCGCGCTTTCGCATCAATTCGGTCAGCCATGCGCTGATCGTGCTGGGGCGGCGCCAGTTGCAGCGGTGGCTGCAGATACTGCTCTATGTAAAGAACGGGCCTAAGCAGGAATTTGATTCGCCGCTGCTGCTGATGGCCACCACCCGCGGCAAGATGATGGAATTGATGATGGAGCGGCTGCATCCCGGCCAGCGCACCGGCGCCGATATTGCCTTCACAGTGGGCATCATGTCGCTGATGAGTACGCTGTTCTCGGTACCGATGGAAGAGATCCTCGACAGCGTCAATGTGCTTGATGATGTCCGCGCCGCGCTGCTGCACCGGCGCGGCGAATATGGCGACATGCTGTCACTGGTCGAACAGGTGGAGCGCGCCGGCGAGAACGAGGACATCGCCGACTTGCTGCGCAACCTGGGACTGGAGCCGGGCGACCTGTTTGAAATCCAGGTGGAGGCCTACGACTGGGTCAATGATTACCGGGCCGGCTTGCACTGATCGCTGACCCAGGCTCACTGGCCCAGGATCAGGAATACCGTGGGCTTTTTGTGGAAGTCCGGCGTGTTGCCTGCCTTGAGCTGGTTGTTCCACTGCGCCACCGTCATGGTCTTGATGGTTTCCGCTGGCAGGCTGATGTCGGTGGCCACGCACACCAGGGTGGTGCCGTGGCAACTGGCGGCGATGGCTTCGAGCATGGCGCCGTTGCGGTACGGCGTTTCAATGAACAGCTGCGTCTGCTTTTCGCTGCGCGAGCGGATTTCCAGTTCCTTTAACCGCTTGCCGCGCAGCGCCGCGTCGGTCGGCAAATAGCCGTTGAAGGCAAAACTCTGGCCATTCAAGCCGCTCGCCATGACGGCCAGCAGCAGCGACGACGGTCCCACCAGCGGCCGCACCGGAATGCCATGCTGGTGTGCCAGGCGCACCAGGTCCGCACCCGGATCGGCCACGGCGGGCACGCCGGCTTCCGACAGCAAGCCCGCATCTTCCCCGGCCAGCAGCGGTTCCAATAAACCTTTCAGCGCGGCGGCGGGGGTATTGACGTTCAGTTCGCTGATGCGGATTTCCTGCATGGGTTTCGCCAGCGGGTAATGCGCACTGACCAGTTTTAAAAAGGCGCGGGCGGTCTTGGCGTTTTCCGCCACGAAATTCACCAGGCCAGCCGTGGTGGCTTGCACGTGTTCAGGGATGACGTGCGACAGCGACTCGGTGTCGCCCAGGGTATTCGGGATCAGGAACAGGGTGCCGGTCATGGGATCAGTTAGCTGGGTGGAAGAAGGACACGCCGGCGTTGCGCAGCATGCCGGTCAGGGCGATCAGTGGCAGGCCGGTCAGCGCGGTCGGGTCATCGGTGGCGATGCGCTCGAGGATGGCGATGCCCAGGCCTTCGTTTTTGGCACTGCCCGCGCAATCATAAGGCTGTTCGATGCGCAGGTAGGCATCGAGTTCGGCATCGGGCAAATCGCGGAAGGTGACGGTGGTCTGGATGTCGGCCACCTGTGACGAATTGTTGCGCCCATCCCACAGGCACAGCGCCGTATGGAATATCACTTCACGCCCCCGCATTTTCCGCAGTTGCGCCAGGGCGGCGGGATGCGAGCCGGGCTTGCCGATCTGTTCATCGTCCAGGGTGGCCACCTGGTCCGACCCGATCACCAGCGCGCCCGGATGGCGCGCCGCCACGGCCGCCGCCTTGTCGCGGGCCAGGCGCAGCGCGGTGGCGCTGGGCGTCTCGCCGGGCAGCGGGCTTTCATCGATGTCGGGCACGTCCACACTGAAGGGCAGGTGCAGGCGGCCCAGCAACTCGCGGCGATAGGCGGAACTGGAGGCCAGCACCAGTGGGACGGTATTGTCGGGCGGGGAATTTTGAATAATCGGCATCGGTTTACTGGCCCCAAACTATGTTTTGTTATATGCTTTGCGCACCGTAAAGCGGCGCGCATAAAAATGTGCGGGTAAACAGGCGCATCGCAGAAAATCCTGCTATTATCGCAGGTTTTCCGGGGAATGCTGCTAATGACTGCCTTTGTGATCGACGCGTTTGAATTTTGTCGGACCAATGGAAATCGCGACGGTGTAACGCCAGTCGCCGAGATGACCCGGTTGGCCAAGGAAACAGCGGACGCGACCGGCGAGATCGCCTGGAAAGCCGAGGGTGGCACCAGCAAGCATGGTTTCCCGCAGTTGCGCCTGTCGACCAAGGGTGTCGTGCAACTGGTTTGCCAGCGCTGCATGCAGCCGTTTGCCCACGAGTTGGAGTCGTCAACCCTGTTGATGCTGGGTAAGGACGATGCCAATGCGGATGAGATCGAGCAGATCATCGATGATGAATCGATCGACGTGATCGTCGGCGCCCGTGAAATGGACATGATGTACCTGGTGGAAGATGAGGCCCTGCTGGCATTGCCGCACACGCCCCGCCACAAGGAATGTCCGGATACGTCGCTGCTCGACTTTGTGAAGTCCGATACGCAGTCGCCGTTCGCAGGTTTGAAGAACCTGAAAAAATAACCGAATTGTAGTGGTAATAAACGTGTCAAACGCGTGCTTTTGTCGAGTATTGGCATCGTTGTAGTTTGTAGTAAAGGCGTTGGCAAGTGGCTAAGTTACTAATTAATTTACTAACCATTTGCCTTGTGGATACTCGATTCGCATGTATTTGCTGGTCGAATGTGTTAGAATCTTAGAACTTTGTATTAGGAGTCATCATGGCAGTTCAACAGAACAAAAAGTCCCCATCGAAGCGTGGCATGCACCGTTCGCACGATTTCCTGGTTGCACCAAACCTGGCAGTCGAGCCAACCACCGGTGAAACGCACCTGCGTCACCACATCAGCCCGAACGGTTTCTACCGTGGCCGTAAAGTGCTGAAGACCAAAAACGACGAGTAATCGGCGTTTTTACCCAGAATAAAGGCGGTGCGACGTGAGCTTGACTGACGTTACGCCGCTTTTTTCTTTTCTTTCGGCTGGTTTCCAGCCCGTCATCTGTATCCAGCAGGACTGAACGCAATCCGTTCCGGCCCCGCATCTGTCCCACATGACAATAAAAATATCCATCGACTGCATGGGCGGCGATCACGGCCCCTCTGTCACTATTCCGGCCGCCATTTCCTTTTCCAAGCAGCAGCCTGATGTCGAGCTGATCCTCGTCGGCCTGGAAGACGTCATCCGCGCGGAATTGAAAAAACACGGCGCGGAATCGTTGCCGCGTCTCGCCATCCAGCACGCTTCCGAACAAGTCACCATGGACGACCCGCTCGAGGTTGCCCTGCGCCGCAAGAAAGATTCGTCGATGCGCGTGGCAATCGAGCAAGTCAAGGATGGCAAGGCGCAGGCCGCCGTGTCGTCCGGTAATACCGGCGCGCTGATGGCGGTCTCGCGCTATGTGCTGAAAACCATGGCCGGCGTCGACCGTCCCGCCATTTGCAGCATCTTGCCTAATGAAAAGGGCGGCCCCACTTACATGCTCGACCTGGGCGCGAACGTGGATTGCGAACCGCACCATTTGCACCAGTTCGCCATCATGGGGTCCGTGCTGGTGCACGCCATGGAAGGCATTGAAAAGCCGACCATTGGCTTGCTGAACGTGGGTACGGAAGATATCAAGGGCAATGAAGTGGTGAAAGCCACCGCCAAGCTGCTGCAGGCCGACAAGGAACGCGGCGCGCTCAATTACCACGGCAACGTGGAAGGCACCGATATCTTCCGGGGCACGGTGGACCTGGTGGTGTGCGACGGCTTTGTCGGCAACGTGACGCTGAAGGCGCTGGAAGGCCTGGGCCACTTCATGAAGACCGTGATCACCACGGAATTCAAGCGCAACTTCCTGACCATGCTGGGCGCAGTGATTGCCGGTGGCGCCCTGAAGGCCATGAAAAACAAATTCAACCCGTCCCGTTACAACGGCGCCGGCTTGCTGGGCTTGCGCGGCCTGGTATTCAAGAGCCACGGCGGGGCGGATGCCTATGCATTCGAATGGGCGCTGCGCAGGGCGTATGAGGCAGCAAAAAATGACGTGCAGGCCCAGTTGGCGACCATGATCGCCGAGCTGATGCCGCGCGGAGCGGAACCAACGCAAGAGCAGGCGTAAGGCGGGGGGAGCGCCCTGCATTACGCCGGCCCGATTATCTAATGGATGAAACGGCATGACTTTGTACAGCAAAATTATTGGCACCGGCAGTTACCTGCCTGAAAAACGCGTGACCAACCAGGACCTGGCCGAGCAGCTGGCGGCCAAGGGCATCGAGACCTCGGATGACTGGATCGTCAGCCGCAGCGGCATTTCGGCGCGCCACTATGCCGAGCCTGAACAGAATTCGTCCGACCTGGCTGCTCATGCCGCGCGCAAGGCGCTGGACATGGCGGGCTTGCAGGCGGACCAGATCGACCTGATCATCGTCGCCAGTTCGACGCCGGATTTCTTCGGCAGCTTCCCCAGCACCGCCTGCATCGTGCAGCGCAAGCTGGGCATGACCAACCACAGCGCGGCGGTGGACGTGCAAGCCGTGTGCAGCGGCTTCGTGTATGCCGTTTCGACGGCGGACGCGTTCATCCGCGCCGGCGTGCACAAGAATGTGCTGGTGATCGGCGCCGAAGTGTTTTCCCGTATCTTGAATTTCGAAGACCGCACCACCTGCGTGCTATTCGGTGATGGCGCCGGCGCCATCGTGCTGTCCGCATCGGAAGAGCCGGGCATCCTGGCGACCAAATTGCACGCGGACGGCCGCCATGCGGACATCCTCAGCATCCCGGGCAACCTGGCGGGCGGCGCCGTGGCGGGCAGTTCGTACCTGTACATGGATGGCCAGGCAGTGTTCAAGCTGGCTGTCACCGTGCTCGAGCAGGTGGCGCACGAAGCGCTGGACCACGCCGGCATGAAAGCCGAAGACATCGACTGGCTGATTCCGCACCAGGCCAATATCCGCATCATGAAAGGCACGGCGAAAAAACTGCGCATGCCGGAAGAAAAAATGGTGGTCACGGTGGACCAGCACGGCAATACGTCTGCCGCGTCGATCCCGCTGGCGCTCGATATCGCGGTGCGCGATGGCCGCATCAAGAAAGGCGATAACGTGCTGATGGAAGGTGTGGGCGGCGGCTTCACCTGGGGCGCCGTCCTGGCAAGGATGTGATTTCCGCCATGGGCGCGGTAAAATAGCGTCCTCTTTAGAATTAGAGTTCTAAAAGTTGGGATGGCGCGGGTAGTTGTCCTACCATGGCGCGCGGTAGCAATCCTGATAGAAATATGTGGATGCGCGGCCTGAAGGCCTCGCACCCAGGTTAAATATAGAACGAGACTGATCAGATATGAGCAAATTTGCATTTGTATTCCCGGGCCAGGGCTCGCAAGCGATCGGCATGATGGATGGCTTTGCGGGCAACCCGGTGGTGGCGCAGACCATCGCCGAGGCTTCCGATGCGCTGGGTTTCGATATCGGCAAACTGATGGCGGAAGGTCCGAAAGAGGAACTGGACCTGACCACCAATACGCAACCGGTCATGCTGACCGCTGCCGTGGCGGCTTACCGCGCCTGGATCGCCGCCGGCGGCCCGCTGCCGTCGATCGTCGCCGGCCACAGCCTGGGTGAATATTCCGCGCTGGTGGCAGCCGGCGTGATTGCCTTCAAGGATGCGGTGCCGCTGGTGCGCTTCCGCGCGCAAGCCATGCAGGAAGCGGTACCGGTCGGGCAGGGCACGATGGCCGCGATTCTTGGCCTGTCCGATGATGACGTGCGCGCCGCGTGCGCTGAAGCGGCCGCCGGTGAAGTGGTCGAGCCGGTCAATTTCAATGCGCCGGCCCAGGTGGTCATCGCCGGCCACGTTGCGGCGGTTGAACGCGCTTGCGAACTGGCGAAGGCCAAGGGCGCCAAGCGCGCACTGAAATTGCCTGTGTCCGCGCCGTTCCATTCGTCGCTGCTGAAGCCGGCGTCGGACCGCTTGCGCGATTACATGGCCGGCATTGCTTTCAGTGCGCCGCAAATCCCGCTGATCAACAACGTCGATGTCGCCATCGTCAGCGATCCGGTCGCCATCAAGGATGCGCTGGTACGCCAGGCGGCCAGCCCGGTGCGCTGGGTGGAATCGATGCAAAAAGTCGCGGCGGACGGCATCACGCAAGTGATCGAATGCGGTCCGGGCAAGGTCTTGATGGGCCTGGCCAAGCGTATCGACGGCAATCTGGTCGGCAGCGCCATCTATGACCAGGCGACGCTGGACAGCATCATCGCCGCATATAAATAAATAACAAGGATTCACATGACTCTGTCTAATCAAGTTGCCCTGGTAACGGGCGCCTCGCGCGGTATCGGCAAGGCCATTGCACAGGAATTGGCGCGCCAGGGTGCGCGCGTGATCGGCACCGCCACCACCGAAGCCGGTGCGCAAGCGATTTCCGCTTACCTGGCCGAAATCGGCGCCGAAGCCGGACAAGGCATGGTGCTGAACGTCACCGACGCGGCCGCTTGCGCCGCCATCATCGATGACATCGCCAAGGCGCACGGCGCCGTCGGCATCCTGGTCAACAATGCGGGCATTACGCAAGACCAGCTGGCCATGCGCATGAAGGATGAAGAGTGGGATAACGTGATCGCCACCAACCTGACGTCGGTCGGCCGCCTGGCCCGCGCCGTGTTGCGCGGCATGATGAAGGCCAAGGGTGGCCGCATCATCAACATCACGTCCGTGGTGGCGTCGTCGGGCAACCCCGGCCAGATCAACTATGCCGCCGCCAAGGCCGGCGTGGAAGGCATGACGCGCGCGCTGGCCCGTGAAATCGGCAGCCGCAACATCACCGTCAACAGCGTCGCCCCTGGTTTTATCGATACCGATATGACCAAGGCGCTGGGCGAAGACCAGCACGCGGCGCTGCTGACGCAGATTCCGCTGGGCCGTTTGGGCAAGCCGGAAGACATCGCGGCAGCGGTGGCTTTCCTCGCCTCGCCACAGGCCGCTTACATCACGGGCACGACCCTGCACGTGAATGGCGGCATGTACATGAATTGATGAAGATGCGCGGCGTTGGCTGTGCATAGTCGTCATTTAGTAATGATTTCAGTCTAAATAGCACCACATGCTGAAATTAGTTTTTCAGCGCGCAAACCTGATAAAATGCGCGCTTTCCGTAACAAACAAAATGGAGCCATAACATGTCGGATATCGAACAACGCGTAAAAAAGATCGTCGCTGAGCAACTGGGCGTCGCCGAAGCAGACATCAAAAACGAGTCGTCCTTTGTTGACGATCTGGGTGCTGACTCGCTGGACACCGTTGAACTGGTGATGGCACTGGAAGACGAGTTCGAAATGGAAATCCCTGACGAGCAGGCAGAAAAGATCACCACCGTGCAGCAAGCGATCGACTACGCTACCGCGCACGTTAAGGCTGGCTAAGCAGCAGCCACCCGATCTACTCCAGGAGAAATCGCTTGAGTTCTAAAAACCGTCGTGTAGTGGTCACCGGCCTTGGCTGCGTGTCTCCGATTGGCAATTCGATTGCCGAAGCGTGGAGCGCCGCCGTCGAGGGGAAATCGGGGATCGCCAACATTACCAAATTTGATGCGCAGCCTTTTTCTGTCCACTTTGCTGGTGAAGTAAAAGGCTTCAATATCGAGGATTACCTCCCCGGTAAGGAAGCGCGCCATATGGATACCTTTATCCACTTTGGCATGGCGGCCGGCATTCAGGCGGTCCAGGATTCTGGCCTGGTCGTCACCGAGGAAAACGCCGATCGTATCGGCGTGATCATCGGTTCCGGCATCGGTGGCCTGCCGATGATCGAAGAGCAGAAGGAAGACTACGACAAGCGCGGCCCGCGCCGCATTTCGCCGTTCTTCGTGCCTGCGTCGATCATCAACATGATCTCGGGCAATCTGTCCATCAAGTACGGCATGCGTGGTCCGAACCTGTCCATCGTGACAGCGTGCACCACCGGCCTGCACAGCATTGGCGCAGCCGCCCGCCTGATCGAGTACGGCGATGCCGACGTGATGGTGGCCGGCGGCGCGGAATCGACCATCTCGCCACTGGGCATGGGCGGTTTCGCCTCGGCCCGTGCGCTGTCGACCCGCAACGACGACCCCGCAACCGCGTCCCGTCCTTGGGACAAGGACCGCGATGGTTTCGTGCAGGGTGAAGGCGCCGGTGTGATGGTGCTGGAAGAGTACGAACATGCCAAGGCCCGTGGCGCCAAGATCTATGCGGAAGTCCATGGCTTCGGCATGACCGCGGACGCCTACCACATGACGTCGCCACTGGAAGACGGTAGCGGCGGCAGCAAGGCGGTGATTGCAGCGCTGAAAAACTCCGGCCTCAACCCGGACCAGGTGCAATATGTGAACGCCCACGGCACGTCGACCCCGCTGGGCGACCTGGCCGAAGTCGTTGGCATCAAGCGCACCTTCGGCGACCACGCCAAGCAATTGGTGGTCAGCTCGACCAAGTCGATGACCGGCCACTTGCTGGGCGGTGCCGGCGGCCTGGAAGCGGTGTTTACGGTCCTGGCGATTCACAATCAAGTGATTCCGCCGACCATCAACATCTTCAACCAGGACCCGGCCTGCGATCTGGACTTCTGCGCCAACGTGGCGCGGGATGCGAAGATCCAGTACGCCGTGAAAAACTCGTTCGGCTTCGGCGGAACGAACGGCAGCCTGGTTTTCGGCAAGATCTGATGTGAACTAATCCGCACCGCGCCGGTCTGAGACCGGTGCGGCTGCCAAATGGCGCCGGCTTGTCCGGCGCCATTGTCGTTTACGGCTCGCCTTCCTTCATAGTTTCCTCACCGGGGATTGCCATGGGCATTGCCGTGTCGCTGCTGGTGCGCTCATCCCGCCGCTTGCGCTGGCTGCGGGCGGGGCTGGCCGCGTCCGCCGTGGGCGCGCCGCTGGCCAGCTGGCCGCTGGACCTGTTGCCGGACCAGCCGCTGATGTGGCTGGCGGCGCTGATCGGATTGCTTGCGTTGTGCCACCCGCCACGGCGGCTCCGGAATGGCAAGGGCTTCCGGATTGATATTTCGGATAACGGCGCCATCCGCGTGGCGGTATACCTGAATCACAGTCTCCCCGCCGTCATGCCGGCGCCGCAACCGGCCGCCTTGCAGTGCGGCGCCGTGTTGTGGCCGTGGCTGCTCGTGTTGCCGCTGCGCCTGGCCGATGGCCGTACCTTGCGCTTGCTGGTGTTGCGCGACAGCGTGGCGCCTGGCGCGTTCCGTCCCCTGGCGGTGGCGTGCCGGGCTTGCGCGGCCAGGGACCTGTGAAACTTTTGTGGCGCAGCGCCTGCAGGGCCGTCGCCACCGGGGAGCGGGGTGACGACAGAACGCGAAAGCGACCAGTTGCTGGTCGAGCGGGCGCAGGCCGGCGATCGCGGCGCTTTCGACTTGCTGGTGATGAAATACCGGCGCAGGTTGATGCGGCTGCTGAAGCGCGTGGTGCGCGATCCGTTTGATACGGAAGACGTGGTGCAGGAAACCTTTATCAGGGCTTACCGCGCACTCCCGTATTTCCGGGGCGATGCCGCGTTTTACACGTGGCTGTACCGCATTGCCGTCAATACCGCGCGCAATTACATGGCTGGACTGGCGCACCGCGTGAGCACCACCGCGGCCCGGTTCCGCGAGCAGGCCCACGCGCTCGACGAGCAATTGAGCGACAACAACACGCCGGAGTCGGTCCTGGCCAGCAAGCAGATTGCGCTGACGGTCAGTGCCGCGGTCGATGCGTTGCCGCCGGAATTGCGCGTGACCATCGTGCTGCGCGAAATGGAAGGGCTCAGTTATGAAGACATCGCGGAATTGATGGAGTGCCCGGTCGGCACCGTGCGCAGCCGCATCTTCCGCGCCCGGGAAGTCATTGCCGAGCGGCTCGAACCGCTGATCGACAAGGCCTCGGAGGGGCGCTGGTAGGCGGCAAGTGCTGGAATCCCGGCAGGAGCGGCGTCAATCGCAGCAGCGTCTGCTGCGCAGGAAACACTCAACGACATGCATCATGTTCCCTCTTGAAAAAACTTGCATTTCGCAACATCTTGTATGTGCTGCATGCCGGGTTTTTCGCTTACCATGTGCCGACCGGGCGTGCTGAGACCCGACTCCAAACTTGAATTCGATGGATCTTTCTTTCCCATGAAAACGACTTTTTCGACTGGTACCCGCACTACGTTGTCCGCGCTGCTGATCAGCGCAGGTGTCTTGTTTGCTCCCGCCATGGCCGGCCTGGCTCCGGCGGCGCAAGCGGCATCCTCCGCCATCGCCGGCTTGCCCGATTTTGCCGACATGGTGGACAAGGTCGGCCCCGCCGTGGTCAATATCCGCACCACCGAACGCCTGAAGTTGCAAAACAATGCGCCGGGCCAGGTGGACGCCGAAGAAATGCAGGAATTCCTGCGCCGCTTCTTCGGCGGCCAGATTCCGACCCCGCGCGGCCCGCAGGGACAAAGCCCGCGTGGCCGCCGCAACGCGCCGCAGCAGGGCGATGAAGTGCAGCGTGGCATCGGTTCCGGTTTCATCACGTCGCCGGACGGTTATGTGCTGACCAATGCGCACGTGGTCGATGGCGCCGATGAAGTGTATGTGACCCTGACCGATAAACGTGAATTCAAGGCCAAGGTGCTGGGCGCCGATACCCGCACCGACGTGGCGCTGCTGAAAATTGAAGGCAGCAAGTTGCCCAGCCTGACCATTGGCGACTCGAGCAAGATCCGCGTGGGCGAGTGGGTGGTGGCGATCGGTTCGCCGTTCAACCTGGAAAACACGGTCACGGCCGGCATTATTTCCGCCAAGTCGCGCGATACCGGCGATTATTTACCGCTGATCCAGTCCGATGTGGCGGTCAATCCCGGCAACTCGGGCGGCCCCCTGATCAATATGCGCGGCGAAGTGATCGGCATTAATTCGCAGATCGCGACCCTGTCCGGTGGCTATAACGGCATTTCCTTCTCGATCCCGATCGATGAAGCCATGCGCGTGGCCGACCAGCTGAAGAAATCCGGCAAGGTGGCGCGCGGCCGCATTGGCGTGCGCATTGGCGAACTGGGCAAGGAAGTGGCGGAAGCGCTGGGCCTGAAGAACACGCAAGGCGCGGAAGTCACGCTGGTCGAGCCGGGCGGCCCGGCCGACAAGGCTGGCATCAAGGCGGGCGACATCATCATCAAGTTCAATGGCGCCACCGTGAACCGCTCCAGTGATTTGCCGCGCATGATCGGCAACGCCACGCTCGACGCCAAGGCCACCGTCACGGTCTGGCGCAAGGGCCAGCCGGTGGACTTGCCGGTGACTGTGGTGGAGCTGGACAACGAGAAAACCGCCAAGGCCGGCGGCGCGGACAAGCCGCAGCCGGAAGCGGCCAATGCGCTGGGCTTCAAGGTCAACGACCTCAGCGCCGCGCAGAAGAAGGAATTGAGCCTGGACGCGGGCGTGGTGGTGGTGGCGGCGGAGGGTGTGGCGGCCAAGGCCGGCCTGCAGGCCGGCGACGTGCTGCTGCAATTGAATAACATTGAAATCCGCGACGCCAAGCAATTCAACGCCGCCGTGGCCAAGCTCGATCCGAAGAAGGCCCACGTGGTGCTGGTGCGGCGCGGCGAGGTGGCGCAATTCATTTCGCTGCGTCCGGTGCCGGCGTCGAAATAACCTTCATCCAACCCAATGCGGCCCGGCTCGACCGGGCCGTTTTCTCTCATGCACTTCACCCTGTATTCCCGCTCGTATTGCCACCTGTGCCAGGACATGCTGGACGCGCTCAATAAGTTCCAAACGCCGGAGCACCCGTTCACGGTCGACGTCATCGATGTCGATGCCGATGACGCGCTGGTGGCGCGTTTCGATGAATTGGTGCCGGTGCTGTTTGCCGATCTCGACCAACCCGAGTTGTGCCACTATTTTTTAAACGAAGATGCCGTCAAAACGGTGTTAGAGAGCAATAAATAAGCATTTCGACCGGTCGAATAGCCTGCGAAATCGCGTTTCGCCATGCTGCCCCCTTCGAAAACCGGGCTTTCCCCTCTGAAATCCGGTAAAATGCGAAGGTTGGAAAGCTCTTGTTTCCGTGCATAGGAAGTCACAAAAGCGCTCGTCCAGGGGTAGAAATGCTCCGCTCGGAGCGCTTTTTGTATTGCCCCGTTAGAAATTAGCCAGTAAATGTGCCAGTAGCCGCCCTGGATGGCGGCCGTCCTTTTTTAGATTTGTTTAATGAACAACATACGCAATTTTTCCATCATCGCCCACATCGACCACGGTAAATCGACCTTGGCCGACCGCATTATTCAGCTGTGCGGCGGCTTGTCCGAGCGCGAAATGGAAGCGCAGGTGCTCGATTCGATGGATCTGGAACGCGAGCGCGGCATCACCATCAAGGCGCAGACCGCGGCCCTGAGCTACAAGGCGCGCGATGGCCAGGTGTATAACCTGAACCTGATCGACACCCCCGGCCACGTCGACTTTTCCTATGAAGTGTCGCGCTCGCTGTCCGCCTGCGAAGGCGCGCTGCTGGTGGTCGACGCGTCGCAGGGTGTGGAAGCGCAGACCGTGGCGAACTGCTACACCGCGCTGGACCTGGGCGTGGAAGTGGTGCCGGTCTTGAACAAGATCGACCTGCCGAACGCCGATCCACCGACCGCGATTGCCGAGATCGAAGACGTGATCGGGATTGAAGCGGGTGACGCGGTGCACTGCTCGGCCAAGACCGGCCTGGGCGTCGATGATGTGCTGGAAGCCATCATTGCCAAGGTGCCGCCACCGAAAGGCGATCCGGACGCGCCGCTGCAGGCGCTGATCGTCGACTCGTGGTACGACGCCTATGTCGGCGTGGTGATGCTGGTGCGCGTGGTCAACGGCACGTTGAAACCGAAAGACAAGATCAAACTGATGGCAACCGATTCGGTGCAGCTGGTCGACGATGTCGGCGTGTTCGCGCCGCGCTCGGTGTCGCTGCCGCAACTGTCGGCCGGCCAGGTGGGCTTCATCATTGCCGGCATCAAGGAACTGGCCGCCGCCAAAGTGGGCGACACCATTACCCTGGCCAACAAGCCGGCCCCGGCGCCGCTGCCAGGCTTCAAGGAAGTGCAGCCACAGGTGTTTGCCGGCCTGTTCCCGGTCGAGGCCAACCAGTACGATTCGCTGCGCGACGCGCTGGAAAAGCTCAAGCTGAACGATGCCGCGCTGATGTACGAGCCGGAAGTGTCGCAGGCGCTGGGCTTCGGCTTCCGCTGCGGCTTCCTGGGCTTGCTGCACATGGAAATCGTGCAGGAGCGCCTGGAGCGCGAATTCGACCAGGACTTGATCACCACGGCGCCGACCGTGGTGTATGAAGTCGAGTTGCGCGATGGCAGCGTGATCAAGGTGGACAACCCGTCGCGCATGCCGGACACCACCAAGATCAACGAGATCCGCGAACCGATCGTCACGGTCAACCTGTACATGCCGCAAGAGTATGTCGGCTCCGTGATCACCCTGTGTATCGCCAAGCGCGGCGTGCAGATGGACATGAGCTACCACGGCCGCCAGGTCAAGCTGATCTATGAAATGCCGATGGGCGAGATCGTGCTGGACTTCTTCGACAAGCTGAAGTCGACGTCGCGCGGCTATGCGTCGATGGATTACGAGTTCAAGGAATACCGTCCGGCCGACGTGGTGAAAGTCGACATGCTGATCAACAGCGAAAAAGTCGATGCGCTGGCCATTATCGTGCACCGCTCCAATAGCGCGTACCGTGGCCGCCAGGTGGCCGCCAAGATGCGTGAGCTGATTCCGCGCCAGATGTTCGACGTGGCGATCCAGGCCGCCATCGGCGTCAACGTGATTTCCCGTGAAAACGTGAAAGCGCTGCGCAAGAACGTGCTGGCCAAGTGCTATGGCGGCGACATCAGCCGTAAGAAGAAGCTGCTGGAAAAGCAGAAAGCCGGTAAAAAACGCATGAAGCAGGTGGGCTCGGTGGAGATTCCGCAAGAAGCCTTCCTGGCCATCTTACAAGTGGACGAGAAATGACCTTGCAAGCCCTGCTGACCAACTTTGCCCTGATCCTGTTTGTCCTGATGGTGATCACGGGCGTGATCTGGTGCCTGGACGTGTTCGTGCTGGCCAAACAGCGCCGCGCCGCAGCGGACCGCGCTTTGGCCGAGTACGATGCGCGTACAGCCAAACTGACGGCCGATGGCATCAAGCTGGACAACAATACCAACCGTGCGGAAATCGAAGCGGCGCAGTTGCGCCAGCCTACCTGGGTGGAATACTCGGGCAGTTTCTTCCCGGTGATCGCGCTGGTGTTTTTCCTGCGTTCGTTCCTGTATGAGCCGTTCAAGATCCCGTCGATGTCGATGGTGCCGACCTTGCAGGTGGGCGACCTGATCCTGGTGAACAAGTTCACCTATGGTATCCGCCTGCCGATCATCAACAAGAAAATCGTGCAACTGAACGATCCGCAGCGCGGCGACGTGATGGTTTTCAAGTATCCACGCGATATGAGCCAGGATTACATCAAGCGCGTTGTCGGCGTGCCGGGCGACAAGATCACGTATGAAAACAAGCGCCTGACGGTGAATGGCAAGCCGGTCGAGTACACCGCGCTGGAAGATTACCTGAACGAGGAAAGCCTCACGTATTCCAAGCAGTTCAAGGAAAACCTGACGGGCGCCGACCACCGCGTGATCGTCACGGAAGCGGCGCCGACCGTGAACTTGTCGGATGTGAAAGACTTCCCGCACAGTGAGGCGTGCACTTATCGCTACGAAGGCTTTACGTGTGTTGTGCCTGCCGGCAATTACTTTATGATGGGCGATAACCGCGACAATAGCGCGGACAGCCGGTACTGGGGCTTTGTCCCGGACAAGAATATTGTCGGTAAAGCATTCTATGTCTGGATGAACCTCGGCAACCCATTGAAGCGGATCGGCAGTATCCAATAAGGAGGGCGCAAGATGCGTGGCAAGCACAAGCAGCAAGGTATTTCCCTGGTCGGCCTGATCCTGGCTATCGCCGTTCTCAGCATGGTTGGTTTGCTGGCCGCGAAAGTCTTGCCCACGTATTCGGAATTCCGCGCGATCCAGGGCGCCATCGTGAAGGCCAAGGCCGACAGTACGACGCCGAAGGAAATCATCGATTCGTTCAACAAGAGCGCAGAGGTGGGTTACATCTCGTCGATCACCGGCGCGGACTTGTTGATCGAACGGGAAGAGGGCGGCCTGGAAGTCAGTTTCGCCTACGACAAGAAAATTCCGCTGGCCGGTCCGGCCAGCCTGTTGCTGGAATATAACGGCACCACGTCGAAATCAGGGCAAGCCGCCGCCAAGCCCAAAACAGAATAAAAATCCATGAATTTACAGTTATTGCAAACCCGTCTCGGCTACACCTTTCACAACGACGCCTTGCTGTTGCAGGCGCTGACGCACCGTAGCCACAGCAGTTTGCATAACGAACGCCTGGAATTCCTGGGCGACTCCATCCTCAACTGCGTGGTGGCGTCGATCCTGTACGAACGCTACCTGAGCGTCGATGAAGGCGACCTGTCGCGCCTGCGCGCCAACCTGGTCAAGCAGCAATCGCTGTATGAAATCGCGCAAAAGCTGGAATTGTCGCAATTCCTGCGCCTGGGCGAAGGCGAATTGAAGTCGGGCGGTTTCCGCCGCCCATCGATCCTGGCCGATACGCTCGAAGCCATCCTCGGCGCGATTTTCCTGGACACGGGCTTTGACAGCGCGGCGAAAGCCATCCGCGCGTTTTATATCCCGATCCTCGACAGCGTCGATCCGCGCACCCTGGGCAAGGATGCCAAGACCTTGCTGCAGGAATTCTTGCAGGCGAAGAAAATTTCGCTACCGCAGTACAATGTGGTAGCGACCCATGGCGCGGCGCACAGCCAGGAATTTGAAATTGAATGCCTGGTGCCGAAACTTGGCATCCAGGTCTATGGCCGCGGCGGCAGCCGCCGTGCCGGTGAACAGGCTGCCGCCAAACTGGCGCTGGAAGTTGCGGAACAGGCTATGCAAAAGACGCCCACAGCTAGCCGCAAACCGCGTCAGCGGGGCGCCCAATTGAAGCTGGCGGGCATCGCCACGATCCAGGGGCAGTCGGATCCATCCAGCGACCAGGCCGTCGACGTGGCGAAAGACGGCAAAGCAGTCAAACAGTAAAGAAGGTCAACATGAATACCCCAACCACTCCCACGGCTTTTCGCTGCGGCTATATCGCCATTGTCGGCCGCCCTAACGTGGGCAAGTCGACCTTGATGAATACGCTGATCGGCGCCAAGGTCAGCATCACGTCGCGCAAGGCGCAAACCACGCGCCACCGCATTACCGGCATCCAGACGCTCGATGATGCGCAATTCATTTACGTCGACACGCCGGGCTTCCAGACCCGCCATGCGAATGCGCTGAACAAGACGCTCAACAAGACGGTCACCAATACGCTCGATTCGTCGGACGTGATCCTGTACGTGATCGAAGCCGGCACGTTTGGCCCGGCCGACCAGCAAGTGCTGGACCTGCTGCCGAAGCAGGTGCCGGTGATCCTGGTCATCAATAAATCCGACCGCAGCAAGGATAAAGCCGTGCTGTTGCCGTTCGCGCAGCAAGTGGCGGCCAAATACGATTTTGCCGCCGTGGTGCCGGTCTCGGCCAAGCTGCGCTTCCAGCTGGACGGGCTGCAAAACGAGATCAAGCGCCTGCTGCCGGAAAACGCGCCGATCTTTGACGCGGACGACATCACCGACCGCAGCGAGAAATTCCTGGCATCGGAAATCGTGCGTGAAAAACTGTTCCGCTTTGTCGGCGACGAATTGCCGTACAAGAGCACGGTGATCATCGAGCAGTTCGAACAGGAAGGCAACCTGCGCCGCATCTTTGCCGCCATCCTGGTGGAACGCGATACGCACAAATCCATGGTGATCGGTAACAAGGGCGCGCGCCTGAAAGAAGTCTCGACCCAGGCCCGCCAGGACATGGAAAAACTGTTTGGCGGTCCGGTCTACCTGGAAATCTGGGTCAAGGTGAAATCCGGCTGGGCCGACAACGAAGCGGGCCTGCGCGCGTACGGTTACGAGTAATTCCATCACCACGATGTCCATCATTGACGAGCCTGCCATGTCACAACTGGGGTCAGACCCCGGTAGTGACATAGCGGGCTCGTCTGTTTCTCAGGCGGCCACACCGCCAGCCCAGCCAGAGCCGGCGGCGCCGGCCGCCCCGATGGCCGTGGCCGCCCCGGTGCAAAAGCGCGCCCGCGCGCCCAGCCGTGAGCGCACCATCGGCACCCGCGTCGCCGGCCAGCCGGCCTTCGTCCTGCACAGCTACCCGTACAAGGAAACCAGCCTGATCGTCGATATGCTGACGCGCGACTATGGCCGCGTGGCGCTGATCGCGAAGGGCGCCAAGCGGCCCCATTCGCAATTGCGCGGCGTGCTGCAAACCTTCCAGCCGCTGTCCGCCAGCTGGACCGGCAAGAATGAATTGCGCACCCTGACCGACGCGGAATGGGTCGGCGGCATGCTGCCGCTGGAACGCACCGCGCTGCTGTGCGGCTTTTATTTGAATGAATTGCTGGTGAAGCTGCTGGCGCGCGACGATGCGCATCCGGCACTGTTCAACCATTACGTCGCGACCTTGAACCAGCTGGCGCATAATGAACCCGCGCCCATCGTGCTGCGCAAGTTCGAGCGCGCGCTGTTGAAGGAAACCGGCGTCGCGGCCGATCTCACGCACTGCACCGGCACCCGCCAGAAGGTGAAAGCGGGGCAGATGTACGTGGTGGACCCGGAGCGCGGCCCCCGTCCGGAACAGGCGGGCGACCTGTGGCCGCGTGTCAATGGCAAGACCTTGCTCGACATGGAGCGCGAAGATTATCAAGACACGGCGACGCAGGCGCAAAGCAAGCAATTGATGCGTTTCCTGCTGGCGCATCACCTGGGCGGCGCACCCCTGAACACGCGCCAGATATTAATCGACCTTTCTCAGTTATAGATACCATGAGCTTCCTCTACCCATCCGGCCCGGTGATCGACCTGGGCGTCAACATCGACCACGTGGCCACCTTGCGCAATGCGCGCGGCACGGTCTATCCCGATCCGATCCGCGCGGCGCTGTTGGCCGAGCAGGCCGGCGCCGATTGCATCACCCTGCACCTGCGCGAAGACCGCCGCCACATCAAGGATGCCGACGTGATTGCGCTGGCGCCGCAACTGGTGACGCGCATGAACCTGGAAGCGGCGGTCACCGCCGAGATGCTGGACTTCGCGTGCAAGATCAAGCCGGCCGACGTCTGCCTGGTGCCGGAAAAACGCACCGAAGTCACGACCGAGGGCGGCCTGGATGTCGTCGGGCATTTCGCCGACGTGCAAGCGGCCGTGCGGCAATTGCAGGCCGAAGGCATCCGCGTCAGCCTGTTCATCGACGCCGATGAACAGCAAATTGCGGCCGCTGCCGAAGCCGGCGCGCCGGTGATCGAACTGCACACGGGCGCCTACGCCGACGCGCAGGGCGCGGACCAGTTGAAGGAACTGGAGCGCATCAAGGCCGGCGTCGCATGGGGCGTGCAAAAAGGCTTGAAGGTCAATGCCGGCCATGGCCTGCATTACACCAACGTGCAGGCGATTGCCGCGATTCCCGGCATCGTGGAACTGAACATCGGCCACGCCATCGTGGCGCACTCGGTGTTCGTCGGCTGGGAAAACGCCGTGCGCGAAATGAAGGCCATCATGACGGCCACCCGCCTGGGCGCCAAATGATTGTTGGCATCGGCACCGATATCTGCAAGATTGCGCGCATCGCGGAATCGGCCGGGCGCAGCCAGCGCTTTGTGGAAAAGGTGCTGGGCCCGGAAGAACTCGCGCAATACCAGTTGCGCGGCGAGCGCAGTCCGGAGCGCGCCACGCGCTACCTGGCCACGCGCTGGGCGGCCAAGGAAGCGCTGGGCAAGGCGCTCGGCACCGGCGTGGTGCCGCCCATGACCCTGGCCACGGCGCAGGTCTTGAACAACCCGTCGGGCAAGCCGGAATTCGTGTGCAGCGGCGCGCTGGCCGACCACCTGCGCGTGCATGGCCTGTCCGCGCAAGTGACGGTCAGCGACGAGGCCGACTATGCGGTGGCGTTTGTCATCGTGGAGCGGGTGGCCGCGCAGGTGGCCGCGCAGGTGGCTGGATCCGCGCCGTAATCAAACCGTATAAATAGTATGAACGACGAAGCCAACAAGCCCGCGCCGGACGCGCCAGCAGTGGATGCACGCCAGCATGTGCTCGACACCGTGGCCAAGCTGCCCGGCTTGCCGGGCGTGTACCGTTATTTTGACGCGGCGGACAACGTGCTGTATGTGGGCAAGGCGCGCGACCTGAAAAAACGCGTCTCGAGCTACTTCCAGAAGACCCTGTCGAGTCCCCGCATCGCCATGATGGTGGAGCGTATCGCGCGCCTGGAAACCACGGTGACGCGCAGCGAAGCGGAAGCGCTGATCCTGGAAAACAACCTGATCAAGGCGCTGCAGCCGCGTTTCAACATCCTGTTCCGCGACGACAAATCGTACCCGTACTTGAAAATCACCAGCGGCGATGCGCCGCGCATGGTGTATTACCGCGGCGCGGTCGACAAGAAGAACCAGTATTTCGGTCCGTTCCCGAATTCGTGGGCGGTCAAGGAATCCATGCAGATCCTGCAAAAGGTTTTCCAGATCCGCACCTGCGAAGACAGCGTGTATGCCAATCGCACGCGTCCCTGCCTACTGCACCAGATCGGCCGCTGCAGCGCGCCCTGCGTGGCCGCCATCACACCGGAAGACTACAAGCTCGACGTCGATAACGCCGCGCGTTTCCTGCGCGGACGGCAGACCGAGGTGATGGAAGACCTGGAAAAGAAAATGATGGCCTTTGCCGCCGACCTGAAGTTCGAGCAGGCGGCCGCCGTGCGCAACCAGATCCAGTCGCTGTCGAAGGTGCTGCACCAGCAAAGCATGGAGACCACGGGCGATGCGGACATCGACATCATTGCCGTCATCGTGCAGGGTGGCCGTGCCTGCGTCAACCTGGCCATGGTGCGGGGCGGACGCCACCTCGGCGACCGCGCCTACTTCCCGACGCACCTGGGCGACGCGGCCGCCATCGCGGAAGCCGCGCCGGAAGTCGAGGTGCTGTCGGCCTTCCTGGTCCAGCACTACACGGAAAAGTTCATCCCCGGCACCCTGATCCTGAACATCGAATACGACCAGCCGGAATTGATGCTGGCGTTGCAGGAACAGTGCGGCCACCGCATCCACCTGATCTTCCAGCCGCAGGGCCAGCGCCGCCAATGGCTGGAACTGGCGCAAAAGGGCGGCGAGATCGCGCTGGCGCGCCTGCTGTCGGAACAGGGTTCGCAGCAGTCGCGCACGCGCGCGCTGGCCGACGCGCTGAACCTGGAAGCGGACGACCTGGAAACCATCCGCATCGAATGCTTCGATATTTCGCACACCCAGGGCGAAGCGACGCAAGCGTCGTGCGTGGTGTTCCATCACCACCAGATGCAAAATGGCGAATACCGCCGCTACAACATCAACGACATCACGCCGGGCGACGATTACGCCGCGATGCGCCAGGTGCTGACGCGCCGCTACGAGAAAGTCGCGTCGTCCGAAGGCGTGATGCCGGACGTGGTGCTGGTGGACGGCGGCAAGGGACAAGTGGAAATGGCGCGGCAAGTGTTGTCGGAACTGGGCCTGGACATCAGCCTGATTGTCGGCGTGGCGAAAGGCGAGGGCAGGCGGGTTGGCCTGGAAACGCTGATCTTTGCCGATGGCCGCGCACCGCAGGAACTCGGCAAGGAATCGGCGGCCCTGATGCTGGTGGCGCAGATCCGCGACGAGGCGCACCGCTTTGCGATCACCGGCATGCGCGCCAAACGCGCCAAGGCGCGCCAGACGTCGCGGCTGGAGGAAATCGAAGGTATCGGCGCCAAGCGCCGGCAAAAATTGCTGACCCGCTTCGGCGGCTTGCGCGGGGTGATGAATGCCAGTGTGGACGATTTGAAGTCGGTGGAAGGGATATCGAGCGCGCTGGCAGAGGAAATTTACCGCCAGCTGCACTGAGTCCGCGCCACACGCAATGCGCTTGC
This sequence comes from Pseudoduganella sp. GW821-FHT12E03, assembly GCF_058807115.1. Lineage (NCBI taxonomy): Bacteria > Pseudomonadati > Pseudomonadota > Betaproteobacteria > Burkholderiales > Oxalobacteraceae > Pseudoduganella > Pseudoduganella sp. GW821-FHT12E03. The sequence continues at coordinate 824 of NZ_JBXAQJ010000020.1, read as the reverse complement.
TGGTGCTAAGCCGTGTTGCAAGGTAGACTAGCGGCGCGTCTATAACAACTATTAAATTTCTACCGCAGTCTTATGCCTTTCAATATTCCGATTCTGTTGACCTGGTTGCGCGTTGCCTTGATTCCCCTGGTGGTCGGCGTGTATTTCCTGCCCCAGGCATGGCTGCCACTGGCCGACCGCAACATGGCCGCAACCCTGGTGTTTATCGTGGCCGCCGTCACCGACTGGTTCGACGGCTTCCTGGCCCGCCGCTGGAACCAGACCTCGGCCTTCGGCGCCTTCCTCGACCCGGTGGCGGACAAGCTGATGGTGGCCGGCGCCTTGCTGGTGCTGACGCAACTGGACCGCTGCAACGCGATCCTGGCGTTCATCATCATTGGCCGCGAAATCACGATTTCCGCCTTGCGTGAATGGATGGCGCAAATTGGCGCCTCGAAGTCGGTGGCGGTCAACTCCATTGGCAAGATCAAGACCGCCGCGCAAATGACGGCGATCCCGCTGTTGCTGTACCACGACATCCTGTTCGGCGCCATCGACACCCAGTTCTGGGGCGACAAACTGTTGTGGATCGCCAGCGTGCTGACGGTGTGGTCGATGTTCTACTACCTGCAAAAAGCGTGGCCGCTGATCAAAGAGAAAAGTGGCAATCTTTGAAGAATTGAAATAAATCGTTTACTCGACCTTGACAGGTTTTTTCCAGCCTCTATAATGCTTGCCTGTTGTTGATGACAACGCGCAGCAAGAACGAAGCGGGAGTAGCTCAGTTGGTAGAGCGCAACCTTGCCAAGGTTGAGGTCGAGAGTTCGAGACTCTTCTCCCGCTCC
>NZ_JBXAQJ010000019.1:0-95361 GCF_058807115.1 Pseudoduganella sp. GW821-FHT12E03 | reverse complement strand
GATAACGTGTCGATCACCGTGAAACTGATCAGCCCGATCGCTATGGAAGAAGGTCTGCGCTTCGCTATCCGCGAAGGTGGCCGTACCGTCGGCGCCGGCGTGGTTGCTAAGATCATCGCCTAAGAATCCTGCCAAAAAATACTAGCGCCCGACGCTGTTGGGTGCTAGAATTACGGATTCAGCAAGTTTGTTGTGAGTAAGTTTTACGTAGGGGCGTAGCTCAATTGGCAGAGCGTCGGTCTCCAAAACCGAAGGTTGGGGGTTCGATGCCCTCCGCCCCTGCCACCGAATTCTGGTGCAGGGCACCGAAAGTAAAATAAATGTCTAATCAATCCGTGCAAACCGTTGGCACGTCGAACGACAAGTTCAAAGTCGTGCTGGCCGTGGTTGCTGCGATTGCAGGCGTAGTCGGGTTCTTTTACCTGGCAGGTCAACCAACCCTGGTGCGGGCAGCTGCGCTTGTGGTTGGTTTGCTTATTTCCGCCGGCATTGCGTACACGTCTACCTCCGGCCGCGATTTCCTGAATTTTGCCAAAGAAGCCGTTCGCGAGACGAAAAAAGTCGTCTGGCCAACGCGTAAGGAAGCAACGCAAATCACGATGATCGTGTTTGCCTTTGTACTGGTCATGGCTGTGTTCCTTTGGGGCACGGATAAGTTGTTGGAATTCCTGTTGTACGACGTAATCCTGGGTTGGAAACAATAATGAGCGACAATGTGCAAGATAACGCGCCGGACAGTGTTCCGGCGCAAGACGCTGGCGCAGAGCTGAGCAAGCCAGTCAGCAACAAACGCTGGTACGTGGTGCACGCTTATTCCGGCATGGAGAAAAGTGTACAGCGTGCCTTGACCGAGCGCGTCGAACGCGCCGGCATGCAAGACCAGTTTGGCCAGATCCTGGTGCCGACCGAAGAAGTGGTTGAAGTGCGCAACGGCCAGAAGTCCGTGACCGAGCGCCGTTTCTTCCCTGGTTATGTGCTGGTGGAAATGGAAATGACCGATGAAACGTGGCACCTGGTGAAGAACACCAGCAAAGTCACCGGTTTCATTGGCGGCAAATCGAACAAGCCGACCCCGATTCCTGCGCGCGAGATCGACAAGATCATGCAGCAAATGCAGGAAGGCGTGGAAAAGCCCCGCCCGAAAGTGCTGTACGAAGTGGGCGAGCAAGTCCGCATCAAGGATGGTCCGTTCACCGACTTCAACGGCAACGTCGAGGAAGTCAACTACGAGAAATCCAAAGTGCGCGTCTCGGTCACCATCTTCGGCCGCGCCACCCCTGTCGAACTCGAGTTCGGCCAGGTCGAGAAAGTCTAAGTATCAAGCGCCCCACGGAGCGCGGCTCCGGCTAAATCTGCGAAACAAGAGGAGCCCTGCCAGGTTATTTGACCAGGTGGGGCGCTACTACTCAATCCAACGATAGGAAGTGCCCAAATGGCAAAGAAAATCATTGGCTTTATCAAGCTGCAAGTACCAGCAGGTAAAGCAAACCCATCCCCTCCAATCGGTCCAGCGCTGGGTCAGCGCGGTCTGAACATCATGGAATTCTGCAAAGCGTTCAACGCGCAGACCCAAGGTATGGAGCCAGGCATGCCGATCCCAGTCGTGATCACCGCATTCGCTGACAAGTCCTTCACGTTCGTGATGAAGACCCCTCCAGCGACCTACCTGATCAAGAAGCACTCGGGCGTCACCAAAGGTTCGCCGAAGCCACACACCGACAAAGTCGGTAAGCTGACCCGCGCTCAAGCTGAAGAAATCGCAAAACTGAAAACCCCGGACCTGACCGCTGCCGACCTGGACGCCGCTGTGCGCACCATCGCTGGTTCCGCTCGTTCGATGGGCATCACGGTAGAAGGTGTGTAATCATGGCAAAACTGTCCAAACGCGCTCAAGCCATCAAGGCTAAAGTAGACCGTACCAAAGTGTACGCTTTCGACAACGCTGTCGCCCTGGTTAAAGAACTGGCCACCGCCAAGTTCAACGAATCGATCGACGTGTCCGTGCAACTGGGCGTGGATCCGAAGAAGTCGGACCAGGTTGTTCGCGGTTCCGTCGTGCTGCCAGCTGGCACCGGCAAAACCGTTCGCGTTGCTGTGTTCGCAACCGGTGACAAGGCTGAAGCTGCTAAAGCAGCCGGCGCCGACGTGGTTGGTATGGAAGACCTGGCTGAGCGTGTTAAAGCCGGCGACATGCCTTTCGACATCGTCATCGCTTCGCCAGACACCATGCGTATCGTTGGTACCCTGGGTCAGATCCTGGGCCCACGCGGCCTGATGCCTAACCCGAAAGTTGGCACCGTTACCCCTGACGTCGCTACCGCCGTGAAAAACGCGAAAGCCGGCCAGGTTCAGTACCGTACCGACAAGGCAGGTATCATCCACGCAACGATCGGCCGCAAGTCGTTCGCCGATGCCGATCTGAAGAGCAACCTGGTTGCCCTGATCGACGCGCTGAACAAAGCCAAGCCAGCATCGTCGAAAGGCGTGTACCTGCGTAAAGTAGCGATCTCGTCGACCATGGGCGCTGGCGTCCGTGTTGACCACGCTGGCCTGTCGGCTTAAGTTTTAAAGAATCAAGTCCTCGCTGCTGTACAGCACGCGGGGCGCATCTTTGGGCTGGTGACGGCGCGCAAGCAACGTCACCAGGCAATCAAAGACCGTTGGGCTCGAAGCAGCAGGCAGGCTTGGAGTTAATCGCCGCGAGGCGCCCAACGCAGATGGTGTACCCGATCAAGTTTTGCAGTCCATTGGACTCCTAACCTCGGACGCCGTTGTTCGAACCGATACCGGGCACTTGCCCAGTATCATTTAAGGAGGTTGACCGTGGGTCTCAATCTGAATGACAAAAAGGCCGTCGTCGCCGAAGTTTCCGCAAAAGTAGCAACTGCGCAAACCGTGGTCGTGGCCGAGTACCGTGGCATCCAGGTTGCTCACTTGACGCAACTTCGTGCTAAAGCGCGTACCCAAGGCGTGTACCTGCGTGTTCTGAAGAACACGCTGGCTCGCCGTGCGGTAGAAGGTACGCAATTCGCCGCCCTGGCCGACAGCATGACCGGTCCGCTGATCTACTCGATCTCGGATGACGCCGTTGCAGCAGCTAAAGTCCTCAACGACTTCGCTAAAACCAACGACAAACTGGTTATCACGGCTGGTAACTACGCCGGTAAACAGCTGGATAAAGCTGCTGTTACCGCGCTGGCGAGCATTCCTAGCCGTGAAGTCCTCATCTCGCAGCTGTTGGGCGTTATGCTGGCTCCGGTGTCGGGCTTTGCACGTGGTCTGGCTGCTCTGGCAGCGAAAAAGAGCGAAGGTTCGGAAGCTGCTCCTGCAGCCGAAGAAACCGCTGCAGCTTAATAGCGCGCTGTTTTTCTCAAGTAAACAATTCTGTAGCATACAAATAAATTAGGAGTTTCAAATGGCAATTTCCAAAGACGACATCCTGGCAGCAGTTAGCGAAATGTCCGTAATGGACCTGAACGAACTGGTCAAAGCTTTCGAAGAAAAATTCGGCGTGTCGGCAGCAGCTATGGCTGCTCCAGCAGCTGGCGGCGCAGTTGCTGCTGCAGCTGAAGAGCAAACCGAATTCAACCTGGTTCTGGCCGAAGTTGGCGCGAACAAAGTTGGCGTGATTAAAGTTGTTCGTGAAATCACCGGTCTGGGCCTGAAAGAAGCCAAAGACGTAGTGGACGGCGCACCTAAGACCGTTAAAGAAGCTATGTCGAAAGCTGACGCTGAAGCCGCTAAGAAGAAGCTGGAAGAAGCTGGCGCCAAGGCTGAACTGAAGTAATCTTGTTGTACCGGCGGGTAGTTTAAACGCCGAGAGCCAAAGCCAGATACTCCTCCTGGAAGGGGGGAGTGTCGGCTTTGGCTCCTTTGTCGTCTGTATCGTATTCGTCGTACCGTATTTGTAGCAGTAAGTCACCTTGTTCGTATCACCGACCTGGAGACGATAGCGGATTGAGGTTTCACATGTCGATATGTGGATGCCCGGCCTGAAGGCCCGGAACCCATGTGGACTGTGGCTGAAACTTGAATTTTCTATCCTTTCCTGTCACTCACGGAGTGTCCATGCACTACTCATTTACTGAGAAGAAACGCATTCGTAAGTCTTTTGCGAAGCGCGCCAACGTCCACAACGTTCCGTTCCTGCTGGCGACCCAGCTCGAGTCCTACGAAAACTTCTTGCAGGAGCACACCGCTCCATCCACACGCAAGAATGAAGGCCTGCAATCGGCTTTCACGTCGATCTTCCCTATCGTCTCCCACAACGGCTTCGCCCGCCTGGAGTTCCTGTCGTACGTGCTGGGCGACCCCGCCTTTGACGTCAAGGAATGCCAACTGCGTGGCCTGACCTTCGCTTCCCCGCTGCGCGCGAAAGTGCGCCTGGTGATCCTGGACAAGGAATCGCCAACCAAGCCGGTGGTGAAAGAGATGAAAGAGCAGGAAGTGTACATGGGCGAACTGCCGCTGATGACGACGACCGGTTCGTTCGTCATCAACGGTACCGAACGTGTGATCGTTTCTCAGTTGCACCGCTCCCCTGGCGTGTTCTTCGAGCACGACCGTGGCAAGACCCACTCGTCCGGTAAGCTGCTGTTCTCGGCACGTATCATTCCTTACCGCGGCTCGTGGCTGGACTTCGAGTTTGACCCGAAAGACATCCTGTACTTCCGCGTCGACCGCCGCCGCAAGATGCCGGTCTCGATCCTGCTGAAAGCCATTGGCATGACGCCGGAACAGATCCTGGCGAACTTCTTCGTGTTCGACAACTTCCACCTGCGTTCGGAAGGCGGCGAGATGGAATTCGTCGCGGAACGCCTGCGTGGCGAAGTCGCGCGTTTCGACATCGTTGATCCGAAGACGGGCAAGACCATCGTCATGAAGGACAAGCGTATCAACGCCAAGCACGTGCGCGATATCGACGCCGCCGGCTTGAAGCACATCTCGGTTCCAGAAGACTACCTGCTGGGCCGCGTGCTGGCGAAAAACATCGTGGATCCGGAAACCGGCGAAGTCGTGGCCAACGCCAACGACGAGCTGACCGAAGAAACGCTGAACAAGCTGCGCGACGCCAACATCAGCGACATCCAGACCCTGTACACCAACGACCTGGACCAGGGCGCGTACATTTCGCAGACCCTGCGCATCGACGACACCGTCGACCAGACCGCGGCGCGCGTGGCGATCTACCGCATGATGCGTCCTGGCGAACCACCAACCGAAGAGTCGGTGGAAGCCCTGTTCAACGGCCTGTTCTACAGCCCTGACCGTTACGATCTGTCGGCCGTCGGCCGCATGAAGTTCAACCGCCGCATTGGCCGCGATGAACTGACCGGCATGATGACCCTGTCGAACGAAGACGTGCTGGCTGTGATCAAGATCCTGGTGGAACTGCGCAATGGCCGCGGCGAAGTCGACGATATCGATCACTTGGGTAACCGCCGCGTACGCTGCGTGGGCGAACTGGCGGAAAACCAGTTCCGCGCCGGCCTGGTGCGTGTTGAGCGCGCCGTGAAAGAGCGTCTGGGCCAGGCGGAAGCCGACAACCTGATGCCGCACGACCTGATCAACTCCAAGCCGATCTCGGCTGCTATCCGTGAGTTCTTCGGTTCGTCCCAGCTGTCGCAGTTTATGGACCAGACCAACCCGCTGTCGGAAATCACCCACAAGCGCCGTGTCTCCGCTCTGGGCCCTGGCGGTCTGACCCGCGAACGCGCCGGCTTCGAGGTGCGCGACGTGCACCCGACCCACTACGGCCGTGTCTGCCCGATTGAAACGCCTGAAGGCCCGAACATTGGTCTGATCAACTCGCTGGCACTGTACGCCCGCCTGAACGAATACGGCTTCCTGGAAACCCCGTACCGCAAGGTCGAAGGTTCCACCGTGACCGACAAGATCGACTACCTGTCCGCGATTGAAGAAGGCCGCTACATCATCGCCCAGGCGAATGCGACCATCAACGCCGAAGGCAAGCTGTCCGATGAACTGGTATCGGCCCGTGAAGCCGGTGAAACCATCCTGGTCTCGCCAGAGCGTATCCAGTACATGGACGTTGCGCCAGGCCAGATCGTGTCCGTGGCGGCATCGCTGATTCCATTCCTGGAACACGATGACGCGAACCGTGCACTGATGGGCGCCAACATGCAGCGTCAGGCTGTACCTTGCCTGCGTCCTGAAAAGGCGCTGGTCGGTACCGGCATCGAGCGCACCGTGGCAGTCGACTCCGGCACCACCGTGCAAGCGCTGCGTGGCGGTTTGGTGGACTACATCGATGCGGGCCGTGTCGTGATTCGCGTGAACGATGAAGAAGCGACCGCCGGCGAAGTCGGTGTGGACATCTACAACCTGATCAAGTACACCCGTTCCAACCAGAACACCAACATCAACCAGCGTCCGATCGTCAAAGTGGGCGACCGCGTGGCCAAGGGCGACGTGATCGCCGATGGCGCATCGACCGACCTGGGCGAGCTGGCTCTGGGCCAGAACATGACCGTGGCCTTCATGCCATGGAATGGTCTGAACTTCGAAGATTCGATCCTGATTTCGGAAAACGTCGTCAAAGACGACCGTTACACCTCGATCCACATCGAAGAACTGTCGGTGGTGGCACGTGATACGAAACTGGGCGCGGAAGAAATCACCCGCGACATCTCGAACCTGGCGGAAAACCAACTGGCCCGCCTGGACGAGTCCGGTATCGTGTACATCGGCGCCGAAGTGCAAGCCGGCGACACCCTGGTTGGTAAAGTGACGCCAAAAGGCGAAACCCAGCTGACCCCGGAAGAAAAACTGCTGCGCGCGATCTTCGGTGAAAAAGCGTCCGACGTGAAAGACACGTCGCTGCGCGTGCCGTCGGGCATGGTCGGTACCGTGATCGACGTGCAAGTGTTCACCCGCGAAGGCATCGTTCGTGACAAGCGCGCGCAACAGATCATCGACGATGAACTGAAACGCTTCCGCCTGGATCTGAACGACCAGATGCGTATCGTGGAAGGCGATGCCTTCCAGCGTCTGGAAAAGATGCTGATCGGCCAAGTCGTCAACGGCGGTCCGAAAAAGCTGGCGAAAGGCGCCAAGATCACCAAGGACTACCTGGACGATCTGGACAAGTACCACTGGTTCGACATCCGTCCGGCGGAAGACGCCGCTGCCGTTGCCCTGGAAGCCATCAAGGAATCCATCAACGAGAAGCGTCACCAGTTCGACCTGGCCTTCGAAGAAAAGCGCAAGAAATTGACGCAAGGCGACGAACTGCAACCTGGCGTGCAAAAAATGGTCAAGGTCTACCTGGCCGTGAAACGCCGCCTGCAGTCGGGCGACAAGATGGCAGGCCGCCACGGTAACAAGGGTGTGGTGTCCCGCATCGTGCCAGTGGAAGACATGCCCTACATGGCGGACGGTACGCCGGCTGACGTGGTGCTGAACCCGCTGGGTGTTCCATCCCGTATGAACGTGGGTCAGATCCTGGAAACCCACTTGGGCTGGGCAGCTAAAGGTTTGGGTATCCGTATCGGCGAGATGCTGGCTCAGCAGATCAAAGTCGAAGAAATGCGCAAGTACCTGACCACGGTCTACAACGAGACCGGCCGTCAGGAAGACATCGCGAACTTCACCGACGAAGAAATCATGGGCCTGGCGTACAACCTGAAGAAGGGTGTGCCATTCGCAACGCCGGTGTTCGACGGTGCGCACGAATCCGAAATCCGCCGCATGCTGGACCTGGCGTATCCGGACGAGATCGCAACCAAACTGGGCATGACCCCGTCGAAGAATCAGGTCACCATGTACGACGGCCGCACTGGCGAAGCGTTCGAGCGCAAAGTCACCGTGGGCGTGATGCACATGCTGAAACTGCACCACTTGGTGGACGACAAGATGCACGCGCGTTCGACCGGTCCTTACTCGCTGGTGACGCAGCAGCCGCTGGGCGGTAAAGCCCAGTTCGGTGGCCAGCGCTTCGGTGAGATGGAGGTGTGGGCACTGGAAGCGTACGGCGCATCGTACGTGCTGCAGGAAATGCTGACTGTGAAGTCGGACGACGTGAACGGCCGTACCAAAGTGTACGAAAACCTGGTGAAGGGCGATCACGTGATCGACGCAGGTATGCCGGAATCGTTCAACGTGCTGGTGAAAGAGATCCGCTCGCTGGGTATCGATATCGACCTCGAGCGCAACTAAGACACTGCACGCAGCCTGGCCATCCGCACCTGCGGTGGCCGGGCAAGTTTAAGAATTCATCACTACCTGGAGTGATACATGAAAGCCCTGCTCGATTTATTCAAGCAAGTACAGCAAAACGAGAGCTTTGACGCGATCAAGATCGGTCTGGCCTCGCCCGAGAAAATCCGTTCGTGGTCCTACGGCGAAGTTAAAAAGCCGGAAACCATCAACTATCGTACCTTCAAGCCAGAGCGCGATGGTCTGTTCTGCGCCAAGATCTTTGGCCCGATCAAGGACTACGAATGCCTGTGCGGCAAGTACAAGCGCCTGAAACACCGCGGCGTGATCTGCGAAAAGTGCGGCGTTGAAGTCACGCTGGCCAAAGTGCGCCGTGAGCGCATGGGCCACATTGAACTGGCTTCGCCAACCGCGCACATCTGGTTCCTGAAATCGCTGCCGTCGCGTCTGGGTATGGTCCTGGACATGACCCTGCGCGATATCGAACGCGTGCTGTACTTCGAAGCATACGTCGTGACCGATCCTGGCATGACCCCGCTGAAGAAGTGCCAGATCATGTCGGAAGACGACTACGCCGCCAAGTACGAAGAGTACGGCGACGACTTCACCGCCTACATGGGCGCGGAAGGTATCCGTGAACTGCTGCGCTCGATCGACATCCACCGCGATGCCGAAGCCCTGCGCGTGGAACTGAAGGAATCGAAGTCCGAAGCGAAGATCAAGAAGTACGCCAAGCGTCTGAAAGTGCTGGAAGCGTTCCAGCGTTCCGGCATCAAGCCGGACTGGATGATCATGGAAGTGCTGCCGGTGCTGCCGCCGGAACTGCGTCCACTGGTCCCGCTGGACGGCGGCCGCTTCGCGACCTCCGACCTGAACGACCTGTATCGCCGCGTTATTAACCGTAATAACCGTCTGAAACGCCTGATGGAGCTGCGCGCTCCAGAGATCATCACGCGTAACGAAAAGCGCATGCTGCAAGAAGCAGTGGACTCGCTGCTGGACAACGGCCGTCGCGGCAAAGCGATGACCGGCGCCAACAAGCGTCCGCTGAAATCGCTGGCAGAGATGATCAAAGGTAAGGGCGGCCGCTTCCGTCAAAACTTGCTGGGCAAGCGCGTCGACTACTCGGGCCGTTCGGTCATCGTGGTGGGTCCGCAGCTGAAACTGCACCAGTGCGGTCTGCCGAAGCTGATGGCGCTGGAACTGTTCAAACCATTCATCTTCAACAAGCTGGAACTGATGGGTCTGGCAACGACCATCAAGGCGGCGAAGAAGCTGGTGGAAGTGCAGGAACCGGTGGTGTGGGACATCCTGGAAGAAGTCATCCGCGAACACCCGATCATGCTGAACCGTGCACCAACCCTGCACCGTCTGGGTATCCAGGCGTTCGAGCCGGTGCTGATCGAAGGTAAAGCGATCCAGCTGCACCCGCTGGTCTGCGCGGCATTCAATGCTGACTTCGACGGTGACCAGATGGCGGTCCACGTACCGCTGTCGATCGAAGCGCAGATGGAAGCCCGTACGCTGATGCTGGCGTCGAACAACATCCTGTTCCCGTCGAACGGCGAACCATCGATCGTTCCTTCGCAGGATATCGTGCTGGGTCTGTACTACGCGACCCGCGAAGCGATCAACGCCAAGGGCGAAGGCATGCTGTTCCCGGACGTGTCGGAAGTGATCCGCGCGTACGACAACAAGGAAGTGGAACTGGCGACCCGCATCACGGTGCGTATCGTTGAAAATCCAAAAGATCCGGTGACCGGCGAGTTCGTGCGCACCCTGACCCGTTATGAAACCACGGTCGGCCGCGCCATCCTGTCGGAAATCCTGCCGAAAGGCTTGCCATTCAGCGTCCTGAACCGCGCGCTGAAGAAGAAGGAAATTTCCAAGCTGATCAACACGTCGTTCCGCAAGTGCGGCCTGCGCGCGACCGTGGTGTTTGCCGACCAGCTGATGCAGTCGGGCTTCCGCCTGGCAACCCGCGCCGGTATCTCGATTTGCGTCGATGACATGCTGGTGCCGGAAGTCAAGAAGACCATGATTTCCACCGCCGAATCCGAAGTCAAACAGATCGAACAGCAATACGCTTCCGGTCTGGTGACGGCGGGCGAGCGTTACAACAAAGTGGTCGACATCTGGGGCAAGACTTCCGACGAAGTCGGCAAGGCCATGATGGAACACTTGAAAGTGGAAACCGTCACCAAGCGCGACGGCACCCAGACCACCCAGGAATCGTTCAACGCGATTTACATGATGGCTGACTCGGGCGCCCGTGGTTCGGCGGCACAGATTCGCCAGCTGGCGGGTATGCGTGGTCTGATGGCGAAACCGGACGGTTCGATTATCGAAACGCCGATTACCGCGAACTTCCGCGAAGGCCTGAACGTTTTGCAGTACTTCATCTCGACCCACGGCGCTCGTAAAGGTCTGGCGGATACGGCACTGAAGACCGCAAACTCGGGTTACCTGACCCGTCGTCTGGTGGACGTGACCCAGGATCTGGTGGTGATCGAAGACGATTGCGGCACCTCGAACGGCACGCTGATGAAGGCGATGGTCGAAGGTGGTGAAGTGATCGAGGCCCTGCGCGATCGTATTCTCGGCCGCGTGGCGGGCACCGACATCGTCAATCCTGAAACCCAGGAAACCCTGTACGAAGCCGGCTCGCTGCTGGACGAAGACATGGTCGAAGAAATCGAACGCGTGGGTATCGACGAAGTCAAAGTCCGTACCCCGCTGACTTGCGACACGCGCTTCGGCCTGTGCGCCAAGTGCTATGGCCGCGACCTGGGCCGTGGCATGCTGGTCAACTCCGGCGAAGCCGTCGGTGTGGTGGCGGCACAGTCGATTGGTGAGCCGGGTACCCAGCTGACCATGCGTACCTTCCACATCGGTGGTGCGGCATCGCGTGCGGCAGTGGCGTCGTCGGTTGAAGCCAAGTCGAACGGTATCATCCGCTTCACCTCGACCATGCGTTACGTCACCAACGGCAAGGGCGCGCAAATCGTCATTTCCCGTTCCGGTGAAGTGCTGATTACCGACGACCACGGCCGTGAGCGCGAGCGCCACAAGGTGCCGTACGGCGCGACCCTGATCGTCAAGGATGGCATGACGGTGAAAGCCGGTATCGCCTTGGCGACCTGGGATCCGCTGACCCGTCCGATCATTACCGAGTACGCCGGTACGGTGCGCTTCGAGAACGTCGAAGAAGGCGTGACCGTGGCCCGTCAGGTGGACGATGTGACCGGTCTGTCGACCCTGGTGGTGATCGATGCGAAACGCCGCGGTAACCTGACCAAGACGCTGCGTCCACAGGTGAAACTGCTGAACGAAGAAGGCCATGAAGTCAAGATCGCCGGCACGGAACACGCCGTGGCGATCGGCTTCCAGGTTGGCGCACTGATCATGGTGAAAGACGGCCAGCAAGTGTCCGTGGGTGAGGTTCTGGCGCGTATCCCGACCGAATCGCAGAAAACCCGTGACATTACCGGTGGTCTGCCACGTGTGGCGGAACTGTTCGAAGCCCGTTCGCCGAAAGACGCGGGCATGCTGGCGGAAGTCACCGGTACGGTTGCGTTTGGTAAAGAAACCAAGGGCAAGCAGCGTCTGGAAATCACCGACATGGACGGCAACAAGCACGAGTTCCTGATTACCAAGGACAAGCAAGTGCTGGTGCACGACGGCCAGGTGGTGAACAAGGGCGAGATGATCGTGGACGGCCCGGCCGATCCACAAGACATCCTGCGCCTGCTGGGTATCGAAGCGCTGGCGCGTTACATCGTTGACGAAGTGCAGGACGTGTACCGTCTGCAGGGCGTGAAGATTAACGACAAGCACATCGAGGTGATCGTTCGCCAGATGCTGCGCCGTGTTCAGATCGTCAACGCCGGCGATACCGACTACATCGTCGGCGAGCAGGTGGAGCGTTCGGAACTGCTGGACGAGAACGACAAGGTCAACGCGCTGAACAAGATCCCGGCGACGTACGAAAACGTGCTGCTGGGTATTACCAAGGCATCGCTGTCGACCGACTCGTTCATCTCGGCCGCATCGTTCCAGGAAACCACCCGCGTGCTGACCGAAGCGGCGATCATGGGCAAGCGCGACGGTCTGCGCGGCCTGAAAGAAAACGTGATCGTTGGCCGTCTGATTCCAGGCGGTACCGGTCTGGCCTTCCACCGCGCCCGCCGCGAGAAGGAAGTGTGGGAAGCCGAAGAGCGCAAAGCGCTGCTGGAAGCCGAAAAAGCTGCCGCCATCGCCACCGCTCAGGAAGAACTGTCGGAACACGCAGCCCAGCATCCGGACGGCGACGCGCAATAATCCGCGCCTTGTCTGCCAGCTAACGCTGTGACATAAAAGCCACCTTCGGGTGGCTTTTTTTATGCTTACCTGTGTTGCCGGTGGGGAATGTGTGAGACTCTATGGTGGTCATTTCACATTTGCAGCCATGATCGACAGCGCCGAACAATTACTGCGTTGGTTCCGCCAGAGCGGTGTCGAGGTACTGCACGCTTGCATCGGCCCGTTGCCGGCGTCCGGCGCGGCCCTGGGCCGCTGGATCAGCGACGGGCCGGCCGATACGATCCGCTCGGTCGGCCCACATCCGGGCAGTTACCGCCTGGCCCTGATGATGGAACCGCTCGACGCCCGCATTTGGCACGGCAACACGCCGGTGTGGGGCGGCACCATTCCCGCCAGCCGGTTCCGCCTGTGCCCGCCGGGCGAGCAGGGGCACTGGAGCCAGCTGAGCGGCTGCGATATTGTCAATGTGTTCATTCCGATCGACCTGGTGGACCGGCTGGCCGTGCGGCGTGGCGATGAAACCGGGGCGGTGCTGGCGGCTAACAAGTTTGTCTCGGACCGCACCGTGCTGGATATGGTGCGCCGCATGCTCGACGCCCGCGCGCTGGCCGGGCCGCTGGCGCCGGACCTGTGCGATCACACGGTGATGGCCCTGGTGTGCTACCTGCTGGAACATTATTCAAAGCCGGACCAGGCGCTCGATGGCGGCCTGTCCGGGGCCCGCCTGCGGCGCGTGCTGCGCCATATCGCCGAGCATGGCGACGCGCCTCCCTCGAACGGCGAACTGGCCGCCCTGTGCGGCATGAGCGCCGCCCACTTTTCCCGTGAATTCCACCGTGCGGTCGGCGTACCGCCGCACCGTTACATCCTGGAGCGCCGCCTCGAGCAAGCGGCCGGCGCGCTGATTAACGGCGATGCGCGCATCACCGACATCGCGCAGGATGTGGGATTCCAGAGCTCCAGTCATTTCACGCGCGCGTTCAGCGCGCAATACGGGATGTCGCCGGTGGCGTGGCGGGCCAGCCGCAAGGATAGCGGGACCTAGAACCCGTATCTATAGCTTCCGCCGGGGCGGAAGCCACCATGCATGGCGGCAAGCCCGCGGCTTACCACCCTACGGAATTAACGTGCTGTCCATCACAACGCCGCGGCCCGTGTGGCGGACCTTGGCCATTCCGCCACACGCATCAATGTTCCCAGCAGTTTTGTGCTATTCCCGCACGATCCGGCAAGCCCGCCTCGGCCGATAACTCTACAGTCTCTGAACCACTACAAAAAAGGAGACAATCATGCCCTACCTTCGCCGTTCCGCCGCCCTGCTTGCCTTGCTGGCCAGCCAGGCCGCCTACGCTGACAACATTTCGCTGCGAATGAATTTCACGGAAGGCCGTACCGGCACCGTATTCACGCCCATCCATGCCGAAGTCGGCAAGTTTGCCGTCACGCCGGACGTGCGCAAGGACGCCGAAGGCGGCCAGTGGCGGGTGGTGGCCAAGGATGCCGCCGGCAAGATCCTGCACGAAGTCACTGTCAATAACAGCCAGCAGCATCGCATCGAAGTATTCAACCGCGAGACCGGCGCCATCGAAACGTCGCAGAACGTGAAACGCCCATCGGGCGTGTTCGAAGTATCGTTGCCGTTTGATAAAAACACGGTCAATATCGAAGTGTTGCCTGTCGCCAGCCACGGTGCAAACGCCAAGGCAGGCGGCGCTCCCACGCCGCTGGCCGCCTATGGCCGCGCCGCGCTGGAAAGTTTGGTGACCACCACCACGTCCGGCAAAAGGCACAAGGCTGGCGCTCCCGGGGCCGCCACCAGCACCACCATCCTCAACAACGGCCCGTCCGGCATCAAGATGGATTACGTGTTTGTCGGCGACGGCTACACGGCGGCGGAAATGGGGAAGTGGCAGACCGATGCGCAGAAAGTCATCAACGGCTTCCTGGCTGACCCGTTGTTTGCCGCCAACCGGAGTTCGATGAATATCCGCCGCGTGGACGTGGCCAGTAACCAGTCTGGCGCCGATGAAATCGACAAGGGGATCTATAAAGATACCGCGATGGATGGCGAGTTCGGCTGCTTCGCCACCGAGCGCCTGCTGTGCGTGAATTCCGCCAAGGTCTACAACATTGTCGGTTCCGTGCTGCAGCCTGACCAGCGCGACGTCATCATCGTGGTGTCCAACTCGACCCGTTACGGCGGCTCCGGCGCTGAAATCGCCACCGTGTCGATGGCGGACCAGTCGATTGAAATCGCGCTGCATGAAATCGGCCACACGGCCTTTGCCCTGGCCGATGAATATGAAACCGGCACCTGCAACACCACGGCGGAACCGACCGAAGTCAACGTCTCGCGGGTCAACACGCGCTCGGTCAAATGGGGCAGCCAGATCCACGCCAACACCCCGGTGCCAACCCAGCCCGGCATGTATGCCAACGGCACGGTCGGCGTGTTCCAGGGCGGTCAATATTGCACGGCAGGCAAGTACCGTCCGACGGAAAACTCGCGCATGCGCACCCTCGGCTATCCATGGCACGCCGTCAATGAAGGCGCGGTGCGCAATGTGTTTGCCAAATACACGGGTGTCACCCAGACTGGCTCGCTGGCCTCCGGCGGCAGCGCCAATGCGCCGAGCGCCGCACCGGGCTACGTCTCGGCGGCGGCCGGCACCTTCACCGCGCAATTGAGCGGTCCGGCAGGGGCGGATTTCGACTTGTTCCTGTATAAATATTCCGGCAGCGCATGGGTCAAAGTCGCGAGCAGCGAAGGGTCGACCTCGAGCGAAACGATTACGTACAACGGCACGGCGGGTTATTACTATGCGCAAGTGAAGTCGTATTCCGGCAGTGGTTCCTATACGCTGGTCTATAACTTCCCGAAATAAGCGCGGCAAGACAGGCGGGGCGGGTGTTGTAGTGTGGTAATATTTTCATTTTTGACAATGCCCATGCCCGCCCGCCTGTTCCTTACATTGTTACTGCTGTCCGGCGCCGCCACGGCGGAAACGCCGCGGTTTTCCTCGGCTTCGTCGGTGGCCAGCCAAACCCCGTGTTACGCAGCACAGGCACAACCCGTCATCATGCCGGCCCGGCCGACGGAGAGCAGTGATGCCGCCACCATGGCGCATTACCAGAACTGGGTCGATTACAAGGATTCACTGCGGCCGCTGGACGACAAGCTGGAATGCCTCGCCTTCACCTATCGAGTCGACGGGCTGACGGTCGATGGCCATGTGGTCCAGCCCCGGCGCGCCGCCGGGAATAAATTGCCGGTGCTGGTTTATAACCGGGGCGGCAATATCCGGGATACGCCCTTATCTGCGCAGGAATTGGTCCGCAACCAGATGCAATGGGCGGCGCAGGGCTACATCGTGATTTCCAGCCAATACCGGGGCCGCGGGCATGATGAGTTCGGCGGGCGTGATGTGAATGATGTCCTGGCGTTAATTCCGATTATTGATGGCATGCCGGACGCCGATGCCACCAGGATCGGTATGCTTGGCATCAGCCGCGGCAGCATCATGACGTATTTGTCGGCAGCGCGCAGCAAGCGGATTAAAGCCATTGCGA
Organism: Pseudoduganella sp. GW821-FHT12E03; assembly: GCF_058807115.1. NCBI lineage: Bacteria > Pseudomonadati > Pseudomonadota > Betaproteobacteria > Burkholderiales > Oxalobacteraceae > Pseudoduganella > Pseudoduganella sp. GW821-FHT12E03. The sequence continues at coordinate 79,311 of NZ_JBXAQJ010000019.1, read as the reverse complement.
TTTGGGGCGGCGTTTCGGATCTGTTGACCGAGGTACCGCGTCGGCCGGAAATGGAGCGGCTAATGGCACGCATGATTCCTGAATATGCGACCCACCGCGATCAGGCTTTAAAAGATCGTTCGGTTTTATATTGGATGGAACGGCTTGATCCCGGCTTGCCGGTCTTGCTATTACACGGCGATGCGGATGTCCAAGTCTCGGTGGTAAATGCCACTGCCATGGCGGAAAAGCTGAAAGAGAGGGGGCAGCCCTATAAGCTGGTGATCTATCCTAATGGCGATCATTCCTTGCTCAAATATCGGAAAGAAGTGCTGGGCGAATTGATGGGTTGGTTTAATCGGCAGTTATGAAGCCCGCGCAGAAAATGAAATGGCCACTCGATAAAGAGTGGCCATTTGCGAAGTACCTGCCCGGTCCCGCTCTGCAACTCCGGCGCACCTGTACTCCACGTCTTCACTATAGCACGCGCCGCCAAAAAAACGAGCAAAAAAACGCATTTGTGTAAAGTAATTTCATGTTCCTGATGGAATGTCGATTAAGGCTATTCTAATCAGTTTGCAATAGATTGGAACTATTATCAGGCAAAGCGCCAAGGTGCCACATGAAGTTTTCAATTCAAGATATAGCCATCCTCGTTGTTTGCTTTGCCATTCCTGCAGTGTTCCTTTTGCTGATCCATGTATTGAATGCCGCTTACTTTATTTCGTTGAGAAATAGTAATGATGGCCAGATCTGGTTTGTCCTGATCCTGGGCGAGCTATTCTTTTTGATTTCCCGCTTTATCCGCAAGCAGTAAGCACCGGCGGCTGGTTGGCGTGCCCACCGATGCCATGCCGACTGGCAACTGTCGCAACGGCGCGTCAGGTGCCCCATGGTGCCGCTCGATGTAATGGCGAAAGTGCATGCGGCCTGTGCCAGAAGCTGGCGCATACGTGCTAAGATTTGGCCCATGATCGCCCAAGCCCTCTTTACACCCGCCCAGCAAAAGCTGCTGGGGTTGATGTTCGTCCGCGTCAACGACGGTTTTCACTTGAACGAAATCATGCGTCTCACGGGGCTAGGCAGTGCATCAGCGCAACGTGAATTGCGCCGCCTCCATGATTCCGGGCTGATCGTCTCCGAGCGTATTGGTAATGTGCGCCGTTTCCGTCCGAATAAAGACAGCCTGGTCTATGAGGAATTATCCAGCCTGGTGCGAAAAACCTTTGGCCTGGTCAGTGTGTTGAATTCCGCGCTGTCGCCATTGGGCGATGTCTTGAATGTGGCGTTTGTCTATGGCGCCAGCGCCATGGAACAGGAAGCCACGGAAGGCAAGATTGAATTGCTGCTGATTGGCGATAACACCAGTTACGGTGAATTGCTGTCGCGTCTTCCCGTTGCAGAGCGCATCTTGCGCCGTAAAATTAATCCCAATCTGTATTCATTGCCGGACTTCCGCCGCCGCTTACGCGAGCAGCAGCAATTCCTGGTGCAAGTATTACGCGAGCCCAAAGTATTTGTATGGGGCGATGAAACGGATTTGAATTATGCAAGCCGCATCGAGGAAAATTGACGAGAGTTGAGGAGCGTGAATATGTCAGTGCAGGCGGAGCGGTTTCATACTTTTAAAGATTTTTATCCGTTTTATTTGCAAGAGCATGCCAATGTCACGTGCCGCCGGCTGCATTTTGCTGGTTCCACCTTGGTTTTATTTATCCTGATCACCGCCTTGCTGCGCGGTCAATATGCCTTGTTATGGCTGATGCCGCTCGCTGGTTATGGCTTTGCCTGGGTCGGTCATTTTTTCTTCGAACATAATCGCCCCGCCACCTTTAAATACCCGTTGTATAGTTTTATTGGCGATTGGATCATGTATAAAGATATGTGGACCGGGCGCATCCGATGGTAATTGGCAACAAAATTACTTTCCTCTTGACACCGATTTGGCAGTCGCCGATGCTTTCCCTGCTGCATTTGCAATGATGGACTCCGCCCGGGAGGGTCTTTGAAACCCCTGTTCTACCCCGCAATCAACCTGATGAGCAGGCTGCGCTATGCGCATAAATTTTTCCTGCTGGGGGTACTTGCGTTAAGCGCGATCCTGGTCTTGCTGGTGCAATTGTTTGGGGCGATGGACCAGGTGATCGAGCCGACGCGCAATGAATTGCGCGGGGTGGAAGCGCTGGTACGGCTGAACCGGGCGATCCAGCTGGTCCAGCATGACCGCGGCTTGTCCGCCGGATTGCTTGGTGGAAATCCCACCTTCGGTCCCAAGCAGCGCGCCAAGGCGGCGGAAGTGGACCTGGCGTTTGGCCAGTTGGCCGAAGCCATCCCTCCGGTCGTGGCCGCGTCGCAGCGCTGGCGCGAAGTCACATCCGACTGGCGCGCGCTGCGCCAGTTCGGCCTGGAGTGGACCCAAAAAATCAATACGCTGCGCCATGAGCAATTGATTGCCAAAATGCTGACCCTGGGCACCGACATTGCCGATGGCAGTTCGCTGACCCTGGACCCGGAAATTTCGTCGTATTACCTGATTGATACGCTGGTCAAATTGCCATTCTTTACTGAACGGCTGGGCCAGTTGCGCGCGGCCGGCGCGGCCATGGTGGCGCGCGGGACGGTGACGGATGCGGAAAAGCTGGAAATGGCCGGTTTGCTTGGCCATATGCGTATCGCGCGCGACTTGCAGACGGCGAACCTGGAAAAAGTCACCGCCTACAACCCCACCTTGCGCGCGCTTATCGCCGGCCTGGACCAGCGCGTCGAGTCGGGCATCCGCACCACGATTTCCATTGTGCAAGAAGACATCATCGGCGCCCGGTTGGGCATGAGCACGGCGGCGTATATCGACCATTTCACGGTCTTGATCGACCAGTTTTACACCGGCGGCGAAGAAGTCCTGGCGCCGGCCTTGCGCACGGCGCTCAATCAGCGCATTGCGCAAGCCCGGGAGCGGCTGCTGTGGGCCGGTGGCCTGACCTTGCTCGCTTGCCTGCTGTTTGCGTATTTCACCGTCGGTGCGTACCTGTCCCTGACCGAGCAGATCCAGCATGTGCTGGCCACCTTGCGCAACCTGGGTGACGATTGCCGGGAACGGGCCGAGATGGTGGAGGCGATTGCCGCCGGGGACTTGAGCCGCGACGTGAGCGAGCCGCCGCCGCTCGACCTGGGCAAGTTTTCCGGGCTGCGCGATGAAATCGGCGCGCTGGGGCAGGCCATGGCCGGCATGAGCGATGCGCAACTGTCGCTGGGCCGGGGCTTTGCCCGCATGACGCGCACCCTGCGCACGCACCGCGAGGACGAGCGGCGCCAGGATTGGTCCAAGAGCGGCATCAATGCGCTCAATATGCAATTGCGGGGCGACCGCGAACTCGATCAGTTGACCGGCGCGGTGATCCGCTTCATGGCCGAACATGTGGGCGGCACGGTCGGCGCGCTGTATTTGTTCGATCCCGAGCGGCAAGTGCTGGAACTGGCGGCGGCCTATGCCATGACCCCGGCGCAGCCACCGCGCACCACAGTGGCGCTGGGGGAGGGCTGGGCCGGCATGGCGGCCGTCGAACGCCGCACGGCGGTGCTGACGCAAGTCCCGGCGTCGTACCTGGACGTGGCGTCCGCGCTGGGCAGCACGGCGCCCGCGGCCGTGGTGGCGGTGCCGCTGGTGCATGACGGCAGCCTGATGGGCTTGATTGAGCTGGGCACCCTGGGCGAACTGGACGACATTAAAACCGGCTGGCTGCAACAGGCGGCGGAAGCGGTGGCGGTGGCGGTCGGGGTGGAACAGGCGCGCCGCCGCGTGGCCACCCTGCTGGAGCAAACCCAGGTGCAGACCGAAGAATTGATGGTGCAGCAGGAAGAGTTGCAGCAATCGAATGAAGAATTGGAAGAGCGCGCGCAATTGCTGGAACAGCAGCGTGAAGTGATCCGGCAAAAGAGCGCTGAAAGCGAACAGGTCAGCCGGGAATTGCGCCGCAAGGCCGACGAGCTGGAACGCACCAGCGCGTACAAGTCCGAATTCCTGGCCAATATGTCGCACGAGCTGCGCACCCCGCTGAACAGCATGCTGATCCTGTCGAGCTTGCTGAAGCAAAACAAGGAAGGCAAGCTCAGCGACAAGCAAGTCGAGTATGCCGCCACCATCAACAGTGCCGGCAAGGATTTGCTGAACCTGATCAACGATATTCTCGACTTGTCGAAGATCGAAGCGGGCCGCGTGGAATTGCAGGTGGAATCCGTGGCGGTCACCGACATTGCCGCGCAACTGCGCGAATTGTTCTTGCCGCAGGCGGAACACCAGGGCCTGGCGTTTGCCATCGATGTGGCGGCGGGCGTGGCCCCGGCCATCAAGGCCGACCCGCAGCGCCTGCAGCAAGTGTTGAAAAACCTGCTCGCCAACGCCATCAAATTTACTTCGCAGGGCCGGGTCGGCTTGTCGATCCGCTCTGCCGTCGCCGGCGAACATGGCTTGCCGGATGCCGCCATCGCGTTTGCCGTCAGCGATACCGGGGTCGGCATCGCACCGGACCAGCACGAGCGCATCTTCCACGCGTTCCAGCAAGCCGATGGCTCCACCAGCCGCAAATTTGGCGGCACCGGGCTGGGGCTGTCGATTTCGCGCCAGCTGGCGCGCCGCATGGGCGGTGAAATCGCGCTGTCGAGCGCACCGGGCGCTGGCAGTATCTTCACGCTGTTCCTGCCGCTCGATGGCAGTGCCGCCGCCAGCATGCCTGCCGGTGTCCCCATGATGCCGGCGGCGCCGCTGGCGATCGCCGGGCCATCGGCGCCGCTTGGCCCGGCCGTACCGGCCGCCAGCCCGGCCATGCCGCCATTACGGCCCCCCGCCGCACCGGCCGCCTACACGGCCATGCCGGCGCCGCCGCCGGCGCGCCTGCCGGAATTCCCCGCCGCCGCCGCGGGCGCCGCGCGGCCCGCGCCGTTTGCGCCGCTGGCCGCGGCGCCGGAAGGACAGGCGGCCGGCGCCATGGAAGATGACCGCTGCAGCGTGCTGCCGGAAACCCGCTGCATCCTGATCGTCGAGGATGACCTGGCGTTTGCCGGCATCTTGCGCGACACCGTGCGCGAACACGGCTTCCAGGCGATTGTGGCCTGCGATGGCGAAGAAGGCCTGGCGCTGGCCGAGCGCTTCCGCCCCAATGCGATCTTGCTCGATGTGATGCTGCCCCATATCGATGGCTGGGGCGTGATGCGCAGCATTAAGGACAACCCCGCCACGCGCCATATCCCGGTGCATTTCATCACCTGCCTGGAAGACCGCCAGAAGGCGATGGGCCTGGGGGCGATCGGCTTTATCACCAAGCCGGTCAGCTCGGAACAGCTGGACCAGGTGCTCGATTCGATTGGCGCCGTCATCGACCGCAAGGACAAGCGCTTGCTGGTGGTGGAAGACGATGAAACCGAAGCCATGAGTGTGGCGGCATTGCTGGCCACCGATGGTCTCGATATCACGATTGCGCATTCCGGCAGCGCGGCGCTGGCCTTGCTGGGGCAGCGCTATTACGACTGCATGGTGCTGGACCTGGGACTGTCCGACATGTCCGGCTTTGAATTGCTGGACCAGTTGCAGGCGAGCCAGTGCGCGCCGCAAATGCCGGTGATCGTGCATTCCGGCCGCAGCCTGTCGGAAATCGATGAAGCGCGCCTGCGCCGCTACACCGACAGTATTATCGTCAAAGGCGCCAAGAGCCCCGAGCGGCTGGTGGGCGAGGTCAGCCTGTTCCTGCACCTGGTGGAAAGTTCGCTGCCGCAAGACCAGCAAAAAATGATCCGCCGCGCGCTCGACAAGGAAGCCATGTTCGAGCGGCGCAAGGTGCTGCTGGTCGATGACGATATCCGTAATATCTTTTCGCTGTCGTCGGTGCTGGCCGAGAAAGGCATGCAGATCGTCGAAGCGGGCAATGGCATCGAAGCGCTGGAGCGGTTGCAGGAACACCCGGACATCGACATCGTGCTGATGGATATCATGATGCCGGAAATGGATGGCTTTGAAGCGATGCGCCGCATGCGCCGCGATGCGCGCTGGGTGCGCCTGCCGGTGATTGCGCTGACCGCCAAGGCCATGCTGGGCGACCAGAAGCAGTGCCTTGACGCGGGCGCCAGCGATTACCTGACCAAGCCGGTCGACCTCGACAAGCTGTTCTCGTTAATGCGTGTATGGCTATATCAGGCGGGGGAGGTGGCGTGAACGAACAGCAGATCGCCGCACTGGAAATTGATCTGCTGGTGTCCGCCATCCGCCAGGCGCATGGTTATGACTTTTCGGAGTATGCGCAAGCGTCGCTGGCGCGCCGCCTGGGCGCGTGGCTGGCCAAGTCCGGCTATGACAGTTATGGCGCCGCGATGTCCGCCGTGCTGCGCGATGCGGTGCTGTGCCGTTCGCTGGTGGAAGATGTGACGGTCAATGTGTCGGACATGTTCCGCGATCCGGTCTTTTTCCGCACCCTGCGGACCGAAGTGGTGCCGCACCTGCGCACCTATCCGCACGCGAAAATCTGGGTGGCCGGCTGCGCCGGCGGGGAAGAAGTGCTGTCGCTGGCGATCATCTTGCGCGAAGAAGGCGTGGGCGACAAATGCCGTATTTACGCGACGGATTTGAACCAGGCGGTGCTGGAGCGGGCGCGCCAGGGCATGTTCGACTTGCGCGAAATGCAGCGCTATACCCGCAATTACCAGCAGTCGGGCGGCACCGCCGCCTTTTCCGATTACTATGTGGCGCGCTACGGCCGCGCGCTGTTCGACGCGGACTTGCTGCGCAACGTGGTGTTTGCCGCGCACAACCTGGCCACCGATGCCGACTTCAGCGAAATGCAATTGATACTGTGCCGAAACGTGATGATTTACTTTAAGCCGTCGCTGAAGGAACGCTTGCTGTCGCTGTTCGATGGCTGCCTGACGCCGGGCGGTTTCCTGTGCCTGGGCGCCAAGGAATCGCTGGACCAGCGCGGCATTTCCCCGCACTACCGCGAGGTGGCGCCGCACACGCGCATTTACCGCAAGGAGTATATGAGGGCGGCGCGGCCGGGAGCCGCATCATGACGGGGGCCGGCAATCATGTTCCCGCCAGCCATGCCCCGGCCAGGCAGACGCGGCCCAGACTGCGCTACCGCGCGGTGGCGATCGGTGTCTCCACCGGCGGTGTGGAAGCCCTGAAGCGCGTACTGCCCGTACTGCCGGCCGGATTCCCGCTGCCGGTGCTGGTGGTGATCCATATCGCTGTGGCCAGTGGCGACGGGCTGGCGCGCCTGCTCGACGCGGCGTCGCAGATGCGTGTCAAGGAAGCGGACGAGGGGGAATTGCTGGAAGCCGGCGCCGCCTACCTGGCGCCGCCCGGCTACCATTTGCTGGTGGAGCTCGATGGCAGGATGGCGCTCACGCTCGATCCGCCGGTGAGCTTTGCGCGGCCGTCGGCCGATGTCTTGTTCGAGTCGGCGGCGGCCTGCTATGGCGCGGGCCTGATCGGCGTGGTGCTGACCGGCGCCGGTTCCGACGGCGCCAATGGCCTGGCCCATATCGGTGCGGCAGGCGGCTACACCATCGTGCAAGATCCGGACAGCGCCGTGATGGATTCGATGCCGCGCGCCGCGCTGGCGCGGTGCGTCCCGGACCGGGTGGCGGCGCTCGATGAGATCCCCGCGCTGCTGCGGCAGCTGGCGGCCGAGGTGCTGCCATGAGCCGCGTCCGACACATGCCGCCACGTGGCAGGATGGGAGCCTTGCCATGAACCGCACCCACCCGTTCCCGGTCTTGCTGGTCGATGACAACGATGACAATCTGCTCGCACTGTCCGGCCTGCTGGAAGGCATCGGCAACCTGGAAGTCGTCACCGTCACCAGCGGCGAAGAAGCGCTGCGCCAGTTGCTGCGGCGCGAATTCGGCCTGGTGCTGATGGATGTGCAAATGCCCGGCATGGATGGCTATGAAACCGCCACCCTGATGCGGGCCAATCCCAAGACCCGCCATGTGCCGATCGTGTTCGTGACGGCGGAAATGGATGGCGCCCAGTTTGCCTTCCGCGGCTATGAAAGCGGCGCCGTGGATTACCTGGTCAAGCCGATCGAAGCGGTGGTGTTGCATGCCAAGGTCAATGTGTTCGCCACCCTGTTCCGGCAGCGCCTCGCCATCGTGGAATTCGAGCGCTATGTGCACCAGGTGGAAAACGTGCTGGCGGCGCGGCGTATCGGCCCGGAAGGCCAGCAGCTGCGCTTGCTGATCGTCGATGACCAGCCGGCCAACTTGCTGGCGCTGGAAGGCATGCTGGGCGACTTGCCCGATGTGCTGCTGGTGCGCGCCAATTCCGGGCCGGAAGCGCTGCGCGCCGTGCTGCGCGCCGATTACGCGGCGGTGCTGCTCGATGTGCAGATGCCGGGCATGGACGGCTTTGAAACCGCTGAACTGATCCGCGCCAATCCCAAGACCGCGACCCTGCCCATCATCTTTGTCACGGCCGGCATGAAGGGGCGCGACGCCCAATTCAAGGGCTATGAACTGGGCGCGGTGGATTACCTGATCAAGCCGCTGGAACCGGCGATCCTGATGTCCAAGGTGCGGGTGTTCTGCGACTTGTACCGGCAGCGCGTCGCGCTCGAGCAGCAAAGCTCGCACCTGGAAGTCCTGGTGGCCGAACGCACCGAAGCGCTGCGCCGCAGCGCCGATGAATTGTCGGAGAGCCGCGAACGCTACCGGCGCCTGCTGGGCGCCGTCACGCACCAGCTGTTTTCGCTGCGCCGGGCCAATGGCGCGCTGCGCTCGTATGGCCACGGTTCCGGCTGCGAAGCGGTGACCGGTTATCCGCCGCAAGCGTTTGAAAACGACCAGACCCTGTGGCTGACCATCGTGCCGGAAGCGGACCGCGCGCAAGTGGCGGCGCGCGCGGCGGCGGCGCTGGACAACAATGCCATCAGCCAGCTGGAACACCGCATCCGCTGCGCCGACGGCTTGCCGCGCTGGGTGCGTTCCACCTTTGTGCGGGCCGGCACGGACGATGCGCCGGCCTGCGATGTGCTGATCGAAGATATCGACCAGCGCCGCCGGATCGAAGAAGACCGCGCGCGCCTGGTGGACCAGCTGGCGCTGGCCACGCGCGCCGCGCGCCTGGGGATCTGGGACTGGAACCTGGCCACCGATGAACTGGTGTGGGATGAGCGCATGTACCAGATGGTGGGCGTGACGCCGGGCGACATCGGCGACGCACATCACACCTGGCTGGCCACCGTGCATCCGGACGACCGCGCCCTGTGCGAGCGCGCCAAGCTGTTTGCGCTGGAAAAGGACCTGCCGTACGACATTGAATTCCGCGTGTGCTGCCCGGATGGCACGCTGCGCTACATCAAGGCCGACGGCCAGGTGCTGCGCAATGCGCAGGGCCAGCCGATGCGCATGACCGGCATCCATTACGACATCACGGAACGCAAACACGCGGAAGAAGAAATGCGGCGCCACCGCGACCACTTGCTGGAACTGGTCGATGAGCGCACGGCGAGCCTGCTGGCCGCGACGAAAGCCGCGGAAACCGCGAACCGCGTGAAATCCGAATTCCTGGCCAAGATGAGCCATGAATTACGCACCCCGCTCAATGCGGTGATCGGGTTTTCACAGCTGATGGCGCGCACGCAATCGCTGTCGCCGGACCAGCAGCGCAACCTGGAAATCATCCACCGCTCCGGCCAGCACTTGCTGACCCTGATTAACGACGTGCTGGCGCTGTCGAAGATCGAGGCGGGCGGCACCCGGCTGGATCCGGTCGATACCGACCTGGCGCGGCTGCTGGACGAAGTGGCGGAAATGCTGCGCATCCGCGCTCAGGCGGCGGGGCTGGAACTGTTGCTGGAACTGGACGGCGTGCTGGAAGACAGCCGGCTCGCGGTGCGGGTCGATTCCGTCAAGCTGCGCCAGGTGCTGATCAACCTGCTGGGCAATGCGCTGAAATTCACCCAGCAGGGCAGCGTGCAGTTGCGGGTGCAGGCGGAAGTGCACAATGGCCAGGCCCGGGTCGGGTTCACCATCCGCGACACCGGCGTCGGCATGTCGCCGCTGGATTTGCAGCGCATCTTTGAACCGTTTGTCCAGGTGGGAACCCATACCGGGGAAGGCGGCACCGGCCTGGGGCTGGCGATTTCGCGCCAGTATGTGGAATTGCTGGGCGGTGAACTGGAAGTCGAGTCGGAACTGGGGCGCGGCTCGATGTTCCGCTTTGCACTGACCTTGCCGGTGGCGGCCAATGCACCGGCGGCGCCGCTGATGCTGGGCCAGGTGCTGGGCCTGGACCAGGCGCAGCGCGGCAAGCGCGTGCTGGTGGCGGACGATGACCGTGAATCGCAAATGCTGCTGGGGGAATTGCTGGAGCCGCTGGGCTTTGTGGTGGCTTATGCGGGCGACGGCATCGAAGTCTTGTCGCGCATGAACAGTTTCACGCCGCACCTGGTGCTGATGGACTGGCGCATGCCGCAGCTGGACGGGCTGGCGACGATCCGGCGCATCCGCAGCCAGGCCGATGGTCCGCAGCCGCGCATCATCATGTGCACGGCCAGCGCGTTTGAAGAGCAGTGCACGGTGGCGCTCGATGCGGGCGCCGACGCCTTCCTGCGCAAGCCGCTGAACGTCAATGAGCTGTATGCGCACATCGAGAATCAACTGGGATTGCATTTCCAGCGCGCGCCCGCGCCGGCGCAGGCCGCCAGCGGCATCGCGGCCAACAGCGTGGCCGAAGTGCTGAAGGAAGAACTGGCGGGCTTGCCGGAAGAGATCCGCGTGGCGCTGAAGGAAGGCGCGCTGGCGCTGGACCAGCACCGCCTGGCGGGGGCGCTGGCCGCGATCGAAGGACCGCATCCGGACCTGGCGGCGCGGTTGCGGCATATGACGGCCGCGTTCAGGTACCGGGAGTTGTGGGCGCTGCTGGCGTAACCCGGCCCCTCAAGTTACTCCCTGACGCGACATGATTCCGTAGGGCGGTTTGCGCGCAGCGCAAGCCGCCATGCATGCGCCGCGTTGACGCCGGCATGGCGGCTTCGGCCAAGGCCGCAACCGCCCTGCGTTGACGCTGCGTTACCTGCTCGCCGCAATCCATGCGTTGACTTTGGCTTCCAGCAGCGACAGCGGCACGGTGCCATCGCCCAGCACCACCTCATGGAACTTCGGCAGGCTGAATTTGTCGCCCAGCGCCTTTTTCGCCCGCTCGCGCAATTCGACGATTTTCAGGGAGCCGATCTTGTAGCCCAGCGCCTGGCCCGGCCACGCCATGTAGCGTTCGGTCTGGTTTTTCGCCACGTCTTCATCGCCCAGCGTTTCATACATGTACGCGATGGTTTTTTCGCGGCTCCAGCCTTTCGCGTGCAGGCCGGTGTCGACCACCAGGCGCACCGCGCGCAGCAGTTCGTCATTGAGGTGGCCGAAGTATTGCGCCGGATCGTCGAACAGGCCCATGTCCTTGCCCAGCGTTTCCGCATACAGCGCCCAGCCTTCGGTGAAGGCATTGTTGCCGCCGAATTTGCGGAACTTCGGCTGGTCCATTTCCTGCGTCAGCGCGATGTGGAAATGGTGGCCCGGTTTGCCTTCGTGCAGGAACAGCGTGTTCATGCCGGTGCTGTTGTACTTGGCCGGGTCATTGACGACCGACCAGAACACGCCCGGGCGGGAACCATCGGCGGCCGGCGCCGTGTAGTGGTCGGAGGCGGTGGCGCGCGACAGTTCCGGTTCCAGGCGCAAGTCCAGTTTGGCCTTCGGCATCAGCGTGAACATTTGCGGCAGCTTGGTGTCGAGCAGCGTATTGAGCTGGCGGTAGACGGCCTGCACTTCATCTTCCGTCTTGAACGGATAGAACTTGGCTTGCTTGCCAACCCACACCGGCAAGCCGGAGGCGGGACCGTTGTAGCCGAGCTTGGGGCCCAGCACGGCAAACTGCCGCTGGATGCGGGCGACTTCCTTCAGGCCGATGGCGTGGATCTGTTCCGGGGTCATGGCGGTGGTGGTCGATTCCGCCACGTTGGCCAGGTACCATGCGCGGCCGTTTGGCAGCGCGTTCCAGCCGGACGTGTCGCGGCAGGCCGGCAGGTATTCGTTCTCCAGGAACGTTGCCAGGCGCGCCAGGGCCGGATTCAGGCCGTTGGCTATGGTGTCGCGATAGGCGGCGGTCAGGCGCTGCTTGTCGGCGTCACTGAAGGCGGCCGGCAGTTTGGTGACCGGAGTGTAGTAAATGCTGCTGGACGCATCGGCCGCCACCAGTTTCTTGTATTGCGGCAGCGCCGCCACCATCAGGGCTTTTGGCAGCACGATTTTCCTCGCCATGCCGGTGCGCATATTGGCGATGGCCTGGTCGATCCATGCCGGCGTCTTCGCCAGGCGGGACAGGTAGGCTTCATATTCCTTGACGGTGCCGATTGGCTGCGACGCTTCGCCGCCCGCGAAATTGGCCAAGGTGACCGGGATGCTGTCCATCTGGTTCAGCGGCAGCAAATGGTCCGGGAACTGCTCGGATTCAACCAACGATTTCAGCTCGAACGCCAGCACGTCATAGTTGATGCGGTCGCTGCGATTCAACTGCGCCCGGGCGATGGCTTGCAGGCGTTTCTGGAAGCCGCGGTACAGCGCGAACTGTTTGGCGCGTTCGGCCGGCGCGATATCCATGGTCAGCTGGTCATCGAAACGGTTGTCGCCATTTTGCGTGGCGCCGACCGGATCGAAGCGCGCCAGGGCGTCATAGTATTCATCGGCCAGCGCCAGCAATTGCTGCTGCACCTGGGGCGCGCTGGCGGCCGGCGCGATTTCGACTTTATGGGTGGCGGATGGCGTGGCCTGGATGGCAGGCGTCCAGGCCAGCGCAACGGCGGTAGCCAGCGCGGCCAGGGTCAAGCGATGTTTCATGTGCGGTTCCTGGGTAAGGGTGAAGCTGCAAGGATACCCAGATGGGGTCAGGCGTGCAATCGTGCATTTCCCCCGTGGGGTCAGGCGTGCATTCGTGCACTCCTGCCTTGCCAATTCAGGCGTACGCCCCGCCAGTGCGGCCGCGCCAGGTGCATGTCATGCCATCGCCGCATGCCGGCCAACGCGATGCCAGGTAATGCTGGACTGGCGCTTTCCAGCATCCATCAGGGGCCGCGCGGCATGCCAATGCACGAATGCACGCCTGACCCCACCAGAACAACGCATCAATGCACGCCTGACCCCATGGGGGGGCCGTCGGCGAGGCGGCTTTCGTAGAGGGCGGCGACGACGTCGGATTGGGTGACGATGCCGGCGAAGCGGGCTTCGTGGTCGACCACGGGGATGTGGTGGTGGCCGGAGTCGGCCATCAGCGCGACCAGTTCCACCACCGGGGTATCGAGTTGCGCCACCACCGGGTTGCCGTGCATGATCTGGCCCACCACTTCGGCTTTTTCCGTGTGCGTGACGCCGCTCTTGCGCAGGAAGCCGCGCAGCCGCGTGCGCACGCCGGCATAGTCATCGAGTCCGCTGCGGTCGAGGAAATCGCCTTGTGTCACGATGCCGATCACGCGCCGTGCGCGGTTCAGCACCGGCAGCGCCGCCACGTGGCGGCCGCGCATGTCGCGCCAGGCGGATTCCAGCGCGGTGCCGAATTCCGCCGTCGCCACATCCTTCGACATGATGTCGGCGCAGCGGATCACGCCGAAGCGGCGTTTATAGGCCTGCAATTCGGTGCGCAGGAAGATTTCCTCGAGGTCGTCGCGCGACACGTCCAGCACCTGGTTGTACTGCTTGAGCACCGTGTCCAGGTCTTCCGGATGAAAGCCCAGGCGCATGGTCGGCACCGGGTCCCGGGTCGCATGGGGATTCGGATGCGGCGCCTGCTGCGTGTGCGGATAGCGCCGCCCCGTCAGATTGTTGTAGGCCATGGCCGCCAGCACCATCAGGACGGAATTGAGCAGCAGCGGCCCCAGTGCGAAGCCGATCCCGGCCGCCTGCATTGCCGGGCCGCCCATCGCCACCGACAGCGCCATGCCGCCGCCCGGCGGATGCAGGCAGCGCAGGGCAAACATGGCGGCGATCGCCAGCGCCACCGCCAGCGCAGCCACCGCCACGCTGGTCCCCAGCCAGCGGATGCACAGCGCCGCCACCAGCGCCGACACCACATTGCCGCCCACCACCGGCCACGGTTGCGCCAGCGGGCTGGCGGGCAGGCAAAACAGCAGGATCGCGGACGCACCGATGCCGCCCACCAGGAAGAGATGGGCCGGTCCATGCGCCAGCAGGAATTGCGACAGCAGCCCGGTCAGCAGCAGCCCGATAAAGGCGCCGCCGGCCGCGCGGGCGCGTTCACGGAATGAGGTGTGGCTTTGAGCGGGGAGGAGCGATTGCAGGAAATTCATTGCGGTTACGTGGGCGTGCCATGCGCGACCAGGTGCAGCGGCAGCGCCGTGGTGTATTTGATTTGTTCCATGGAGAACGCCGATGATACCCCGGACAGCTGCGCCACCTTGATCAGTTTTTTGTAAAAGCGGTCGTACCCTTCGATATCGGTGGTGACAACTTTTAACAGATAGTCGATATCGCCGCTCATGCGGTGGAATTCCTGGACTTCCGGCAGCGCCTCCACCGCCTGCGCAAAGCGTTCCAGCCACTTGTCGTCGTGCTGGCTGGTGCGCACGCTGACGAACACCGTCACCGGCAAGCCCGTCTTGCGGCGGTTGATGATGGCCACGCGGCGCTCCAGGTAGCCGTCATCCTGCAGCCGTTTCAAGCGCTTCCAGCACGGTGTGCTGGACAAGCCGACCTTTTGCGCCAGTTCCGCCACCGACAGCGTGCCGTCGACCTGCAGCGCGCCGAGGATGGCGTAATCGTAGTGGTCCAGTGTATTCATTCTATTAATTCGAAAAAAAGAGCATGGTTATGCTCATTGTAGTGGGTTTTGCAGTGAAGTTTGGAATATATGGTTTCGTCCGCCTGCGTAAACTGTTGAGTACCTGCCTTTGACAAATATCAACATCATGACGTCTGAAATTTACCTCGACGGAAACGCCACCAGCCCGGTCTTGCCGGCCGCCATCGACGCCGCCGTGCACGCGATGCGCATTTGCTACGGTAATCCCAGCAGCGCCCACACTGCGGGCCTGCAGGCGCGCGCCTTGCTGGACGGCGCGCGGGCGCGGGCGCAGCGCGTGATCGGCGCCGGTAACGGGCGCGTGATGTTCAACAGCGGCGCCACCGAAGGTATCCAGACCGCCGTGCTGTCGGCCCTGTGCGCCCTGCGTGCGCGGCGCGACGCCGGGGAGCCGATCGGCGCCTTGCTGGTGTACGGCGCGACCGAACACAAGGCGGTGCCGCAAAGTCTGGCGCACTGGAATACCGTGCTGGGCCTGAACCTGGAACTGGCGGCGCTGCCGGTCGATGGCGACGGCTTGCACGACCTCGACGCGCTGCGCCGCCAGGCGCCGCAGGCGGCCATGGTGTGCACCATGGCGGCCAATAACGAAACCGGCGTGCTGTCCGATATCGCCGGCATCGAAGCGGTGTTGACCGATACCGGGTGCGCCGCGTACTGGATGGTCGATTGCGTGCAGGCGCTGGGCAAGTTCCGGCTGCAGCTGGCCCGCAGCCGCATCGACTACGCGCCGTTTTCCGGCCATAAACTGTATGCGCCGAAAGGCATCGGCCTGCTGTATGTGCGCGAGGGCGCGCCGTTTACGCCACTGATCGTCGGCGGCGGGCAGGAAAGCGCGCAGCGCTCCGGCACGGAAAACATGGCCGGCATTGCCGCGCTGGACGCGGTGCTGGCGGCATTGGAGCAGGGCGGCGTGTTCCGCACCCACGACCAGCTGTGCGACTTCCGGGAACGCCTGGCGGCCAGCCTGCGCAGCGCCTTGCCCGGCATCGTCTTCAACGCGCCGCTGGAGCACGCGTTGCCGACCACCCTGAATTTTTCCGTCCCGGGGCTGACCAGCCGCGAATTGATGGACGTGTTCGATGCGGCCGGGGTGCGTGTCAGTTCCGGCAGCGCCTGCTCGTCGGCCAAGGCCGCGCCCAGCTATGTGCTGGAAGCCATGGGCATTCCCGCCTGGCGCAGCGCCAGTGCGATCCGCATGTCGTTTGGCCCGTTGACGGACGACGCCACCATCACGCAGGCCTGTGCCCGGATCGAGCGCTGTGGCGCCATCCTGTGCGCCGGCGGCCTGGATGCCGGCAGTCCGTGCGTGGGCAGCGATGCCGGCGCGCCATCGGTACTGCAACTGGGCAGCGGCGCCGAGTGCAGCTGGCTGGTGCTCGATGGCGCCAGTGGCGGCTGTGTCGTGATCGATCCGCGTCCCGAGCATGAAGAACGGATTGCCGCGCAGGCCGGCGGCCGCCGCGTGCTGGCGGTGTTGTCCACCCAGGCCCACCATGCGGCGCAAGCCGGCGTGTCGCCGGAACAGTGGCGCGCGATGGCGCAGCGCCTTGGCGCACCCCTCACCGGCGCCGACAGCCACGGCTGGCCGCAGGATCGGGATGCGCTGGTGCTGGGTAGCCAGCGCCTGCAGCGCGCCGATTGTGGCGGTGGCCGGCAAGCCTATTTGTTGGGCGCCGATAGCGGCGGCGCACTGCCGCGCGCAGCGGTGAGCCACGCCTTTATCGGCCACGCGGCGCCGCAGCAACTGGCCGCCTTCGTGCATGACGACACCTTGCTGTGCGCCGCGCGCGACGAACACCAGCCGGTCTGCGGCAGCCTGCGCGCCACGCGCCAGCAGCCGGGCGATACCGGCAGCGGCATGCATCTCGACAACACCGCGCTGCGCGCATTACTGGCGCTGCATCCGAATGCGCTGGTGGTGGACGTGCGCGACAGCGGCGAACACGCGGCCAGTGGCATCGGCGCGCCGCAGGCGGGCCCGGAAGGGCGCACGGTGCTGAACGTGCCGTTGAACCGCCTGACCAGCCAGATCGGCGCCTGGCTGCGGAGTGGAGCGCCGCTGGTGTTCTGTTGCCGCAGCGGCGCCCGCAGCGCCAAGGCCGCCGCCTGCCTGCGCCGCCTGGGCCACCCGCAGGCGTACGACCTGGCCGGCGGCATGGCGCTAACCATGTGGCCGGACCTCCCCCACGCCGCCTGATGTCACCTCTGGGGTCAGACCCCGTTTATGACAAAAGTGGACATTTTTTCAGGCCAAGATGTCCACTTTTGTCACATTTGGGGTCAGACCCCAGAGCGTGACACTGCCAGCCGGAAACTCGCTTCCGGCTGCTATGTACGTCAGCGCACAGTAGGCTGGCGCGCGCCTCCGTAACATTGCTTGGACCATACTTCACTTCCCGTTGCATGGGTAAGATTGCGAGGTCCAAGTTGAACGAGCAGCCGAATTTCTTGCGTCAATTCACGTTTGGTTTCCGTGAAGATGCCCCGAGCGCGGTACAAGGCAGCGCCGCCGACGATGATTCGCCATTGCGCGCGGAATTGTTCAGCGCGCAGCAAATGGCGGCCCATGGCAAAGTGCTGGCCGCCAGCCATGCCTTGAGCAAACGGCAGGGCCCCGACCGGCTGCTGGCGCGCCTGCGGGAAAACGCGGATGTGATCGCGGAAACATGCGACGAACTGACCGCCGCCGTGAAATCGTCGCGCCAGATCACACCGGCGTCGGAATGGCTGCTCGACAATTCTTACCTGATCGAAGACCAGATCCGCACCGCGCGGCGCCACCTGCCTAAAAATTACAGCAAGGAATTACCGCGCCTGTCCCAGGGCGCCCCGGACGGCACGCCGCGCGTGTACCAGATCGCCCTGGAAATCATTGCCCATGGCGATGGCCGGGTCGATCCGGAAAGCCTGTGCCGCTTCGTCGATGCCTACCAGGAAGTGGCGACACTGAAACTGGGTGAACTGTGGGCGATTCCCATCATGTTGCGCCTGGCGCTGATTGAAAACCTGCGCCGCGTGGCGGCGCGCGTGGCGGACAACCGCCTGCAGCGCGACCTGGCCAACAGCTGGGCCGACCAGATGATGGACATCGCCGATAAAAATCCGAGCGGCCTGATCTTGCTGGTGGCCGACATGGCGCGCTCCAATCCGCCGCTGACCAGCGGCTTCGTGGCGGAACTGGCGCGCCGCCTGCAGGGGCAGAGCCCCGCGCTGACCCTGGCGCTGACGTGGCTGACGCACCGGCTGGCGGAATCCGGCATGACCATCGAACAGTTGATCCAGCAGGAAATCCAGACCCAGGCGGCGGAACAGGTGTCGATCGCCAACAGCATCGGCAGCCTGCGTTTCCTCGGCACCATGGACTGGCAAGAATTCGTGGAAACCATGAGCGTGGTCGAACAAACCCTGCGCCTCGATCCGTCCGGCGTCTATGGCGACATGGATTTCTCCACGCGCGACCAGTACCGCCACGTGATTGAAAAACTCGCGCGCCGCTCCCCCCACAGCGAACGCGAAATTGCCGCGATGGCGGTGGAGCTGGCGCAAAGCAAGCATGGCAATACGCACAGCAATGGCGCCCGGTTCCAGGCTGATCCGCGCCTTGGCCACGTCGGCTATTACCTGATCGGCCGCGGCGTGCTGCTGCTGGAAAAGCAGGCCGGCGTGCGCTGGCCGCTGGGCATCGCACTGCAACAGACGTCGCGCGCGTCGCCCCTGACCTCCTACCTGGGGGCGGTGGCCGCCATGACTGTGTTGCTGGCCGGGCTGGCCGTGGAGCGCGCCCTGCGCGACGGCGTCGAGCACTGGGCGCTGGCGCTGCTGGCCATCCTGGCGGTGGCGGCGGGCAGCCAGCTGGCGCTGGCGCTGGCCAACTGGGCCGCCACCTTGCTGACGCGGCCGAACCCGTTGCCGCGCATGGATTACCGCAACGGCATTCCCGCCGATGCGCGCGCCCTGGTGGTGGTGCCCACGCTGATCTTCAGCAAGGAGAATGTCGATGAACTGGCCGAACAGATGGAAGTGCGCTTCCTGGCCAACCGTGATCCGAATTTGCGCTTTTGCCTGTTGACGGATTTCGCCGATGCGAAAGAAGAGAGCCTGCCGGGCGATGCGGCCCTGCTGCAGCACGCGCAAGACCATATCCGCCGCCTCAATGGGAAATACACGCCGGGTGCGGACGCCACGCCGCCGGGGGCGGCGCCGACCGTGCCGCCGGCCGGCAACGCCCCGGCCGGCCCCTTCCTGCTATTGCACCGCCCCCGTACCTGGAATCCGTCCGAAGGCGCGTGGATGGGCCGGGAACGCAAGCGCGGCAAGCTGGCCGACTTGAACCGCTACCTGCGCGGCGGCGCGCGCGACTGCTTCTCGCTGGTGGTGGGCGACGTCGATGACCTGGAAACCATCCGCTATGTGATCACGCTCGATACCGACACCCGCTTGCCGCGCGACGCGGCGCGCCAGTTCGTGGCCTCGATGCAGCACCCGCTGAACCGGCCCTGCGTCGACCCGCAACACAACCGCGTGATCGATGGCTATGGCATTTTGCAGCCGCGCGTGGCGGTCAGCCTGCCAAGCGAACACGCGTCGCGCTACGAGCGCCTGTGCGGCGGCGAGCCGGGCATCGATCCCTACACCCGCACCGTGTCGGACGTGTACCAGGATGTGTTTTACGAAGGCTCGTTTATCGGCAAGGGCATTTACGATGTGGACGTGTTTGAACAGGTGCTGGGCGGGCGCCTGCCGGACAACCGCATCCTCAGCCACGACTTGCTGGAAGGCTGCTACCTGCGCGCCGGTTTGCTGAGCGATGCGCAACTGTATGAGCAATACCCGGCCAGCTACAGCGACGATATCCTGCGCCGCCAGCGCTGGACGCGGGGCGACTGGCAATTGCTGTCGTGGCTGATGCCGCGCACCCCGCTGCCGGGCGTCGATGGCCGGCCTGCCGGACGCGAACGCAATCCGCTGTCGTGGCTGTCGCGCTGGAAGCTGTTCGATAACCTGCGCCGCAGCCTGGTGCCGCCGGTGCTGGTGCTGGCGCTGCTGCTGGCCTGGAGCGTGCTGCCGGAACCGTGGTACTGGACCGTGGCGGTGCTGGCCGTGGTCTTCGTGCCGCCGCTGGCGTCCAGCCTGTATGACTTGCTGAACCGTCCGCGCGACACGCTGTGGAGCCAGCACATTGCGCAATCGCTGTGGCGCAGCCGCCTGCATTTCGCACACGCGCTGCTGACCATGGTGTTCCTGCCGTATGAAACCTATGTCAGCCTCGATGCGATCGGCCGCACGGCGTGGCGCTTGCTGGTCTCGAAGCGCCGGATGCTGCAGTGGCGCGCCTCCGCCCTGTCGCATGGCGGTAACGCGCCAGCCGACTATTGGCGCACGATGTGGATTTCGCCGGCCGCAGCGATCGCCATCGGCGTCGCGCTGGCGCTGTGGCAGCCAGGCGCGCTGGCCGCCGCGGCGCCACTGTTGCTGGCGTGGCTGGCCGCGCCGCTGGTCGCCTGGTGGATCAGCCGCCCGCAACCGCGCGAACTGGCGGAATTGTCGAACGAGCAGGGCGTGTTCCTGCACATGGTGGCACGCCGTACCTGGGCGTATTTCGACACCTTTGTCGGGCCGGACGATAACTGGCTGCCGCCCGATAACGTGCAGGAACAGCCAACCCAGGCGATTGCCCACCGCACCTCGCCCACCAACATGGGCATGGCGCTGCTGGCCAATTTAAGCGCGCACGATTTCGGCTATATCTGCGGGGCGCAACTGATTGCCCGCACCTTCAATACGCTGGACAGCATGGCGAAGCTGGAACGGCACCAGGGCCACTTTTATAACTGGTATGACACCGTGACCATGAAGCCGCTGCATCCGATCTACATTTCGTCGGTCGACAGCGGCAACCTGGCCGGGCACTTGCTGACCTTGCAGCAAGGCTTGCTGCATCAGATCGACCAGCCGATAGCCGGCGCCCAGCTATTGCAGGGGATTGCCACCACCATACAGGTGCTGGCGGACACGGTGGCCACTCTGGGTGTCTCGCCCGCGGGCGCCGCCGGGGCGGCGCAACCGTCCGCGCCGTCATCCGCGCCGGCATCAGGGCAGTTGTCCGTGCAGTTGCCCGATTCCCTGCTGGCGCTGGGCCGCGAATTCGCCGGCCTGCAGCCACTGTTCCCGTCCACCTTGCTGGAAATGCACGTGTGCCTGGAGCGCGCCGTGCGCGCGGCCGATGCGTATCAGCCCGATGGCGCCGACCCGTCCGTGCAGTACTGGGCCGCCGCGCTGCGCAGCCAGTGCCGCGCAGCACTGGAGGACTTGCTGGCGCTGGCGCCGTGGATCACGGCGGGTGAAGTGTTTGACGCCAACCTGGTGCGCATGCCGACCTTGCGCCAGCTGGCGGAGATGGATCACCAGGGCGCCGCGGCCGCGCAGTCGGACCTGGCGCCGGCGGAACGGGAGCGCCAGGATGTCCTGGCGCGGCTGGTGGCGCAGGGCAGCAAGCTGGCGCGCAGCCGGATCGCGCAACTCGAAGAACTGGGGCGCGAATGCGGCCAGTTCGCGCAAATCGAATATGGTTTCCTGTTCAATCCCACCACGAAACTGCTGGCGATCGGCTACAACGTCTCGGAACGCCGGCTGGACGCCAGCTATTACGATTTGCTGGCGTCGGAAGTGCGGCTGGCCAGCTTTGTCGCCATTGCACAGGGCCAGCTGCCGCAGGAACACTGGTTCGCTTTGGGCCGCCAGCTGTGCATCCTCAATGGCGAACCGGTGTTGCTGTCGTGGTCCGGTTCGATGTTCGAATACCTGATGCCGCTGCTGGTGATGCCGACCTATCCGGAAACCCTGCTGGACCAGACTTACCGGTCCGTCATCACCGCGCAAATCGACTATGGCAAACAGCGCAGCGTGCCATGGGGCGTTTCCGAATCCGGCTACAACACCACCGATGCGGCGCTCAATTACCAGTACCGCGCCTTTGGCGTGCCGGGGCTGGGCCTGAAACGCGGCCTCGGCGACGACCTCGTGATCGCGCCGTACGCCACCATGCTGGGCTTAATGGTGCACCCGGAAGCGTCCACCGCCAACTTGCAGAAAATGGCGGCGCTGGGCTTCATGGGCCGCTATGGCTTCTACGAAGCCATCGATTACACGCAGGCGCGCCTGCCGCGCGGCCAGAGCCATGCGGTGATCCGTTCCTTCATGGTGCACCACCAGGGCATGGGCTTGCTGGCGCTGTCGTACCTGCTGCATGACCGGCCGATGCAGCGCCGCTTCGAGTCCGACCCGCAATTGCAGGCGACCCTGCTGGTGCTGCAGGAACGCAGTCCGCAGGCCGGTGCGTTCTATTCCAGCACGGCGGAACAGGCCGCGATCCGCAGCACGGCGCAAGAACAAAGCATGCTGCCGATGCGGATCCTGACGCAATCCAACACGCCGGTGCCGGAAACCCAGCTGCTGTCCAATGGCCGCTACCACGTGATGGTGACCAATGCCGGCGGCAGCTACAGCCGCTGGAACAACCTGTCCGTGACGCGCTGGCGCGAAGACAGCACGCGCGACAACTGGGGCCAGTTCTGCTATGTGCGCGACCTCGACGATGGCGCGTACTGGTCCACCACCTACCACCCGACCTTGGCCGAGCCGCGCAAATATGAAGTGATCTTCTCGGAAGGACGGGCCGAATTCCGCCGCACCGACCGCGAACTGGAGCTGTACACGGAAATGGTGGTGTCGCCGGAAGATGACATCGAGATGCGGCGCACCCGTATCACCAATAAATCCGACCGCAAGCGCAGCATCGAAGTGACCAGCTTTGCGGAAGTGGTGATGGCGCCGGCCGCCGCCGACGCGGCGCACCCGGCGTTCAGCAAGCTGTTCGTGCAAACTGAAATCCTGCCGCACGAAACCGCCATCCTGTGCACGCGCCGTGCGCGCGCCAAAGGAGAGAACCCTCCCTTCATGCTGCATTTGATGACCTTGCACGATGCGGCGGTGGCCAGCGTGTCGTATGAAACCGACCGCTCGCGCTTCATCGGCCGTGGCAACACCGCCATGGCGCCGCGCGCCCTGCAAGACATGGAGCCGCTGTCCGGCGCCGAAGGTTCTGTGCTGGACCCGATTGTCGCGATCCGCTACCGCATTACCCTGGAGCCGGATGAATCGGCCGTGGTCGATATCGTCACCGGCATGACCGACACGCGCGATGCGGCGCTGCATTTGATCGACAAATACCAGGACCGCCACCTGGCCGACCGCGTCTTCGAACTGGCGTGGACCCACAGCCAGGTGGTGCTGCGCCAGTTGAATGCCAGCGAAACCGATGCGCAACTGTATGGCCGCCTGGCCAACAGCGTGATTTACCCGAATGCCGCGCTGCGCGCCGACCCGTCGGTCCTGGTGCGCAACCAGCGCGGCCAGTCCGGCTTGTGGGCGTACGCGATTTCCGGCGACTTGCCGATCGTCCTGCTGCAAATCCGCGATCCCGCGAATATCGAACTGGCGCGCCAGATGGTGCAGGCGCACGCCTACTGGCGCCTGAAAGGCCTGGTGGTGGACCTGGTGATCTGGTACGAAGACAATTCCGGTTACCGCCAGGCGCTGCACGACCAGATCATGGGTTTGATCGCGTCCGGCATCGATGCCCAGGCGATCGACCGTCCGGGCGGCATCTTTGTGCGCCAGGGCGACCAGATCGCGCCGGATGACCGCATCCTGCTGCAATCGGTGGCAAGGGTCATCATCAGCGACGAGCGCGGCACCCTGGCCGAGCAGATCAAACGCCCCGGCCCCGCCGCGCTGCGCATGCCGCCGCTGCTGGCCGATGCGCGCGGCGAATACGCCGATGCGGGACAGCACACGCGCCGGCCGCAGCACCTGCTGCTCGACAACGGCATCGGCGGCTTTGCGCCGGATGGGCGTGAATACGTGATCGTCACCAATGCGCGCCAGCGCACGCCGGCGCCATGGTCCAACGTCCTGGCCAATCCGCAGTTCGGCAGCGTGATTTCCGAGAGCGGCCAGGCGTATACGTGGCAGGAAAACGCGCATGAATACCGCCTGACACCGTGGCATAACGACCCGGTTTCCGACGGCAGCGGCGAAGCGTTTTATATCCGCGACGAGCATAGTGGCCAGGTCTGGTCGCCGTCCGCCCTGCCGGCGCGCGGCAGCGGCGACTATGTGACGCGGCACGGCTTTGGCTACAGTGTGTTTGAACATACGGAAGCGGGCATCACCACCGAATTGACGGCGTTCGTCGCGCTCGATGCGCCGGTGCGTTATTCGGTGGTCAAGGTGCGCAATGAATCGCTGGTCAACCGCCGCCTGTCCGTCACGGGCTATGTGGAGTGGGTGCTGGGCGACATGCGCTCGAAATCCGGCATGCACATCATCACGGAAGTCGATGCGGCCAGCGGCGCGCTGCTGGCGAAAAACCCGTACAACACGGAATTTACCGGCCGGGTGGCGTTCTTCCATGCCGATGCGGCGATCCGATCCGTGACGGCGGACCGCACCGAATTCGTGGGCCGTAACGGCACCCTGGCCAATCCGCAGGCGCTCAAGCGCGCCCGCTTGTCGGGCCGGGTTGGCACGGGCCTGGACAGTTGCGGTGCGATCCAGGTGCCGCTGGACCTGTTGCCGGGCCAGGAACGGGAAATCGTGTTTGTGCTGGGGCTGGGCGGCCGGCGCAATGCCGATGCATCCAGCCTGGTGCTGAAGCATGGCCGGCTGGCGGCGTCGCATGAAGCGCTGGCGGCCGTGCACGCGCACTGGAACCGCGTATTGAACGCGGTGCAGGTGAAAACGCCGGAACCGGCGCTGGATGTGATTGCCAACGGCTGGCTGATGTACCAGACCATTGCCTGCCGCATGTGGGCGCGTAGCGGCTATTACCAGTCCGGCGGCGCGTTCGGCTTCCGTGACCAGTTGCAGGATGCGATGGCGATGGTGCACACCGAACCGAAAATCCTGCGCGACCATATCGTGCTGTGCTGCGCGCACCAGTTCCTGGAAGGCGATGTGCAGCACTGGTGGCATCCGCCATCGGACCGGGGCGTGCGCACCCATTGTTCGGACGACTACCTGTGGCTGCCGCTGGCGGTGGCGCGCTACATTTCCACCACGGGCGACACCACCATCCTCAATGACACCGCGCATTTCCTCGAAGGACGCCCTGTGAAACCCGAGGAGGATTCGTATTACGACTTGCCGACCCGTTCGGCGCAAACCGGCGACGTCTATGAACACTGCATGCGCGCGATCCGCAATGGCTTGCGCTTCGGCGCGCATGGCTTGCCGCTGATTGGTTCGTGCGACTGGAACGACGGCATGGATAAGGTCGGTGAAGAAGGCAAGGGCGAAAGCGTGTGGCTGGCGTGGTTCCTGATCGACGTGCTGCAGCGCTTTGCCGATGTGGCGGACGTACGGCTCGATGGCGCGTTCGCATCCGAGTGCCGCGAAGAAGCCCGCAAGCTGGCCGCCAACATCGAACAGCATGCGTGGGATGGCCAATGGTACCGCCGCGCCTACTTCGACGATGGCACGCCGCTGGGATCGCACGACAACGAGGAATGCCAGATCGATTCGATTTCGCAAAGCTGGGGCATCCTGTCCGGCGCCGCCAACCGTGAACGGGTGGCGGGCGCCATGCAGCAAGTCGACGGCCGCCTGGTGCGGCGCGACTTCGGGCTGATCCAGCTGCTCGACCCGCCCTTCGACAAGGCCGATTTGAACCCCGGCTATATCCGCGGCTATGTGCCGGGCGTGCGGGAAAACGGCGGCCAGTACACGCACGCCGCGATCTGGACCGTGATGGCGTTCGCGAAAATGGGCGACGTGCAGCGCGCGTGGGAATTGATGCGCATGATTAACCCGGTGCAGCACGGTTCCACTGCCGAGCGCAGCGCGGTCTACAAGGTTGAACCGTATGTGGTGACGGCCGACGTGTACGCGGTGGCGCCGCACATCGGGCGCGGCGGCTGGAGCTGGTACACGGGGTCGTCGGGCTGGATGTACCGCCTGATCCTGGAATCCCTGCTGGGCGTGACCCGCGCCGCCGACCGGCTGTTCCTGCAGCCGCGCATTCCCGATGAGTGGGATGGATTCTCGGTCAGCTACCGGTATGGCGGCAGCACCTATGAAATCGACGTGACGCGCGAAGCGTCAGCGGGCGCCGCACTGACCGTCGATGGCGTGGCGCAGCGCGGGATGGAGATTGCGCTGGTCGATGATGGCCAGGTGCACAAGGTGGTGCTGGTGGCGCCGAGGGGGCCATCAACTGCGGATCGGATTGCGTAGGGCGGATTTGCGGAGCAAAGCCGCCATGCGTGCGTCGCCGCCAACGCGGGCAGTACCTTCATGCTGGCACGACGCCTTTTGCGGAAGCCGCCATTGCGCGCGGCCCGGCCCCGCCAGTTCGAGTGGCAGTGGGGGAACAGCAGCTTCCCCGCTGTCAGCCCAGCCAGCGGTCGCCCGCCCCCAGCAAGGTCGCCACGCCCAGCGCGGCGAATATCAGCGCCGCGATCCCGTGCACCAGTTTGAGCGGAATCCGGTCCGCCACGCCCTTGCCGAGATACACCGCCGGCACATTCGCCAGCATCATGCCGAACGTGGTGCCCGCGACGACCGCCACCAGACTGTCAAACCGGGCCGCCAGCGCGACGGTCGCGATCTGCGTCTTGTCGCCCATCTCGGCCAAAAAGAACGCGATCACGGTGGCCACGAACACGCCGTATTTCGCGGCCGGCTGGTCGTCTTCGTCAATGGTGTCGGGGACCAGCATCCAGCCCGCCATGGCAATGAAGGACAGGCCCAGTACCCAGCGCAGCACGTCGGGGCCGAGCCAGCCGGTAATCAATGCGCCGAGCGCGCCGGCAAAGGCGTGGTTGACGATGGTGGCGACAAAAATGCCCAGTACGATCGGGACGGGACGGCGGAATTGCGCGGCCAGGCAAAAGGCCAGCAACTGGGTTTTGTCGCCGATTTCGGCCAGGGCGACGATGCCGGTGGAGATCAGGAATGCTTCCATGATGAATGCGCAGGGGGCCGGAATAGACCGATTGATCCATGCGCGGCTCCGGCCCTGTCTGCGTAAATGGTGGCCGCGCAAGATCAATGGTCTCGTCAAGCCGTGCGCGCATGTGATGTGCAAGGCCACTCGCGCCACGGCCTGCGGGCCGATTATGTTGACGCGGGTTCTTCCGGAGGCCGGAAGCTGACTACTCCCCAAAGTTCAGGCCAGCATGGTAACACAGTGCGTGCGGCCCCTGTGCTATGCTGCACCGCGCCCGCCGGGGAGCCGGTGACCCACTCACAGAATGAACAGAACTATGCGAACGAATACCTTCTTGCGCATGACGCTGTGTGCGCTGCTTGCCCAAACGGCGGCCAGTGTCCACGCTGACCCACTCAGCTATGCGCGCTATGACCAGGTCCGCACCACCGACCTGCACCTCGACCTCAAGGCGGATTTCACCCGCAAGACACTGTCCGGCTACGCGGAACTGAGCCTGAACTGGCTCGATAAATCGGCCCGCTCGCTGGTGCTCGATACCCGCAAACTCAGCATCGCCAAAGTGCAGGTGCTGCAGCCGAATGGCCGCTGGACCGCCGCCTCGTACATGCTGGACAAGCCGGACGCGGAGAAGGGCCAGGCGCTGCGCATCGCGCTGTCCGCCCAGCCGCAGAAAGTGCGGATTTACTACCAGACCGCACCGACCGCGCCCGCGCTGCAGTGGATGACGCCGCAGCAAACCATGTCCGGCAAGCGCCCGTTCATGTTCAGCCAGTCGGAAACCATCGACGCCCGTTCGTGGGCGCCGGTGCAGGACACGCCGATGGTGCGCTTCACCTACAGCGCCCGCATCGATGCGCCGCAGGGCTTGCGCGTCGTGATGAGCGCGGAAAACGACCAGCAGGGCACGGGCGCGGGCGGCTGGAAATTCAAGATGCCGCAACCGATTCCGGCTTACCTGCTGGCGATCGCCATCGGCGAACTGGAATTGCGCAACCTGGGGCCACGCACGGCCGTGTATGCGGAACCGGCGCGCATTGCGGCGGCCGCGTATGAATTGGCCGATACGGAAAAAATGGTGTCGGCGGCGGAATCGCTGTATGGCCCGTACCGCTGGGGCCGCTATGACATGATCGTGCTGCCGCCATCGTTCCCGATCGGCGGCATGGAAAACCCGCGCATGACGTTCCTGACGCCGACCATGATTGCCGGCGACCGCAGCCTGGTGGATTTGATTGCCCATGAGCTGGCGCACTCGTGGTCCGGCAACCTCGTCACCAACGCCACCTGGAAGCACTGGTGGCTCAACGAAGGCTTTACCACCTATGTGACGACGCGCATCGTGGAAAGCATCTATGGCGCGGAAATCGCGGAAATGGGCTTGCAGCTGGAACAGGAAGAATTGTTCGCTTCGCTGAAAGATATCCCTGTGGCCAAACAGGCGCTGATCACGCGCGACCCGGATGGCAATCCTTCGCAGACGTATACGGATGAGGGCCTGGCCTATCCGAAGGGCGCCTGGCTGCTGCATACGCTGGAACAGCGCGCCGGCCGCGCCGTGTTTGATCCCTTCCTGCGCGGCTGGTTCGACCAGCATGCGTTCCAGTCCGCCACCACCGAACAATTCATTGCCTACCTGCAGAAAAACCTGCTCGATGCGCATCCGGAAGTGATGGGCAAGGCCGAGCTGGAAGAATGGCTGCATGGCGCCGGCGTGCCGTCCACCGCGAAGCACACGGTATCGCCGCGCCTGACGGCGCTCGATGCGCAGCGCGACGCCTGGCTCAAAGGCGACCAGCCGACCGCCAGCCTGGATACGAAAAACTGGGTCGCGATCGAATGGATGCACTTCCTGAACACCATCGATGGCAAGGCCAATGCGCAGCAGATGAAAGAACTGGACCAGGCGTTCGCGCTGGGCAAGAGCGGCAACAATGAAGTGGCGTTCCGCTTTTACCTGGCCAGCGTGAGGGCGGGTTACAGCGTGCGTGAACCGCTGACCACATTCCTGATGGACGTGGGCCGTAAAAAATTCGTGTTGCCGCTGTATACGGCGCTGCTGGCCAGTCCCGCCGAGCGCGAATGGGCGCTGGCGATTTACCGCAAGGCGCGTCCGCGCTACCACCCGGACACGCAAACCAATGTCGACAAACTGCTGGAGAAGCGCTGAGATGGCCGCACTGAAATTGAAAAACCTTGGTCTGACGCTGGCCCTGTCGCTGGCTGTTTGCGGCCCTGCCGCCTGGGCCGATGTCGTGATCCCCGCGCCGGCCACCGCGGCGCAGGCCTCCGCCTACAACCTCGATGCGGACGTGACGCGCGCCCTGAAAACGTTCGACGTACCGGGCATCGCGATTGCAATCGTCAAGGATGGCAAAGTCGTCGCCGCACAAGGCTATGGCGTGCGCAAGCTCGGCGATCCGGCGCCGGTGACGGGCAAGACGCTGTTTGAAATCGCGTCCAATTCCAAGGCGTTTACCGCCGCCGCGCTGGCCATGCTGGTCGACGAGGGCAAGCTGAAATGGGACGATCCCGTCACGAAGCACGTGCCGTGGTTCCAGATGAACGATCCGTACGTGACCGGCGCCATGTCGGTGCGCGATTTGCTGACGCACCGCAGCGGCCTGGGGCTGGGCGCGGGCGACTTGATGTGGTGGCCGACCACCACCTTCACCAGCGATGAAATCATCCAGGGCCTGCGCCATATTAAACTGGCCACCAGCTTCCGCGACCGCTACGCCTACGACAACCTGCTGTACATCGTGGCGGGCAAGATCATTGCGGACAAGGCCGGAAAAACCTGGGGCGAGGCCACGCGCGAGCGGATCCTGGCGCCGCTTGGCATGAACAGCACCACCACCAGTGTCAGCGCCATGCTGCAGGCGCCAGACCACTCGGCGCCGCACAGTAAGATCGACGGCAAGACCTTTGTCGTAAAACCCATGCTGGTGGAAAACGCGGCCGGCGCGGTCGGCATCAACACCAATGCGGAAGAGATTGCGCGCTGGATGCTGATGCTGATGAATGGCGGGAAAATTGCCGACACCCAGGATGGCAAGCAATTGATCAGTGCAAAGCAGGTCGCGGAAATGTGGACCCTGCAGACACCGATGAAGGTGCCGGAACCGAAAGGCAAGCTGGCCGACACCAAGCCGAATTTCTATGGCTATGGGCTGGGTTTCCAGCTGCGCGATTACCGTGGCCGCAAGCTGGCCATGCACGGCGGCGCATTGCAGGGCTTTTATTCGCGCGTGGTGATGGTCCCTGAAGAAAACCTGGGGATTGCGATTTTCACCAATGCGGAAAACAGTGGTTCGATGAATGCGCTGCAATGGCGCCTGCTTGACCATTACTTCGGGGCGCCGCAGCGCGACTGGATCGGCATCATTGCCGACGATGAGGAAACGCGCCACAAGGAAGAGCTGGCGAAGATCGCCAAGGCGTCGTCGGTGCGCGCGGGCAAATCGGCGCCCTCGCTGCCGGCCGCATCGTATGCGGGCGATTACCGCGATGCCTGGTATGGACTGGTGTCGATCAAAGCGGAAGGCAGGAAGCAAGTCATGTCGTTTGCGAAAACGCCGGACCTGGTGGGCGATCTGGAACACTTCCAGCACGACACCTTCATCGTGCGCTGGCGCCAGCGCAACTTCAATGCGGATGCGTATGTGACGTTCTCACTGAACCCGGACGGCAGCATCGAGCGCATGAAAATGGCGCCGGTGTCCAGTGAGACGGACTTCAGCTATGACTTCCAGGATTTGAACTTCGTTCCGGTGAAACCGTAGGGCGGTTTCCGCGAAGCGGAAGCCGCCATGCATGCGCTCCCGCCACTGCGGGCAGCATCGACACGCATGCATGGCGGCTTCGCTGGCGCGAAACCGCCCTACGGGACTTTCAGTTCGAAGACGCGGCGCTTTTTCGCGGCAATCTCCGCCATCCCCCGCTGGAACGCGGGGATGGCGTTGAACAGCGCGTCGAAGCTGCCGTCTTTCTGGGCCTGCTTCAGCCCCCGTTCGATGCGCGCCGCCAGTTCCGGGCGTGTGCGGCTGACGAAGAAGTAATACGGCACGCGGTAGTGCAGGAAAATATGCGGTTCCACGGCGAGACCGTCTTCCGCGTGCTGCTGCAATTCCGACCACGCTTCGTGCGCGCCGCGCGGCATGTAATCGAAGCGGCCCACGCGCAGCATGGGGAACAGGTATTCATAGCCGATCGACGTCACCACCGGCAAGCCGTTGGCGCGCAAGATGTCGGTGGAGGGCCAGTTGACGCCGGCGCCGGCTTTCAGTT
Source organism: Pseudoduganella sp. GW821-FHT12E03 (assembly GCF_058807115.1). Classification (NCBI taxonomy): domain Bacteria; kingdom Pseudomonadati; phylum Pseudomonadota; class Betaproteobacteria; order Burkholderiales; family Oxalobacteraceae; genus Pseudoduganella; species Pseudoduganella sp. GW821-FHT12E03. The sequence continues at coordinate 48,181 of NZ_JBXAQJ010000019.1, read as the reverse complement.
TGCGCAATTGCTCCAGGCTGTGGATGCCGGCGAATTTGGCCGCGTCGCCGCGGCGGATCAGGAACACGCGGTAATCGTTCAATTCCTGCAGCAGTGAAATCCGGATCGGCAGCAATTCGGTTTCGCGCTGGCGGTTGGTGCCATCCCACATCACGTCGATCACGCCGCCATGCTTGATTTCCAGCGCCTGGCGCGGGCTGGTCAGTTCGCGGTCGTAATGGACGATTTCATACGGGCCGTCGGTGGCCGTGGTTTTTTCCAGCGCCAGTTGCAGCAGACGGGGAAAGTAGCTGGCGTGCTCGCGCGCGCTGGGGTGCAGCATCGGCAGCACCACGCGCAAGGCCGTGTCCTGCGGCCGCGCCTGCGCGGCCGTGCCGGGCCAGCCGGCGCAGGCCAGCAGCAAGGCGGAAACAAGGGCGCGGCGGGCAGCGTGCATGCGTTGGCGAGTCGGTTCGAATTGCGGCAACGTTAGCAGGGTTTGCGGCAGCCGTCCAATGGTGCACGCGGCCCGATACGGTTCGCCAGGCGTTGCAGGGATTACGCATGGCGGCCTGGTGATGTTCGCTCCCGACGTTGCGGGATTGCATAGGGCGGTTTCCGCGACGCGGAAGCCGCCATGCATGCGTGGCCGCCAGCGCACGCCGCAGTGGCAACGCATGCATGGCGGCTTTGCCGTTGGCAAAACCGCCCTACGGAGTTACGCCGCAAGCCGCCGCATGCCGTTGGCCGGCGTACCGGCCACGCGGAACACGGACACCGCCTGCGCCAGCTGCGCCGCCTGCTCATCCAGGCTGGCCGCCGCCGCTGCCGCCTGTTCCACCAGCGCCGCGTTTTGCTGGGTGCCCTGGTCCATGTCGGCCACCGCGCGGTTGACCTGGGCGATGCCTGAGGTTTGCCCATGGCTGGCGTCGGCGATCTCGCCCATGATGCCGGCCACGCGCTGCACGGAGCCGATGATTTCCGCCATGGTTTGGCCGGCTTCGGCCACCAGCTTGTTGCCCAGCTCGACCTGTTGCACGGAATCGTCGATCAATCCCTTGATTTCCTTGGCGGCGCCGGCCGAGCGCTGCGCCAGCGAGCGCACTTCGGTGGCCACCACGGCAAAGCCGCGGCCCTGTTCACCGGCGCGCGCCGCTTCCACGGCGGCATTTAAGGCCAGGATATTGGTCTGGAACGCGATGCCGTCGATGATGCCGATGATGTCGACGATCTTGCGGGCGGAGGTGCTGATGTCGCCCATGGTGGCGCCGACCTTGGCCACGGATTCGCCGCCGCGCGTCGCCACTTCGGTGGTCGATGCCGCCAGCGTGCTCGCTTGCTGCGCGTGTTCCGCGTTGCGCTGCACGGCGGTGGCAAAGTCGCCCATGCTGGACGCGGTTTGCGCCAGGCTGGACGCCTGGGATTCGGTGCGCGACGACAGGTTCAAATTGCCTGCCGCGATATCGCGCGTGGCGGCCTGCATCAGGCCGACATTGGCGCTGACATCGCCCACCACAGCGCGCAAGGTGACATTCATTTGCTGCAGCGCGCGCAGCATCTGGCCCATGTCATCGGCGCGCGAGGTATCGATCGACGCGGTCAAATCGCCGCCGGCCAGGGTGCGCGCCACTTCCAGCGCGCGCCGCAGCGGGCCCGCCACGGCCATGTGGAACGCATACGCCTGCAGGATCGTAAACAGCAGGCCGACAAAGGCCAGCCAGCCCAGCCAGCTGGCGGCAGAGCCTTCCAGGTTGGTGACGCCGATGGCGCCCATGGTGATGAACATAGCGCTGAACGCCACCAGGCCGATCACGATGCGGGCCTTGACGGTCAGCGTGCGCAAGCCTTGCAGCGCGCCGATGAAACCGGTGCGCGCGGCGCGGCCCTGTTTGATGACCAGTTTGCGGTCGCCGGAAGCCACGCTGCGGTACAACTGTTCCGCTTCCGCGACTTGTTCGCGCGTGGCCCTGGTGCGCACAGACATATAGCCGACCACGCGGCCATGGTCCATCACTGGCGTGACGTTGGCCAGCACCCAGTAAAAATCGCCATTCCTTCGGCGGTTTTTCAGTACGCCGCTCCACGGCAAGCCCTGGTGCAGGGTGGCCCACAGGTCGGCAAACACGGCGGCCGGCATGTCCGGGTGACGTTCGATATTGTGCGCGGCCCCCACCAGTTCATGTTCGGCATAGCCGCTGGCTTCCACGAAGTAAGGGTTGGCAAACGTGATGTTGCCCTTTAAATCCGTTTTCGAGACGATGGGCCGGCCATCTTCCAGGTGGTATTCAGTCGCAGCGGCAGCCAGGTTGTTTCGCATCGGTCACTCCGGACAGTCAATGGAAGCGCACGATCGTGCGCAATTTTCCATTTTAGAAAGAATCGAGTCCGAAAAAAAAGTCTAATCGTGATTTATTGTGACGCGCTGTGCGAAAAAAGCCACAGGTGGGCTATGAGGTTGGGATATATCGGTCTGCCAAACACGGTAGGGCGGTAAGCCGAAGGCTTGCTGCCATTGCGTGCGGGCCTGTGCCGCATGCGACGGCGATGGCGTACGCACGGCGGCTTCCGCCTGAGCGGAAACCGCCCTACGAGGTTGCATGGGGCAGTGATTACGGTTTCACGAACTTCAGGGTCATGCGGTCGCTTTCACCGATCGCCTGGTATTTCGCGCGGTCGGTGTCCTTGTTGCCCAAAGTCGGCGGCAGCGCCCAGACGCCGCCTTCGTGGTCGGCCGTGTCTTTCGGGTTGGCGTTGATCTCGGACCTGGCCGCCAGCTTGAAGCCGGCGCGCTCGGCCATCTTGATCACGTACGCTTCGTGCACGTAACCGGTCGATGCCTTGGCATCCTGGGTTTTCGACGCCGGCAGGCGGTGTTCTTCGACACCGAACACGCCGCCCGGTTTCAAGGTGTCATAGACGCTGGCGAACAGCGCCTTGATGCTGTCGTCGCCATTGCCGATCCAGTTGTGGACGTTGCGGAACGTCAGCACCATGTCGGCGCTGCCTTTCGGCGCATAGGCGAACACATTGTTCGATGGCTCGAAGGCGCCCAGCTGCACCTTGGCGGTGCCGGGATTGGCGCTGAGCTTTTCCTGGAAGCGCGCGGCGCCTTTGCGGATGTTTTCATTGGACGAACCCGGCGTGGCGCCGGCGGCGATCAGCTTGCCGTTGTCGCGCAGGTAAGGCCCCAGGATTTCCGTGTACCAGCCGCCGCCGGGCGACAGTTCCACCACGGTCATGTTGGGTTTGATGCCGAAGAAGGTCAGCGTTTCATACGGATGGCGGTAGACGTCGCGCGCCACGTTCGCCTGCGAGCGGGCCGGGCTGGCGATGGCGGTTTTCAGGGCATCGTCGGCTAAGGCCGATGCGGAACCAGCCATGCCGCAGGCCAGGGCAGCGGCCAGGAACAATTTCTTCATTCAACTCCTCCAGTGATAGGGCGACCGCACCGGTCGCTGCGGCGATAATGGTATAAGCGACAACATGGGTCAAGCGGATTCTCAAAGTGTCCGCGACCGTGAGGCCCGGACAGTTCGCGGACAGTCGCCCGGACACTTTTTATATTGTGTCCGCAGGCATTCGGCGGATTTAATAAACCCGCCACACGCGTGTGTAACGTTATGTTTCTCTTAAGGCCTTCATGCCCAAATGGCATGGAACCTGCTTTAAGCTGTGCGGCGATACGCGGGTCATCCCCGCCAGGCGCTACAAAAACTCGAAGTGTACATTGGAGACAATTGAATGGAACGACGTGCATTCCTCAACATCAGTGGCCTGGCGCTTGGCACCATGCTGCTGCCCGCGTTTGGCCGGGCCATCGCAGCGGAAGAATTGCTGAAGCCCGCTGATGTGAAGTACAAGAAGATGCTGGCCGATACCGCGATGACGGCCGCCACCCAGGCTGGCGCCAGTTATTGCGACGTGCGCATCGGCCGCTACCTGAACCAGTTCCTCACCACGCGTGACCTGAACATTGAAAACATCACCAACACCGAATCGGCCGGTGTCGGCGTGCGCGTGATCGCCAATGGCGCGTACGGCTTTGCCGCCACCAGCGACATGTCGCCGGACGGCGTGGCCGGCGCGGCGCGCCAGGCGGTCATGATCGCCAAGGCCAATTCCCGCCTGCAGACGGAACCTGTGCGCCTGGCGCCGGTCAAGGGCGTGGGCGAAGTGGCGTGGGCCACGCCGATCAAGAAAGACTGGCGTTCGGTGCCGATCAAGGAAAAGGCCGACTTGCTGATCGCCGGTAACAAGGCCGGTCTCGATGGCGGCGCCAGCTTCATGCAATCGCTGCTGTTCCAGGTCAACCAGCAAAAATACTTCGCCTCGACCGATGGCTCGTACATCGACCAGGACTTGCACCGCCTGTGGATGCCGTTCTTCGCCACCGCCGTGGACAAGAAAACCGGCAAATTCCGCTCCCGCTCCGGCCTGTCGACGCCGGTCGGCATGGGCTATGAATACCTGGACGGCCGCAAGGAAGACAAGTTCAAGGCGGCTGGCGGTGTCACCACCCTGTACCGCAATTCGTATGACCTGATCGAAGACGCCCGCGCGGCCGGCCAGCAAGCCAAGGCCAAGCTGACGGCGAAATCCGTGGAACCGGGCAAATACGACCTGGTCCTGAGCCCGGAACACTTGTGGCTGACCATCCACGAATCCGTCGGCCACCCGACGGAACTGGACCGCGTGCTGGGCTATGAAGCCAACTTCGCCGGCACCAGCTTCGCGACCCTGGACAAGTGGGAAACCAAAAAATTCAAGTACGGCTCCGAGATGGTCAACATCTACGCCGACAAGACCACCACCGGTTCGCTGGGCGCGGTCGGCTTTGACGACGAAGGCGTCAAGTGCAAGAGCTGGGACATCATCAAGGACGGCGTGCTGGTCAACTACCAGGCCACGCGCGACCAGGCTCACATCATTGGTGAAAAAGAATCACATGGCTGCTCGTATGCTGACAACTGGAGCAGCGTGCAGTTCCAGCGCATGCCGAACGTGTCGCTGAAGGCGGGCAGCAAACGCCTGACGCCCGATGAAATGATCAAGGACGTCAAGAAGGGCATCTATATCGTCGGCGATGGCTCGTTCTCGATCGACCAGCAGCGCTACAACTTCCAGTTCGGCGGCCAGCTGTTCTATGAAATTAAGGACGGCAAGATCACCCAGCCGCTGGAAGACGTGGCGTACCAGTCCAACACGCAGGAATTCTGGAGCGCCTGCTCCGCGCTGTGCGATGAGCGCGACTGGCGCATGGGCGGTTCCTTCTTCGATGGCAAGGGCCAGCCGCAGCAGGTGTCGATCGTGTCGCATGGTTCCTCGACCGCGCGCTTCAATGGCATCAATGTGATCAACACTGCCCGCAAGATCGGATAAGCGATATGAAGATTCTGACCCAGGAAGAAACCAAACGCATTTGCGACAAGGTCATGTCGCTGACGAAGGCCGACGAGTGCGAAGTGAAGTTAACCGGCAACCGCACCGGCAATATCCGCTATGCGCGCAATGCCGTCTCCACCGCCGGCCTGATCGAAGATACGCAACTGGCCGTGGCGGTCGCCTATGGCAAGAAGCAGGGCGTGGCCGTCATCAATGAATTCGACGACAAGTCGCTGGAGCGCGTGGTGCGCCGCGCGGAAGACCTGGCGCGCCTGGCGCCGGACAATCCGGAATTCGTCTCCACCCCGGAAAAGCAGGTCTACAAGGCCAGCAACACCTTCAGCAAGAGCACGGCCGACATCGATCCTGATTTCCGCGCGCAAGTGGCGGCGTACAGCATCGAGAACAGCCGCAAGAACAAGCTGGTGGCGGCGGGCTTCTTCACCGACAGCACGTCGTTTGAAACCGTCGCCAATTCCAAGGGCATCTTTGGCCACCAGGAAGAAACCGGCCTGAATTTCACGTGCACGGTGCGCACGGAAGATGGCCGTGGTTCGGGCTGGGTGCGGCGCGACGCGGGCGACGCCAACAAGTTCGATGCGCGTGAAGCGTCGGATGTGGCGATTGAAAAAGCGCTGCGTTCGGTCGAAGCGAAAGCGCTGGAACCGGGCCGCTACACGGTGATCCTGGAACCGGCCGCCACCTCGGATTTGCTGGCCTATATGTTCCAGGGCTTCGATGCGCGCCAGGCCGACGAGGGCCGCAGCTTCCTGGCCAAGAAAGGCGGCGGCAACCGCCTCGGTGAAAAACTGTTCGATGAACAGGTCAACATCTGGGCCGACCCGTGGGACAAGGATATTCCTGTCATGCCGTGGGACAGCAACAACCAGCTGGCGCGCGAGCGCATGGACGTGATCAAGAACGGCAAGGTCGCCGCGCTCGACTATTCGCGCTTCTGGGCGAAAAAGCAGGGCAAGCGCGCGGTCGGCGCGCCGGGCAATTTCATCATGGCCGGCACCAACAAGACCACGCAGGAACTGATCGCCAACACCAAGAAGGGCGTGCTGGTGACCCGCACCTGGTACATCCGCATGGTGGACCCGCAATCGGTGCTGCTGACGGGCCTGACGCGCGATGGCACGTTCTATATCGAGAACGGCAAGATCAAGCATCCAATCAAGAACTTCCGCTTCAACGAAAGCCCCGTGACGATGCTCAACAATATCGAGGAAATCGGCAAGCCTGAAATCCTCGGCGGCGATGAGGCGCCATTCAAGTTGCTGATCCCTGCCATGAAGGTGCGGGACTTCAACTTCACCTCGCTGTCGGACGCTGTGTAAGCAAGTCAGTGGTGTGCTTGGCGGCTTTGTAAAAGCCGCCCTACGGAATCAGGCCGCAGGTCATTATCGAAGCCAGTGGCCCAACTCCGTAGGGCGGTTGCCGCCTTGGCGGAAGCCGCCAGGCAGGCCACGAACGTATCAACAATTGAACTGGAGTAGAGTGTGGAACGACGTACATTCCTGAAAGTAGGCGCCCTGTCCGGCGGCGCGCTGCTGGTGCCGGTGTTCGGCAATGCGATCGCAGCGGAAGAGCTGCTCAATCCGATGGCCGTGCAATTCAAGAAGTCCCTGGCGGATGCCGCGATGAATGCGGCCACCAAGGCCGGCGCCAGTTATTGCGACGTGCGTATCGGCCGCTATCTGAACCAGTTCATTGTCACCCGTGACCGTAACGTGGAAAACATCACCAACACGGAGTCCAGTGGCGTGGGCGTGCGCGTGGTCGCCAACGGCGCGTATGGCTTCGTGTCCACCAACGTCATGACGCTCGACTCGGTGGCGGAAGCGGCGCGCCAGGCGGTGGCCATCGCCAAGGCCAACGCCCGCCTGCAAACCGAACCGGTGCGCCTGGCGCCCGTCAAGGGCGTGGGCGAGGTGGCTTGGGCCACGCCATTCAAGAAAGACTGGCGCACGGTCCCGATCAAGGACAAGGCGGACATGCTGATTGCCGCCAACAGCGCCGGCATGGAAGCGGGCGCCAGCTTCATGCGCTCGATGCTGTTCCAGGTCAACCAGCAAAAATACTTCGCGTCCACCGACGGTTCCTACATCGACCAGGATGTGCACCGCTTGTGGTCGCCGTTCACGGCCACCGCCGTGGACAAGGCGTCCGGCAAGTTCCGTACGCGCGACGGCCTGTCGTCGCCGGCCGGCATGGGCTTTGAATTCTTTGACGCGAAACCGGAACACAAGGTGCGCGCGGCGGGCGGCGTCACCACCCTGTACAACGGCGCGTATGACTTGATCGAAGACGCGCGCGCGGCGGGCCGCCAGGCGCGTGAAAAGCTGACGGCGAAATCCATCGATCCGGGCAAGTATGACCTGGTCCTGAGCCCGGAACACTTGTTCCTGACCATCCACGAATCGGTCGGTCACGCGACGGAACTCGACCGCGTGCTGGGCTACGAAGCCAATTACGCCGGCACCAGCTTCGCGACCTTGGACAAGTGGGAAAGCAAGAAATTCAAGTACGGCTCCGACATCGTCAACTTCTTCGCCGACAAAACCGCGCCGGGTTCGCTGGGCGCGGTCGGCTATGACGACGAAGGCGTCAAGTGCAAGCGCTGGGACATCATCAAGGATGGCGTGCTGGTTAACTACCAGACCACGCGCGACCAGGCCCATATCATCGGCGAAAAAGAATCGCACGGCTGCTCGTATGCGGACAGCTGGAGCAGCGTGCAGTTCCAGCGCATGCCGAACGTGTCGCTGGCGGCGGGCAAGAAGAAACTCACGCCGGACGAGATGGTCAAGGACATCAAGAAGGGCATCTACATCCTGGGCCGTGGTTCGTATTCGATCGACCAGCAGCGCTACAACTTCCAGTTCGGCGGCCAGCTGTACTACGAAATCAAGGACGGCAAGATTGCCGGCCAGGTGGAGGACGTGGCGTACCAGTCCAACACCCAGGAATTCTGGAACGCGTGCTCCGCCCTGTGCGATGAGCGCGACTGGCGCATGGGCGGCTCGTTCTTTGACGGCAAAGGCCAGCCGTCGCAAGTGTCGGCCGTGTCGCACGGTTCGTCCACCACGCGCTTCAACGGCGTCAACGTCATCAACACCGCCCGCAAGATCGGATAAGGAACCCCATGAAATTTTTGACTGAACAGGAAGCCAAGCGCATTTGCGACAAAGTCATCGGTTTTTCCAAGGCCGACGAATGCGAAGTGAATTTGACGGGCCGCCGCACCGGCAACATCCGCTATGCGAACAATGCGGTGTCCACGGCGGGGCTGACCGAAGACACCACCCTGGCCGTGTCAGTGGCCTTCGGCAAGCGCGTGGGTACCGCCACCATCAATGAATTCGACGACAAGTCGCTGGAACGCGCCGTGCGCCGCGCCGAAGATACCGCGCGCCTGGCGCCGGAAAATCCGGAATTCATGCCGGCGCCGAAGGCCCAGGCCTACAAGGCGTCGCCGACGTGGAGCAAGAACACCGCGGCCATTGACCCGGAATACCGCGCCGAAGTCGCGTTCCAGAGTATTTCCGCCGCAAAGAAAGCCAAGCTGCAGGCGGCAGGCTTCTTCAATGACATCACCGGTTTCGACACGGTGGCCAATTCCAACGGCCTGTTCGGCTACCAGGAATTGAGCAATCTGGGCTTCACCATCACCACCCGCACCGAAGATGGCCGCGGCTCCGGCTGGGCCACCCGCTTTGCCAACGACGCGGGCCGCTTCGACGCGCGTGAAGCGTCCGATGCGGCGATCGACAAAGCGGTGCGTTCGGTCGATGCGAAGGCGCTGGAGCCGGGCCGCTACACGGTGATCCTGGAACCGGCCGCCACCTCCGACATGCTGAACTTCATGTTTGGCGCGATGGATGCCCGCAACGCCGATGAAGGCCGCAGCTACCTGTCGAAAAAGGGCGGCGGCAACCGCCTCGGTGAAAAGCTGTTCGATGAACAGGTCAACGTGTGGGCCGACCCGTGGAATCCGGAAGTGCCGGTGCTGCCGTGGGATTCCGGTTCCATGCTGGCGCGCGAGCGCACCGACATCATTAAAAACGGCGTGGTGTCGGCGCTCGATTACGCGCCGTTCTGGGCGCACAAGCAGGGCAAGCGCGCAATCGGCAACCACGGCAACATCATCATGGCCGGCGGCAGCAAGTCGACGGCGGAACTGATCGCCAATACCAAGAAGGGCGTGCTGGTCACGCGCACCTGGTATATCCGCATGGTCGACCCGCAATCGCAACTGTTGACGGGCCTGACGCGCGACGGCACGTTCTACATCGAGAATGGCAAGATCAAGCATCCGATCAAGAACTTCCGCTTCAATGAGAGCCCGGTGTCGATGCTGAACAATATCGAGGAACTGGGCAAGCCGGTGGTGGTGGGCGGCACCACGTCGCGCTTCCAGATGCTGCTGCCGGCCATGAAGATCCGCGATTTCAATTTCACGTCCTTGTCGGACGCGGTTTAAGACGGCGGTGTGCATGGCGGCTTCGTGGAAGCCGCCCTACGGGAATAACGTTAACGGTGAACTCGTAGGGCGGGTTTTACAAACCCGCCATGCGCGCAGGCCGCACAATCAACATGGCGAGTTACGATTTCTACTTCACGCGTTTAACGTACGAATCCGGTGACTGGGATGTGGATATCCGCATGCCCAGCAACATCCTCAATTCGCTGGTGGAATACACGACCCTGCGCGTCGACCCGGTCGAGCGCATCGTCGCGCTGTCCGACCCGAAGATGCTGGAAGCGCCGTTCTGCTACCTGGCGGGGCACAAGCTGGTGCAATTCACACCCAACGAGCGCAAGAACTTCGAGCGTTATGTGAAGGGTGGCGGCTTTGTCTTCATCGACGACTGCAACCACGACATCGATGGCTTGTTCGCGAAATCGCTGGAAGCGGAACTGGCGAAAATCTTTGGTCCCAAAGCGCTGCACAAGATACCCAACAACCACTCGCTGTATACGTGCTTCTTCAAGTTCGACGGCCCGCCCAATACCAGCGTGGAACTCAATGGCTGGGGCGATGATCTCGTGCACGACTATTTGAAAGCCATCGAGTCGGGCGGGCGGATACGGGTTTTGTACAGCAACAAGGATTACGGTTGCGAGTGGGATTACGACTTCCGCAACAAACGCTGGCTGGCGGTGGACAACACGCGCTTTGCCATCAACATCATTCAATACGCATTAGGAGCATGACCGTGTCTCTGCATGACGCCGCATCCCGCCAGTGGGACGAAAACGAAATCAGCGCGCTGTGCGCCAAGGTCGCCGCGCTGAAAGCCAGCATGGGCAAGGTCATCATCGGCCAGCAAGACGTCATCGACGCGCTGATCATTTGCCTGCTCGGCGGCGGCCATGCGCTGGTGGAAGGCGTGCCGGGACTGGGCAAGACCTTGCTGGTGAAATCCCTGTCGCAGGCGACGGCGATGCAATTCAACCGCGTGCAATTCACACCGGACCTGATGCCGTCCGATATCGTCGGCACGGAAATCCTGGAAGAAGACCATGCGACCGGCAAGCGCGAATTCCGCTTCCAGAAAGGCCCGGTTTTCACGCAAGTGCTGCTGGCCGATGAAATCAACCGCGCGCCGCCGAAAACACAATCGGCCCTGCTGGAAGCGATGCAGGAACGCTCCGTCACGTTCGCGGGCCAGACCCACAAATTGCCGCGTCCCTTCTTCGTGCTGGCCACGCAAAACCCGATCGAGCAGGCCGGCACTTATCCGCTGCCGGAAGCGCAACTCGACCGTTTCCTGTTGCGGATCGATGTCGGCTATCCGACCGAAAGCGAAGAAGTGGCGATGGTGTCCGCCACCACCCACGCGGGGCTGGCGGACGCCGATGCCGTGATGGATGTCGAGACCTTGCTGCGCTTGCAGCAACTGGTGCGCGATATCGAAATCGGCGAACACTTGCTGGTGTATGCAACGCGCCTGGTGCGCGCCACCCGTCCCCGCGAAACCCAGGTCGATGCGGTGCGCAAGCACGTCGGCTGGGGCGCGGGGCCGCGCGCGGGGCAGGCGCTGGTGCTGGCCGCCAAGGCTAGAGCGCTGATGCATAACCGTCTCGCGGTCACGCGCGACGACATCACCGCCATGCTGCTGCCGGTGCTGGCGCACCGCGTGCTGCGCAATTTCGAAGCGGAAGCGGACGGCATTGCGATTGCCGACATCCTGGCCACCTTGCGCGACGCGATCCGTCCGGATTAACGCGGGGACCGATACCGATGTTGCAAACCCCTGCGCTGCTGGCTCATGCCGGCAAGCTGGACCTCGTCATCCGCCATGTGCTGGCCGGCCTGGGCCACGGCATCCATGCGGGCCGCGAGCGAGGCGCCGGCGTGGAGTTTTCCGAATACCGCGCGTATGCGCCGGGCGATGAGTGGCGCCGCGTCGACTGGAAATTGCTGGCCCGCGCGGACCGTTATTACGTGCGCGAAGCGGAGCGCGACAGCCACGTCGCGGTGTGGCTGTGGCTGGACGCCACGGCGTCGATGGCGGAACCCAGCCGTGAAGTGGCGGGCCTGGACAAGCTGTGGTTTGCCCGCACCATGCTGGCTTGCGTGGCGGCGATTGCGCAGCGCCAGGGCGATGCTTTCGGCCTGGTGGTCTGCACGGACGGGCGCACGGAATTCACGCCGGCTTCGCGCGGGCCAAGGCAATTGCAGCGGGTGCTGGCGGCGTTGAAATCGGCGCAGCCGGCCGGGCGGTTGCCCGATGCCGAGGCATTGAAAAAATGCCTGCACTTTGCCCGCGCGCCCAGCGTGGTGTTTGCCGCCACCGATGCGCTGGACTGGCCATCGCCGCTGTCGGAAGCGCTGTTGCGGCTGCGCCATATGCGGCATGACGTGCGCCTGCTGTCGCTGCGCACGCGGGCGGAAGTCAACGCGAATTTCAAATCGGGCGTGGCCTATATGGACCCGGAGTCCGATCCGACCGGCGGCGAACGATTGCACCGCCTGCAAGGCGCGGACCGCGACGCTTACCGCGCCGCCCTGGACGCGCATTTCGGCACGGTGCACGGGGAGTGCCGCCGCCATGACATTCCCTACCTGAGCGCCGTGATTGAAGACCCGTTGCAGGACGCCTTGCGCGGATGGCTCAATGTGGCGGCGCGGAGGCCTGCATGATGGGCGGCTTGATGGCTGGTTTGATGGCGGCGCATCCCGTGTGGTGGCTGGCGCTGCCGGTCTTGCTGCTGCCCGTCTGGTGGCACCGGCAAAAGCGCCGCCGCACCCAGGCCGAACCGCTGGCCACGGCCCGTTTCCTGCCTGCGGCGCCGCCACAGCACTTGCGCATCTGGCGCTGGGACGATGTGCCATTGCTGCTGTTGCGTTGCCTGTTGCTGGTGGCGCTGATCGCCTGGCTGGCAGCCGTGGCGCTGCCATGGCGTGGCGACACGGTTTTCGTTGGCCCCGACGTGCCGGCCGCATGGGCCGGGCAGCAGGCGGCGCAAGCCGGCATGGCGGGGGCGCAGCGGATGGCGTTGCCGGGTGATGGGTTGGCAAATGAGGTGCTGCCATGGCTGCAATCGCATGAACGCGAGTGGCGCAAGGACGCCAGGTTGCTGGTGCTGGCGCGGCAGGTGGCGATGCCGGCGCAGTTGCCGAAGCTGGCGCATGCGGTGGAGATCCGGATTGCGCCGCCGGCGGCATCCGCCGTGGCGCCTGTGCCACCCGGTGCGGCATCCGTGCCAGCGGCGGTTGCCGCGCAGGGGACGGCTGGCAGTGCGCCGGCGCCGGTGGCGCTCCCGGTCGCACTGGTTTCCACGCCCGAGCGGAAGGCGGCTTGGCGCGCCCTGTTTGCCGCCTTCGACGCGGCCGGCGGCGGCGCGGTGCGCCATGCCGTGACGGAATTCGACGGCGCCGAAGCGCCGCCGCAGGCATCGCTGATCGTGTGGGACCGCGCCGCGCCGCCGCCACCAAATTGGCACGCGCCGTTGTGGTGGCTGCCGCCGGCCGCGCTGCCGCTGGTGGCCGGTGTCGAACCATCGGCCGTGCAGGCGCTGCGCGTGGACGGCCTGGCCTTGCAGGTGGCGGACAGTGCGCGCGGCAGGCTGTGGGCGTCCGACGCGTGGCCGCCGAAGGAGGCGGACAGCGCCCGCACCCTGTATGAAACCTGGCGCGCATTGCACTTCGCGCCCGAAGCGTGGCCGCTGGCGGCGCAGGTCATACCGCCGCAGCGCGCGTCGCCGCTGGCCATGCCGGGGACGCGTCCCGATGCCTGGCTGGCTTATGCGCTGCTGACCCTGTTTATTCTCGAACGCCTGGTGACCCATGTCCGCCGCCGCTGATTATTCGTCCGCCATCCGCCGCCAGCTGTGGCGCGCGCTGCTGCTGCGCCGCGCGCCATTGTGGGGCGTGGCGTTGCTGCCCGTGCTGGTGGTCCTGGCCGGTGGACTGCGCGCCGCCGCGCCATTGCCCGGCATCGTCCTGTTCGTGGTGTGGCTGGCGTGGCTGGTGTGGGATCTCCGGGCGCTCCGCCAGCGCATGCTGGCGCAATGGACGCACTGGCTCGATTGCGCCATCCCGGCGCTGGAAGACAGCAGCGCGTTGCTGGCGCAGGCGCCGGTGTCGCCGATCGCACAATTGCAGCGCAAGCGGCTCGAAGCGCGCATCCATGGCGCATTGCGGGCCGACGACTATCGCACCATCGCCGCGCTGCGCACGGGTTTCCGCTGGCTGCCCGTGGTCGCCAGCGTGCTGCTATCCGGCGCATGCTGGGCATGGCAGCACCAGGGCGTGGCGGCAAAGCCGGTTGCGCCCGCGGCCGCCGCATTGCCGCCCGCGCAGCCGGGCGAATTGCTGCTGAAAGTCACGCCGCCGCCGTACACCAAGGTCGCATCCTTCGAAACCCAGGCGCGCGATATCCAGGTGCCGCAATACAGCGATGTGCGCTGGTGCTTCCGCCGCAGCGGCGAGCCGGCAACGGTAGTGGAGCTGGGTGACGGCAAGGTGTTGCCGGTCGGCGCACACTGCGCGCAATGGCACGCCGATGAATCGCTGTTCTGGCGTGCGCGCCATTTACCGAAGCAACGCTACAACATCCGCGTGACGCCGGACCAGGCGCCGGAAGTGGCCATCGTCGCGCCAGTGGAAACGGTGCACGTGCTGGCGCCGGGCACGCAGGCGGTGCAGATCGCCGTCTCCGCCAAGGACGATTACGGCATTGCCCGCGCCACATTGCACCTGACCCTGGCGCGCGGCAGTGGTGAAAACATCCGCTTTTCGGACAAGGAAATGCCGCTGCCGGCGTCAATCGACCCGCGCGTGCGCAGCTGGAAAAAACAGTGGGCGCTGGCGGAGCTGGGCATGGAGCCGGGCGATGAACTGTATTACTTCATCCGCGCCACCGATAACGCGCCGGACCGCCCCCATACATCGCAATCGGCGACCTATACGCTGCGCTTGCCGGGACCGCAATCGGAAAGCCTGGAATCGTCCGCGCTGCCGTCGATGGTGAAACCGGAAACCCTGCGCAGCCAGCGCCAGATCATCATCGATACCGAACAGCTGGTGGCGGAGATGCCGAAACTGAGCCCGCAAGCGCTGCGCAGCCGCAGCGAAGCCATCGCCATGGACCAGGCCAAGCTGCGCCTGCGCTATGGCCAGTTCCTGGGGGAGGAATCGTCGCTGTTTGGCGGCGACGAGCATGACGAACATGGCCCGGACGACGGCCATGGCCATGGCGGCGAAGCGGGCGCCGCCCCCGCGCCCGGCGCGTTCGGCAAGATGGATAACGTGCTGGCGCAGTTCGGCCACGTGCATGATGAATCGGAAGCTGCGACGATTTTCGATCCGGCCACCAAGGAAGTGCTGCGCCGCGCGTTGAAGGCGATGTGGGACGCTGAAAAGGAATTGCGCGCGATTGCGCCGAAACCGGCGCTCCCGCCGGAATACAAGGCGCTGGCGGCCATCAAGGAATTGCAGCAGGCCGAGCGCGTGTACCTGCACCGCACCGCCTTCGTGCCGCCCGCCATCAAGGAAGAGAAACGCATGACAGGCGATATGGTGGGGGCGCAGAGCACCAGGCGCGCACAGGGTGAAGCGGCCGGCGGCGCGCCGAAGGAAGTGCGTGAACTGGTGCAGGCGCTGGGCAGCGATGGCGCGCTGCCCGCGCTGTGGAGCAAGACCGCGCGGGACATCATTGCCGCGCGCATTGCATCGGACGAGGACCGGCTGGCCGCGCAGCGGTCGGTGCAGGATGTGCAGGATGGCTGCGTCGAATGCCGGGGCGCGCTGCGCGCGTGGCTGCGCGGCACCTTGGCCGACATTCCTGCCGTGCTGCAGGCGCGCCCGCAGGCCGACAGTAAATTCCGCCAGGCGTGGCGAGGCAAGGAGTCGCCATGAACTGGCTTTCGGTGCAGTGGACATTGGCGTGGCCGGGCGCCGCCGTCTTGGTGGCGGGCCTGTGCAGCGCCGCGCTGTATGGCCGCAAGCGGCGCTGGCTGGACGCCGGGCTGGCGCTGGCGGCGGCCATTGCGCTGGCGGCATTGCTGTCGGAGCCGGCGCGCCCCGTGGGCGCAACGGATGAACTGGCGATTGCTTCCGACACGCCGGGCGATGCGCTGGCGCGCGCCTTGCTGGCGGTCCCCGATGCCGGCTCGCTGGCCTTGTCCGGGCATGGTTTGACGGAGGCGCAATGGCAGGATGTGCCGGCGCGCCCGCTGCGCTGGGACGTGCCGAAAGGCGATGTGCTGGCGCTGGATTTTGCTCGCACGGTGCCGCTGGGCCGCGCCTTCACGCTGACGGTGCGCCGTTCGCAGCCCACGCCGGGATGGCGTTTGCAACTGGTGGCGGAGAATGGACAGGTGCTGGCGGAGACGGCGGCCAATCCGGGACAGCAAGGAGCGCAGGCGCCGGTACCGGCGCAGTTGTCGGTGACCTGGCTGCCGCCCCTGGCCGAACGGCTGGTCTTGCGCGCCCGCCTGCTCGACAGTCAAAACAAGGCCTTTGCCGAAGGTCCGGTGCCGCTGCTGGTCACGGAGCCGATCCCGCTGCAGGTCATCGGCCGCTTTGGCGCACCGTCGTTCGATACGCGGGTGCTCAATGATTTGCTGACCGCCAGCGGCGCCATCGTCGACTGGCAAACCACCTTGGGCAAAGGCTTGTCGCGCACGGAATCGGCGCTGGCGGCGCTGGATCAACCCCATGCGCAATTCATCGATGCCGCCTGGTTCGAAGCGGCGCCGGCGCCCGCGCGGGCCGCGCTGCTGGGGCAGGTGGCGCAAGGCTTGCCGCTGGTGGTCCTGGGCGGCAATGCGGGCCAGGCGGCGCTCTGGCAGCGCGAACTGGCATTGCCATTGGCGCCGCAGTCGGCCACCACGGAAAAGGAAGATGCCCGTGTCTTTGGCGCCGGTGCGCAGCAGCTCGCCTTGCCGCCGGCCGGCTTGAATCCGTCCGCGCAGGCCGCCGCGGCATGGCGGGTGCTGGCCACCGACAGCCATGGCAAACCCTGGCTGTGGCAGCGCGGCTGGAAGCAGGGCCGCATCGTGTGGGTGGGCGTGGCGGACTGGCACCGGCACGCCATCGCATCGCCTGCCGCGCTGGGCGCATGGTGGCAAACGCTGATCGATGCGGCCGTAAACGTTGGTGGCGGTGGCGAGCGGCAGGTCGTGTGGGAACAGCCGGACCCCATGCCGGTGGCAGGGACGCGCACGCAAGTGTGCGCGCAGGGCGACGTGCAGGGAGCGCCGCTGAATGTCCAAGGGATGCCCGCGCTCGCATGGCAGGTGCGCGCCGGCCGTGCTGAAGGCCGGTGCGCCGCGTTCATCGCGCCGCGCGCCGGATGGCACGCGTTATCCAGCGGCGCGGCACGGCACGCCCTGTATGTCTACGGTGAGCGCGACTGGCCCCAGTGGCGCCAGGGCTTGCGGCAGCAGGCGACCCGCGCGTATCTGGCCCGGACCCCCGTCGCGGTTGCCGGCGCCACGCGCCTCACGCTCCTGCCAGCCTGGCCGTTTGCGCTGGCCTTTGCCGCCGCCATGCTGGCGCTCTGGTACCGCGAGCGCAAAAGTGTTTGACACGGTCAGTGCACTGGCATATAGTTAGGATAACTAATTAATTTCCTTGCATGAATCCGTTCGATACCATCAGCGCGCCGATAGAGCAGACCATCGCCACCGGCCTGGCGCGACTTGCCACCGTCATGCGCAGCCAGGCTTGGGCGAAGGCCTTTGCCGAAGGGATTACGCCGACCCAGTCGGATATCCTGACCTTGCTCAGCACGCGGCAGGACGCATTGCGCCTGTCCGTGATTGCCGAGCAATTGGCCATCACGCCGGCCACGGCCAGTGAAGCGGTCAGCACGCTGGTGGGGAAGGGCTTGGTCGATAAAGGCCGGGCGTCGGATGACCGCCGTGCGGTGTCGCTGTCGCTGTCGCAACGGGGGAAGGAATTGGCGGCGGCGGGCGGCGACAGTGGCGGCTTGCTGGGAATGAGTTTGCTGGCGTTGACGCCGGAAGAAAAAAGTACGCTGCTGGCCCTGATCGTCAAGCTGATCCGGAACATGCAGGAGCGGGGCGAGATTTCCACCGCGCGCATGTGTGTGACGTGCAGTTATTACCAGCAGAACGACGATCCGCAGTGGCCGCACTACTGTAACCTGGTGGGGGCGCCGTTTGCGGACCGGCATTTGCGGCTCGATTGTCCGGAACATGCGGTACGGCTGCAGAAAGTGGTGCCGATCAGGAAAGTGGGTTGACGCTGGAAGGCGTCGCCCGGGCGCAGCAGGCCGCGCCATTTTTTTTGACTTATATAGTTAGGAGTCCTAAATTATGTTGTACAGAAACCGTTCTGCGTTCGCGGTGCTGGGGATCGTGGCGGCGCTGGCGTGCCAGTCCGCCAGTGCGCATCCGGTCAAGGCCCGCAAGGGCAATGCCAAGGATGCCAGCTTCGACATCGTCACGGCGGAAATCAGTGTCGATGCCGCGAAAAACCAGCTGGTGTTTGCCATGTCGGTGAGCGGCACGGCGGGCGCCGTCAAGCCGAAGAAGACCGGCAAGTTCGAAGGCAGCAATGTGTTTTCGTACGTGTGGCCGACCAAGCTCGATCCGTCCGAAGTAGGGTTTGAGCAGGGCGCGGGCATCCTGGCGCTGGCCGTCACCACGCATCCGGATTTCGATGACACGCCGCTGTTCAACACCAAAGGCAGCGACTGGCACAGCCACTGGGTGGTGCTGGCGCCGGATGAGGCGTGCGGCAAGGATGCACTGAAGGTCAAGGATATTCCGCCCGGGACCAAACCCAAATTGCCGAAAACCTGGCCCGGCGTACCGCTGCTGATCGACAGTCCCGGCTACGCGCCGCGCTTTGCCGCCAGCAAGGTCACGGTGCGGGTGCCGTTCGACGATGTCAGCAATTTCACAGGCGTGGCGTTCGACGGCGTAACGGCCGGCCTGCGCGTCGGCGCCAGCCCGCACCAGCCGCTGCTGTGTGTGGTCAATGTATTCGATGTGGCGTCCGGCGACCTGAGTATGCCGGGCAAAGCCGAGTAACCCCGCGCTTGCGGATCCCTGTCGTTTTATCCACTGAAAGGAGTTTCATCATGAAAAGCAAAGCCACCTTCTACCATGCCGGCTGCCCTGTTTGCGTCTCCGCCGAAGAGGCGATGGCCGCCGCCATCGACACCAGCAAATATGACCTGGAAGTCGTGCACTTCGGGAAGGACCGCAGCCGTATCGCGGAAGCGGAAAAAGCCGGCGTGAAGTCGGTGCCGGCGCTGGTGCTGGACGGCGGTGTATTCCACATCAACTTCGGCGCATCGATGGCGGACGTGAAGGGTTCGTAAGCACCGCCGGCCACATCAACGTTTGACGACCGCGCGTCCGGCCCGCAGCCGCACGCGCGTTTTTTATATTCAACAGGAGGTTGAGATGATCGAGGCACCCGCGCTGGAAGTGGCGCAATGGTTTAACACTCCGCATGCGCTGGCATTGAGCGGCTTGCGTGGCAAGGTCGTGGTGCTGCATGCGTTTCAAATGCTGTGCCCCGGCTGCGTGCAGCATGGCATCCCGCAAGCCCAGCGCATTTATGCGCAATTCGACCGGGATGATGTGGAAGTCATCGGCCTGCATACGGTGTTCGAGCACCATGATGTGATGGGCCCGGCCGCGCTGAAGGCGTTCATCCACGAAAACCGGCTGGCGTTTCCCATCGCGGTCGACAAGCCGGAGGGCGACGGCGGCATACCGCGCACCATGCGCCTGTACAGCATGCGTGGCACCCCCACGCTGATCCTGATCGACCGCCAGGGCGCGCTGCGGTTCCAGCAGACCGGCCAGGTCGATGACTTGGCGGTCGGCGCGCTGATCGGACAATTGCTGGCGGAAACGCCCCGTTAAGCCTTGGCGTAGTTCGCCGGCAATTTCTATGGATGAGTTTGTAATTTGACACAGATTGTTAAATTGTCGCCCAGCTGACTGACACAGTTTTATTAGGACTCCATACTGTTGATGGCATTTTTCATAACGTTGAGATGCCAGCCAATTCATCCAAAACAGAGGGACGACACACCATGAAAACTATGACTTCAGCGGTATCCGGGATCTTCGCGGCGGCAATGGGACTGGCGGCACTGCCGGGGACGGCGCTGGCGGGGCACATCTTGTCCGGCGTAAATATGAAAGGCTGTGAACTGATACTGATCAATGCGGAAACGGACCAGATGGCCAAGGTGGCGATGCCGACCGTGTATGGCTGGCAAGCCGCCGCCTGCCAGCATACGGCGATCACGCACGATGAGCGGACCGTGTACATGCTGACCGACGCGGTGCCGCCGTTCACGGCATCGGTGGTGACGGTGCGCCTGAAGCATATCGACTGGGATGCCGGCACCATCGACGCCAAAGTGCTGCAAACGTTGCCGCTGGCGCAACCCGGTTCGCCGTCGCAATTCAAGAACGCCATGCAGGTGGTGCCGCAGCAGCCGATCATGCCGTGGACCCGTCCCGCCTTCACCCAGACCCACGGCCCGACATTCCTGCCGAACTCGAAGTTTTTCTATGTCACCCATTACACGGATAACCGGGTGCGCGGCTTCAAGATGACCGGCAACGGCAAACTGCATCCGATTCCCGTGTATTCGGACGGCGACCTGACCCGCCAGACCCATGGCGTGAACTTCAACAATTCCGGTACCCGGGGCCTGGGTGTCGGCTACGACTACGACATGGGCACGGTGCGCGTGTACAAACCCAAGACCAAGACGGGTGAAGTCAAGGTCATCGGCGAGATCAAGCTGGGCACCGAACAGAAGTACGGCGCCATGGCGCACTATGCGGTATGGCTGACGGACCGCTATGCCTATATCGGCACCATGCAGCAGGGACCGACGTCGCTCACCAAGCCTGGCCATGTCGTGATCGAGCCCAGCATCTGGCTGGTCGACGTGCACGAGATGAAGGCGACGCGCGTGATCGGCATGCAGAACGGCCAGCAGCCCGGCCTGCTGCGCTCGCCGTCGGATGTGGCGCTGGCGCACGACAAGCTGTATGTCGCGGAAGAAGATTCATGGGGCCGCAAACCCAATGCGCCGGCCACCGATTATGGCCGCGATGGCTATGTGTCGATCTGGGATGTGTCCAATCCGGCCGCACCGGTATTCATCAAGCGCCTGGCGCCGGGCCAGGGCTTGCCGGCCGATTTCCGGAACGCCCATACCGCCAGCGCCACCGAAGATGGCGATGCGGTGTATGTCTCGAGCTTTATTTCCGACCACCTGATCAAGATCGATACCGAGACCGACACCGTCACCAAGGTGTACAGCATGGATGACGGCCTGATGATGTACCACGGCGAATTTGCCGCCGGCCGCAACCGCTAAGGAGCGACAACATGAAAAACGTCGTCGCAATACAGCACATCGCGTTTGAACACCTGGGATCGCTGGAAGCGGTGCTGGTGGAACAAGGCTATACGGTGCACTACCTGCCGGCCTGGCACGCCAGCCTGGCCGCGCAGGTGCAAGCGATCGCGCCCGACCTGCTGGTGGTGCTGGGCGGGCCGATCGGGGTCTATGAAGATGACCGCTATCCCTTCCTGCGGGTGGAAAAGGCGCTGCTGAAGGAACGGCTGGCGGCCGGGAAGGCCACCCTGGGCATATGCCTGGGCGCGCAGCTGATGGCTGCCGCGCTGGGCAGCGAAGTGTATGCGTCGGGAACCAAGGAAATCGGCTGGGCGCCGCTGACCTTGACGCCAGCGGGGCAGGATTCGCCGCTGCGCTTCTTGTCGGGGGAACTGGCGGATGTGCTGCACTGGCACGGCGACACCTTTACGCTGCCGGCCGGTGCGGTGCACCTGGCCTCGACCGACGTGTGCCGGAACCAGGCGTTCGCCTATGGTCCGCGCGCGCTGGGGCTGCAATTTCACCTGGAAGCGCAGGGCGAACAGATCGAACACTGGCTGGTCGGCCATGCCTGTGAAATCGCCGGCGCCGGCGTGGAGGTGGCGGTGCTGCGGCGCGGCGCCGCGCGCCATGGCGCGGCCTTGCAGGAACAGGCGCGCCGCTTCTTCAGCGCATGGCTGGCGCAAGCCTTGCCGGCAGATTCGAAATTGAACTGAGTGACCAGAGGTGATACCCATGAATACCCAACAAACCGGGCAGGGCGACAGCGTTGCCGTGATGCTGAAAAAATTATCGGTGCTGTGGCAACAGCGCGCGGCAGTCAACCAGGGGCCGCTGCAGTTTGCCGACCTGGCGTTCGATCCCGCCAAGCATGATTTCAGCGAGTCGCTGTTGCCGTTCCGGCGCCACGATGCGTGGCGAGCCGCACCGGAAGAATTGAAGTCGCGTTGCCTGTCCTATGCGTGGGGCATATACAACCTGAAAACCATTTATATCGAATGCGATGTGGTTACGCCGGCCTGCGAAGATTTGATCAAGGTGGCGCCGGTCAACAGCCGCAACCGCGGCATGATCCAGGATGTGATGTCGGAAGCGTTGCTCGATGAAGCGCTGCACACCCGCATGTCGCTGATGGCGTCGAATTACATCTACGCCCAGCGTGGACTGGCGCCGCTGGAATTCACGGCGTTTAACCTGGTGCAGTGGCGCCGCGCCGTGCTGGCCGGCTGCAATGCCGAATGGGAGCGGCGCCTGACCCGCTTTGCCATGGCCTGCGCCAGCGAAACGCTGATCACCGATTACCTGAAAACCATGGCCGAGGACAGCAGCATCCAGAGCGTGTGCCACCGCACCACCAAGACCCATGCGATGGATGAATGGAGCCACTCGAGCGTGTTCAGCTTCGTCGCCACGGACCTGGTGCAGGGCTTGAGCCGGCATGAGCGCAGCTACCTGCGCGCCGTGATCCTGAAAACCGTGGAAATGTTCGCCAACAATGAAATGGGCGCGTGGAGCACGGTGTTTGCGATGCTGAACTTCCCGCACGCGGCCGATATCCTGGCCGATGTCGGTCCCGAAAATGAAATCGGCGTGTATACCGGCTCCGTGCAGGCGCTGATCGCGCGCATCGGTCTGGATGAGGCGCCGGAACTGGCGGCGCGCAACGACGTGCTGGAGGTGGTGTCATGAATGCCCGTGTCAGCGTGCGCTGCGACAGTACAGCGCTGGAAGCCGGTAACGTCAAAGTCTTTGCGCTGCGCCTGCCCGCCTCGCATGGGCTGTGCCATGACATCGGCCCGGGCCGCTATGTCGCGCTCGAATATGCCGACATGGCGGGCGGCATGCAGCAGCGCATGTATTCCGTGACCCGCAAGCCGGCGCCGGATGTGTTCGAGATTGCCGTGCGCCATACCGGCACCCATGGCGTGGCCGACCGCCTGCACGCCAGCCTGGAACAGGGCGCCGCCGTCACGCTGTTGTACACCGGTGGCGACATCACGGTCGATGCCGTGCTGGCGCACCGCCAGGTGCTGATGTGGGCCGGCGGGATCGGTGTGACCTTGCCGATCGCGCTGTTGCGCGAACTGGCGGAACTGGCGCGCGATGGCTGGCCGGTGCCGCGCGTGACCTTGTACCTGTGCTGTCCACGGGTGCAGGATGTCTCGTTCCTGCACGAATTGCTGGAGCTCGATTTGACGTGCGACTGGTTCGACATGCAAGTGTTCATCACGCGCCAGCCGATCGATTCGGATTCGCGCCACTTCCGGGCCGGCCGGCCATCGGACGAGATGCTGGCGGCCTTGCCCATGCCGGGCGCCGTGCTGCTGTGCGGCGGCCACCAGTTCGCCCTGGAGACGCGCTTGCGTGTGCGCGAATTGTTCCCGCATGCGGAATTGCTGATTGAATCGTTCAGCGCACCGAAGGCGCCGCCGCCGGCGCCATCGAATGCGCCATTCGACGTGCCGGTCGATCAGCCGCTGGAGATGACGGCCGTCATGCCGTCTGGTATGCCAGCGCAGATGCCAGCGGTGATGCCATTGGAGATGCTGCCTGGGCGGCCGGTGGACATGCCGGCCGCCATGCCGGAGCGCGCGGTGATCGCCATCGCGGGCCGCAATCTCAGCCTGGCTGCCGATCCCGGCAAGAGTTTGCTGGACAACCTGGAGCAGCATGGCGTACCGATCCGCAGCCAGTGCCGCTCCGGGATTTGCGGCAGTTGCCGCCTGAAAGTCTTGTCGGGCGACTGCCGGCGCGAAGCCGACTTTTGCCTCGACGAGCAGGATGTCCGCGACGGCTATGCACTGGCGTGCTGCACCTTCCCCACGGCCGGTGAACTGACCGTGGCGCTGGGGGCCGGCAGCTGAGCTGCCGCAGGGGATTATTGCTCCAGCCAGCGGCTGATATAACCAGGCAGGGTGGTATTGCAATCGGCGTTGCGGACCGGCCGCTCACGGACGCGCCGCAACGGCAAGACACCCGCCCAGTGCGGCAG
Source organism: Pseudoduganella sp. GW821-FHT12E03 (assembly GCF_058807115.1). Taxonomy (NCBI): domain Bacteria; kingdom Pseudomonadati; phylum Pseudomonadota; class Betaproteobacteria; order Burkholderiales; family Oxalobacteraceae; genus Pseudoduganella; species Pseudoduganella sp. GW821-FHT12E03. The sequence continues at coordinate 23,962 of NZ_JBXAQJ010000019.1, read as the reverse complement.
CGATTCATCCCCTTCTTCTTCATTGGCGTCACCGGTGCGCACCTTGCAGGCCGCTTCATCGAGCGGGATGCGCAACACCGTGGTGGCCGCCAGCTCATTGGCGCTGCCGGGCCGCACGTCGGCCTGGCGGCCCGGCACCAGCGATTCCATGAATGTTGCCAGGGTCGCCGCCTTGTCGCCGTCCGCGACTTGTTCAAAGCGTCCGTAAATCATCGCCGAGCGGTAATTCATCGAATGGCTGAACGCGGAACGCGCCATCACCAGCCCATCGACATGGGTGATCGTCACGCACACATCCTGCTCCATCAAGCGTTTCAGCATGCGGCTGCCGTTCGAGCCATGGATGTACAGGTGATTGCCTTCGCGCCAGCACGCGGTCGGGATGCAGTGCGTGCCATGGTCGTCGGTAAAGGCGATGTGGCAGACATACGCATCGTCAATAATGGCGTGCAAGGTCGCGCTGTCATAGGCGGCGTTGGTGGCAACGCGGCGGACGCGGGTGCGGGTGGTGGGTGGCGTGCTCATTGACTCCTCTCAAGTTGGTTGAGTGGCAACTATAATGGCGTACTGGCCCTTGCATAAGGTCCAGCAATGCGATTTATTTTGGAGCCACGATGGATTACGCCCTGCTGTTTGATGCCTTTGTTGAACGCCACGCCGGCCGGGGCTGGCCGCGCCAGCGCCAGTTGCACGAGTGCCTGCGCGCTGCGATCCGCGATGGGACGCTGGCGGCCGGCACGCGGCTGGCGTCATCGCGCACCCTGGCGGCGGAATTGAACGTGGCGCGCAATTCCGTGCTGTATGCCTATGAACAGCTGGCGTGCGAAGGCTATGTGCTGGGCGACCGGCGCGGCACGGTGGTGGCGGCGATTGCCAGCCAGGCCTCCGCCGAAGCGGCAGCGCCCCCGGAATCAGGCCAGCACCAGTCAGGCCAGCACCCGTTGTTGTCGCGCCGCGCGCGCAACCTGCGCCCTGTGTTTGGCGCGGCCGACATGATGGGGCCGTTCGTGGCCGGGGTGCCGGCACTGGACGCTTTTCCCCTGGCGCTGTGGCGGCGCATGCTGGAACGCGCGTGGCGCGGTATCACGCCGCGCAAGCTCAATTACAGCGATCCCTGCGGCGAACCCGAACTGCGCGCCGCCGTGGCCGATTATTTGCGCGCCTCGCGCGGCGTGCTGTGCGATGCCTCGCAAGTCCTGATCACGGATGGCACGCAAAGCTCGCTCGACCTGTGCGCGCGGGCCTGTGCCGATGATGGCGACACGGCGTGGCTGGAAGATCCCGGCTATGCGGGGGCGCTGGCCGCGTTCCGGGGCGCGGGCTTGTCGGTGCACGGCATTGCGCTCGACGACGAGGGGATTGCGCCGCAGCCAGCGGATTGGCATGGCCATCCACCGAAGTTGATTTACACCACGCCGTCGCACCAGTATCCGGTCGGGATGGTGATGTCGCTGCCACGGCGGCTGGCGCTGATTGCCGAGGCGCGCGCGGCCGGGGCGCTGATCATCGAAGACGATTACGACAGCGAATTCCGCCATGACGGCCCGCCGCTGCCAGCCATGCAGGGGCTGGCGCCGGATGCGCCGGTGCTGTACCTGGGCACGTTTTCCAAGACCATGTTCCCGTCGCTGCGCATCGGCTTCATGGTGGCGCCGCCCTGGCTGGCGCCGGCGCTGGCGGAAATGCGCGCGCAATCGGCGGCGCGGGGCCGGGTGGCGGAACAGCTGGCGGTGGCGGAATTCCTGCGCAGCGGCCAGTTCGCCTTGCATTTGCGGCGCATGCGGCGGCTGTACCGGCAACGGCGCGATGCGCTGCAAGCCGCTTTGGCCCGCTGCCTCGCTGGCGCGGCGGTGGTGGAAGGGGCGTCGGCGGGGATGCACCTGGCGCTGCGGTTTACCGATCCGGCGCTGGATGACCAGGCGGTGGCGGCGCAACTACTGGAAGAGGGCATCGTGGCGCATGCGCTGTCACTGCATGCGGTGGGCGACCAGCCGCGCTGCCGGGGCTTGATGCTGGGCTATGCGCAGGTGCCGGCCGAATGCATGGATGGCCTGGCGGCGCGGCTGGCGGCGGTCATCCATCGCCACCGCCGCTGACGGTCCGGTCAGTGTGTCAGCCGGCTCGCTTCATCAAACGTATTACCGGCATTGCCGCTCGCTTCCAGCACCAGCAATTCGCCATTGCGCAGGGTCAGCGCGGTCTTGCCCGTGCCCGTGTTCAGGTTGGAATAGACATCGGTTGCGCCCTGGCTGAACGTGATGTGCCATACGGTCCTGCCGCCCACCACACTGGACGTTACGCCGCTGCCGGTGAACGTGATGGCTTCGCTGGTGGCAGTGGTGGCGCCCTGGTCGACCCCGGCCGTCACGGTTTCCCCATTGCGCAGCTTGACGCTGGCGTCCTTGATGGTGGCGGTGTATTGCATCACGATCGATGGCTGCTTGTACGTCCCGGTCGCCACCACCGCGCCGGTGCAATCGGCGTTGGCAAAATATTCCGTCTTGATGGTGAAGGACAGGGTGGCGCCATTGTTGCTGGCGGTCAGTGCCATGGTGTCGCGGTTGTGCGCGGCGCATGGGCGGATCCAGACGCCTTCGTATTTTTGCAGTGCGCCCGCCACCTGCGTCGGGATGCCCTGGTCGCTGCCGCCGCTGCCGCCACAGGCGGCAAGGGCCGTCAGCAGGACAAGTCCTGCCGGAAGTCGGTACATGGTTGCTCCTGAATTGGTTGATGGTCAATTTAACCATCGGCACGAATGAAAGGCCATGACCGGGGGAGCCAGCATGAAAAAAGCCGCAGGGCGCACGTGGCGCCTTGCGGCTTTCAGGCATTCAAAGCGTCAGGTAACGATCAGAACGCGGTGTCGAAGCGGACGAACATCGAACGGCCATTGATGCCGAACGGGCAGGTTTCCCAGCAGTGCGTGAAGCCCAGTTGCGGGAATGGGGCGCCTTTCACGGTGTCCCACTTGTCCGGATAGGTGTCGAACACGTTGTTGACGCCCACCGACACGCTGGTCTTCTTGCTGAAGTTGTAGCGGCTGGTCAAGTCCAGCAGCCATTTGCCGGACCAGGTTTGCAGCGGCGCGAAACCTTCACCCGACACTTCGCCATAGTAGTTGGCGCGGGCATTCACGTTCCATGGACCGGTGGTGTAGTCGGCGGCCACCACATGGTGCTTGCGCGGCTGGCCGTGCTCGATCAGCGTGACTTGCGCCTGGTCGAACAGCTGTGCGCCGGTCAGGATGCTGGAGGTCGAGTGGCGCTTGGTCACTTCGGTCTTGTTGAAGCCCAGCTGGCCGGACAGCACCAGGGTGGCGCCGGTCCATTTGGTGGTGTGGTCGGCCACGATGTCCAGGCCACGGGTCTTGGTGTCGACCGCGTTGGTGAAGAACTGCGCCTGGCCCACGCCCAGCGGCGCCAGCACGTTGGCGATCGGGCCGCCGCCGGCTTCCGGTGCGATGTTGCTGGAGAAGACGATGCGGTCCTTGATCTTGATCTGGTACACGTCCGCCGTCAGCGACATGTTCGAGGCCGGACGCAGCACCAGGCCCAGGCTGGCGTTGCGCGAGGTTTCTTCCTTCAGCGGGGCAATGCCCAAGGCGCGGGTGACGGCGCTGCCCTGGCGTGCGGTCAGCGTTTCAGTCAGTTCGCCGGCCGCATTCAGGTTGGTCGACACGGAGCTGTAAAACTCTTGTTGTACGCCGGGAGCGCGGAAACCGGTCGATGCGGAAGCGCGCACGCCCACTTGCTTCGATGGATCCCAGCGCGCGCTGATCTTGCCGGTGACGGTGCTGCCGAAATCCGAATAGTCTTCGTAGCGCACGGCGCCGGCCAGCAGCAGTTCTTTCACCGGACGGTGTTCCGCATCCAGGTACAGCGCGATGTTGTGGCGGCCGGAATCGACTGCCGTGGCAGGTGTGTAGCCAGGGAAGCCCTGGGTGCCGGAGGCCGCGACGCCGCCGGTCTGGTCCTTGATGACGATCTTCGGATTGTTGGTGCGGCCGTACTGGTACGACACCGGGTCGCCGGCGACGATTTCATAATTGTCGCGGCGCCATTCGAAGCCCGAGGCCAGGAAGATTTCCGCGCCGCCCAGGTTTACCGGGCCCTTGATATCGGCGTTGATCGTGGTCTGGTTGAATTTCAGCTTGCCGGTGTCGGCGGCCAAAGGCGATTCCGCATAGATGCCGCCGCCTGGCTTCGGTTCATACCAGTACGAGACGTTGATGGTTTGCTTTTCGTGGAAATCCAGCTCGCTGGCGCCATGATTGATCGACAGGTCGAACTTCCATTCATTGGCCAGGTCGCGGCGATAGCCGAACGCGTACGACAAGTCTTTCACGGTGGTGCGGATGTTCGGCAGGAAGCCGTTCGGGTACACGGCCGGCACGGTGCGGCCGTCGCCTGGCGAACGGTAGAAGCCGGACGAGTCGCCGGTGCGCTTCGAGACGCCGCCGAAGGCGTAGAACTCGCTGTCCTTGTCGATCGGCAGCGCGGCATTCCACCACAGGTAGGCATCTTTTGCGTCGGAATCGCCGATCCGCTGGGTCACGCGGGCCGGGCTCACGCGCAGGGAGTCGGGGCCGGCGCGGTTGGTTTCACCGCGCACGCGCGCTTCCGCGGTCAGGTTGAGGAAGCCGCCGTTGTCACCCAGTGCAAAGCCGCGGTTGACGCTGGCCGAATACAGGTCGCCGTCGCCTTTGGACGTGGTGCCGAAGGTGCCGCTGAAGGCGGTTTCGTTGATGTTGCTCTTCAAGACGATGTTGATCACGCCGGCAATCGCGTCGGAACCATATTGCGCGGCGGCGCCATCGCGCAGCACTTCGATATGGTGGATCGCGGACATCGGGATCGCGTTGATATCGGTACCGGCCGAGCCACGGCCGACGGTTTGCTGCACGTTGACCAGCGCTTGCTGGTGGCGGCGCTTGCCGTTGACCAGGACCAGCAGCTGGTCCGGGCCCAGCGAACGCAGGGTGGCCGGGCGGATGATGTCGGTACCGTCACTGATGAAGGTGCTGGAGAAGTTGAACGATGGGTCCAGCGTCTGCAGCAGCTTGCCCAGTTCCAGCGGGCCGGCGGACTGCATGTCTTTCAGATTGATCAGGCCGACCGGTGCCGACGTGTCGAGGGCGGTTTTTGCCGTCGAACGCGACCCCAGCACGACCACGGTCTGCTCTTCTCCCGAGGAAGCGGCGTTGGTCTGGGCTTGGGCCGGGATCGCTGCCAGCAAGATCGCGCTGGCGATGAGGGTACGTTGGAACAGGGGCGGGAAGGCGGGCTTGGTTGCTCTTTGCATGGGAATTCCGTTTCTCTACATGTAATTTTTGTGCGCGCAATGATGTTGGGTAAACATTGGCGCAAAAATACTACCCCGCACGGTTGCCCCGTCAAAGCCTTATCTTTCCTGTAAGTAGTTCAGTGTTGTAATAAAGTGCTTTCGCTGAATAAACGATACTTTATTTGTGAATCACTGGTGATTTCTGCGGTGAGATATCGTATTCTGCTGGGTTGATTGCTAATCGATATTCGAAAAGCAATCTTCCTTATACTGTTTTTCCGCATCAGGCATGGTCGTGCATCCACGATTTCAAGCCATCGACCCAGCTTTTCGCCCGTAAATTCATTTGCTTTTTGATGATGCCGGCGCGTTCATACAGTTCGGCAAAATCCACCGTGGGCGATTGCTTGAAGGCCACCGCGATGATGTTGGCGTCATGCACTTCCGGCAGCCAGACCACGGAGTCAAACGCCAGTTCCATATGCTGGAAGTTCTTGTCGTAGTTGATGTAATCGCCAAACACATTGACGGTCATGACGCCGCCCGGCGTCAGGCAGTCGGCGCAGGCCTGGTAAAACTCGGGGGTGTCGAGCACGGGGCCGCGCGCTTCCTCGTCATATAAATCCACTTGCAGCACATCGGCCTTGCCATGGTTGGCGGGATTTATGACGAAATCCAGCGCATTCATTTCCACCACGTTCAGGCGCGCATCATTTGGCGGCAAGCCGAACAGGGCCTGGCAAATCGCGATCACGTTCGGGTTCAGGTCGATGGCGGTAACGCGCGCGTCAGGGAACCGCTGGTAGCAAAACTTGGTCAGCGCCGCGCTGCCCAAGCCAAGCTGGACGATGTGGCGGGGTTTTTCCATGAACAGCATCCACATCATCATCATTTGCACATATTCCAGCTCGATCGCATCGGGCTTGGCAATGCGCATCGCACCCTGCACCCAGGACGTGCCCAGGTGCAGGGAACGGACGCCTTCGAATTCAGTGATGGTGGCGGGCGGATGGCCGGGGAGGTCGAAGCGGGAAGAGGTCGGTTTCATGGCGCCAGTTTACCAGCCCTCCGAGTCCTATCGGAGGCAAGGCGAACGATAGTACTAAAGGGGCCAGGCCCCAAAGGGAAGCGGGCAGGCCCCCAAAGGGAAGGGACTTGGCCCCGAAGGGTGGTGCTGGCGAGGCAGTTAACAGGTGGTGAGGAGCGGCAAGATCATCGTGACCGCCAGGCCGCCGCCATCGCGGTTGGCCAGCAGGATGCGGCCGCCGTGGGCTTCGGCGATTTCGCGGGCCAGCGCCAGGCCCAGGCCGGTGCCGCTGCGCTTGGTCGAATAAAACGGCACCAGCGCGTTGGCCAGCACCGTGTCGCTCATGCCGGGACCACGGTCTTGCACGGCAATGCGGACCACGCCTTGCACCCGTTGCACGTCGAGCGACACGCCGTCCGCCGGCGAGCCGGATTCATGGGCGTTTTTCAGTAAATTCAACAGCGCCTGCTCCATTTGCGCGCCGTCGAAGCAGGCCGGTTCGGTCGGCAATTCTCCCGTCAGGGTGAACGCCACCTGGTCCGCCAGGCGTGCAATAAATGCGGCCCAGTCATGCTGTTCCAGCCGCGGCGAGGGCAGTTTGGCAAAGCGCGCATAGCCGAGGATGAAGCTCTCGAGGTGGCGGGTGCGTTCTTCGATGGTGCCGAGGATTTGCGGCAGGCGCTCGGTCTGTCCGCGCCGCACCAGTTCCGCGCCCGAATGCGCCAGCGAGGTCAGTGGCGCCAGTGAGTTGTTCAATTCATGGCTGATGACGCGGATGACTTTTTTCCAGGTCTGCACTTCCTGCCGCCGCAATTCCTGCGTCAGCTGGCGCAGCAACAGCAATTCGTGTTTGCGGCCATTGAGGTTGAAACTGCTGCGCGCCAGGTGGTAGACGTCTTCGCCTTCCCCTTCGGCGGTATCGCTGCTGTCCACGGTAAACAATCCGTCGCCGCCGCGCGCCAGCGCTTCCCGCAATGCCGGTGCGGACTGTTCCAGCAAGTCATGGAGACGGTTGCCTTCCAGCTTGCGGCCCTGGTTCAGCAACTGGCGCGCAGCGATATTCGCGTAGACGATATGGCTGCCGTCGTTGATCAGCAGCATGGCGACCGGCGTGTTTTGCACCATGGTGTCGAGCAACAGTTCACGCTGCACCAGGCCCAGCCGTTGTTCACGCAGCACGCGGCCCAGTTCATTGTGCGCGGCCACCAGGTCGCTCAATTCATCGTTTTGCGGCCAGTGCAGGCTGAATGAAAAGTCGCCATCCTTGTAGCTGGTGACGGTGCCGGTCAGGGCGCGGAACAGTGACAGGATGTGTTCGAGCTGGGCGCGGATCGTGATCATCGCCAGTGGAATGACCGCCAGCAGGCAAATCGCCACCACCAGCACCGGCTGGTCCGGCATCAGCCGCGTCAGTGCCAGCGCGATCAAGATACCCAGGGTCAGCAAGGTGGCCAGCAATGCCGACCAGCGTGTCAGCAATGAAAGGCGAATGCCCCGGCCGGCCATCAGCGTGGCATCGCCAGCAGTGGCCGCGCGTCATGGCGCTGACGGCGGCGAATGCGTGCGGCGCCGGCGCGGCACCCCGGGCCATGCGGCAGACGGCAAGACGGCGGCGCACTACGCACGGGCAATGCCCAGCCGGTCCATGCGCCGGTACAGCGCCTGGCGCGACAAGCCCAGTTCCGCCGCCGCCTGCGCCACCACGCCATGCGCCCGTTGCAAGGCTTGCGCAATCGCGTCGCGGTCCGGTTCCGCATCGGCCGGGACCGGGCTGGCGGCCACCGGCAAGCCCAGGTCGGACGCCTTGATGACGTCGCTGGATGCCAGCAGGCAGGCGCGTGCCATCACGTTTTTCAATTCGCGGACATTGCCCGGCCAGGCGTGCGCCTGCAAGGTCGCCTGGGCGCCGGCGTCCAGTGTCTTGCGGCCGTCGAGGAAGAAGTGGGCCAGCGGCAGGATATCGGCGGGACGGCCCGCCAGCGGCGGCAGCGCCAGTTCAATCACATTCAGGCGGTAAAACAAATCTTCGCGGAAGGTGCCGGCCCGTATCATCGCTTGCAGGTCGGCATTGGTGGCGCTAATGACGCGCACGCGCACCTGGCGCTCCCGGTTGGAGCCCAGCCGTTCGAAGCGGCCGGTTTCCAGTACCCGCAACAGTTTCATTTGCCCCGCCAGCGGCAGGTTGCCGATTTCATCGAGGAACAGGGTGCCGCCGTCGGCCGCTTCGAATTTGCCTTCGCGGGCTTTCAAGGCGCCGGTGTAGGCGCCCGCATCGGCGCCAAACAATTCCGCTTCGATCAGTTCCGACGGCAGCGCGCCGCAATTCAAGACGACGAACGGACCGTCCCGTACGGATGAGTTGGCCTGGATGATTTCCGCGATCCGTTCCTTGCCCGAGCCATTCGGGCCGGTGATCAAGACCGGCACATCGGACTTTGCCACCTGGCACGCCAGGTGGATCACCCGTTCCGTGGCCGGGTCTTGCCACACCATGCCACGCAAGTCGTGGCGCTCCAGGTCGCGGCGCTGGCGGATGTCGCTTTGCATGCGCTGCGCCAGCGTGCGGTTGGCCTGGCCCAGTTCGATCAGGTTGGTGACGGTCGCCAGCAGGCGCTGGTCGTCCCACGGCTTGGCCAGGTAATCGGCGGCGCCGGCCTTGACCAGGTTGACGGCGGCGTCGAGGTGGGTCCATGCGGTCAGCAAGATCACGGGCAGGTCGGGGTAACGCTGGCGGATTTCCCGGAACAGCGCCACGCCTTCTTCGCCGGACGTGGTGTCGGCCGTGAAATTCATGTCCTGGATCACCAGGTCAATGCTGGCGCCCTCGCGCGCCAGCAAGGCCAGGCCTTCCTCCGGCGAAGCGGCGCTCAGGGTGGCGATATCGTGCAGGGAAAACAGGACGTCCAGGGCAACCGCGATAGCGGCGTTGTCATCGATGATCAGTACGGTAGGCATCCCGCCAGCATAACCGAAAACAGTATTCGGTTATAGGCCGGGATGCCACACGATGGACACTATGCGCTGCGGGTCGCCATGGCCGGCGAGATCGACGCCGCCCGCCATGCGGGGCCATATACAGCGCCGATGCCCAGCGCCCAGAAGATGGCCGCGCCACCCACCATATAAGTGGCCGGCAGCCGCGCCATTTCGAGCGCGCTGACCAGCAACTGATTCAGTCCCAAGGCCAGAAGCACGCCGGTGAAGACGCCGATGCTGGTGATCATGATGTTTTCCGTGATGAAGTAGCGCAGGATGTCGACGCGGCGCGCACCCAGGGCGCGCCGCACGCCGATCTGCTTGCGGCGCTGCGTGACCCACAGGCTGGCCATGCCGACGATGCCGCTGGCCGTCACCAGCAACAGCAGGGCGCTGACCGTCACCAGCATCCATGACAGGCCGACGTCCGCGCGGTAGCGTTCCTTGCGGTCTTCATCGACGGTCTTGGTTTTCAAGACCACCTGGTTGTTGGCGGCGCGGCGCAGCGCTTCTTCCGCTTCCTTGATCACGCGGTCGCGCTGGCCGGGCTCCGCGCGCACCGTGTATTGCGCATTGCGGTCGCCGGTCAGGCGCACGGCGGTGATGACACTGGTTTCGCCATCGACTCCCACTTGCGCGCCGGGCGACTGCAAGGTATCGATCACGCCGATCACGCGCACCGGGCGCGCATCCGGGCCCACGCCCATGTACAGGGTTTTGCCCAGGAACGAGGTGGCGCCGGGCCAGACCTTCTCGCCCATGGCCTTGGTGATCTGGATGATTTTCGGGAATTCCTTGCTGGTCTTCTGGTCGATTTCCATGACGTCGCTGTCATTGAAATCGCGTCCTTCGACCAGTTTCAGGCCCCAGGTTTTCACCAGCGAATCCGGTGAAATATAAAACGCGGCCACGCCCGATTGCTTGTCCTGTTTCAGGTCGGCCGACACGCTGTTGTAGCTGCCGGAACGCGACAGCGGCGTCTGGCTGGTGCTGGCCACGGACACCACGCCCGGCACCGCGCGCAGCACGGCGGTATCGGACTTGATGCGGGCCAGCTGTTCTTCGTGCGACAGTTCGCGCAGCGGGGCAACTTGGATATTGAAAATGTCATGTTCCTGCACGATGCCGGTCGGGCGGTTCGCCACGGCCTGGCGGATGTTTACGATGTGTAGCGCATTGGCCAGGATCGCCAGGCTCAGCGCGACCTGGACCGCCACCAGCACCGGGCCGGTCTTGTTGCGTAGCAGCGCGGACAAAATGGGTCGGAATTCCATGGTTGTTCCTTATTGCGATTTGAGTTGCAGGGCCGGCGTCACCTGGCAGGCGCGCCAGGTCGGCAGCAGGCCGGCCAGGATGGCGGACAGGACGGCCATCACGAAGGTCATCAGCAGCATGAACCAGTCCAGTTGCGCCACCACCGTCAATTGTTTCGATTGCATGGCGATCAGCGCCAGCGCACCGAACGCCAGCAGCAAGCCCAGCACGCCGCCGGCCAGGCCGACCACGGTGGTCTCGATCAGGAATTGCGTGAAGATTTCCTTGCGCGAGGCGCCCAGCGCACGGCGCACGCCGATTTCCGGCGCCCGCACCGAGAACTTGGCCAGCAGCAGGCCGATGGTGTTGACCAGGCACAGCAGCAGGAAGCCGAACGCCAGCCAGGCCGACAGCTTGTTGTCGTTGCCGACGACTTTCAGGAATTCCAGCCACTCCATCACGTTGTACAGCTTCGTTGGCGCATTGCGCTTCATGCGGCCCAGCTTGTTTTGCTCGGCCGCATAGGCATTGAGCCAGCTTTGCAGCGCGGGGCGGTCGCCGGCCGAATGCAGCTCGAACCAGCCCTGGATCCAGGTGCACTCGGATTTCAGCAGCGAGTCGAAACCCGGATCGCGGTCGGAGGTGCAATTCATGCTGCCGTTGTGCGTGTACTGGTGGCGGATCGCGGCGGCGAATGGAATATAGAATTCATCTTCGCTGCCAAAGGCGCCGCCATTGCTGCCGATGATGCGGTGGAAACGGGGGATCGGGTCCCAGCGGTCGATCACGCCGGTGACCTGGTATTCATAGCCCATCAGGGTCAGGCGCTGGCCGACCGGGTTGTCGTTGCCATACAGTTTTTCCGACAGCTTGCGGCTCAGCACCACCACGTCGGCGCCGGCCGCGTCATGTGCTTCGGTCCAGCCCTGGCCGTGCAGGAACGGCACGTCGAACATGGCAAAGAAATCGCCGGTGGGCGCCATGCCGGACGCCATGAAGACATTCAAGTCCTTGCGCGCCGGTTCCACCGGGCCGGCAATGCCATACATGGCGGTGCGGCGGTCGCCCTGCTTGCTGGCCAATATGTTGGCGGCGTCGATATACGACAGCTGGCGGTCGTTCGGTTTGTCGCCCGGCGTATAGCCCTGGATCGGGCCATTGTCGACCAGCGGCACCAGCAGGCGCGCGCTCTTGGTGGGGATTGGGTCGCCGGACATCACGTGCAGGATGGTCAGGGTGGCGATGCTGGCGGCCACGCCAATCGCCAGGGTCAGCACCATCAGCGCGGTCAGCGCGGGATTTCTTCTCAGGCTCTTGACGCCCAGTTTGAAGTAGTAAGTGAACATGCGCGGGGTCCTTTACGCTTGCACCAGCGTGGGCGTTTTGCGGACCAGGTCGGACACCTGGCCGTCGATGATGTGCACGTTGCGCTGGGAGCGCTGCGCCAGTTCCGGATCGTGCGTCACCATCAGGATGGTGGTGCCCTGGGCATTGATGTCTTCCAGCAGTTCCATCACGCCGCGCGCCATTTGCGTATCGAGGTTGCCGGTCGGCTCGTCGGCCAGCAACAGCTTCGGTGCGCCGGCCAGCGCGCGGGCAATCGCCACGCGCTGTTGCTGGCCGCCCGACAGTTCGGCGGGGAAGTGCCGCATGCGCGACGCCAGGCCGACCTTGGCCAGCGCATCTTCGATGCGTTCCTTGCGTTCGGCCGCATTGAAGCCGCGGTAGCGCAGCGGCACGTCGACGTTGTCGAACAGCGACAGGTCGGGGATCAGGTTGAAGCCCTGGAAGATGAACCCCAGCTTTTCATTGCGCAGGCGGGAGCGGGCATTGTCGTCCAGGCCTTTGACGTTGGTGCCGTCGAGGATGTATTCGCCATCGGTGAATTCTTCCAGCAGGCCGGCGATGTTGAGGAAACTGGTTTTGCCGGAACCGGACGGTCCCGTGACGGTGACGAATTCGCCCTGTTCGACATTGATTTCAAAGCCGCGCAGCGCGTGCGTTTCAATCATGTGGGTGCGGTAAACTTTGCTCAGGTTTTTCATGCGCAGCATGGTGCGGGCTCCTGGGGTTCTGGGTAGGTTTATTGATTGACCGAGACACGCTCGGCGTTGGCAAACGTTTCCGTGCCGGAGATGACGACCTTGTCGCCCTGCTTCAGCCCGGACAGGATTTCAACCGCGTTGACGCTGGTGGCGCCCAGTTGGATCGGGGTGCGCACGGCCACGCCGTTGCGCATCACATAGGCATAGCGGCCGCCTTCGGATTCCACGAACGAGCCGCGCGGCAGCATCAGCACATTGGGTTTTTCATCGATCAGCAGGCGGGCGGACACGCGCTGGTTCTGGCGCAAGCCTTCCGGCTGCGTACCGGTAAAGCGCACGCGGGCCAGCACCTGGTTTTTCACGACTTCCGGCGACAGCGCGGACAGCTTGCCCATGGCCTTGACGGCGCCGACCAGGATTTCCGCACTCATGCCGATGCCCATGTCCGCCACATACGTTTCCGGCACTTCGACTTCCACTTCCAGCGCGGACAAATCGACCAGGGTCATCAACGGCGCGTTGGCCGGCACCACGCTGCGGTTCGGCACCGACAAGGTGCCGATGAAGCCGTCGACCGGCGCGCGCACCGTCAGTTCATCGACTTTGCGCTGGGCATTGGCCAGGTTGAGTTTCTGGCGTTCCAGCTGGGCCGACTTGGTTTGCAATTCCAGCGCCACGTTGTCGCCTTCCAGTTCCGCCGCCTGCGCCGCGTGGCGCGCGCGGATTTCCGCCGCCTGCAGCGCATCCTTGGCTTTCTGGTAATCGATCTTGGCCACCACGCCCTCGTTGGACACGCTGTTGTAGCGCTCCAGGGTGCGCTGGGCGGACAGGCGGTCGATCTCCGCCGTATCGGCATCGCGCTTGGCCAGCATTTTCTGCTTGCGCGCGAGGATTTGCTGGCGCGCGACTTCGGCGGCCAGTTCCTGGTAGGTGGCCTGTTCGCGTTTCAATTCATCGGTCAGGTCCGGGGACTCCAGGATCGCCAGCACATCGCCTTTTTTCACGGTGGCGCCGGCGTGGGTTTTCAGGGTGACGGTGGACGGCGACGTCGAATACAGGGTCGGACTGACCGCAGCCACGATGCGGCCATTGACGGCCGCGTCGCGGATCAGGGTGCCGCGCGTGACGTCGGCCATGCGCAGGCGGGTGGCATTGACGGACTGGCTGCTGCCGGTCCAGGTATTGACCAGCGTGTAGCCGCCGCCCAGAACGGCGACGGCAATGGCGGCGATGAGGACCTTGCGTTTCCACTGGGCGCCGGATGGCGGGGCAATGACGCGGTCTTGATGGGAGGTGTCGCGGATCATGGTTATGTTGTGACGGCTAATGTTGTCTGCTCACTATGCAGGATTTGTGCCAGTCGATAAGTGGTTGATTTATTGTGAGTTTGAAATCGGACGCCGGGTGACCGGACACGTCCGCGCTGTCCACCAGTGTCCGGCGCTGTCCGCCTGTCCGCTCATCCTTGTGGCGGAACTCTTGTAAAATTGCCAACCGGACACATCTATCGCTCACCATGAAATTCTTGAAAATGCTGATGGGCTATGAAGCCCCGCCGATCGACTTCCCTTTTGCCCGCAGCGATGTGGCGAAGTATGGGCAACTGCAGGGCGGCGGCGCGTGTATCGATGCGCAGACCTGGGACGAATTGCAGCTCGACGCGTATCTCGACCGCATGGCCGATGGCGGCAGCATCTTCGGGCGCCAGGCCTTATACCGGCGGCTGTTGGCAGGGTGGGACGCCGGCTATGCGCGGGTGCGGGCCCTGGCGGACGATGGCGCCGCGCTGACGGCGCTGACGGAAGCCTGCCGGTGCTTGCGCGCGGTGGACACGGAAGTGGCGCAGGTGCTGTTCGGCGCGGCGCCGGAGCGCTCGCCCGGCTGGAGCCGGTGGCTGTGGGCGTTGCCGGCGGCGTTCATGCTGTCGGTGCCGTTGGCGTTCGTGTGGGCGCCGGGCTGGATCGTGGCGCTGGTGTTGTGGCTGGTGCTGATGGGCGTGCAAGTGGCGTGGTATACGCGGGCGCAGGCATGGGGACAGCAGGTCGAGGCACTGCAACAGATGTTGCGCGCGCACAGTTTATTGGGAGCCCTGGCGGAGGACAGCGCCGCAGCGCCCTATGCGGCGGCGCTGCGCGCCGGGGCGCGTGATGCGGGCAAGGCCAGCCGCGTGCTGGGGCGTTCGGTCATGCACAGGTTGCCGGGGGTGAGCGAATATAGCGAGTGGATGCTGCTGGCCAATATCACGCATTACTTTAAGAGCCGCAATGCCTTTATCGAGCGCCTGCCGGCGCTGCGGGACAGTTACCGGCTGGTGGCGGAACTCGAAGCGGACATGGCGCTGGCGCGGCATGTGCTGGGGCTGGAGGTGGTATGCCAGGTGCAGGAAGGGGAGGCGCTGGTGCTCGACAGCGTCGTGCATCCGCTGGTGGCCGATGCGCAGCCGCTGTCGATCGAAGTGCGCGATGGCGGCGCCTTCATCTCCGGCCAGAATGGCGTGGGCAAGAGTACCTTGCTGCGCACGGTGGGGCTGAACCTGGTGGCGGCGCGCGCATTCGGCTTTTGCTATGCGCAGTGCGCGCAGGCGCCGCTGTTGCCGGTATATGCCAGCATGCAAAATGAAGACAGCCTGGCCGATGGCGAGAGCCTGTACCTGTCCGAAGTACGGCGCGCGCAGGAACTGCTGACCTTGGCCCGGCAGGGCGGCGCCGTGTTCCTCATCGACGAGATTTTCCGGGGCACCAACCACGTGGAGTCCGTGTCGGCGGCGGCCGCCGTGCTCGATGAACTGGCGCGCCATGGCATGGTGATCGTGTCGTCGCACAACGTGGTGCTGGCCCCGCTGTTGGCGCATGTGCTGGCGCCCCTGTGTGTCGAGCCGGACGCCCACGGCCGCCTGCACGTGCGCAGCGGCATCCTGTCGCGCACCAATGGCATCACGCTGCTGGCACAGCATGGCTTCGGCGACGTCATCGACGCCAGGGCGCGCAAGGTGCATGCGTGGCTCAGCGCCCACCTGGCCCACCCGCAATCCTGCGACGGCGTGCTCACCTCCTAGTGCTCACCCCTGGGGTCAGGCGTGCATTCGTGCACCAACCGTGTGGGGTCAGGCGTGCATTCGTGCGTTGTTGTCACTCTCAGGGCGTGGTTTTCGCTTGCCGGACCGGCGCGGCACGTTGCAGTGTTTGATGCCTGGCCCGTGCCGCACATGCCATCAGCGGGACGCATGCAGGCTGTGGTTGCAGGGGCTGTGGGTTTTTGGTGCGACCTGGCGAATGCACGAATGCACGCCTGACCCCGGCCGGGGAATGCATCAACGCACGCCTGACCCCATCGGTTTTGACGCCATCGGTTTGCGGTGGGGCGGCGAGGGGGCGGTGTCAGGCGGGTTGGCTGGAGGGGGCGCGTTGCAGGGTGCGGCGTTGCCACAGCAAGGTCAGGGCGTACATGATGGCCAGCATTGCCAGCCACGCGATGTACGTCGTGACCAGCGAGGGCGTGTAGCCATCCGGGAGTTTCAGCGCGCCGCCGATGAAGGTGGGCGTTTCACCGTGGCGCGCCATGAAATACACGCCGGCCAGTGCGTGGATCAGCGCGATGTGCACGGTGTAGAAGAACAGCGGCGACCCGCCGAACAGCATCAGCGGACGGACCGTGCGCACGCGTTCAAAGGCGGCCAGCAGCGCCAGGCCGATGGCGCCTGTCACGCACAGGTATTGCAGCGATGGCGGGTATTTCGAGACGCGCAGGTAAGACAGCAGGTCGAACGCAACCCCCTTGTTTTGCGGCGACCAGGGCGCGGGATCGCCATACACATTCCATGTGCGCAGCACGATAAAGAGCAGCAGCAGTGCCGCGGCCCACAGCAGCAGATGGCGTTGCCGTTGCGCGGCCGGCAGGCGGAAGACGGGGGCGGCCGCATAACCGGCCGCCATCACGCCCAGCCACGGAATCAGCGGATACACAAAGACGAAGCCGTAATTGGCCGTGACCGGATAAAAACCACCCTGGTGCAGCGCTTGCCACAGCAAGCCGCCGGGCTGCCAGCCATCGAGCGCATTGTGGCCCGCGATCAGCAACGCGGCGAAGGCGGCGATGCACCAGCGCGGCAGCCACACCAGGCCCGCCAGCACGATCATGCCGGCGCCCAGCGCCCAGATCACCTGGAAGATCGTCACGTTATAGCCAAACTGCCAGCTGAAGCTGATCCAGGTCCATTCCAGCACCAGCAGCATGGCGCCACGGCTCAGCAGGTAGCGCGACAGCGCGGGGCGGGCATCCGGGAGTACGGCCGCGTTGGCGCGGGCGCCGCGCAGCCAGGCGGAGGAACCCGCCAGGAACACGAACACGGTGGCGCACAGGTGCGTGACCCAGCGCGTCATGAACCAGCCCGGCGTGGTCTGCGACAAGTCTTCCGGTGCAAACGGCGCGAGGCCGAAAAAATCCCGCGTATGGTCCAGCGCCATCAAGACGATGACGAAGCCCCGCAACATGTCGATCGATGCCAGCCGTGCTGCTTTCATGCCTTCTCCTATTTCTTTTTCTTCTCCACCACTTCGCTGCAATCGCCCTTGATCACGGCGTTGTCGTAATTGGTCCAGCCATAGCTGTCCACGTAGCGCTTGTGCAGCTTGAAGCCGCTGTTGACGAAGCTCCATTCCAACCGGTCGTGCGGATAGCGGATATCGCTCAGGTCCAGCAGGGTGTGGAACATGTTTTCCGTCGCCAGCTTGGCCTTGCGGTGGCGTTCCAGCTGTTTGATCTTGTCAGGATAGCGCTCTTTGTACTGGTCGGAGTACCAGACGAAGGCGGGAACGCGGAATTCGTGGATGGTGTTGTGGCCATGGAACGCCAGGCGGCACGCGCCGTCATACAGGGTCTGGCCATGGTCCGCCACATACAGCATCGACACCGGCTGTTGCGGCGCCTTCAGTTTGCCGATGGCCTGCGACAGGAACCAGTCGGTGTACAGCACGGAATTGTCGTAGCTGTTGTTCATCTGCGGCTTGATCTTCAAGTCCGTGTAGGCCGGCTTGTCGACGCCGTACAGCGACGGCTGCCACTTGTCGAATTCCTTCGGGTGGCGCTGGCTGTAATTCCAGTGGCTGCCCAGCGTATGCAGGACGATGAGTTTTTTCGGCGCCGGGTCGGCCAGCGCATGCTGCAGCGGCGCCAGCAGGATGTCGTCGAAATTCGAACTGTTGGTATAGCCGCCCAGGTTCATGAATTGCACCACGTCCGCTTCGCGCGCGAACACCGAGACCGGGGTGTCGAACTGGCCGAATGATATCTGGTTCGACAGCCAGTAGGTGCGGAAGCCGGCTTCCTTGTAGGCTGTAATAAAAGACTTTTCCGCAAAGCCGTCTTCCAGGCTTTGCGTGGCGGGCTTGCGGGAAATGATGACGGGTACCGACAGGCGCGTGGCGGAGACTGCGGTCACCACGTCCGGCAGCACCACCAGGTTGGGTTCCTTCGACAGCAGCGGGTTGGTCTCGCGCGGGTAACCGTTCAGGCTCCAGCGGTCGTAGCGGGCCGATTCGCCGATCACCAGCACCACGGTTTCCGGCACGCTGTCCGCCGCCGGCTGGCGCGCGCCAAACGTGAAGCTGCGGCTGGCCTGGCCCAGGCGGGACAGGTGGTCCCGTTCATCGTAAAAATCCACGCCCCGTCCCGCCAGGCCGAAGGGCCAGGTGCGGGTGAAATCGTAATACTCGGGCGGGATGCGCAGCCAGTGCGGCAGGGGCGGAAGTTTCCAGCCGGTGCGGTTGGCGCCAGCCACCGCGCCGGGGGCGGAACCGTTGCTGGCGCCGCTGTCTTCCTCCGCTTCTTCTTCCTCGTCGTCGGAAGCGTCCATAGGGGCGGCGGGCGGCGCCGATGCCGCCGGGGCCAAGGAAGCGGCTGGGCCCGTCGCCACGGAGGCTGACGAAGCCGGCGCCAATGCCGATGCAGCCGATGTGGCCGATCCAGTCAACGCCGCCGGCGCACCCGATGCAGTCGATACCGACGATATGGCCGATACCGGCGAAGCACCCGAAGCCGCCACAGCGGCTTTCCCCGGCGCCGCCGCGCCAAATTCCCAGCCATACCACCCGAACCCGCCCAGCACCGCCACGATGCCCAGCACCGCGGCCCGGACCTGGCCCGGCATGGCCAGCGCCCGGCTGCGCAGCGCCATCGTCCAGGTGGCGATAAACCAGATGATGGACCCGGTCATCACGGCGGCCAGCAGCCACACGGTGCTGCCCAAAAATTCCATGGCTTCGCGCGGGCTGGTTTCCGCAATAATGCCCAGGTGATGGGTGGAAATGCCCTGGCCGTAATACACGATCAGGTACGCCTCGGTGGGCAGGGCGATGAAGGCGGGCAGCAACAGCCAATGAAACCAGGCCGGCCGCTTGAAGACAGCCCACACCGCCAGCCAGGCAAAGAGCTCCATCGCGGCGATTTGCGCGCCATGGTCCAGCGGCTTGCCCAGCGCCAGGGGCAGGAAGGGGACCAGCGTGAGGATCAGGTAGCTCAGCAGGATAACTGCCGTGGACAGGCGCAAGGGCATAGGAAAGCGGCGAAAAAAGGGGCCATTATCGGCCAAGCACGACGCTTTAGGCGAAAAAAGTGGAGCGCCGGCCCTGCGCATTTGCAGGGCCGGGCAGGTTGCTCAGCACAACTGGCCGTTGAACGGGTCGGTGATCTGGCGCAGGCGGTAATTGATGCCGGAAAACGCGGCAAATTGCTCCATGGTGCGCACGGTGCCCAGGCCATACGCGCCCGGCAGGCCGTCGCCGCACAGCAGGCGGTTCAGGCGGCTGGCGGCGCGCGCGGTCAGGTAAGTACCGCTGAAGGCGCGCTGGCTGGCCACGTCGCCATGCCAGTGGTGGGTTTCGTGCGGCGTGTTGGCTGCCTTATATAAATGGTAGAGCGGCACGTGCAGCGGGTGGAAGATATCCCAGCCCCGCGTATAGGCGCGCACCGCCAGGCTTTGCTCTTCACCGTGGAAATACAGGTAGGGGTCGTATGGCACTTCTTCGATAAAGTTGCCGCAGCAGAACACAAACCCGGCCGCGATGTGGCAGCCCGCCACCGGCTGGTCGGTAAATAAATGCTTGGCCAGGAAGCGCAGCACCACTTCGCTGGCGGTCAGCGGCGTATCCGGGTGCGGACGCAGCACCAGCACGGTCTTGCCCTCGGGCGGCGTGTATTGCGGTTTGCCGTCCACCATGTCGAAACGGTACGGGTAGGTGCTGAGGATGGGTTTGGCGGAGCGGGCCAGCAACTGGCCATGCTGACGGCGCAGGCTTTCATCCCAGCCCGGCTCGAAACACATGTGCGAATCGATTTGCAGCAGGAATTGTTCGCCGTCGTACAGGGAAAACGCCTGGTTGCGGGCCCAGCTGACACCCAGCGTATCCTGGACATCGACAAATAAATAGCGCACCTGGTGGGCGAACGGCAGCGCCGCGATCTGCTCGCGCTGGCTGCTGCGGTTTTGGTCCACCACGGCGAAGCGCAGCAATTCAGGCCGCGTTGCTTTGCTGAACGCATCGTTCAAGGTGAAGAACAGCATGGGGTCAAGGTACGACGCCAGGCTGATGAAAATGTGCTGGTTCAAGCGAGGTTCTCCGCCGGATGTGAGAGCAGTAACAGGGGTGATGGAAATATTAACAGTTCCCTCAGGGCATGGAAGCGCCTTCGCGTGAATTGCCTCGAAAATGTGCAAATTCCGGGCATGTGCTGCACTAAATCTGTTGACCATGCAACAGCATGCGTCTATACTCGCGAGTTCTCGATTTATTCTGCGCATCGTATACGCATTTTTCAAGCTGCTCCACTGCGAGTGGTTCTGACGCGGCGATGCCCCTTTGAGACTGGTTTTAGCCCCCGGGCAGCACTGTTTGCTGTGCGGGATGTCAATGAGTAGTAATTTTGTTGGATTAAGAACGATGCCAACCATCAATCAATTGATTCGCAATCCGCGCGTTTCCCTGCGCGTGAAGAGCAAATCGCCGGCACTGGAAAACTGCCCGCAAAAACGTGGCGTGTGCACCCGTGTGTACACCACCACTCCTAAGAAGCCTAACTCGGCACTGCGTAAAGTCGCCAAAGTGCGTCTGACCAACGGTTTCGAAGTGATTTCGTACATCGGCGGTGAAGGCCACAACCTGCAGGAACACAGCGTTGTTCTGCTGCGCGGCGGTCGTGTAAAAGACTTGCCAGGTGTGCGTTACCACATGGTTCGCGGCTCGCTGGATACCCAGGGCGTTAAAGACCGTAAACAAGCTCGCTCGAAATACGGTACCAAGCGCGCGAAAGCCAAGAAGTAATCTTTTAACATCCGTTAAAACATTACATTAATGAGTTGAGGCGGTCGCGAGACCGAGTAAGTGGCAAGCCAAGAGGGCAAGCCGCGAGTGCCGTAAGAGGCGCTCAACTGAAGACAGGAAGGAAATAAAATGCCACGTCGTCGTGAAGTCCCCAAGCGCGAGATTCTGCCGGATCCAAAATTCGGTAGCACCGAAGTCGCTAAATTCGTTAACGTTCTGATGCTGTCCGGCAAAAAGTCGGTTGCAGAAAACATCATCTACGGCGCCTTTGACCACATCCAGCAAAAATCCGGCAAGGATCCTCTGGAAGTGTTCACCGCTGCGATCAGCAACGCCAAGCCGCTGGTTGAGGTTAAGTCCCGCCGCGTTGGTGGCGCCAACTACCAGGTTCCAGTTGAAGTGCGTCCAGTGCGCCGCCTGGCCCTGTCGATGCGCTGGCTGCGTGAAGCTGCCAACAAGCGCAGCGAAAAATCCATGCCACAGCGTCTGGGTGGCGAGCTGTTGGAAGCCGCGGAAGGCCGTGGCGGCGCGATGAAGCGCCGTGACGAAGTTCACCGCATGGCTGAAGCGAACAAGGCGTTCTCGCACTTCCGCTTCTAATAAATTCGGCCGGGACTTGCTCCCGGCCATTTATTCAATGATTGAAGCCGGGCTCATTTTTCTCAGGAAAATGGCGTCCGGTTTTGTCCATTAAAAGATTTAGGATCTAACATGGCCCGTAAGACCCCCATCGAGCGCTACCGCAATATCGGTATTTCCGCTCACATCGACGCAGGTAAAACCACCACGACCGAGCGCGTGCTGTTCTACACCGGCGTGAACCACAAAATTGGTGAAGTGCACGACGGCGCCGCCACCATGGACTGGATGGAGCAGGAACAAGAGCGCGGTATCACGATTACCTCCGCGGCGACCACCTGCTTCTGGAAAGGCATGGCCAACAACTTCCCAGAACACCACATCAACATCATCGACACCCCGGGTCACGTGGACTTCACGATCGAGGTGGAGCGTTCGATGCGCGTTCTGGACGGTGCTTGCATGGTTTACTGCGCAGTGGGCGGTGTTCAGCCACAGTCGGAAACCGTATGGCGTC
The DNA here is from genome assembly GCF_058807115.1 of Pseudoduganella sp. GW821-FHT12E03. NCBI lineage: Bacteria > Pseudomonadati > Pseudomonadota > Betaproteobacteria > Burkholderiales > Oxalobacteraceae > Pseudoduganella > Pseudoduganella sp. GW821-FHT12E03. The sequence goes on along the minus strand of NZ_JBXAQJ010000019.1, from coordinate 1,966 downwards.
AGGCTAACAAGTACAAAGTGCCACGTCTGGCCTTCGTGAACAAGATGGACCGTACCGGCGCCAACTTCTTCAAAGTCTACGAACAGATGCGTGCTCGCCTGAAGGCGAACCCGGTTCTGATCCAGATCCCAATCGGCGCTGAAGACAACTTCAAAGGCGTGATCGACCTGGTCAAGATGAAAGCGATCATCTGGGACGACGCTTCGCAAGGCATGAAATTCGACTACGTCGATATTCCTGCGGAGCTGGCTGATTCCGCCGCCGAGTGGCGCGAGAAAATGGTTGAAGCCGCTGCTGAAGCGAACGAAGACCTGATGAACAAGTACCTGGAAGAGGGCGACCTGTCCGAAGCCGAAGTCAAGCAAGCGCTGCGCGACCGTACCATCGCTTCCGAGATCGTGCCGATGCTGTGCGGTACCGCGTTCAAAAACAAGGGCGTGCAAGCCATGTTGGACGCCGTCATCGAATACCTGCCATCGCCAGTGGACATTCCACCGGTCAAGGGCACCGACGACGACGAGCAGCCTGCTTCGCGTAAAGCCGCTGACGACGAGAAATTCTCGGCGCTGGCATTCAAGATCATGACCGACCCGTTCGTTGGCCAGCTGGCCTTCTTCCGCGTGTACTCGGGCGTGGTCAATGCTGGTGACACCGTGTACAACTCGGTGAAAGAGCGTAAAGAGCGTCTGGGCCGTATTCTGCAGATGCACGCCAACCAGCGTGAAGAGATCAAAGAAGTTCGCGCCGGCGATATCGCTGCTGCCGTGGGCCTGAAAGACGTGACCACCGGTGAAACCCTGTGCGATCCATCGTCGATCATCGTCCTGGAGCGCATGGTCTTCCCTGAGCCTGTGATTCAGCAGGCTGTTGAGCCAAAAACCAAGGCTGACCAGGAAAAAATGGGCCTGGCGCTGAACCGCCTGGCACAGGAAGATCCGTCGTTCCGCGTGAAGACCGACGAAGAATCCGGCCAGACCATCATCGGTGGTATGGGCGAGCTGCACCTGGAAATTATCGTTGACCGCATGAAGCGCGAATTCGGCGTCGAAGCAACCGTCGGCAAGCCACAGGTTGCCTACCGCGAAACCATCCGCAAGCAAGTTACCGATGTGGAAGGCAAGTTCGTCAAGCAGTCGGGTGGTCGTGGTCAATACGGTCACGCTGTTGTGACCGTTGAGCCGCAAGAACCAGGCAAAGGCTTCGAGTTCATCGACGCAATTAAGGGTGGTGTGATTCCTCGCGAATTCATCCCTGCGGTTGAAAAAGGTGTTCGTGAAACCCTGACCTCGGGCGTGCTGGCTGGCTACCCAGTGGTCGACGTCAAAGTAACGCTGACCTTCGGTTCGTACCACGACGTGGACTCGAACGAAAACGCGTTCCGCATGGCTGGCTCGATGGCGTTTAAAGAAGGCTGCAAACGCGCGAACCCAGTGATTCTGGAGCCAATGATGGCTGTGGAAGTGGAAACGCCGGAAGACTACGCCGGTACCGTGATGGGCGACCTGTCGTCCCGCCGCGGTATGGTGCAGGGCATGGATGAAATCCCAGGCGGCGGCGGCAAGATCATCAAGGCCGAAGTACCGCTGTCCGAAATGTTTGGTTACTCGACCATTCTGCGTTCCGCAACGCAGGGCCGTGCTACCTACACGATGGAATTCAAGCACTACTCCGAAGCGCCTAAGCACGTGACCGACGCGATCATCACCGCTAAATCGAAGTAAAATCCTGTTATGACCGGCTGGAGCGACCCTCCAGCCGGGCAAACCTTACATATCTAGTTCTAAGGAAGAATTAAAATGGCAAAAGAAAAGTTCGAGCGGACTAAACCGCACGTAAACGTTGGCACCATCGGTCACGTTGACCACGGCAAAACCACCCTGACCGCTGCTATCGCAACCGTTCTGTCGAAGAAATTCGGCGGCGAAGCTAAAGCTTACGACCAGATCGACGCTGCTCCAGAAGAAAA
>NZ_JBXAQJ010000018.1:81544-107534 GCF_058807115.1 Pseudoduganella sp. GW821-FHT12E03 | reverse complement strand
GAGTGGTAGTTCAGTTGGTTAGAATACCGGCCTGTCACGCCGGGGGTCGCGGGTTCGAGCCCCGTCCACTCCGCCAATTCCTGAGAAAGGCCCGATTCGTCGGGCCTTTTTCTTTTTCCGGCGACGCTATGACTGTTTTGCCGCAGCACCCCTATCTCCGCTACCGCGTGCGCATGGCGCACCACGGTTTGCTGGCATTTCTTGCCAGCCTCACCAATTCGATGGAAATCCTGTTGCTGGTATTTGGCCACGTGCTGGTCGGCCTGTGCGCGGTGATTGCATTTCCCGGCATGCTGGCGGTCACCCTGGACTGGCCCGCCATGCTGGCCATCCTGGCTGGCCAGACGCTGCTGATTGCCACGCCTTCCTGGCTGCTGCGCCAGCGCCTGCACCCCAATGCCGCGATTGCCTGGGCCTGGCCACTGCCGCTGCCGCCCGCGCTGGGCCGGCGCGGCGACCTGTTGGTGGCGGGCATGCTGGCGGGACCGGTCACGCTGGTGTACGCGGTGTCGTGCGGTATCTGGCTGTGGCATGCGCCGGCCTTCCTGCGGCCCGTGATGCCGCAAGCGGTTGCCGCCACCGTGGCCACGCTGGTGCTGGGCTGGCTGCTGGCGGCCACCATGCTGGCGGCACGCCGCCGCCAGTCGCGCCCTGCCGCGCCGCGCGCTGCGCTGGCCCCTGCCACCACGCCCTATGCGGCAACGCCGCTGCACCCGTTCTACGTGGCGCTGTGGCGCCAATTATTCTGGCTGCCATTCTGGCGCGGTGACAACAAGGTCGGCCTGCAGCAATGCCTGTTGCTGGCCTTGGCTCTGGCCGCCACCGCGGTTTGGCTGCGCCATGCGGTGCCCGCCATCCCCGCTGCCGCGCTGGGCGCCATGGCCAGCGTGGCGCTGGTGTTGCTGACCGACCGGGGCGACAAGGCCGTGCGCGAACAGGCCGCGCGGCTGGCGGAACTGCTGGCCGCCTGGCCGCTGCGCAGCGCGCCTTTGAGCATCTGCGCCCGCCTGTTCAGCCTGCTCCCGGCACTGGCGGTGCTGGTCTTGCACGCGCTGCTGGCCGGAAACACAACTGCCGTGCGCGTCTGGCAACTGGCGGCGCTGGCCGCCTGCGGCGCCATCGTCGCGCTGCCGCTGGCGCCGCGCGGACGTGTGGTGCTGGTGGTGTTATCCGCCGTACTCCTGACTGCGATAGGAAGTGAATTCTGATGCTGGCCATCGAACACCTGAACTTTGAATATGCGGGCCACCCGCTGTTCCGCCATTTCGGCCTGCAACTGGACGCCGGCATCGCGTGGCTGCGCGGTGAAAACGGCGCCGGCAAGACCACCTTGATGAAACTGATTGCGGGCGCGCTGCTGCCGCACACGGGCACACTCACGGTGGCCGGCATCGACAGCGCGCGGCAAGCGCTGGAATACCGCCGCCGGGTGCACTACTGCGGCGGCGATACGCCGGCCCTGCCCTGGCTGACCGTGCGTGAACTGTTTGATTTGCACCTGGCGCTGTATCCGGGCGCCGACGCGGCCACCTTGAACGCGCAACTGGACGCCTTCCGCCTGCAAGGCGTGCTGGAGCAGCCCGTCACGACCCTGTCGCTGGGCCAGCACAAGAAAATGCAGTTGTCCCTGGCCCTGGCGCTGCCCGTCATGGTGCTGCTGATCGATGAACCGTTCAACGGCCTCGATACGGCCGCCGTGGCCTACCTGCGCACGCAACTGGCCGATCCGGTCCGCCGCGCGCGCCAGTGCACCGTGCTGACCAGCCACCTGGAGCCGGACTTGCCACTGGCGCAAACGATACAACTGTGACGGCTGACACTTGCAACTTGACAATAATCGGTCAAAATCGAAAGAGTTCCCGTGGTTTTCCCGGGCTCATTCGTTATGGAGTCGCTCCCGATGTTCGGTCTGTTCAAATCCCCCAAGCTGTCGCCGCGCCTGCACCGGTTGAAGGAATCGACGCTGTTTGCGTCGCTGACGCCGGTGGAATTGAACATCGTCGACGATTTGATGCATGAACGCCGCTACGTGGCCGATGAAATCATTTTCGACGAAGGAGAAGAAGGACAGGCGCTGTACCTGGTGATGTCGGGCCGCGTGATCATCAGCCGCGCCCACAGCGACGGCGTGGAAATTGTCGCGGAAATTTCGCCCGGGTCGTTCTTTGGCGACCTGGCCCTGCTCGACAACGCGCCGCGCAACGCCCAGGCCCGCGCATTGGACCATTGCGAACTGGCGGTGTTCTTCCGCGCCGACTTCATGGGCCTGATGGAAACCGATGCGAAAATCGGCTACAAGATTGCCCTCGCCCTGGCCCGCCACATCGGCCACCGCCTGCGCGAGTGGATGGCCGGCAAGCCGCAATTTGAAGCGTTGTGAGGCGTTATGAAAATCGACCATATCCGCCTGCCCGGCGGTGCACAGCGCAGACTGCCGCCCGTGAACCATGAAGAAGCCGCCGGCCCGCTGGTCTGGATTGGCATTATCGCCAGCACTTGCGTGCTGCTGCTGATCACGCAGCACATGCTGTGGCTGGCCATCCCGTTCTTGCTGGCGATCATCCTGTATTACCTGCTGATGCCGCCCATGCAGCGGCTGCTGCGCATGGGGATCGACCGCAACCTGGCGGCGCTGCTGGTGGGCGGCAGTTTCTTGCTGGCGGTGGCGCTGGCGGTGCTGGCCAGTATCAGCTGGACCGCGGCGCCGGCCGATTCCTGGCAAGACATGCTGGGCCGCTACCTGCAGGGGGGCCTGTCTTTCGTGCGTTCACTGCTGCTGGGGCTGGAACAGCAATTTCCCATCCTGCACGACATCCACTTAAGCCAGATCATCAACAGCCAGTTCACCGCCTACACGGAAGACTTCGTGCAAAGCCATTTGACCGGCTTTGTGGTGTCGGTGGCGGGCTGGTTTCCCGCACTGTTGCTGGCGCCGTTTTTAACCTTCTTTTTCCTGCGCGACGGCCACCTGTTCAAGAAATTCCTGGCGCGCGCCGTGCCGAATGCCTTCTTTGAACGCACCCTGTGCCTGCTGCATGAAGTGGACCAGACCGCGCACCGCTATTTCCAGGGCCTGGCGTGGCTGACGGTGCTCGACACGGCGGTGCTGGCGTTCGGCCTGTGGGCCATCGGCGTGTCGTCGCCCGTGGTGCTGGGACTGATTTCCGCGCTGCTGGCGTGGGTGCCCTACGTGGGGTCGATCGTCGGCTGCATCATGGTGGTGATGGTGGCGTTCACCGATGGCGCCGGCGATCCGCTGGTGGCGTACAGCGCCATCGGCGTGTTCATCCTGGTGCGCCTGCTCGATGATTTCGTTTTCATGCCGCTGACACTGGGCCGCAGCCTGCACATGCATCCGTTGATGACCGTGCTGATGATTTTCATTGGCGGCGCGGTGGCCGGGGTGGCGGGCCTGATGCTGGTCTTGCCGCTGCTCGGGGTGGTGATGGTGGTGGGGGAAACCGTGGGACGGCTGACCACCAATCCGCGCCTGCGCGCCCGGCATCGCAATGCCAGGGCGCTGCGCGAGAAGCAGGCCAGCGCCGATCTGATCTTGTGATGGCGCTGACTCCGTAGGGCGGCTTTAACGGGGACGCCGAGTCAAAGCCGCCTGCATGCGTCAACGCGGCGCACGCATGGCGGGTTCATAGAACCCGCCCTACGGATTATGCGGCAACAGCTACGGCTGGCTCGTCCACCTCGTCACCGGAACGGATCAGGTGATCGAACGCCGACAGCGCCGCCTTCGCCCCCTCGCCGGTGGCGATGATGATTTGCTTGTACGGCACCGTCGTCACGTCACCGGCGGCAAACACGCCCGGCACCGAGGTCTGGCCACGCGCATCGACTTCGATTTCACCGTGGCGCGACAGCGCGATCGTCCCTTTCAGCCATTCCGTGTTCGGCACCAGGCCGATTTGCACGAACACGCCTTCCAGCTCCACCTGGTGCGACGCGTTGCTGCCGCGGTCGGTGTAAGTCAGGCCCACGACTTTCTTGCCGTCGCCGAGGATTTCCGTGGTTTGCGCCGACACAATGACGGTCACGTTCGGCAGGCTGCGCAGCTTGCGCTGCAACACGGCATCGGCACGCAGTTCCGCGCCGAATTCAATCAGGGTCACGTGCTGCACCAGGCCGGCCAGGTCGATCGCCGCTTCCACGCCGGAATTGCCGCCGCCGATCACAGCTACGCGCTTACCCTTGAACAGCGGGCCGTCGCAGTGCGGGCAATACGCCACGCCGTGGTTGCGGTATTCCTTCTCGCCCGGCACATTGATTTCACGCCAGCGCGCGCCCGTTGCCAGGATCACGGATTTGCTTTTCAGGGTGGCGCCGGAGGCGGTCTTTACTTCAATGATCTTGCCCGGCACCAGTTCGCTGGCGCGCTGGGTATTCATGATGTCGACTTCATACGCCTTGACGTGCTGCTCCAGCGCCACGGCAAATTTCGGGCCATCGGTTTCCGTCACGGAGATGAAGTTTTCAATCGCCAGGGTATCGAGCACCTGGCCGCCGAAGCGTTCCGCCAGCACGCCGGTCTTGATGCCTTTGCGGGCGGCGTAGATCGCCGCGGCCGCGCCGGCAGGACCGCCGCCGACGATCAGCACGTCGAACACGTCTTTCTTGCTCAATTCCTCGGCGGCGCGGGCGCCGGCATTGGTGTCGAGTTTCGCGAGGATTTCTTCCACGCTGGTGCGGCCCTGGCCGAAATGCTGGCCATTCAGGAACATCATCGGTACCGCCATGATCTGGCGCTCTTCGACTTCTTTCGGGAACACCGCGCCATCGATGGTGATGACCTTGATGCGCGGGTTGATGACGGCCATCGCGTTCAGCGCCTGCACCACTTCCGGGCAGTTGTGGCACGACAGCGAAATAAAGGTCTCGAACGTATAGTCGCCGTCGAGATTGCGGATCTGTTCGATCACGGCTTCGTCGAATTTGATGGTGTGGCCGCCCACTTGCAGCAGCGCCAGCACCAGCGACGTGAATTCATGGCCCATCGGGACGCCGGCAAAGGTCACGGCGATATCGGTCCCGGGGCGGGTAATGGCGAACGAAGGGGTACGCGGGGCGCCCGCACGTTCCACCAGGGTGATCTTGTCGCTCAGGCCGACCACGTCGGTGAGCAGCGCCTGCATTTCGCGGGCTTTGTCGGAATCGTCGAGCGATGCAACGATCTCAATCGGCTGCACGACCTTTTCCAAATAGGCTTTCAACTGGGTTTTGAGATTGGCATCCAACATGACTTTTTCCTTTTTCTTTGAACGGCGCCGGGGTCGAATCCGGCGCCGTGGTACAGCGTTTAATTACCGGTGCTTAGATCTTGCCAACCAGGTCCAGCGATGGGGTCAGCGTAGCGGCGCCTTCGGTCCACTTGGCTGGGCACACCTGGCCTGGGTGCTCGGCAACGTATTTGGCGGCTTTGACTTTGCGCAGCAGTTCCGATGCGTCGCGGCCGATGCCGTTGTCGTGCACTTCCATCACTTTGATGAAGCCTTCAGGATTGATGACGAAGGTGCCGCGCAGCGCCAGGCCTTCTTCTTCGATCATGACTTCGAAGTTACGCGACAGGGTGCCGGTTGGATCGCCGATCAGTGGGTATTGCACTTTCTTGATGGCGTCGGAGGTGTCGTGCCATGCTTTGTGAGCGAAGTGGGTGTCGGTCGAAATGCCGTACACGTCCACGCCCAGCTTTTGGAATTCAGCGTGGGTGTTTGCCAGGTCTTCCAGTTCGGTTGGGCAAACGAAGGTGAAGTCGGCCGGGTAGAACACGAATACCGACCATTTGCCTTTCAGGGACGCTTCGGTCAGGTCAACGAATTTGCCGTTGTGGAAAGCGGTTGCCTTGAATGGTTTGATCTGGGTGTTAATCAGCGACATTGTGGTTTCCTCGTGAGGTTTGTTATCAATGAGACGTCAGTCTAAAGGTTTGATCGCCATTTGAAAAATTGATTGTTCCAATCATTTCAATTGACTTTGACTATCATACAAGATAGCCAAGACGCTATTATCCCCGTTCCGGCGGGGATGCGTTATTTTGGCTGGCCGCGCAGGTGGGCGTCGAATTCCGCGGCCGGCATGGGCTTGGCGAACAGGTAGCCCTGGCCATAGTCGCACCCGGCCTGCGCCAGTAAATCGCGCTGTTCCAGGGTTTCCACGCCTTCGGCGATGACTTTCAGGCCCAGCTTGTGGGCCATGACGATGATCGCGTCCGACAGCGCCATGTCGGACGAATCGGGGGCCAGGTTGCGGGTAAAGCTGCGGTCGATCTTCAGGTAATCAATGTCGAATTTCTTCAGGTACGACAGCGACGAATAGCCGGTGCCGAAATCATCCAACGCGACCTGGATGCCGCCGTCGCGCAATTGCAGCAATTTCTTCGTGACGGCGTTGGACGCGTCCAGCAGCAAGCCTTCAGTGATTTCAATCACCACCGACTGCCCCGGCAAGCCCAGTTCCGCCAGCTGCCGCATCCACCCTTCGTAGCCGCCTTCGCGCTGGAATTCCAGCGGCGACTGGTTCACGCTGACCTGGAATTCCGGGTGGATGTCGGCGCGCCAGCGCTGGATCCAGCGCGCCGATTCCTGGAACACCCATTCGCCGATTTCGTGGATCAGGCCGGACGATTCGGCCAGTGGAATGAATTCCAGCGGACTGACCATGCCGCGCAGCGGATGCCGCCACCGGACCAATGCTTCGGCCTTGTGGATGCGGCCGGTACGCAAGTGCACGATGGGCTGGAAATACAATTCCATTTGCCCGGCCTTGACGGCGCCGCGCAAATCATTGGTCAGGCGCATGCGGTTCAGGGCCGCCACCTGCAGCGCCGGCGTGAAGTAGCTGAAGCGGTTGCGGCCGGCATCCTTGGCGGCATACATGGCCTGGTCCGCATGCTTCAACAAATCATCAACGGAACTGGCGTCATCGGGATACAGCGTGATGCCGACCGAGGCCGACACGAAGGCCTGTTCCTGTCCCAGCTGGAACGGCGCGCGCAGGCTGTCGATGATATTTTGCGCAATGGTTTCCACCCGGCCGATATCGCTCAGTGCACCGAGGATCACGGTAAATTCATCGCCGCCCAGGCGCGACACGGTATCCGATTCGCGCACGCAGGCGCCGATGCGGCGCGCGGCATCGACCAGCAGGATATCTCCCTGGTGGTGGCCCAGCGTATCGTTGACTTCCTTGAAGTGGTCCAGGTCAATGAACAGGATGGCAATCCGGTTGCCATCGCGGCGGCTCTTGATGATCGCCTGCTCCAGCCGGTTGTGGAACATGCGCCGGTTCGGCAATTGCGTCAGGGTGTCGAAGTTGGCTTGCTGCCAGATCAGCGCTTCGGTCTGTTTCTTTTCCGTGATGTCTTCGATCATGCACAGGTGCAGCGCCTGCTGCGCGCCGTTGCTCGCACCTGCGCCGGACACGGCGGTAATCGAGGCATCGACCCACACCACGGAACCGTCCGGGCGCAGCATGCGCTTGGCCAGCTTGAAGCCGGACTGGCGGTGCGCCGCCATGGCGTCGATTTGCAATTGCTCGGCCGCCACGTCTTCCGGATGGCTCAGGTCGCGCCAGGTGCTGGCCTTCATTTCCTCCAGCGTGCGGCCGGCGATTTGCTGGTAGCGCGGATTGATGTCGCTGAACTGGCCGGTGTTGGTGTCGATCAGCGCAATGCCCAGCGGCGCCGCTTCAAACATGGTGCGGAAGCGCTCTTCCCCTTTGCGGATGGCTTCCTGCGCGCGGTTGCGCTCGCGCGTCAGCAGGCTGAAGTGCACCGCCGCGCCGAGGATCAGCAACACGCTGGCCGCGCCCAGCACGCGGTACAGCCACGTCAGGCTGGGGCCGCTCTCGACGTTATAGAGGAAGCCGTCAAACGTCACGCCTTTTTGCAGCATGCCCAGTTCGGCATAAATGTCGGCAATGTGCTGCCAGCGTTCCGGGTTCATGTAGCCGATTTCCACCAGCACCGGCTGCACCAGCGGCACCATGGCGCGCGCTTCGAACAGCAAATGCTGGCGGTCGTTGCGGCGTGAATATTTATTCAGGATCAGGTCGGCGATTTCTTCCTGGTGGCTCATCGCATATTGCCAGCCGCGCATGCTGGCGGCGCGGAAGGCCTTGACGCGCTCCGGATGCTGCTTGATTTCCTGTTCGCTGGTAAACAGGTTGTCGCCATAAAAATCGATGCCGGCATTGCGCGGGCTGTAGATATCGTAAGGGAAACCAATGCGGTCCAGGTAATCCGGTTCATTGGTCACGTATACCGACATCGCATCGATGCGGCCCTTGACCAGGTCGTCCGGATTGTAGGTGTGTTCGACCCGGATCAGATTGGTCGGGGCGATGCCTTCCTTCTTCAGGTAGGCCATGATTTCATCGGCTTGCGTCAGCTCATCCGTCAATGAACCGATCATCGCGCGCTTGCCGACAATCGCGTGCACGTCGGGCGTCGCGCCCGACTGCGCCATGATCAGCGCGTACGGCGAGTGCTGGAACACCACGCCCAGCACCACCACCGGCTTGCCGGCCAGCCGCGCCAGCAACAGGCTGCTGCTGCCGACGCCATATTGCGCCTTGCCGGCCAACACCGCGCGCTCCGGCTCATTGCCGTCCGCGCCTTCGAGGATTTGCACGTCCAGTCCCGCTTCGCGGTAATAGCCTTTTTCCACCGCCGCGTAATAGCCGGCAAACTGGAACTGGTGCGTGTGCTTCAGTTGCAGCGTGAGCTTTTCCTGCGCATGCGCCGGCAGCGCGCCCAGCGCCGCCAGCCATAGTCCTGCGAGGATCAGCAACCGCCGCAACATCGCCCTTCCGTTACGGCAAGGCGGCGGGCGCCGTCACGTCGGTTTGCGTGCCGTTGCCCAGCTGGCCTTCCGTGTTGCGGCCCCACAGCCACACGGTATTGTCTTTTTGCAGCGCCACGCTGTGCTGCAAGCCCGCTTCGATCGTCACCCACGTGATGGCCGTGCCGATCTGGGTCGGCGCGCCGACGTTGACAGTGCTGCCATTGCCGACCTGACCATTGCTGTTCGAACCCCAGCCATACAGCGTGCCGTCGGTGCGCAGCGCCAGCGAGTGCGCCTGGCCGGAAGCAATCACCGACCAGCTGGTGGCGGTGCCCACCTGGGTGGGCGTGGTGGCCGTCACGGCGGCATTCGAGGTGGCGACACCCAACTGGCCGGATGCGTTATCGCCCCATGCCCACAAGGTGCCGTCGGAGCGGATCGCCAGCGAATGGGTGCCGCCGGCGGAGACGCTGGCCCAGGTCGAGGTGCCGATTTTTGCCGGCTGTTGCACGTCCGCAATGGCGTTGTTGCCCAGCTGGCTCTTGGCATTGCCGCCCCAGACCCACAGCGAGCCATCCATGGCGCGCGCCAGCGTATGGGTGGCGCCGGCCGAGACGGCGGTCCACGTTACCGTGGCGGCCGGCGTACCGGTCGTCACGGTGGCCACACGGGTCGGCGCCAGACGGTCGATCTTGCTGTTATCGCCCAGCTGGCCATTGAAATTGCGGCCCCAGCCATACATCACGCCGCTCTTGTTGATTGCCATGCTGTGCGATTTGCCGGCGGCAATGTTGACCCAGTCCTTGGACGCGCCGACTTTCACCGGCGCATTCTTGTCGGCCGTGGTGCCATCGCCCAACTGGCCATTCTGGTTAAAGCCCCAGGCCCACAACACGCCATCGCTGTCGATCGCCAAGGTATGCAACTCCCCCACCGCGACTTGTTTCCATGGCAGCTTGACGCCTGTGGTGGCGCTGACCAGCGCCGGCGACGTGCGGTCCGCATTGGAATTGTCACCCAGCTGGCCCTGGCGGTTCCAGCCCCACGCATACAAGGCGCCATCGGCGCGGCGGCCCACCGTGTGGTTGCCGCCCGCCGAAATCCCGTCCCACTGGCCGCGCACGTTCACGGTGGTCGAACCGGCAACGGTCCCCACCGTGGCGGTCACGGTATCCGAACCGATCGCCTTGCCCGTCACCAGACCGGTGCCGGACAGCACCGTGATGTTCGTGCCCTTGGCCGACCATGTCAGGCCGGTGGTGATGGCGGCCGATTTGCCGTCCGAATACGTGCCGGTGGCGGTCATTTGCTGGGTCAGGCCCACGGCCACGGTCGGGGTGGCAGGCGTGACGGCAATCGACAGCAGGGTCGGCGTGGTGGTGGTGGTGGTGCCACTGTCTTTGCTGCCGCCGCCGCAGGCGGCCAGCAGCGCCAGCATCGGCGCCAGCAGTAATGACGTGGTTTTCAGGGATATGTTCATAGTTGTCCAGTTGTGGTCCGGGGTCCGGTCTGCGCGTCCCCGATCTGAACAATCAGTGTAGCCGCATCCCGCCCCGCACGTTCATGAGAGCTAGGATGAATTATCCATGCATTTGTGAAATTTGAGGGCAGAAAACAACACGGCGGGCATTCCGTGTGGAATGCCCGCCGTCTCTTTCCAGCAGATGACTTGTCAGCTGGTTATTTCCGTCCGCGCGGCGCCGGGCTGGCCTTGGCCACCGGCCGGCCACCTTGTTTGACTGGTGCGGATGCGGGCGCCGCCTTCTTCACCTTGATGGTGTCGAGGATCGATGGACGGGCCTTGGTTTCCACCGTGGCGCGGGCCGTCATGGAACCGGTCAGCGCGTTCGGCTTGCCGCCACGGCCCAGGGCCACCGGCAAGCCCTTGCCGCGCTTGTCCGAGCCAGGCGCCATCATCGGCATGGCGCGCTTGCCCTGCGAGACCTTGAAGTTTTCCTCACCCTGCACATAGGGCGGGATCAGGTGGCGCTCGCCGGTGCCGATCAAGTCGCCCCGGCCCATGCGGCGCAATGCATCGCGCAAGATCGGCCAGTTCTTCGGATCGTAGTAGCGCAGGAACGCCTTGTGCGCGGTGCGCTGCTTCTGGTTGCGCGGGGTTTCCACGATTTCCGAATCTTCCGTGACCTTGTGCAGCGGGTTGCGGCGCGAGTGGTACATAGCGCTGGCCATGGCCATCGGCGTCGGCATGAAGGTTTGCACCTGGTCCAGGCGGAAATTGTTTTTCTTCAGCCACAGCGCCAGGTTCAGCATGTCTTCATCGGTGGTGCCCGGGTGGGCCGCGATGAAGTACGGGATCAGGTACTGTTTTTTGCCCGCCTCGATCGAGTATTTCTCGAACATGGCCTTGAATTCGTCGTACGCGCCAATGCCCGGCTTCATCATCTTGGACAGCACGTTGGTTTCCGTGTGCTCCGGCGCGATCTTCAGCAAGCCGCCGACGTGGTGCGTCACCAGTTCCTTCACATACTCGGGCGAACGCACGGCCAGGTCATAGCGCAGGCCGGACTGGATCAGGATCTTTTTCACGCCCTTGATTTCGCGCGCCTTGCGGTACAGCTTGATCAGCGGGTTGTGGTTGGTGTTCAGATTGACGCAAATCGACGGGTACACGCACGACAGGCGGCGGCACGTCTCTTCGATTTCCTTGCTCTTGCACGTCAGGCGGTACATGTTGGCGGTCGGGCCGCCCAGGTCGGAAATAATGCCGGTGAAGCCTTTGGTCTTGTCGCGGATATGTTCGATCTCGCGCAGGATCGACGGTTCGGAACGGCTCTGGATGATGCGGCCTTCGTGTTCCGTGATCGAGCAGAACGTGCAGCCGCCGAAGCAGCCGCGCATGATGTTGACGGAGAAGCGGATCATTTCCCAGGCCGGGATATTCGCGTCGCCATAGCTCGGGTGCGGCCCGCGCGCATAGGTCATGTCATAGACATTATCCATTTCATCCATGGCCAGCGGCAACGGCGGCGGATTCATCCACACGTCGCGGTCGCCGTGCTGCTGTACCAGCGCACGCGCATTGCCCGGGTTCGATTCCAGGTGGAACACGCGCGACGCGTGGGCGTACATCACGGGGTCATCCTTGACCACGTCATAGGCAGGCAAGCGCACCACGGTGCGGTTGTGCTTTTCCTTCGCCATGGCCTGGCGCTCTTCGCGCGTCATGATGCGAATTGGTTTGACCGTCTGTTCCGGCGCCGCGTTTTCAGAAGCGCATTCCTTCTTGTCTTCCTTGGCCATCGCATACGGATCCGGATGCGGATCGATCCGGCCCGGCACATCGACGCGGGTGGAATTGTGCACACCCCAGTCTTCACCCGGCATCCAGCCCAACGGCACCAGGAAGGCGGTGCCGCGCAAATCCTTGATGTCCTTGATTTTCTCGCCGGCAGCCAGGCGCTTGGTCATATCGACCAGCGCGCGCTCGGCATTGCCGAAGATCAGCATGTCCGCCTTGGATTCCGTCAGCACGGATTTGCGCACCTTGTCCGACCAGTAATCGTAGTGGGCAATGCGGCGCAGCGACGCTTCGATCGAGCCGATGATGACCGGCGTTCCCGGGAACGCTTCACGGGCGCGCTGCGCATACACGGTGACCGCGCGGTCGGGACGTTTATTGGCTTCGCCCCCCGGCGTATACGCATCATCCGAGCGCGGCTTGCGGTCCGCCGTGTAGCGGTTGACCATCGAATCCATGTTGCCGGCCGTGATACCGAAGTACAGGCGCGGCTTGCCCAGGGCGCGGAACGGTTCCGCGGAAAGCCAGTCGGGCTGGCTGATGATGCCGACGCGGTAGCCGTGCGCTTCCAGCAGGCGGCCGACCAGGGCCATGCCGAAACTCGGATGGTCGATATACGCGTCACCTGTCACGAGGATGACGTCGCACTGGTCCCAGCCGAGTTGTTCCATTTCGGCGCGGGACATGGGGAGGAAAGGCGCAGTGGGAGCGCGCTCAGACCGTTTAGGAACGGCCGCAAACAAATTGGTGGGGGTCATAGCCCGGCATTGTACCGGAAATGCACCGGCTGCGCACATCCGATAGTCAATTTCAATTGGAAAATCTTATATTTTTCAATAACTTGTGAAGATGGACATGTCCACAAAAGAAAGGCACCACTATTGCCTTTGACATTGCATTTCTTGTTAACTTTGCTATAACTATTACACATACCCCGCTCGGAGATTACCATGCGCCGTCGTCTCTACTACATGCTTCCAGACATCCCCAGCGCGCGTGCCATGCTGGATGAATTACTGCTTGCACGCATCGAAATCAGCCACATTAAGTTCCTTGCCAAAGATAAAACATTACCCTCAGACATGCCCGATTGCAGCTTCTTGCAGCGTACGGATATCGTGCATGGCGCCCAACTGGGCATGGTGATCGGCGGCATCGTGGGCTTGGGTACCGCAATCTTGCTGACCATGTTCCCGCCTGACGGCTGGACCATCCGCACGGCCGCTATTTTGCTGGTCGCGCTCGGTGGCGCGCTGTTTGGCGGCTGGGCCACCGGCATGAATGCGGCCGCCATTCCCAACACGAAGCTGGAACAGTTTGAGCCCCGGATCGCACAGGGGCAGGTGTTGATGATTGTCGACGTGCCACCCGGCCGGGTGGCGGAAATTGAGGAAATGATCCAGAAGCGTCACCCCGACTTTGCCTTTGGCGGTATCGAACCGCCGATGCTGGCGTTTCCGTAACGCTGGCTGCCCGGGACTTCCGGTCCCGGGTTCTCCAATTCAGTATATTCCAGTATATCAAGCACTTAGACGGGGACGGATAAGTACCGTAAGGTATTTATAGGTCAAATCTGGTCAAAAGGTCCCCAACAATGGCAAGCAAGAAGCCCCAAAACGAGCGCGTTCTCGAACGCAACATCACCTCCCGCTGCGATGGATTTTCGTTTCGTGTCCGCCTCACGATCAACAGCGCCCGTATCGACGAAACGTTTGACACCCTCCAGGAAGCCCGAGCCTACCGGGATCGCATGCGAGCGGACGCCACCACCGATCCAACGCATCGACTGGTGCTCGAAGCGAAGCAGAAAAAGGAAAAATTCCTCAATACGACTTTGACTGAACTGCTCGATCGTTACCTGGTCGAGATCACCCCGAAAAAGAAGGGCTGGTATGTGGAGACATACAAGATCGGCAAGCTGAAGCGTTATGAAATTGCCCGCCTCCCGATGTATCTGGTTGGCCGGGATGCTGTACAACGATTCATGGGTGTAGCACGTCGAGAAGGCTGGTCCGACAACAATCTTCGCAAGTACCTCATGTTGATTTCCAGCGTGTTCCAGGTAGCGACTAAGCGCTGGGGAATGATTCTGGAAAACCCTATCCGATCCATCGAGGTTCCCGGTAATGGTCCTGCCCGCGAACGGCGCTTGGAAACCGGTGAGCACGAAAGGATCTGGGCGGAGCTGAGAAAGGCCCGGAACCCATACGTTATTTCAATTTGCGACCTCTCCGTGGAAACGGCATCCCGCCGCGGCGAGCTGCTGAAACTACTCCGCAAAGACGTTGATTTTATCAACGCGGCAGCGATTTTGAGAAACACGAAGAATGGTGATGATCGGGTCATCCCTCTATCGAAGCGCGCGATCGAAGTGTTGAGGCAATTACCGATCTCGATCGACGGGAAAGTCTTTCCCGTCACTGAGAGACAGATCCGGCAAACATTTACCTTGGCAAAGCGGCGGGCGCGCAAGCTTTACGAGCAAGAGTGCTTTGCATCGGGTACACAAGCGCAGCCCGGCTACCTGGTCAATCTGCGCTTTCACGATCTGCGCCACGAAGCGACAAGCCGGCTGTTCGAGAAGGGATTGAGTGTGATGGAGGTAGCGTCTATGACCGGACACAAGACTTTTGGCATGTTGAAGCGCTATACGCATCTCAGGCCGAGCGATCTTGCCAAGAAGCTCGGTTAGCCGTAGCGCTTCCACAATGCGAAAAATAAAAAATCCCCGCTCTCAGGCGGGGATTTTTCTTATAGGCGAGGGCTAATACCGTTCGCTGCCAGGCCTGCCGTGATAGCGCAAGCGGCGCTGGTCAACGACGACGAGATTGCGAGTGTAACTGCTGAAATAGAATGTGCATCCATAGTAGAGCCTCCCATAAGATTAAGAATTGCGGTTAAAACGGGTCCAATCTGATTCTGTGGAATCGAAAGGACAACGCAAGTCAAACATAAAATGGCAGACACCAGCAGCGGCGGATTCGAACCGCCCACGCCTCCGAAGACTGTAATTCAGAAGAAGATAGCAATTATACACGAGTTTCCATCAAGCATCAAGTGTAGCGGCTCAAACTTGATCTGACAGTGATTGCCAGATGGGTTAGAGTCGTCGATCCAAAAAACGGCCATTCTCAGGATCAAATGCCATGGTGAGCTGCTACATGTGTGACAACCTCGCAGTCAGTGTGGAACATGTACCACCACGCTGCCTGTTTCCGAAACAGAAGGATCTGCCAAGCGACGTCGACTTGCGCCGGGAATTGCTGACAGTTCCGGCCTGCGCCCAGCACAATATGGAGAAATCGCGAGAGGACGAATACTTTCTCAGCGTGATCGTCGGCATGGAAAGCGTCAATGCCGTTGGTATCGAACACTACCGCCACCAGATCCGACGGCAATATGCACGAAACAATAGCCTGCTGCGTCGGTTCAAAAGCCGCTCCATCGATTTCGGCGACAAGCTGGGGCACACGGTAGAGATCGAGCGCTTGGACAGCTTTATTGAGCAACTAGCGCGTGGCCTCTACTTTGTCCATTTTGGTCGGAAATGTCAGGGCCGCATAGGTTGGTTTCCCGAGTTCCTCTCCCGTATAACCGAGTTGGACCCGCAGCACGAGCGTGTTCGGCTAAGCATGATTACCCGCAACGAGCACAAGTTTTCGACGACTCCCTTCCTTGGCGCGAACCAGAGTGTCTTCACCTATCAGGTGATGGGAACGGAACAGGAGTGCGAAATGCGCCTGCATTTTTATGGGGGGGTGAAGATACTGCTCGCGTTCCAGCATCCAATGACCGTGCATCCTAGCTATTTACGGCCTCTGCCCGGTACGGAGGGGGCGGTGTAGCGACCTGGTCGCCCCTATGGCGTCCATTGATGGCAGACAAATAGATGGGTTAGTTGGATTCGTCTGTCCGCTTCGGGGTGCGGAAGCTTCCTCCCAACTGACAAGCAATGTCAGTTCAAGTCTGGGGCCAGTACACATCAAGATCTGCCTACGCGCCTCAATAGCCGCGCACGACCGCGCCGTGCATTACCGGGGGACGCGTTGGCGCCAAGCAGGCTCATGCTTAACAAGGCCTTCACCTGTCCCACCCAGAAGTCTTGATGTGCCAGACAGAAATGGGCCGTCCACGATTCGACTGAACGGCTCGACAGTTTCGTCGATCATCCAATTGACCAGCTCCGACACGCGAGGCATAAAGTAATGAAGATCCACTTCTATCAAATTTGATTTCGACCGGAAGCGGCTAGCCGCGTCCATGTTTCGCTCGCGGCGCAGATCCGCCGTCTGGGCGTCGCGCTCGACGTCCATGCCGATATGAGCGATCGAGAAAGGCGCACTCGCGACTTGGCGATCAATGTCGGCTAGCTTGGATCGAATATGGCGCGCTCGCGCCTCAACAGAGGATTCGGCCAAGCAACGCCAGAAAACCGCCGTGCCGTAGTCAATCTCATCGATGTATCGAGTATCTTCGATACGGGGAACTCCTCCGCAAATCAAGTGAAATTGCTCTTGAGGCCTATCGCCTCCGGCCAACAAGCGAGCAAGCTTGGAGCCAAGAATGATGGAGCTATCCCGTGTGTCCCGGCGTACGGCCTCGATATCGGAAAAACGAACCACGCCTTCGCCGAACTCGTCCTTCCACGGATAGGCTCCTGGTAAAAGAATTTGGGAGTCCTTTACCACTTGGAGGTGCCTTAGAAGATAGTCATCGGGAACGTTGGTCAGCTCCGCAGTGAATGTGACATCCACCACGAGACTCGCTCCTCGTGCGTGAACAAAATCATTGACCTCATTGAGGATGGCAATCGCTCGACGATTCTCGCTCTCCTCATAAACACTGCTCCGAAGCCGTTTGCACTCGACATGAATGTCTAAGGGATCATCATCGTCATCATCCAAGCCAATGCGAAAATCAGCGGAACGAACTGGGCCCTCAACGTTGAACGCAACGCGAAGCCCTGGCTCCTTCGCATAGCGCAAAGCCGTGATCAGTTCAAAGATTCCGCTGTCGGGGTGCCGTTCGTTCAGCCTCAACATGCGCTTGCTGCGATCACTCGCGCCGGGAATACTGCGGAGCCGGTCGACCTCACGTCCAATCGCAGCTAGAAACGGTAGCGTCTCAGAGGAGAGCTCCACATCATAGGTTCGTCGGTCTCGTAGAGTCGCAACGCCTTGAGCCAAGATAACGGCCATTCGATCCTCGAAGCCGTCGAACGGATCTCGCGAACTCCAACGCCCATCGCTGAAATCAGTGGCGCCACGATAATGCGCTCGCGCGCTCTCAATACGCTCAGCCAGCTCCAATGGGTTCTCGCACACTTCGAAAAACCATCGCAGAGCAGCCTCAACATGCGATCCGTCATCGTTCAAGTCGGCCAATTCTCCCTCCTTGGAAAGCTGTACTGCACAATGCAATTAAGCAATTTGCTTAGAATATCACCATCAACCGTGGAGATACTTCGTACAACACTCTTTCCCAGCACACATCCTAGAGTGCTATCCTCTAGGCATCACAACTGCTTAATTTCAAAGCTATGGAGGCGGATATGGATATGACTATTAAAGCGATTTTCTTTAACAGTCTGCGCAGCTACTTCGCACCACTTACAGGTGCAATTTCTGGCACCTGCCAAGCTATCAAAGAGGAGATAGCCCGGCGAGATCGCGTATTCCGTCGCTAAGGTAATGTTTTACTTGAGTAACTGATGTATTCGTACCCAATAAACATACATACGGACGGACCTGAACGCTTTCCGTATCCAAGCAACGAAACAAGGTAGGGAAATGAATTTTCTTGCAATATGGGGCCCGACAATACTTCTCTTTGTCATCATTGGAGTGTTCGCGCGCCGCTATCGCTCAAACCGAGCTACTTCAGAAGCCGACGTTGACCACACGAATGCCTACTGGGACGAAATTCGGCGCAAGCGGCTACACAACAAGCTGTAAGCTGCGCTGTGCGCCAAAGCTGAACCGTATCCCAGCAGGCGCTCAAAAGTCAGCCGCTCGCTTAAACGCATCCCAAGACCGCTGGAAATCTGGATTTTTTTGCAACTCCAAGATTGTCCCGGCATTCTCGGCATTAGCAATGCGCTGCAGCACGTCCCCGCCGGCTTTAACTGCCTGTTCATTTTTCTGGCCAGAAGCCAAATACGCCCCGACCTGCTGTTTGGCGTTTGCAATCTGCGCGGCCACACCTTGCTGAACACTATTTGCCTGGCGATGTACTTGGCCGCTGGTCGGCACTTTATCTCCTGCTGGATGATGCTCGTCCGCGCCCATGCTTGATGCAGTTCCGGTAATCGCCGCCGGGGCGCTACCGGCATTCGTAGCGACTTGACCAAAATCGGCCGGCGCAACCTTGCTGAGCGCGCTCGTTGCATTGCTCAGGGCCTGTGCGTTGTCTGCTGCTCGATCAGCACGGTCAGACAGGGGTTTCGCCGAAGGGTCATTCACAACGCTAGCGTAGGCGGCAATTCCCTTGAACCCGACTGCCCGCTCGTCAGCATTGCCAGATAGGGTCATGTCACGCAAAGCTGCCAACGTCGCTCGGTCATCGTTGTAGCCACTCTGAAGATATCCGCTTTTGCGGTCCTGGAGACTATCTTGCAATTCGGCCTGACGCGCATCCGTTCCTGCAACTTTGCCAATTACCCCGCCCGCCGCTAGCATTGCTGCACCACTTGCCATGCCTGGTTGTTTTCCGGCACCTGCGGAACCTTGATCGACAGCCAGGCTTCGCAAGGCCGCCAAGGAGACAGAAGTACCGGTCCCCATACTCTCTGAGAGCTCATTCCTAATTGCTGCAGATTGCACCGCAGCAGCGGCTTCTGCAACCGATCGGTCCAGTCCCCTTATCCGCTGCTCATCGGCAGCCCGTTCGGCAGATTTGGCTACTGATCCCGATGCCGTCGTTTTACTGGATTGTCCGGATCTATCACTTGAATCGTGCCCAGATTTCAATGTTGAAGCGGTTCCAGTATCCTGCTGCGCGCTCAAGGTGCGGCCACGTTGATCCTGTTCTTGCGAATTAGTATCAAAACTGAAATTAGCACTGGCGGCAGGTTTAGGCAAAGGAATGCCGGTGCCAGATTGCCTTGCCCCATTCTGCGGAATGGTTGTTTTACCTGGCGCCAGAGGGCCATGCTGCCCGCTCACAAGTTCTCCAGATTTTGGCTCGGCTGGATTACCAGGTCTGTTCCCAGAACCGCTGTTGGCCGTCATGCCGGCCCCGGCCGTGACGTTAGTCGAGCCAGTCGTAGTTTGAGCATAAGAGCTCTTGTCGGATACCGCCTGCTTGCGCGTAAAGCTTTGATCCCCACCCGTACTTACTGATTCAGCGTGGCCGCCTTCAGTGCCACTTGAGCCCTCAACGCTTGTCCTGTACTGCTCACCGTATTTCTCCGAGAAAGCGGCTCGCGCAGATTCGTTGGCCTTCCTTTCAGACGCAAGCCGGCTTGAAAGATCCGAGCCAGCACTAACACTGCTGGACGAGCCGGATCCAAGGGTGACACTCCCATCGCCTAACGCTTCGTAGCCTGCCCGCGGGCCGCTCGCAGGTCCCACTCCGCCGGGAGTTCGGGCGCCGCCGGCAAACGGCACACCCATCGATTCGACTTGCTTAGATATGGCGTCGACGTTAGCAGCCCTGTTGACGTCCGGTGCCGCTTTGTTTTCGTCAAGATAGGCCGCACCACTGCCGCCAGCCTTATTTGCAAGGCTAACCAATCCATAGATAGATCCGGTCAGTAGCGATAACGTAATCATCGGCGTCGCGGCCATAAACGTGCCGGCCGTGGCCATCGTATTCACCAAGTCTTGGTAGAACTGATCGATGTGCTCGGGCGTCAGCACACCGTTGTGACGAAGGTTAGCCATCTTGCTAAAAAATGACGTTTGGGCATAGTAGCTAATGATCGCGGCCGTGGGCATCCAAGTCTGCGTCCATAACCCAAATACCATATACGACGCGACCAGCTTGATCGAGTGCGCGCCCATGACCGCGATGACCAGGGCGACAATGGGCGTGAATGCGATATAAAG
The DNA here is from genome assembly GCF_058807115.1 of Pseudoduganella sp. GW821-FHT12E03. NCBI lineage: Bacteria > Pseudomonadati > Pseudomonadota > Betaproteobacteria > Burkholderiales > Oxalobacteraceae > Pseudoduganella > Pseudoduganella sp. GW821-FHT12E03. The sequence continues at coordinate 87,438 of NZ_JBXAQJ010000018.1, read as the reverse complement.
GAAGGTGAACAAATTCATCGCAGACACGGATAAATTGACGAACATGCTCCCTTCGCCGGCCATATCAAGCCTGGCTTTTTCCATCCCTTCGCGCAAAATTTGCTGGTAGGTTGCCTCCGCATTTTCACTCGAGGCCGATTGGATCATCGCCTTGATGTGTGGAGGGAAAACAAGATTCATCATGATCGCATTGTTGTCGGCGCTGATCGTCGCACCGAGCTGTTGCGTCCACGTCGCGATGATGTTGTACGAGGAATCGACTCCAATGCCGCCGCTGCTACCAGGAGATTCTGAATTTGCATCTTGCATTCCCATACGGGCAGCCAGGTCGGCAGAGAAGCTTGAGCTCAAATTAACTCGATATTGGCCACCGGCAGGCAAATTGTTGCTGGCATTGGTGACGTAGCGCTCCATCGCATCTTGCAACGCGGCTCCAGCATAAGGACATGGAGCAAACGCACCATCACCATTCTCAGACCACCAAATCATTGTGCCAGTGGTCTGACTGGAGAAAAATTTCGAGATGCCGTCGACCTTTGTGAGAAGGCTGGTATTTGCTCGAACGCCACTGGCGGGATGCAGGCAATAGCGGCCGTAGCTGAGCAGGTTGTTGCACAGGTTCGAATTACTGGTACAGCTAAATGCACTGCGCGCGCCAAGCAAAATTCTCAGTGGCTTTGCAAAGCCGTCGGTGCCCAACGCAAGGAAACCGCCGCCGGCATCGGCCGAGGTGAATGTCGTATCAAAGGCAGCGGACAACCTCTGTCCGATCATGCCAAATACACCTGCTGGTATGGCCAAGCCGATCGGAACGTTATCGACGAAGTAGAGCTGAGCCGCGCCAACGGATCCGCCAGAGGCATCGAAATACGAGCTGACTTTGACAGTGGTTTTCGGATAGAACAGCGCGAAGGTCAACAAGACAGACAGCGCCCAAGGACCTATCTGCATCTGTACCTTCGAAACGGAACTGGCCAGCATGAGCACTAGGCTCCCGATCACCATCGCGCCAATACCAGATCCCATGAACGAATTTGCAGTGGCATCGTTGCCGCCAAAAAGCATCGCAATGGCATTCAGGGCTGCGACCATGGGGCGCGCATCTCCAACTGTATAGATGATAGGGAAATCACTTGGTGCACTTACATATGCAGGAGTGCCGATAGCCTGTGGCATGGCGATGCCTGGCAAAATAGCAAACAGCGAAAGCAACAGGACGCGATTGATTTTTCTCATCTTAGCGTCCATTCGCCGACAGGTTCGGCGCAGCAAAGCGCTTCACACTTGATAAGGAATTTAGGATGTCAACCTGCTTTTGAAGCAGTGCCCACCCCGACTCTGGAAGAAAGTCGTTCAGTTGCGACTCGAAATCCTTGACATTCTTTTGCATCCATACGGGCATGGGAAGTGCCATCGTATTTGCTTCATTGGCGATTGAGGAATCCGGAAACGATGCATTGACGGAGCGGACCATGGCGCGCCCAATGGCCACCGTCATTTCATCGGCCATCAAATTCATGATGCGCTCCACTAACGACTCATACGTACTACCAGAAGCTCCTGCAGCTTCAGTCAGCAAAATGCCACTGTTGACGGAGAAGGCCCGTAAGAAAGTCAGTTCCGAGGCTGAGAGCGGTTGTGCCAGCTTGATTTTGGATGCTATCGAGCCAGGTTGAACTCCGATGAATACGCCGCTCGAGCTAGGCTGTGCGCCGGCGACCATTGTCACGATATAGCTGAAAACACCTGGGAAGGTCATCGGCTTTTGGTCTATTTTCTGACAGGTTTTGGGCTTGGCAGCATCGAACTCCCGGCAAATCCTTACCAGTGGGGGCGCTGCTTCGATGGCGCCGTTGCGAATCGCGCTGAGCCGGATCAGACTCTGGTGTAGATCTCGATCCGGTACGCTGCTCGCGCTGGATGTCGTCTGTGACTGAGCCCCAGTACCGTTATTCACGCCGGCCGACAGCTGATCTGCGGTGGCAATGATCTCCGTCCCAAACACACTCATCAGAAGAGACATGGCTCCGGCATCACCACCAAGCGTTTGAGTGTTCATGTAATTAAAGCCGCCGGTGGTGATCATCGAATTCGTCAGCAGGTTTCCATAGGCTGTGCTGTCGTTTTCACTGTTCCCTCGTTGGCTTGTTGAGCCCTTGCTGTACTGATCCCACCAAGCAGAGAAGTTATCGGTCAACGTACCTTTTGCCACCGACGTCGCCGCCTCGACCGCAGCCAGAACGCTTTCACCGGACTTGGCTGCCGCGGTAGCCCCAACATCGCCGCTGATTACACTTCCCAGTTGCTTACCCAGGGTACAGGTGTTCTTTGTTGAACTGGACAGATCCTGCACCATCCTCATGAATTTCGAAAGCTGGTTTTCACACTCTTTGCACAGCGATGCGATTGCCAGGTGAACCAGGTAGACGCTGGCAGATTGGACTACCGCGCGCGTCAACGTTTTTATCTGTTCACCGTTCAGCATGGAGAATGACCCGAACTGCACATCGATGCCGGAGCAGCCGTACTCCATGCGCGGCGGGTCATATGAGATCAGGTTGAAAGTGCGAACAGGGGTCCTGATGGAGGCACTTCCTCCAAAAATGCCCATGCCTTGGCCATTTGAGTATGCTTGCGCCTGGGTGGTGTTCCACATGGCATCCAACTCGCCGTTGAAGCCAGCGTTCGCCTGAACCTGCAACGCCGCGAGCAGGACGCATGCGATCAAGCGCCGTTTTGTCAATCTTGTAGGGAGGTTCTGCATGTTCTTCCTTGGAAGTAGTTCACCTCAGCCAAGGATCACACGCGAGTCCTAAACGGAAAAACCTATTCAGGCGAACCAAAAAAATAACTAAGGCTCTAGACCATCGACTGATCCCTAGCCAAACAGGACTCCTCCACCAGGCGTAAAAGCGCACTCATCAATGCGGTCCCGTTCTCCGGAGACGAAAAACGGCGACGTAGGCAATCAGTGGCAGCTAAAAGAATTTCTGCGGCCACATCTGGATGTTGCACAATGGCGCCGCGCACGCTTGTGATGAATTTGGGAATGTTATTAATGCGCGCCGGAAGGTAGCTGCGGCCGACGGCCAAACTAGGGCTTTTAACATTGACGTGAGGCATGCTGATTCCTTGGGATGTGAGCAGGAAGAGGAGTGGCGGTCAAACAGCGAATGACCACCACCCCAATTTAATACGCTAAAGGAACGCATGTCAATGACCATTGACAACCATGACTACTAAGACAACAAAAAATTATCTGGACGATGTCCTTAAAAATTATCCTTCAGTCAAAAATGATAACCAGTTGGCCATGTTGATTGGTATTACTCGGCAAGCGGTTTCTCAGTATAAGAATGGGCAAAACATGAGTGTTTTGGTTGCCATCAAACTAGCCAAACTACTTGGTATCGACCCGATGGAAACCGTAAGCGCAACAATGCTAGCTCAATGTAAAAGCGACGAGGAAAAAATATTTTGGTCATCCCTTTATGAAAGATCAGCAAAATTTGATAGTTAAATCTGAGACAGCTTGGATTTATAAAATATCCGGCAATAGGAAAATTATGCGCGCTACTTCATTGATTTTAATTCTTTAAACAACTCAATCAGCATTACCCCTTTATCCGGAATCCGCCTTACATAGCCAATACCTATCGGAATTCTGGGCATTATTTCAGCGCCACGACTTCTTTTCCATTCAGATTTCAGCAAAGTAGCAATTCCTTTCACTTGCTCGCGCACCCCTGCAAATGCTGGGGAACGCCACACAGTGTCAATCCATTGCTTCAATTCATTGTCACGTTTTTTCCGAACTGTTTGAATGATGGCGCCGCGGACTTCAGCATATCTCTCTGCGGTGTAGCGCCAAGTCCAGGAAGGTCTAGCATTTCCAGCTCTAATATGGCGCACCAATTCGTATCCAGTCACATAAACTCGATCAGATAAAGCATCACGCCACTTCTCACGCCCGGCTTCATCATGCTGCCATCCTCCCGTTGACACCAAAAGTATCCATAGAAGTTGCGGCTGTCCTTCTTGATACAAGAAAAGCAAACGAGAGCTGCAATATCCAGCTTTTCGCATGCGATGAGCTGTAACTTTATCCGCATGACATCCATACATAGATCCCATCTTGGCTGAAAAAAAACCAGCTTTTTCAATTGGTATGTGGCCCATGATATAGCGATGATGTCCAGACCTGACTAGGTCAGCAACTCGCTGCATAAAGCTGGTTTTCTTGGTAAAAACGTAAGGGTTCATAGCTTTCTTTTCTATTGCCACAGGGTAACCTCGGATTTTTTTGGCGTAACCAAATATATAGAGAACATCTGTTTTTTAGATGTTGGCGTAACCTAAGGTAATAAGATTCCTGACTACGGAAAAACGTTGTCATATACTTTCTGCACGCCAGAGGCTAGCCCCCTCGATTTAGCAACACACGTCGGGGGCGCCATCCTCCGACCGTACCGTGCATGGGACGGATGTCCCTATAGCTGATCCGCCAAGATCAGTTACACCGGTGAAGCGTGGTGCTTTTAACGAAGCTCGCCATGCTACGACGAGCGCTGAGGGGTGCAATCCCCCTCTTCGACTCAATCCAACGCAATGGAAATATTGGGCGACACGGACACGGACACCCTGGTGACAGGTGAATTGTTCCGGCCATAAACGAAGTGGTGAAAATCCACAGTGAGGGGTGCTCGAAAGGGTATTACTCATTCCGAACGTGTGGGCTTCAGCACCGACGTAATTCGGTGAGGTACACGGGAGAAATCTTGGTGTGCTGGTACTTGGTGGCGCAAGCTATCAAGATCGATGCATAGCTTAAGCATGTCGTTGTAACCCCATCGATAGGTGAGGGTGCATTTCGGTTAGTAATACGAAGGGATTGCCGCGGCTTCAGTCCGTTGGTAAATCAGAAGGTGGAAGTTTGGCAAACGAGTAAGGGAGCGTTTTTGGAATCTTTAGCCCCCGAAATCGAATCTCGAAAGAGATAGAGAGCTGAAAGGCTAGTTTGTGAAATGAGCCTGGTTTCGTCGTGTTATGACGTTTTTTGGCTAACGTGGGAATCTCCGACTGCCAGACTGGGTGGCACCAGTTGCAGTAGGCAAGGGAGAGGGAGACTGGCTGAGTAGTATTCGAACGTGACGGCGCACTGATTACGTGTCGTCATTAGTAATGAAAGGCTGGACCGGTGGAAAATGCGCATAGAACCCTTGGCAGGGTTCGACGTGTTGTTTGGCGTAATGCGACAGCTTGGCAGCTGTCTTTCAAGGGGGGGCTTGGCCGCTCCCCCAGCATATTTTAAGGTAGCGTTAGTAAACGTAACCTTGGCCCGTTTCTACAGAACGGATTATTAATAACAGCAATCAGTAATGATGAGGTCAACCAGCTTAGTGGGAGATAAAACCAGACCAGGGCGATCCCTATGCTGGCCGTAGCAACGTTAAAGACCTTTTGGATGGCAACAGAAGCTGCCCGCTTATGTTGCGCCGTAATCTCAGTGATTGAGAAAGTCGAGCATGAATTCCTGTCGGAAATTTTAATTAGCAAGGAAAGAGAAATTATTATTTTTTCAACGGAAACATCCAGAAATTTCGGGAAATTAATTTTTTAGATAAACCAAAAAATAACCGTTACCTCTATTAGAAAGTGCACTTGCATTAACTTTTTTGAGTGCCATTAGAAAATATTCTAAGCGCACTGTTTCCCATTGGTCCCCTACTGCCTTGAGGCAGAGGGGACCTTTCAACTTCAATTTTCTAAGATAATTTAGAAGATCAACACTCAGCTGGACTACCTATAGACTACTTGCTGCTTACTGCTTACTGCTTACTGCTTACTGCTTACTGCTTACTGCTTACTGCTTACTGCTTACTGCTTACTGCTTA
>NZ_JBXAQJ010000018.1:0-81445 GCF_058807115.1 Pseudoduganella sp. GW821-FHT12E03 | reverse complement strand
ACTGCTTACTGCTTACTGCTTACTGCTTACTGCTTACTGCTTACTGCTTACTGCTTACTGCTTACTGCTTACTGCTTATCATACACTGTACATTGTTTACTATGATCAGCTTGCTGTTACCTAACGTCTTCAGTTGCTCCCACTGCCATGATTCCCAGATATCTCGATTGGTAGATCAATTTTTCGGATTACTTCCAAACATATTCAACTCTTGCTGCTCCCAACGTCGGATATCCTTGTTACTTTCGAAATAAAGATCATCATTGAGAGAATCCCACCAGATCTCGCCCTTGCACCATGGACAGGAAAGCGTCACTTGAATCTCACCGTCACCGAAGAACGTGTCGACTAGGGTGATGCCAGGCCATCTTTGCGTCAGAAAGATTGCTATTTGCACATGCTGTTGCGCAACATCATCGAGTGACAGAATCGTTTCGACTGAAAGAATTGTTGTCATATTGAGGCGTAGAAAATAGGGAAAGTATTTCAATGCCTTGATATCCTCACACGGATATCAGCGTCGGAAAAACAGTATCTCGTTGCATACGGCAAAATAGCCGGATCGACGCTTCCCGACGAAGGAGGGAAGCGCCTGATCTCGCCATAGGCGAGATTCGACCGGAGGCAAGCGCCCATGGGCGCGCGCCAGTGCAATCTCAAGCTGACTCGATAAAGCCGCTGGCCACCGATCAGCCCCGCCTAGCAGACTCCAGCACTTGGAGGACATCTGCTGGCAATTCAACATTGCACGCTACATCCACAGCTTGGAAAAGACGGATCAGACGCGAGGCTCCAGAGCCTGGAGATCTAACAGCATCCGCCAACAACGCGACGCCCTCGTCTGGCTCATCAAGGAGAGAAAGCTCTGCAATGTGGTGGCGCCACAATGCAAGAAAACGATCAGCGATCAGATCCAAGGCGGCCACCAAGAAACCCTTGGCGGACGTGTCTGATTTAATGACCCAATATAGAGCTCCAACTTGGCACCATGCGGTGTCAGTTGGCGAACTGCGAGGGTCCGACAAGATCACGGCACAAGCGCCAATCTTAGCGAGCAATGTCGAGTCCTCAGCATAAGCGATAGACTTAGCCGAGGCGTAATCAACTTCGATCGCCTGCCTCACAGCCAATATCTGGGATCCCAGCCATGCTGCGTGCTCGGAATTGTCCAAAGCCAACAGCCAAGAGTCGATCAGTGTTGTGGCTGTCTTTCCTTCTATCTTGCGAAGCAGACAGGCGATGGCCATTGACAGCCTAAAGTCGAATAAATTCGCTCGGTCCTCCACTGATAAAGACATAGTCCCGGGTGCGAACACCTCCTCTCCATGTCCACGACGCAGCAGGCATTGCATGCGCCAGTGCCCATCGACAATTTTCGTCAGCGATGTTGCGATGGATTCGAACTGGCCTGTCGCGAATTGGTCATGAGCGCGATAAATCCACATGGCTGAGCTCATCAACGGCACCGTTGACTTCTCGACGGCCAAGCGTATTTCCTCCACCGCAGGAGAGGTGATGCTCTTCGCGCGGGCAATAAAGACGATCCCGGCGGACGATGAGTCGAATGGTTTGTCGGAATCAGGTAAGCGGTCCCAAGGAATGTTCGGATTGCTGCACAAACCCACTGAAAGCTCTTCCCCTGGGGCGTCTATTGGCTCAGCCCGATTCTTCGCCCAAGAAATGACGCGGCGCGCCATCTCACGCATAGCGAAGAGTGTCGAATTTTCGGCGCGCTCTACTCGCGAAGCCACCGCACCGTGGACGCGCACCAACGTGCTAAGGGCGGGGATCCAGCGCTCACACAAAATCCAGCAGTGGGCAGCATCGAGGTCCAAACCTATCGCCAGTTCATCCATCCCGATCCGCCTGGCCGAGCGTGCACCCGCCTCAAACCAACTCGCAGCGTTGGCGGTGTCGCCAAGCTCGTGGCTTGCCAGCGCCGCGAGCCGCATCGAATACGGATATGGATTCGCTTGTGGTCGGTCCTGCGCCTTGTCCAAGGATAGCTCAAAGGCGGCGAGGGCCTCCTTGTGCCTACGGGCGTTGAAATGGGCTTTGCCTATCTCTGATAGGAGTTCATTCGAGCCGGAATGCCGAGACATGCCTAACTCAAGGAGAGCGATGGCGGCATCGTGATTCGACATCTTGTCCGACAACACGTTTGCCCGCATCCTAAGGGACGCAACAGCCATTGGCGCGCATCCCCACTCATCGGCAAGGCGTTCTGCCCGAGCGCACTCGTCCAAGAATTCTGGCCAGTCTGGAGTCTCCTCTTTGCACAGCCCCAAGAACGCGCTGGTGAAAAACTGTAGGTTATCGCGCATGTCGCCGACTTCAAATGCTTCTAGCATCACAGTTCGGATTTCTGGTTCAATCTTCGACAAGCAGTCAAGCATTCGACCCAAGGCTGCGGATGAACGCACTTTAGTGCATGCCATGCTCAGCAGCGCCGCTGGAACGTTTTCGGTTTCGGCGCCGAAGGGTAATTTCTTTCTCGTCGCCGCTTCATGCTTTTGAACGATGGCGGCCAACCGCTCCGTTCCGCGAACGACCTCAGCGATAGCTTGGACTGCTGTTTCAATGGGAAAATTGGCGTCAGATCCGATGCCTGCTACAGATAGACCCCACATCGCCGCGCTGGCGGCGCCCAGGTTACATTTATCAAAACTATCAATTTCGCAACGCCATGCATCCGCCACAACTACGATATTCGGATCGTCATTGGCCACCGCAACTCGGAATTGCATCATCCGCAGCTTGAGCGACGTCTCTGGACAACTCGGGAAAATGACTTGCCCGGGTCGAATCGCCATCAATGCCAGAGGCGCTAGATATTGAGCTAGGCCTGGAACGCGCATGGCATCGCCGCGAACAACGCCCGCGATCATACTGGACACTAAATCCTTGTCCTTGCTCGCCAAGGAGTGGAGCAGCATCGGCATGGCTTGATCGACTCGTAACGATTTGCGTCTCATAAATGCTTTGCAAATCGCTCCGTGTGCAAACTCTACTTTGCTCGTCGGCCATATCTGTTGGGCTTGGCCAGTCAACAGGGCCGTGGCTCGATAGTCGCCATCCCCGCGCTCCTCTATCCAACTGCCCACAAGCCGATCGAACGAATCGCCTGGAGAACCTACGTTACCAAGAGCAACTGCCACCGACAAGGCAATGCCCCGATCAAAGTCAAGCAAAGACACCGAGAGGCCATAAAGCAAATCCCGGTCGATCTCCGCGACGGTCCTGGCCACCACAGCCCTCGCGCTGGCTCTCGCGCCATCAACACTCTTGCCCGGCTGCTCCACGGCGTCGGAGGATGGAGCCGGCCAGCCGAGGCTTTTGAGCTCACGTCCCCGCAAATGGATCAGCTTTGGGTGGCCTTCAGATTGCTCTTCGCAAATTAGGGCCCACTCCTTTGCGAGCACAAGCGGACAATCCAACCGAAGGAAATACGCCTCAATCTCGTCGTGTTCAATGTCAGGAATGCTAAGAAGAGCTACGCCCGCCTCCGCAAAGCGCGTATCTATCTGCGCGGAGTTAACTCCTTGCGCACTAGCCAGAAGCGGGCGGCCTTGCCGGCGGCACTCGTCCAGCAGGTCACGGAAGCGCAACCAGACAGCTCTGGGGAGCGAGGCCACGTCTGGAAGGCCGTCGATCGCCACGATTCCCTCGGCGCGATCCATGCGCAACTCGATAAGAGCCCGCTCCAGCGTCGCAGCGACACTTGACACATCCAAGTCTTCAAGCTCAATCCAGATGGGTCGGCCGCCTCCAGCGCTGGCAGCCTGCGCCGCCGAGGTACTTTTGCCGCGCCCCACAGATCCATAGATCAAAGCCGCTCCCTGTTCCGCCAAGGCGGCTGAGATCGCGTAGGAGAGCGCATTGCGAACGATAGGGTCGGCCGGAATAGGGGGAGGACGATCAAATTCCGACGACGCACGAAACCGCAACTCCGCCCCCATGGGGCTAGAACTGGCCAACAGGACTTGCGCGAGAATACGTTCGGTCGACTTCGTTACTGGCACGCTGACCGATATCGCCGAGGTGAATCGATCATGGAAATCTGATTGGGTCAATCTGCGCAAGTCAGGCCGAGGCAAGATTGCGACCTCACGGCAGTGCGCGAGCAGCACATGGATGGCCGCTTCGGAGCGGTCAGCTGAGACATCACAGGTCTGGCCGTGCCGCAGTATCAAGTGCTTGACAACTAACCGGCTCATCTCCAAGTCCGGCTGCTCGACCACCCATTCAATACGGGAGAGAAGATCGCCACGCAGTTCCTGTGCTTGGGCCCGTGCCAGAAAAGCGAGGAGGCTCTCATCTTCAACTCGATTTTGCAAATCGCGGGCTAGAAGAATGGCATCGTCATCGTTACCTGCAGCACCCGATCGCCATACGTCAATGCCCTTGCGGGAAGCAAACAGCGAAGTCTGTTCGAATCGAATTCCACCGCGCGTCAGGAAACGCAGCTTCGGCCTGAGAATACCTGGATTATCTAGCCGCATGCGCCAATAATTGCAAATAGCCTTGCGGACATCGAGCGAGCCTAGGGAAATGTCCTCTGCCGAGATCTTGACTTGATTGGCAGTAGAGCCTTCTGGGCCACGGACATCATAGTCCTCAGCACACTCGATGAAAAGCGCCTCATCAGGTCCCAATCCCAACCAAGCTTCGACCGTGCGCCAAATCTGATAATCGTAGCCTTCGATCGAATAGACGGCCTGACGCTTTGGGACCCCGACAAGGGGTTGGTCCGGCGGCAAGGCCTTTTCACTCAAGCCTCCGCTCCCACCCTGGCCTCTTCGGTCACTGGTTCGGCCGCCTTTTCGCGCAGGTCAAAACCAGCTTGCGATGGAGTCTGCATAACCCGTGCCATCAGGTCCGCGCCCGATATCTGCTCATACCGAGCGGGAATCTTCTCCCGCAGCTTAAAGAGGCGCTGGCTCGCGCTCCTGGTCAGTTGGCCATACGTCGTAGCCATGACTTTGCCGCGAGTCGCGCCCTCTTCCAGGATGAGCTTTTCCTTGGTGGTCTTCGGAGAAATCTGATGGCCGACCACGAACGCGCGGATCAGCGGAGTTCCATCCATGGCGCCGCTCTGCAGGAAGTCTTGCACATACCCATCTGCTTGGGTCATTTCGGGGCGACCGATGGATGACTGCCCCTTTTTTAGCTCGATAATCAGGACATTTTGGATGCGAGTCAGCATGGTGTCAAAGCTGTCGAAGCCCTCGGTACCGACAATCGAATACGTAGCGTCTGCGAGGACGACGATGTCTGGACGCTGCGTCGGATTCAGGAACGCGCCGGGTTCAACGCTTTGGCCGAAGATCTTGGACGCCACAGTCCGAAGGGTCACGTTCGAGGTATATTCATGGCTGTCGAACTCTGGGCCGAAAAGCCAACGCGCCTGCGTCACCAACGGGTGCAGCGTGTGAAGCTCGTCGGTGCCTGGGTCGCCTGCCAGCTTTTCGATCGCCTCGATGACGCTGAGCCTCATGTCTATCTCATCGAGCACCGATAGGGCGTCGCGCACCGTCCATTGGCCGAGCAGACGGTCGAGGCCGTCCACGTCTGCCTCGCCCAGCTTGGTGAGCTTCTCCAGCAGCGCCACCCCGCTACGTGACTTCTCCAAGTTGATGACCGCTTCGACCGCGATCGCGAGCGTCTCCATATTGATGCCGGGATTCCGTTTGACTAGCTCCTGGGTGAAGCTCGCCACCTCGATGCGGGCCAAGGTCGATAGGTCCTTGAACGATTCACGATGACGAACAAGGGCATCCTGCGAACTGTCGTCGACAAACTCCTCCGACAACTTCGCGAAGACTTTCGCCGCATACGCCGCGACCGCCACATTCATCGAACGAACGGCATCGGTAGCCTTGAACCGAGTCCAATCCGGCTCAATGTCTCCAATCCATTCGGGGCCGCATCGCACCACAATCGTATAGCGTTTCGCGAAGCGGCTGCGCCCATCCAATATTACCGAATTGCCGACAACCCAGCTTGGCGTTCCCACGAGACGCCCGTTGACCCAGAAGGCCACGCCTTGATACAGGGTAGACTTCGCGCCCCGGGTCGTATCCACCACGAAGGCCTCGATCGATTTCCCTACAGTCGGCTCCAAAGTCGTCTTCTCGACCAACCCGGTGTGCTCCGGCAGCTCAATCGATGCTCCGTTCACTCTGACGACGAATTGCGGATCATGCAGAAAGCGCGCAGAGAGGATGTCGCGAATACGATCATGGTCTGGCAGATGACGCTCAACTTTCACAATGAGTTTCGTGCCATGGCCCGCGCGCTCAAGCGGCTCCTCGCTGTCCATCTTGAAGGGCGTCGCCTGGCTGTGGGTGCTCACCACAAAGGAGGCACCTTTACCGTCACGCCAAGTTTGCACCTCGTAGACGTCGGCGAAGCACAGCATGCCGTGGCGCCCTACGCCATTGTGGCCGTAGGATCGGCGAATCCATCCGGCGCGCTCGGGCGGGAATTCTACGTTTTGCCCCTGGTGCTTGATTCGGTCATAAGACAGCTTCATCCAACGGCCTTTGAACTGATCTGAGCTCATGCCATGACCATCGTCCTCCACGACCAAGTTGCCGTGGAGTGTCTTGGGGATCGTGATGTCGACCAGCGAGGCTCCGGCGTCCCAAGCATTGGCGACAAGCTCCGTGAGCGCGACCTCGGGATCGTGCGCGATCTGGCCCAAATTCCGAATCAGGTAATCTTCTTCAAAAAGGGAGCCAAAGCTCTGATCAGTTTTTTTCTCGCTAGCCACCATGGACTTCCTCAATTCAAGATCAATTCAACGCCCAGCGCCTCGAGCACAGTGAAGACCATTTCAGATCGCAAGCCATATCGAACGCGACGTGCGCGGCATATAGATGCGTCCTCCAAATTCTACCGTCTGCGGTCCAACAGGGTCGATCATTTTCGACCATACGAGAATTTACTGCCTAATCGCATGGCAAAACCCTTTCCAAAGAGAGTCTATCTGCCAGAGAAATTAATAAGCCTTCATTGTGGAATATTTGCCGTTGGCCGATATACAAGCCAACGAATTGCACTAGGCGCGCGCCCGCCGGCGCTTGCCTCCGGTCGAATCTCGCTGCGCGAGATCAAGCCCCGCTCGCCTTCGTCGACCGGGATCGATCCGGCTGCGTAAGGCAAAGCCAATTAGTAGAAGCTTCATGAGCCCCTTCATGCCATCGCCCAGAACCTCGAGCCGCTACGCGACCATATCCAGTACACCTAGGAGGGAGGCCAGCCTTCGGCCGGCAATCAACCGCGAACACCCATCAACAGCCTATAGGGTCCCCCACTCACATATATACGGACGGACCTGAACGCTTTTCTCCTGCGCGGCATGCCAAGATCCGGGCAGCATTCGCGGTGATCCCCAGAATTCCGCCAACTTCGGCCCAACTCTTTCCTTGCTCTCGTAAGTCTTTTGCGCGACTCCTGCGCAGGTCTACCGCCGCTAGATACTCGTCTCGATCCACGGCGCCAGCCTGCTGTCGAGCGGCCTTCGCTCGTTCAGCATCACGCCGGCGAACTTCCTCTGTGCTGAGAATCGTGCTGAGTTGGCGCTCTTCCGCAGCACTGACATCCAGTAGTGCCAACAGTGTTTGGTTCTTGAATCTGTACCGTGGGTCCACCTTTTGGCCCTTGTATTCAACCGTCTCGCCGCGCGCGGCCGCATGTGTCCTTGATATGACAGTGGTCACGCAGCTATGGACTTCCGCCGGTGACCAGGTCGGCGCAAAACGCTTCGCGATCGCCGCCACCTCAAGATGAAACTGGGGAACGACAACCGCCTGTGCCATGAACGCAGCGGCAAGAAAAACAGGAATGTCGCGCTGCCCTTCTGGTGCTCCTGAACCCCATCCACGCAGTTGAGCAAGCTTTACGATGTCGAGGTAGCGATCCCAGGCCAATTGGCTGGGAATGAAGGGACGCAAGCCCTTTGTATTTTTTGGATTGCCTATAAGGGTCAGCTCTTGACCCGTCGCTGTGCGACGCTTCGCCCGATCCAGGTTGACCAAATCTCTCTCGGCTCGAAGCTCTGTCAGCTGCTCTCGTGTCAGCGGCAGCACCGTATCCGCAAGCTCATCGAAGGGATACGCCGTCACGCTGTCTACGATGGTCGCGCCGGTGGTGGCCAAGCTGTTTTGCCATAGGACGGAAACGGGCTTCCCTGAAGCACCATGCACCGTATCCACGATACGTAATACTCGCGCGGCATCACGAGCATTTTTGTCCGCGCCAAAATCCGAGAGCCGATCACAAAACGTGTTCTGCACCAGCTGCCAACGCGAAAGCGCTCTGGCCGGGATTGGCTTTTCGAGATACCACTTTACGTACATCCCTCGCCCGCTGTGAATAATCACGCTTGGAGGTGGTATGCCTCGATCACTGCAGGCCTCAAGGATTTGCCAAACAATGCTTTCTGGCGACTTGCCTGCTAAAGCTGGGACGTTATAGATATCAAGATCTACCCAGAGAAGACGTATGCGCGCGATGTTTGCGATGCGCCGGCTCGGCCTCGCAAGATCAGCTTGAGAAATATATAAATCGGCGCCATTGCCTACGGAGCGCAGTACCTCTGAAAGGTGATCAAGGCGGTAGCTGCGCTCCTGCCAGGGACGACTTCCATTCGTCTTTTGAGCGATCGTAAAGAAGCCAAAATTGCCGATGTCATGACAAGCGGCTGATTCAGCGAACTCTGTTGACAGGCTTAGCTGTCCCGGTCTTATAATGTGCATCGTGATGCGATTCATAGGCGCGTTACTGTTCCCGCAGCGTCAACTGCGTGAATTTGATTCAGATGAAAATGCTTACGCGCAGCTAGTCACTGCGCGAGCGCTCAAGCGCACGTAGCCCGCGAAAACGCCAATTTTCGTGGGCTATTTTTTTGTTCATGGATGAACAGCATGGTCTGCTTCGTGTTCGTGCGCCCAACATCAGGCCCGAATCAAAGTAGACGACTTTTTAGGACGGCCACGTCCTCTGGAGGGCGGTGGATTTAAGGAAGGCGGCGCAGATCCGTCGATCAAAGATGCGATCTCGCTCGCACGGAAGAAGCTTAGGCGGCCGATCTTTACTGGATCTAATGCAAACTTTTTTTCGCTCAAGCGGTTGCGAAGTGTTTGCGTCTCCAGGCCAAGAATTGCGGCCGTTTTTTTGAGCGGCACCAGTAAAGCGCCATGGGAAATTTGCAGTACAAGGTCAAGTGTCGTGGGCTGTTGCATGTGTGTCCCCGATGCCGGCATACGAAAATGCGATGGCGTCAAACAAATCAATGCACCTGGCGGTGCGCTTGGCTAGTTTTGGGGGAGCGGACGAGGCGGACGCTCGTCGAGTGGGATATGTGCGCTTACAACCAGGTCTACTGACCTGACAAAGCGTGTGTACAGATGTGCGGGGGGAAGGATATAACCCGTTTTCCTGACTTCGAGTTCTTTTGCACGGAAGGGCTTCCAAACAAAGAAGGCCGCGCCAAAGGATAGGCAGGCTACCAAAACGGTCCAGTCACTGGCATCGTGATGCGTGCCGGGTGTGTGCGTCAGCACAGCCCAGCAGCATACGAAGAAGGCGAAAACGAACGCGACACGCAGAACCGTGCTTTGAAAGATTGCGTCGTCGTATTCCCTCTTGGTAACCATGACCGCCAATGTAGCAAGGGCGAATGAGAGAAGCAAGTACCGGACAATACCGCGATATACCAAAAATAGGTAAGCGGGAAAACAGCCCCAGTTTCGCGAGGTCAAGCTGGTCAAATCTGGTCAAATTATTCCGACTTGACCGGTATAATCAGGTATCCCCATCTATACCGAAATACTGCAATCTACTGGGTGCAGCGAGCCGGAACCAAGCCAGCGCACGCTGTGGCCCGGGACTTCCGGTCCCGGGTCCTCATTCCCAAAGCCGGGGTTCGTTGAATCCCGGCTTTTTCTTTGTCAGATGCCCAGTCAGATGCCCATATTGGCCAGGATCGACCCCAGTTCGCGCAGCGCCGGCTCCAGGGTCGGGTGTTTGACTGCAAAGCGGGCCGAGATTTCCTGCGTGCGTTCCGCCAGCCCGTAAGGCGACATTTCTTCCTCGCCGTCGGCGGCGCGCTGTTCCAGCAACTGGCGGATATCGCCATCCAGCTGGCGCAGCAAATCCTGCAACTCCTCATCGACCGGACCGGCGTGGTTCAGCCGGGCGTGCAAGGCTTTCAACGAGGTTTTCAAGTCATTATCCATCGCGGTCCCCTGTAGTCATTTTAAGCAATTTATACACCGATTTGCCGCGCCCAGCTACGGATGTGTTTTATTTACCGGAGCGAACGAGCGGCTGGCCATAGCATAGACCAGCCGCTTTCTTAGCATTTATACTGGCCGCCATTTCGCGCAAGAAATTTCATATGGCCAATATCAACGACGACTACTCCGACAATACCAACACAACGGGCGTAATGGCCATTGGCGCCACGGTAAGGGGAACATTCCAGGGCGATGGCATCGTCAGAGACGAAGACTGGTTCAAGGCCCATCTCGATGGCGGTGTGACGTATGTCTTTACCATGCTGGGGGCGGCCAGCGGCCTGGGAACTCTGCAGAGTTCCGCCTCCGGCGAGCGTATCGCGGCGATCTCGATCATGGATGCCAACGGGAATTACGCAAACGGCGGGATCGGCTGGAGCGGCGGCGCGGCCGATCACTTGCCCTTGATGCAATTCACCCCGCCGGTCAGTGGCGATTACTTCGTCAATGCACGCGGCTATGTCACAGGTACCTATGCGATCAGCGCAGAAATCGGGCCCAGGGACGATTATGGCGATTACCCCGCCGTTGCGCATCCGCTCACGGTGACATCGGTCAATGGCGCGATCGGCACGGCGACGGACCGCGACTGGTTCAAATTCACAGCGCAGGCGGGGGTGACTTACCGCGCCACGATTTCCAGTGGCGAGCGCGCCATCGCCGATACCTTATACCTTACCCTGCTACAGGACGTGGCGGGTGATCCGGCCGGCCGGTACATCGATATCGAACCGGAGATTGGCGCTGCCGACGGCAGCTACAGTCTAAGCTGGACGCCGGCACGCGACGAAACGTATTTCATCCGCGCCGGCGCCAATCAAAGCCCCGCGTCCTACACGCTGGCACTGGCCGTGCCTAGCGACGATTACAGCGCCAGCGCAAACACCACCGGCCACGTGGCCGTGGGTGGCAGTGCGGCCGGCATGATCGACAGCAGTGGCGACCGCGACTGGCTGCGGGTCGAACTGCAAGCCAACGTGAAATACAAGTTTTCCGCAGAGGCCACCGGCGAAGGCGCCGCCGGGCGCGTGATATCGCTGCGGCTGGTCGGCGCGGACCTGGGCAGCGACGGCACCTATGTATCGCTGACCAATACCAGCGTGTACGTGGAAGTCAGCGGCAACCAGGCCGGGCAATACCGGCTTAGCGTCGACAAACAAGGCGTGGTGGTGGACGATTATGGCGACACGCCGGCCAGCGCCGGGCAACTGGCCTCCGGCACGACCTTGCAGGCCCGCTTCGACTATCCGGGCGACACCGACAGTTTCCGGGTACCGGTGGAAGCGGGCCATCGCTACAAAGTGACGTTTTCGATGGCGCCCGGCGATGTCGCGCCCGGCTATTGGATCAACAGTGCACTGGCTTCCTATGCCGATGGCGGCAATGTCACCATCAAGCTTGAACCCAACAGCGGCGGCATCACCAACCCGGTCAGCTATACCTTCAAGGCGCAGGAAAGCGGTACGATACTTGCCAGCGCCGCGTATTGGAGTGGAACCCCCAATTACCAGGTGAGCGTGGCCGACCTGGGCGGCGACGACTATGGCGCCGACCGCGACCACGCCGGGCTGCTGACACCGGGCTCGACGCTGCACGGCGTCATCGATTCGAACGGCGACCTGGACATGTTCAAAATGCCGCTGCAGGCGGGCGTCACGTATACGATCCAGGGCGACGGCAACCTGGGCGTCGCTAACCAGCTGCACCTGAGCACCACGGCCGACAGTTTTTACCTCGATGAACGGAATGCGCTGAGCGTTACGCCTTCGCAATCGGGTGACTATTATTTTTATGTGCGCGGCGCGGGTAGCCATACCGGCAACTACACGGTGCAGGCCGCATACGGCCAGGACGATTTCACGGCCAATGCTAGCACTGCCGGCGCCTTGGCCATCGGCAGCACGGTCGCCGGCGTACTGGAAACCGCGGACGATCGCGACTGGCTGGCCGTGACGCTGGAAGCGGGCAAGTCGTATTGGTTCGACCTAAACCGTGAAAGCGGCAACCAGCACACGGCCACGCTCAGCTTGATGGATGCCGCCGGCAACAGGCTGGCGTCGGTCGAGCAGGATGGACTGGCTTCCGTGCCAACATTGCCTTTCACCGCCACCGCCAGCGGGACGTATTATGTGCAGATCGACACCGACATTCCCGGTGTCAGCGCCGACTGGACTGAAAACGCGTATTGGCGCGGCGGCGGCAAATATACCGTGAAAATGCGGACTGGTACCGGTGATGACAATATCGCGCCCGTCCAGCTTGCGCTGGGACAGCAGGTCACCGGCCGCTACGAACTGGACACGGATACCGACAGTTTCCTGCTCAACTTGCGCAGCGATCACCATTACCGGCTGACCATGGAATGGCAGACCAGCGATGGCACCTATGTTCCGTCCAGCCAGGCCTTTGGGTTGAGCCCAGAGACACCTTCGTCGCAGACTTACAGCTTGATGCCGAAGTCATTCGATTTTGGCACCCAACTCTTCCAGCCGGCATCGTCCGGCATGCACGTGCTGACGATGAAAGGCGGCGCCACCGGCGCTTACCGTATCCGCGTCACGGACGATGGCGGCGACGATTATTCCGGCTACCTGAACGGCGCCAGCCTACCTCTCGGCATGCAATTGTCCGGCAAGGCGGAAACGCGTGACGACCAGGACCTGTTTGCGATCCGTGTCGCACAGGGCCAGCGTGTTGCCGTCACCATGACTCCCAGCGGCCACGGCGCATCCTATCCCTCGTTGATGGCGCTGTTTGCCGACGGCTACCTGTCGCACAACGTGGATTTCGCCAGCGTG
This sequence comes from Pseudoduganella sp. GW821-FHT12E03, assembly GCF_058807115.1. NCBI lineage: Bacteria > Pseudomonadati > Pseudomonadota > Betaproteobacteria > Burkholderiales > Oxalobacteraceae > Pseudoduganella > Pseudoduganella sp. GW821-FHT12E03. Next base: position 68,343 of record NZ_JBXAQJ010000018.1, on the reverse strand, counting down.
CCGGGTGTGACCCAGCAAATCATCCTGCATCCCACCGTCGATGGCACCTATCTCGTGTTCGTCGACGCGAACCAATCACCCGGCAGCTATGTCATCAGCGCCACCGACATCAGCAACGATAGAAGCTCCCCCCAGTCCGCCGCCGCACCGCAGGCCGGATTGGATGGCATCGCGATGCGCTTCAGCGAAAGCATCCTCAACGGCGAAGGCAACGCAACGCTGCTGGACCCGTCGGGCAGGGAAGTCGCTCGCTTTAACGCCACCGATGGTGGGAGCGTATCGGTTTCAGGTGCCGTGCTGGATTTTAAATTGTCCTATGCGCTGCTGCCGGGTCAGGTATATACACTGAAGCTGCCCAAGGGGTTCGTCCGCGATATCGCGGGCAATGCGACGGCATCGGACATCGAGCAGAGCGTCACCCTTGCTGCCGCGACGGCACCTGGCAATGGCGACGGCATGTATGCGGGCCATGGCAACGGCAGCCTGCTCGATGGCGGCGCCGGCCTCGATACAGTGGTTTACCAAGGCAACGCCGGAGATTACCAGGTCAGCAAAGCCGGCGGCAAATTCACCGTCGCGCCGGCGCAGGCAGGACACCAGGCCGACACCCTGACGGGCATGGAACGCATCCTGTTTACGTCCAGCGCCGATGCGCTGGCGCTCGACGTCGCCGGCGTCGCCGGCAGCACTTATCGTCTCTACCAGGCAGCATTCGACCGCACACCGGATAAAGCCGGCGTCGGCTACTGGATCGCTGCCATGGATCATGGCACCAGCCTGCACGATGTCGCGCGAAGCTTTATTGACAGCGCAGAGTTCAAGACACTATTTGGCGCATCGCCAACGGACATGCAATTCGTCAACAGCCTGTATCAAAACGTACTGCACCGCACAGGTGAATCGGCGGGTGTGGATTACTGGCTGGGCGTTTTGAAACAGGGCATACAGCGGGCCGATGTATTGGTGTCCTTTAGCGAAAGCAAGGAAAACATCGACGCCGTTGCCAAGATCATCGGCAACGGCTTTGAATACACACCATACGGTTGATGAGGCCTGCTGGCCTCGCAGGCATTACTTCTCGGTCAAACCGCGGCGCTCCAGCAGCGGTTCGATCTGCGCATCGCGGCCACGGAAGTTGCGGTACATTTGCATCGCATCCATCGTGCCGCCGCGCGACAGCAGCATCTTGCGGAAGCGGTCGCCGTTCTTGCGCAGCATGCCGCCGTTTTCCTTGAACCAGTTCACGGTATCGGCATCGAGCTTTTCACTCCACAGGTAACCGTAGTAACCAGCCGAGTAGCCGCCCGCGAAGATGTGCGAGAAGTACGTGGTACGGTAGCGCGGCGGCACCGGTGCGAAATCGACACCGGCGTCCTTCAGCGCGGCCGCTTCAAATCCCACCACGTCGGCCGGGATTTGCGCGGCGCCCAGCTGGTGCCAGCGCTGGTCGACAATCGAGGCGGCCAGGTATTCGGTGGTGCGGAAGCCTTCGTTGAATTTCTGCGAGGCGATCACCTTGTCCAGCAACTCTTGCGGCATGGCTTCGCCGGTCTTGTAATGCTTCGCATAGTTCGACAGCACGGCCGGATACACCGCCCACATTTCATTGACTTGCGACGGGAATTCCACGAAGTCGCGCGGCACGCGGGTGCCGGAGAAGCGCGGATACGTCACGTCCGAGAACATGCCGTGCAACGCATGGCCGAACTCATGGAACAAGGTGCGCAATTCATCGTAGGTCAGCAGGGTCGCTTCGCCATCGGCCGGTTTCGGGATGTTCAGGTGGTTCGCGATCACCGGCTGCGTGCCCATCAGCTTGGACTGGCTGACATAGGCATTCATCCAGGCGCCGCCGCGCTTGTTCGAGCGCGCATAAAAGTCGGCCAGGAAGATCGCCAACTGCTTGCCGTTTTCGTCATACACATCAAACACGCGCACGTCCGGGTGATACACCGGCAAATCCTTGCGCTCCTTGAACGACAGGCCGTACACCTTGCCGGCCGCGAAGAACAAGCCATTGGTCAGCACATTGTCGAGTTCAAAGTAAGGCTTGAGCTGGCTCTGGTCGAAGGCGTAGCGCTGCGCGCGCACCTTGTCCGAGTAGAACGACCAGTCGGCCGCGCCGATCTGGAAGCCGCCGTTTTCCGCATCGATGACTTTCTGGATTTCCGCCGCTTCCTTTTTCGCATTGGCCACGGCGGGACGGGCGAATTCCGACAGCAGTTTGTTGACGGCTTCGGCGTTTTGCGCGGTCTGGTCTTCCAGGTTATAGGCGGCGTGGCTGGCGTAACCGAGCAGCGCGGCTTTTTCCGCGCGCAGCTTGGCGGTCTTCAGCACCACCTCGCGGTTATCGAATTCGCCGCCATGGCTGCCGCGCGCCATCGAGGCGTCCAACAGGCGCTGGCGCACGGCGCGGTTGGTCAGCACCGACAAATTCGCCTGGCCGGTGGTGTTGGTGACCGGAATCGCGAACTTGCCTTCCAGGCCGCGCGCCTTGGCGGCGGCGGCCGCCGCATCGATCGCCTTGTCGCTCATGCCGGCCAGTTCTTCGCGGGTGTCCACCACCAGCGCGGACGCGTTGGCTTCCTTCAGCACGTTGGCGCTGAAGGTGGTTTGCAGTGCAGCCAGTTGCGCGTTGTACGCCTTGAGTTTTTCCTTGTCGGCGGCCGACAGCTTGGCGCCGGCGCGCACGAAGTCGGTGTGGTAGCGCTGTAGCAGGAATTGGGCTTCCTCGTTCAGGCCCAGCTTGCCGCGCTTGTCGTACAGCGCTTTCACGCGCGCATACAGCTTGCCGTTCAAGCGGATCGCATCGTTGTGGGCGGCCAGTTTCGGCGCCATGTCCTTGTCCAGCTTCTGGATCGTTTCATTGGTGTTGGCGCCGTTCAGGCTATAGAACACGGTCGACACGCGGTTCAGCAACTGGCCGGAACGCTCCATCGCCACGATGGTGTTTTCAAACGTGGCGGGCTTTTTGTTGTTGGCGATCGCGTCGATTTCCGCCAGGTGCTGGCGCATGCCTTCGGCAAACGCTGGGGCGTAGGCATCGTTGCCGATCTTGTCGAAGGCCGGGTATTGGAATGGCAGTGTGCTGGGTTGTGCGAACGGGTTCGCGGCGTCGAATGGTACGTCGGCGTGGGCGAAGCTGGCAAAGGCCAGGGCCACGGCGGCGGCGGCGGCGGCAAGTTTCATTGGTTTCATGTTGGGTCCTTGGTACAGGTGGGCTCACCGTAGGGCGGTTTGTCGGGGGGCGCCGAGCCCGACGCGAAAGCCGCCATGCGTGCGCAGTGGCGAGGTCATACGCCGCCGCGCCGCATGCATGGCGGCAAGCCTTGCGGCTTACCGCCCTACGGGTTTGACGATAGTGAGGTGGCGGATTATTTGGCCAGCAAGCCGCGGCGTTCCAGCAGCGGTTCGATTTTCGCGTCGCGGCCGCGGAAGTTGCGGAACAGTTGCAGCGCATCGTCGGTGCCGCCGCGCGACAGCAGTTTTTCGCGGAACCAGTCGCCGTTCTTGCGCTGCAGGCCGCCGTTTTCCTTGAACCATTCCACCGTGTCGGCGTCCAGCTTTTCACTCCACAGGTACGAGTAGTAACCGGCCGCATAACCACCCGAGAAGGTGTGCGAGAAGTACGTGGTGCGGTAGCGTGGCGGCACCGGCGCGTAATCCACGCCCACGTCTTTCAAGGCTGCCGCTTCGAACGCCAGCACGTCGGTCGGGATTTGCGCGGCCGGCAACTGGTGCCAGCGCTGGTCCAGCAACGACGACGCCACGTTTTCCGTGGTGGCGAAGCCCTGGTTGAATTTCTTCGCGGCGGCGACTTTTTCCAGCAATTCTTTCGGCATCGCTTCACCGGTCTTGTAGTGGCGCGCATAGTTGGCCAGCACTTCCGGATTGGTCATCCACAGTTCATTGACTTGCGATGGATACTCGACGAAGTCGCGCGGCACGCTGGTGCCGGAGAAGCGCGGGTACTTCACGTTGGAGAACATGCCGTGCAGCGCGTGGCCGAATTCGTGGAACGTGGTCTTGACTTCATCCACGGTCAGCAGGGTCGGTTCGCCTGCCGGTGGTTTCGGGATATTCAAGTGGTTGGCCACCACCGACTGCGTGCCCATCAGCTTCGATTGCGACACATACTCATTCATCCACGCGCCGCCCTGCTTGGTCGGGCGCGCATACATGTCGGCCAGGAAGATCGCCAGCTGTTTGCCATTGGCGTCGAACACGTCGTAGACCTTGACGTCCGGGTGGTACACCGGCAAGTCCTTGCGCTCTTTAAAGCTCAGGCCATACAGCTTGTTGGCGGCAAAGAACACGCCTTTTTCCAGCACATTGTTCAATTCAAAGTACGGCTTCAATTGGGCGCCGTCGAAGCTGTAGCGCTGCGCGCGCACTTTATCGGTGTAAAACGCCCAGTCCGGCGCGCCCACCTGGATCCCGGCTTTTTCCGCATCGGCCACGGCTTGCAAGTCCGCCTGCTCCTTGCGGGCATTGGCCACCGCCGGTTTCGCCAGTTCGGCCAGCAGGGTATTGACGGCGTCGGTGGATTTCGCGGTCTGGTCCGCCAGCGAATACGCGGCATAGTTCGGATAGCCCAGCAGCGCGGCTTTTTCCGCGCGCAGCTTGGCGATCTTCAGCACGATCGCGCGGGAATCGAATTCTCCGCCACGGCCGCCACGGGCCATCGACAGGTCCATCAAGCGCTTGCGGGTGGCCGGGTTGGTCAGCACGGACAGCGGCGGCTGGCCGGTGGTGTTGATCAGCGCCACGGCAAACTTGCCGTCCTGGCCACGCGCTTTCGCCGCGGCGGCGGCCGCGTCGATGGCGGCGTCGGACATGCCGGCCAGCTCGGCGCGGGTCTCGACGATCATGGCCGAGGCATTGATTTCCTTCAGCACGTTTTGCGAGAACGACGTTTGCAAGGTGGCCAGCTCGCTGTTGTACGCTTTCAGTTTTTCCTTGTCCTTGGCGGCCAGTTGCGCACCGGCGCGCACGAAGTCCATGTGGTAGCGTTCCAGCAAGCGCTTCGATTCCGCATCCAGGCCCAGCTTGTCACGCTTGTCGTACAGTGCTTTTACACGCGCATACAGCTTGGCGTTCAGGTAAATCGCGTCATTATGGGCCGCCAGTTTCGGCGACATGTCGCGGTCGATCTCGTCCAGCTTGTCGTTGGTGTTCGCCCCCTGCAAATTGCTGAAGAATGTCGCCACGCGGGTCAGCAACTGGCCGGAACGCTCCATCGCGACAATGGTGTTGTCGAACGTGGCGGGTTTCTTGTTGTTGGCGATCGCGTCGATTTCCTTCAGGTTTTGCGCCATGCCTTCGGCGTAGGCCGGGGCGAAGTGCTCATCCTTGATCAGGTCGAACTGCGGATAGTGGAACGGCAGCGGGCTGGGCTGCGCCATCGGGTTGCCGGCCAGCGTGGCCACGCTGTGCACGGCGGCGGCGGTGGTTTGAGCGGTGGCTTGCGCGGCAAACGCAACGGGAGTCAGGGCAAAGCCGGCGGCAGCGGCCAGGATGAGCAGGTTTGGACGGGACATTTTATCTTTCGGTAAAAGACAAGGGCACACGGCTTTTTTGAGCGATGTGAAGAGCCGCCGATGATATCAGGACACTTTTCCATCGTCACTGGCAATCCATGCTGCGGCGCAGCTTGATACTTAACGTTACACAGCATTGCCCCTTGGAATAATCTTTCATTCACTAGCACATTAAAAGGCATAAATTATTGATTTGACACAGGAAAATGCAATTTCTATGCTGTAAACTGGATTTTTTGATAACCAGGAGACACGCATGGAATGGACCCTCGGTAGCATCCTGCCAGCCGCAGCGAAACGTTTTGGTACAAAGACGGCGCTGATCTTCAAGGACCGCTCGCTGTCCTTTGCGGAACTCGACAAACTGGCCAACCGGCTCGCGGCCGGCCTGCAGGCGCTGGGCGTCGGGCCTGGCGACAAAGTCACGCTGTATTCCGTCAACCGCTGGGAATGGGTGGTGTCGTATTACGCGATCCACCAGGTGGGCGCGGTGGCGATCCCGATCAATGTGATGCTGACAGCCGAGGAAGTCGCGTATGTCGCCAACGATTCCGGTTCGCGCATCGTGCTGGCGTCGTCCGACAAAGGCGAAGCGTTGCTGTCGGTGCGCGAGCGCTGCCCGATTGAACACATCGTGCTGTTTGGCGGCGACGACTTGCCCGGCACGCAGCGTTTTGAAGCCCTGCTCGATAACAAGTCGCCGTTCACCCCTGTCGCGGCCGACCCGGATGCGCTGTCCACCATAGCCTACACGTCCGGCACCACCGGCCACCCGAAAGGCGCGATGCTGAGCCACCGCGCGATCCTGGCCTCGTCGGCCGGCATGGCGTTGATGCACGTGCGGACCGAACACGACACCGGCGTCACCGCCCTGCCCTGCTCGCACGTGTATGGCAACGTGACCCTGAACAGCGCCATCATGTACGGCATGACCCTGGCGATCATCCAGAAGTTCAACGAAGAAGAAGTGCTGAAAGCGGTGCAAACCTATCAAGCCACCATTCTCGATGGCGTGCCCACCATGTATATGTACTTGCTGGCCTATCCCGACCTGCATAAATACAACGTGTCGTCGCTGAAGCGTTGCGCGGTGGGCGGCCAGACCATGCCGGTGGCCAAGGCGCGCGCCGTGGAAGAAGCGTTTGGCTGCCCGATGCTGGAAGTGTGGGGCATGACGGAACTGGGCGGCGTGGCCACCACCAATCCGTTCTATGGCGAAAACCGCCATGGTTCGATCGGCCTGGGCGAACCGGGCATGACGTTCCGCATTGCCGACCCGGAAGATGCCTCGAAAACCCTGCCGCCCGGTGAAGTGGGCGAACTGATGGCGCGGGGGAATATGGTGATGCAAGGTTATTACAACAATGAAAAAGCCACCCGCGACACCATCGAACCGGACGGCTGGCTGCATACGGGCGACCTCGGCAAGATGGATGACGCCGGCTACATTTATATCGTCGACCGCAAGAAGGATTTGATTATCACGGGCGGCTTTAACGTGTATCCGGCGGAGCTGGAGCGCGTCGTATCCGGGCACCCGGCTGTCGCCATGGTGGGCGTGGGGCCAAAGCAGGATGATCTGAAGGGAGAAGTGGCGAAAGCATATGTGGTGCTGAAGCCTGGCGCCAGCGCCACGGCGGAAGACATCCTGGGCTATTGCCGCGAACACCTGGCGGCGTACAAGGTGCCCCGCAGCGTGCAATTCGTCGCGGACTTGCCGAAGACCAGCAGCGGCAAGATCATGCGGCGGGAATTGAAGACGCTGGATAACTGAGCGCTCAGCCCAGTTATCCGCGCAGGTGGCGCGCTCCGGCGCGCCGCCTTAGTGATTCACATGGGATTCGATGCGGCGGTCCGGGATGAACCACATCAGCGCCACCAGCACATACAGCGCCGCGCCTAGCCATGGATGCAACAAGGCCAATCCCACCCCGCCCAGGTACAGCACCATCGACAGCCACGCTTTCTTGTCGTTCCCCACCGCCTGTCCCAGCGCCGACTGCTTGCCGTGCAAACGGATCAATATGTGTTCCAGCAACAGGTAAGCGAGCGCGCACATCATCAACACCACGCCATAAATCGCCACCGGCACCTTGCCGAAATGGTTTTCCCCCATCCAGCCCGTCACGAACGGTATCAGCGACAGCCAGAACAGCAAATGCAGGTTGGCCCACAGGACGCTGCCACTGACTTTGGTGATCGAATGCAAAAGGTGGTGGTGGTTGTTCCAGTAAATCCCCACGTAAATAAAACTCAGCACATAGCTGAGGAACACGGGGCCCAGCGGCGCCAAGGTGTCCCAGTCGGCGCCATGCGGCACTTTGAGTTCCAGCACCATGATGGTGATGATGATGGCGATGACGCCATCGCTGAAGGCTTCGAGTCGACCTTTCCCCATCTTTCCTATTCTCCTAGTAAGTCATTCAACGAGCATGCTTCTACCTGTTCGGCGGCCGTCACTCTGTAGAGCTTCCGCGCCGCCCCTGTGCTGTGGTGCACTGCCTTTGTCAGTATGCCGGTTCGTGTAAAATTCCCCAACCACCCCAAGGAAGCGTTGCACAATGAGTTTTCAGGCATTACACGGTATTACTTTAGAATCGGTACTGACCCGGCTGGTTTCACATTACGGCTGGGGCGGGCTTGCCCGCCGAATTGACATCAACTGTTTCATTAAAGAACCGAGCATCAAGTCAAGCCTGAAATTCCTGCGCCGGACCCCATGGGCGCGGGACCAGGTCGAACGGCTATACCTCGAGACCAAGTTCACCGATTAGAGAGAACGCCTTCCTATACCCGCAGTGCCAGCAAAGTTCTTGCGGTTCGCCTGCGGTTTCAGGCAGCACTACTGCCCACTCTGTTCCATGTTGTGAACAGGATGGCGATGACGCCGTCGCTGAAGGCTCCAAGCCTGTTTTTACCCATACATATCCCCTGGCGTTGCAATTCGATCCGACATCGTAAAGCCAAACTAGTTGATTTTCCATAAGGTTGCCAAGAAAGAATATCGCTATGATTTCCTGGCAGAAATACATCGCTCCCCGCCACTTCTTGAGGAGCCTCCTTATGGAACCGAAGCGTTCGTCCTTACCCGAATTGCCCATCCGAACTTTGCCTGCCCTGCTCGCTGGTGGCGTGCTGGCGCTCTCGGCGCTGGCCAGCCCCATGGCGTGCGCCGTCGACCTCGGGGGACTTGCCAATGCGGCGGGGATGACGATCAAATCCGCCACCCTGAGCGACGCGGAAGTCAGTGACTTGGCGGACAAGTCCTGCGCCGCGCTCGACCGCAGCAACAAGATCGCGGCGCCCGGCAGCAAATATGCAAAACGCCTGGCGGCCGCCTTGAAACCGCTGAAAATGAACAAATTCAATGGAAAACGACTCGATGCCAAGGTGTACCTGGTCACCAATGTCAACGCGTTCGCGATGGACAATGGCTGCATCCGCGTATACGCCGGGCTGATGGACATGATGAGCGACGAGGAAATCCGCGCCGTGGTCGGGCATGAGATCGGGCACGTGTTACTGGGCCATTCGAAGAAATCCATGCAAACGGCTTATAACTTGCAAGCGGCACGCGGCGCTGCCGTCGCTGTCAGCGGCACCGCGGCAACGTTGAGCCAGTCGGAACTCGGCGATCTGGGCCAAAAATTCATCGCGGCGCAGTTTTCCCAGGCACAGGAAAGCGACGCCGACGACCAGTCGTACAACTTGCTGCAGAAGGAAAAATTGTCGCGGAAAGGGTTGGTGACGGTGTTCCAGAAACTGGGCAAACTGGAAGGTTCCGACCACAGCATGTTCAGCTCGCATCCCTCGTCGCCGGACCGCGCGCAGCACATGCAGGCGCGGATTGATAAGGACGGCTGACGTACAACGGGATTTAGGCCCCGGCTCCCGTGCAAAAGCTATTTCTTGAGCTTTTCCAGCGGGAGCATCCGTTCAAGGCGGTCAATCACGGCATCAGCAAGAACGTATTCGCCAGTCGCGCGTGCCTTGTCGCGCGAAGCAAAACCGCGAGCAACAAATTCTTGCTGATGGCGACGGCGCTCGATGCTGTCGCGTATCGATTGTTCGACGAAACCTGAAATCGTTTCACCGTCCTGCAGGCATTGTTCAGCAGCTTCAAGCAATGCCGATTCAACCCGCAAAGATGGAAAGGTAGCGGTTTTCATTGATATCCCCTTGCGTTGCAGTTAAACGCATTGTGGACCAGTTTTACGCCCCAGAGCAAATCCATCCCTTATCCAAACGGCCGCACCCCAATCAACACCCCATGCAGCCAAAACGCAAACACCGCCCACACCACCACGCCCCCGCCAACGGCCATCGCCGTGCCCTTGCCGGTCCCGGCCGGGTACACGGTGCCGTTCACCCGGTCGCGTTGCTTGGCGGATTTGAAATCGATGATGGCCCACACCAGGAATGCGCCGAACAGCACCACACCGGCTAGGTTGCCATTGGCCAACAAGTGCGCCAATGCCCAGATTTTTACGCCGATCAGCATCGGATGGTGCACCTTGGCCTTGATGCCATTGTTCGGCACGTTGGCGGCGGCCAGGAACACGAAGGCCACCAGCGTCAGCAGCGCGGCCAGGTGACGGGTGCCGACCGGCGGCACCCACAGCACCACCGGCGCTTGGCGCGCCAGGCCGTAGCCCCAGATCAATAGCGCGAAGCCGGCCAGGGAAATCAGCGAATACACGCCCTTCCATTTCTGTTCGCCCATGCGCGCCCGCATTTGCGTGCGCCACGGTTCGGCCACGATGCGCACCGAGTGCACGCCCAGGAAGATCAGCAAGCCAAGTATCAGGATCGCCATCGCAATGTCTCCACAAAGAAAGGATCTGACAGTAGCTCAATGTGAATTAACAGGCAATCTTAATCTTCCGCCATACCTGCTCTCGCAGGGGTCCGGTGCTACCATCGTCCCATGCACACGCCTTTCCGTACATCGTATGACGCCATCGTCGTCGGCAGCGGCCCCGGCGGTGCGTCGGTCGCCCGCGAACTGGCGCGCCGCGGGCTGGCCGTGGCCATCCTGGAACAGGGCAGCGCCGCGCCGGTGGCGGGCACATTAACGCAAATGGCGGCCATGGCGGCAATTCCCGGACGGGGCGCTTATATACACCGCGACGCGTCCCTGCTGGTCCAGGGTATTACCAAAGGCGGCAGTTCCACATTCAATTTCGCCACGGCGGCGCCGCCGCCGGCCGCATTATTTTCCCGTCACGGCATCGACCTGTCCGCCGAATTACAATTATTACGTGAAGAATTGCCGATGGCGCCATTGCCGGATGCATTGATCGGGCCGATGGCATCCCGGTTAATGCAGGCGGGCCAGACTGCCGGATTAGCCTGGCGCAAGCTTGATAAAATGATCCGGCCACAAATTTGCCGCACCGGTTGCTGGCGTTGTGTTTATGGTTGTCCATTTAGCGCAAAATGGACCGCACGCGATTTGATTGATGAAGCAATACGCCATGGCGCCCATTTACTGGATCAGACCAAAGTGATTCGCGTATTGCAAGAGCATGGCAAGGCAATTGGCGTTGAATGCCTGCGTGAGGGAAAACCACTGATCATTCACGCCGCTGACATTATTCTTTGCGGCGGCGGAATCGGTACGCCACGCTTATTGCACGCCTCCGGTTTAGCACCGCGCACGTCGCCTTTCTTCAGCGACCCGGTGATTGCGGTAATGGGGACGGTGGACGATATACGCGGTGGCGCGGAAGTCCCGATGGCAGCCGGCATTTATTTTCAGGAGCAAGGCATTTCACTGGCAGATTTAACCCTTCCCGAACCGATGTACCAGGCCTTTGCATTACAGGTGGGCCGGATTGACCGTCTATTGTCGCACGCAAAAACTTTATCCATTATGGTCAAGATACGCGACGAAATTGGCGGCCAGATCGGTCCGCGCTGGGCCAATAAATCGCTTCAGCCAAGCGATAAAGCCAAATTCCGCGAAGGCATTGCATTAGCCCGCAAGGTATTAACAGCAGCGGGCGCCCGTCATGTCTTTAAAAGCTGGCATTTCGCCGCCCATCCCGGCGGCAGCGTGCGCATCGGCCACGGTGTCGACCATCATTTAAGGACGGCATTACCCGGCCTGTATGCCTGTGATGCATCCGTTATTCCCGAACCCTGGGGATTACCGCCCACCCTCACCTTATTATGTTTAGGTCAGCGGCTGGGCACAGCCATCGCCTCCCGGCAATTTGACTGAAACTTTCACGCAATGGGCAATATCGGCCGTTTTATGCCAATAATTAGCGCGATTGCGCCAACTTAAGGCATAAAACCCCCGAAAAAAAGCGGCTGGGAAGCCGCTTGGGGAAAATCAGTAGTGTGGCGGCCGTTCATTCAACGGTGTTTGCTGGCCTTGCGCATTATCGCGAATATGCTGCGCCAATGCGGAAAGCATGGCTTCCAGTTTATCGATTTGCTTTTGCTGCTCGTAAATCCGTTGATTCAGCGAATCCACCATGTCTTCCGCATGGGCCAGCTTGATTTCAATATCAACGAAGCGTTCTTCTGTACTCATTTAAAACTCCCGGCAGTGAAGCCGCCATTATACTCCGCCGCCGGGTTTAGCACTTATTTCTTGCTCAGATCACGATACGCGGCTGGCACATTCAAGCCCGGATGCACCCAGCCGAATAATGCATAGCCGCCAAATTCCGGCATCGCGGCGCGCTGCACGGTTTGCTCCAGGGTCAGGCCTTCATTCACGGCAGCTTGCACTTTATTGCGGATGGTTTCCAGGTATTGGATATGCCATTGCAAATCTTCACGCTGCATGGCCACGCCATGGCCGGGTATGATTTTCGCGTCCGCCGGCAGGAAAGCATAAACCTTTTTCAGGGTTTCCAGTGTCTCCACCAAACGGCCATCCAATAGCCACGGCAAAGCTGGTTTCGATGCAATCACGGGATTACCGGTCCACAATACTTTGGATTGCGGTTCCCATACCCATAAATCGCCGCCGGTTTGCGCAAAACCAAAATCAATAATATCGACTTTTTTATCGCCAAGGTCCAGCGACACCGTGCTGCCCGCCGTGACGACAATATCCGGCGCGCGGGCTTGAATGGTTTCAATGCCCCGGCCGCTGCCAAAGTTTTTCACCATGAAGGCTTTATCGTCTTCCAGGTGGCCGGCAATATACTGGCGCGTCACCGCATGCTGGACGACTTTCGTATTGGCGGGCAAATACATATTGCCAAAAGAATGGTCGCCGTGCGAGCTGGTATTGACGGCATACAGGACAGGTTTGCCGCCCAATTGACGGCTCAACGTCTGAACCTGCTTATTCAAACGCTGGTTCAGCATGGTGTCGATCAGCAGTGCACCTTTACTGCCAACAATTAACCCACCACTGGTGGCCGCCGCCCCGCCTTTCGCATTTAATTCCCGCGCGTCGGCCGCGTAATACGCGTAGACGCCCTGGTCCAGTTTTTCACTGACCATTTGCACTTTATTGCCATCCCAAATCGGTTCGCCGGCATACGCGGCAGTGGTGGCCAGCAAGGCGGCGGTCATGGCAATGACTTTGGATTTCATGATGAAGCTCCTGTTGATTGGTTGATGTGCACAGCTTATGCTGTGCAATCCCGCAAGAAAATTCCAAAACCATGCAAACCACGCTTGCAGAAACGCACACCGATCTCAACGACTTGCGCTGCGTGGCAGCCATTGTCGAGACCGGTTCGCTGTCCGGCGCGGCGCGACGCCTGAACGTCAACCACGCCACCGTGTTCCGCCGGCTGGCGCAGATGGAAGACAAACTCGGCGTACGGCTGTTTGAACGCAGTGGCGGACGCTATGTGCCAACCACGGCTGGCGAGGAAATCGCTCGGGCCGGCGCCGCCATCGAGGAAACCGCCCAGCAGGCGCTGCTGAAAGTGGCGGGACAGGATTTGCGCCCCAGCGGCACGGTCCGGCTCACCACCACCGACAGCGTGGCGCAAGTGCTGTTGAACCCCACGATCGCCGCCTGCCGCCGCCAGTATCCGGACATCACCTTGCAATTGGGCATCGACAACGTGATGGCCAACCTGTCGCGGCGCGATGCCGATATTGCGATCCGGCCCGCGCTGCAGCCGCCGGAACATTTAATTGGCAAACGCATCAGCTCCCTGGCGCTGGCCGTGTATGGCGCGCCCGCCTACCTCGCGGGGCAACCATCGCGGCCGCTGGCGGAGCACGCGTGGATTGCGCTGGACGATACATTGGGACGGCACCGCACCTTGCGCTGGCTGGAAAAAATCGTGCCGCTCGATATGGTCGGCTTCCGGGCCAGCACCTTCAGCACGCTAAGACAAGCCTGCATCGACGGACTGGGGCTGGCGCTGTTGCCGTGTTTTCTCGGTGATAGTACGCGCTCACTTCAGCGCGTGACGGAGCCCGATCCGGCGCTGGCGTCGGAATTGTGGCTGCTGACGCATCCGGATTTGCGCGATACGGTGCGGATCCAGGCGGTGATGCGGGTGCTGGCGGAGGAATTGGGCAAGGTGGCGGGGTTGGTGGCGGGTGTTCGGGGTGCTGACTGAGCCTCGGGGCGGGCTGGCGGCATCGCTGTGGCGATACCGCCCTACGGGTTTGGTGCTGTGGACCGTCAGTGCTTATGCCACCTTGTTCATGCCGGCGTCGGCCCAGTGCGCGCGTGCCGCGCCGGGTTTGATCGGCGACATCAGGGCCACGTCCGGCAAATCCGCCGCCACCGCCTGCACGGTGGCATGCCGGGTCAGCGCATCCACCACCACTTGCAGCGGTTCTGCCCATATCTCCGGCAAATCCCGCTCATCTGGCGCCAACACCGGGAATGCCAGCTGTTCCACGGGCGGGGTAAAGCGGGCGTCGACACCGGATTTATTGCCCCGCGCATCGACCCGGTACCAGCCATAGGGTTCCAGCCAGATCGCATTCAAGCCATGCAGGCAATACGGCGGCCCTTCGGTGCCGACCGCCAGCCGCTGGTAACACAGCCCGGCAGGAATGCCGTTGGCGCGCAGCAAGGCGGCCAGCAAGTGGCTCTTGGCATAGCAATAGCCGGTGCCGTGCTTCAGCACATCGGAAGCGCGGCACGTGACGGGATTGCTTTGATAATCCCAGCTGTGACGAATGTGATCGCGGACAAATTCAAAACAGCGCTGCGCCACCTGTTCCAGGGAAGTCGCATGGGCTGCCAGTTCTGCTGCTTTGGCGGCCACGTCGGGGTGGTCGCCATCGATCCAGGGCGTGAAGGTCAGGTAGGGGGTCATGCCCTGATGGTAACGCCCTGCGCGGAATCCTGCTGATGATGATCTTTTATGAAATACATATCGATTTCACCCTTGCCTTTCGCCGCCACCTTGCCCCGGTATTCGCACTCGAACTCCCCTTTGGCCAGATCGCTGGTGTAGGCCGACACGTTGACGCGCATCGCCTCGCCGGAACTTTCCATGCGTGACGCGATATTCACGGTATCGCCCCAGATATCGAACGCATATTTGCGCTTGCCCACCACGCCCGCCACCACCGGTCCCGAGTGGATACCCACGCGCAAAGTCCATTTGAACGGGTTGCTGCGGTTGCGCTCCTCGATATACGCGATCATCTTCAGCCCGGCCCGCACGCAGCGCTGCGCATGGTCGGCGCAGGGCTTCGGCAACCCGGCCGCCGCCATATAGGCGTCGCCGATGGTCTTGATCTTTTCCACGCCACAGGCATCGGCAATATCGTCGAACGCCGCGAAAATCTCATTCAGTTCCGCGATCATGCGGTCGGCCGGCATGGTGCCCGCCATGGCCGTGAAGCCGGCAAAGTCGGTAAACAAGACCGTGGCCGATTCGTGGCGGGCCGGTTGCGCGTGGCCGGTGTTGGATAATTCTTCCGCCAGTTCCACTGGCAGGATGTTGTACAGCAATTCCTTGGTGCGGTGCTGTTCGCGGTTCAATTCCACGGTGCGCTGCGTGACTTTTTGTTCGAGTTCCTGTTCCGAACGCCGCAAGGTTTGCACCAGCGCTTCCTGCGCCGCCATCTTCTGCAACCGCTCCTGGTTAAACCGGTCGGCCAGCGCCAGCGCCATCACCAGCAATTCAAACGCGGCGCCCCACATGATGAAGACCAGGCTGGGCGGCTCGCCGCGCACGTTTTGCATCGACGTATACGTGGACGCCACGATGGCGGGCAGATACGCCACCACCATGAAGCGGGCAAAGCGGTCGCCGCGCAGCGCGCACAGCACGATGCCATAACCCAGCAAGGGGAAGATCGGTTGCCACAGCAAGCCGCCGATGATGTAAATGGTCTGCATTTGCGCCGCGGCATTCGGCACTTGCATCATCGTCATCGCCGCCAGGGTGATACTGGTCAGGCAATTGATGACAATAAAAGTCCACAGCACCATGCTGACGCGGGGAATCAGCTTCCACAGCCCCAGCAAACGTGAAATGAACAAGGGCGTCAGCACGCACACAAACAGCACCGACAGCACCGCCGAACTTTGCTCGAACAGCGGCCAGTCCGGCCACAGCATCTGGAACGCGGAACCATAGCCGCCCGCCGCGCTGCTGGTGGTCCAGACGATGGCAAACAGCGACAGCACATAAATCAGGTTGTCGGCTTCGCGCTGGTACAGCCACAGCATCACGTTAAAGGCCGCCAGGGTCAGCGCCATGCCCAGGTACAGTACCCATTGCGTCTGTTCCCAGCGCTGCCGCGCCTGATACGCCTGCGGCTGCCACACCATCGGTTGCAGCATCACGCCCTGGAACCCCGTGCTGCGCACGCGCAGGTAGACCTCCACGGTCTCGCCCGCCGCCGCCGTGAACGGGAACACAAAATAATCGGTCGGCAGCGGGCGCTGTGCAAAGGGCCGGTTTGCGCCCGCCGACTGGTGTACGTAACCGCCGCGGCCATCCGGCACATACAGGTCCGCTTCCTGCAAGGTGCGGTTGCTGGTGTCGAACCACCAGGTGCCGGCCAGCGTGCCGTCATTGCGCACGCGGAAGCGCAGCCACCATGCGGAGGTGCTGAAACCGGGCGACGCTTTCCCCGGCACGAATTGATCGGCCTGCGCCACCTGCCGCACAGTCATTTGGCCGCCCGGGTCTTCCAGCAACATGGTGGCGGCAGTCAGGTCGACCGGTGTGCCACCCTGCGGCAGCGCAATTTGCGCATGCGCCGGCATTGCCAGCATCCAAAGAAGGCAGAACACCAGGCAGAACACCGGGTCCCGCCTTGCCTTGCAACGATCCAGCCATCCCATGCTGTCACCTATTCAAGGTTGTCACGGCACCCAGAGATCAAATGCATACTTCGCAGCGCTGCGCATGGTCTTCGCATGGCAAACCCCGCTCACCCGGGCACGGTTTCACTGGCGCTGCGGGCGCCCCGCACAAAGTACATATCGATTTCCCCTTTGCCCTTGGCCGCCACCTTGCCCCGGTATTCGCAATCGAATTCCGCGCCGGCCAGGTCGCTGGTATAAGCCGACACATTGACTTTCATGCCTTCGCCCGAACTTTCCATGCGCGACGCGATATTGACGGTATCGCCCCAGATATCAAACGCATACTTGCGCTTGCCGACCACGCCGGCCACCACCGGACCGGAATGGATACCGACCCGCAAGGTCCACTTGAACGGGTGGCGGCGGTTGCGCTGTTCGATGTACGCGATCATTTTCAGGCCGGCCCGCACGCAGCGCTGCGCATGGTCGGGACAGGGTTTCGGCAAGCCCGCCGCCGCCATGTACGCGTCGCCGATGGTCTTGATTTTTTCCACGCCACAGTCATCGGTGATGTCGTCGAACGCGGCAAAGATCTCGTTCAATTCCGCCACCATGCGGTCGGCCGGCATGGTCGACGCCACGGCCGTAAAGCCGGCGAAATCCGTGAACAGCACGGTGGCCGATTCATGCCGCGCCGGCTTGGCCTGGCCGGTGGCGGACAGTTCTTCCGCCAGTTCCACCGGCAAGATGTTGTACAACAATTCCTTGGTGCGCTTCTGCTCCGCGTTCAACTCCAACGTGCGCTGCAAGACCTTGCGCTCCAGCTCCTGTTCATTGCGGCGGGTGCTGTCCAGCAGCGCCTCTTGCGCGCGGATTTTTGCTTCGTGTTCGTGGTTCAGATAATCCGCCAGCGCCAGCGCCATCACCAGCAATTCAAAGGCGGAGGCCCACAGCATGGCCGACAGCGCCGGCGGCAATCCGCGCAGCGCCTGGGTGGAAATGACGGCCGCCACCACGATCGACGGGACATAGGCCAGACAATAGTAGCGCGCCATGCGGTCGCCCCGCCACGCTTCGCGCCCGACCGCGAACGCCACCAGCGGATACACCGGCAGCCACAGGAACCATCCCATCACATACAGCCCCTGCAGCATCGGCGCCAGCGCCGGCCGTTGCAGCATGGTCAGCACCACCATCGCCGTCATCACCACGGTCAGCGCCATGATCACGCCCCAGATCACGCGGGAGAGGCGCGGTGCGCTGGCGCGCAGGTCCACCAGCTGGAACGCAAACAGCACCGGCAGCCACGTGACCGGGATTTGCGACAGCATCCAGGCACACTGTTCAAAGCCGGGCGAGTCCGGCCAGAACAGCTGGAACGCCGAACCGAAGCCCCCGGCAGTGCTGCTGATGGCCCACACGATGGACGCCAGCGTCATCACATACAGCAGGTAATTGCGCTCGCGCAGGTAGACCCACAGCATCAGGTTAAACGCCCCCAGCGATGCGGTCATGCCCAGGTACGTCAGCCACGCGCGCCGGTCCGCCTGCGCCGCCTTCAGGTAAGCGTCCGGGCGCCACAGCTGCGGCAACAGCGCGACACCGAGGAACCCCGTGCTGCGCACGCGCAGGTAGACGTCGGCGGTGGCGCCGGCCGCGACGGTCAGCGGAAACACAAAGGTATCGGTCGGCAGCGGGCGCTGCGCAAACGGCAAACGCGACCCGGTCGCCATGCGCAGCCAGCCGCCGCGCCCGTCAGGCTGGTAACAATCCACCTCCTGCAAGGTGCGGTTGCCGGTATCGAACCATAACGTCAGCGGCGCGCGGTCCGGATTGTGCACGGTAAAGCGCATCCAGTAGGCGGACGTGGTAAAGCCCACATTGGGCGAACCGGGCTGGAAGCGGGCGCGGGCCGCGACCACCTCTTGCACGGTCAGCGTGCCTTGCGCATCTTCCAGCAAGGCGATGTCCGGCATGGCCGCGGGCTGCTGCGCGCAAGCCACGCCTGCCGCCCACAGCATCCACAACAGCCACCATGTGCGCAGCAGCTTCATGTGCCGGTGCGCTCGCCAACGACAAAGTACATATCGATGTCCCCTTTCCCCTTGGCCGCCACCTTGCCCCGGTACTCGCACTCGAAATCGCGCCCGGCCAGATCGCTGGTATAAGCCGACACATTGACTTTCATGCCCTCGCCCGAACTCTCCATGCGCGACGCGATATTGACGGTATCGCCCCAGATATCGAACGCATATTTGCGCTTGCCGACCACGCCCGCCACCACCGGGCCGGAGTGAATCCCGACCCGCAAGGTCCATTTGAACGGGTGGCGGCGGTTGCGCTGTTCGACATAGGCAATCATTTGCATGCCGGCCCGCACACAGCGCTGCGCATGGTCGGGACAGGGTTTCGGCAAGCCCGCCGCCGCCATGTACGCGTCGCCGATGGTCTTGATTTTTTCAATGCCGCAGTCATCGGCAATGTCGTCAAACGCGGCAAAGATCTCGTTCAATTCCGCGATCATGCGGTCGGCCGGCATGGTCGACGCCACGGCCGTAAAGCCGGCGAAATCCGTGAACAGCACGGTGGCCGATTCATGCCGCGCCGGCTTGGCCCGGCCGGTGGCGGACAATTCTTCCGCCAGTTCCACCGGCAAAATGTTGTACAGCAATTCCTTGGTGCGCTCCTGTTCCGCATTCAGCTCGAGGGTGCGCTGCATGACCTTGCGTTCGAGCTCCTGTTCCGACTGCCGCAAGTTATTCAAGGTGGCTTGCCGGGCCGCGAACGTCTCGACGCGTTCGCAGTGGAAGCGGTCGGCCAGCGCCAGCGCCATCACCAGCAATTCAAAGGCCGAAGCCCACATCAGCAGCGACAGGGTGGGCGGCACGCCGCGCACGTTTTCCACCGAGGTCCAGACCGACGCCAGCATGGCGGGCAGGTAGGCCGCCAGGATAAAGCGCGCCATGCGGTCGCCTTGCCACGCCACATGGACCACGCCGCCCAGCAGCAGCGGGAAGATCGGTTGCCACACCAGCCAGCCGACGATGAACAATTGCTGCTGCAGCGCGGCCGAGCCCGGCGCCAGCCAGAACAGCAGCAAGATGGCGGACGCCACCACGGTATTGACGATCACCATCCAGCGCAGGGTCAGGTTCAGCCGTGGCAAGCGCTGCCACAGGTCGGCCAGCCGCGTGATGAACAGCACGGGAAACAAGCCGGCCGCCAGGAGCGCGCCGACCCACGCGCTTTGTTCGAAGCGCGGCGCGTCGGGCCAGTACAGCGCATAGGCGGCGCCATAGCCGCCCAGCGCGCTGCACGTGGCGAACACGATCGACGCCAGCGACAGCACATACAGCAAGTGGTCGATTTCCCGCAGGTACAACCACAGCATCAGGTAAAACCCCGCCAGCGACGCCGCCATGCCGAGGTAGATTTGCCAGCCGGTGCGCTCCCACTCCATGTGTTCCCGGTACGCTTGCGGCTGCCACACGCTCGGTTGCACGACGATGCCCATGTATGCGGTGCTGTGCACGCGCAGGTACAGCACGGTGCCTTCGCCGGGCCGCACGGTGATCGGGAAAACAAACTGGTCGGTGGGCAGGGGCCGCTGGGCAAACGGCTGGCGCGATCCGGTGGCGATGGCGCGCCAGCCGCCCCGGCCATCGGCCTGGTCATCGGGCTGGTAGAGCGTGATTTCCTGCAGGGTGCGGTTGCCGGTGTCAAACCACAGCGTTGTATTGGGCAGTTGTGCGGACGGCTGCGCGGGCGTCTGGACGGTAAATCGCATCCAGTACGCGGAGGTGCTGAGCCCGACATTGGTGGAACCGGCATGGAAACGCCCGGCCCGTTCCGCCTCCAGCACGTGCGCCAGGGTCATGGCCCCGGACGGGTCTTCCAGCAGCATGGCCCCTGACAATTGCTGTGCACTGGCACACTGCAGCACCGCCGCAGTCCACATGCAAAGTGCAAGCAATGTCCGGGACAACCATGCCATTGGGTCCGCCTATTTGCTTCTTGTCAGGAAATCTACATTTACACATTTCCTAGCGGAAGTAAACCTCTAGCCACCGGCCACTGGCTTGAGTGTTGCCAGTAAGGCTTGCACGCGCATCAACCTTGTTAGCGGGTCAACTAGCGGTGAAAGACATCGCCCTCGGCGCGCCAGCCTTCGCTGGCGAGGATGGTGTGCACCAGGTCCCGGGCCCGCTCGCGTTCCGCATTCAATTCCACGGTGCGCTGCACCACCTTGCGCTCGAGTTCCTGCTCGGTGCGCTGCGTGCTGTCCAGTAACGCTTCCTGCGTGCTGACCTTTTCCTTGTGTTCATGGGTCAGGTAGTCCGCCAGCGCCAGCGCCGTCACCAGCAATTCAAAGGCGGACGCCCACAGCATGTGCGCCATGTCCGGCGGCAAGCCGCGCAGCGCCTGGGTGGAAATGAAGGCGGCCACCACGATCGACGGCGTGTACGCCAGGCAGAAGTAGCGCGCCATGCGGTCGCCGCGCCATGCTTCGCGCGCCATCGCATAGCCCATCAATGGATACACCGGCAGCCATAACAGCCAGCCCAGCACGTACACCACTTGCAGCACCGGCGCCAGGTCGGTGCGCTGCGTCGCCGTCAACAGCACCATCGTCAGCATGGCCACGCTGCTGGCCTTGATCAGGCGCCACATCAGCCGGGTGATGCGCGGCGCGCGCGCCGGCAAGTCCACCAGGCGGCAGGCAAACAAGACCGGCAGCCAAGTGACGGGCAGTTGCGACAACATCCACGCGCATTGCTCGAAGCCCGGCGAGTTCGGCCAGAACAGTTGGAAGGCCGCCCCGAAACCGCCGCCGGTACTGGAAATCGCCCACACAATGGAGGCCAGCGACAGCGCATACAGCAGGTAGTTGCGCTCGCGCAGGTACATCCACAACATCAGGTAAAACGCACCCAGCGCCGCCGTCATGCCCAGGTACGTCAGCCAGGCGCGCCGGTCTTCCTGCGCCGCCTGCTGGAAAGCGGTTTTGGTCCACAGGCGCGGCAACAGCGTGACGCCCAGATAGCCGGTACTGCGCACGCGCAGGTAAATGTCGGCACTGGCGCCGGCGCCCAGGGTCAGGGGAAACACGAACGTATCGGTGGGCAGCGGGCGCTGCGCGAACGGGAAGCGCGATCCGGTCGCCAGGTGCTGCCAGCCGCCGTAGCTGTCGGGCTGGTAAAAATCCACTTCCTGCAACGTGCGGTTGCCGGTATCGAACCACCAGGTCACCGGCGCGCCGCCCGCGTTGCGGACTTTAAAACGCATCCAGTAGGCGGACGTGGTGCCGCCCACATTGGGGGCGCCGGGCCGGAACCGGCCGGCCGACGCGATCGCGTCTTCCAGCGCCAGCGTGCCTTGCGGGTCTTCCAACAAGACCATGTCCAGCGCGGTGCTCGAGGGCGCGGCGGTGGTGGCGTTGCCGTTGGCGGCAGACGAGCACAGCAGCAGCACCGCCATCAACATCAACATCTGCATCAGCGTGCGGACAATCATCACGTTCCCGTCCCTTCCCCGGCACTGGCCGGACGCGACACCATGGTCACGGTATCGGCCCAGATATCAAAGGCATATTGGCGCTTGCCCACCATGCCGGTCGCCAGCGGACCGGAATGGATGCCGACCCGCAGGATCCACTTGAACGGGTGATAGCGGTTGCGGTGTTCGATGTAGGCAATCATTTTCAGACCGGCCCGCACACAGCGCTGGGCATGGTCCGCGCACGGCTTCGGCAAGCCGGCGGCCGCCATGTACGCATCACCGGTGGCCTTGAATTTCTTCAGGCCACACTCGTCCGCAAAGCCGTCGAATGCGGAAAAAATCACGTTCAGTTCCGCCGCCATGCGGTGCGCCGGCATGGTCGACGCCAGCGCCTCGAAGCCTTCGAATTCCGTGAACAGCACCGTGGCCGAGACGTGTCCGGCCACGGTCCGGCCGCGCGGCAATTCCATCGGCAGGATGTTGTACAGCAAATCCTTGCTGCGCTGATGCGCCGCATTCAATTCCAACGTGCGCTGCAATACCTTGCGCTCCTGTTCCTGCTCCGCCTGGCGCAAGCTCTGCAACAAGGATTTGCGGGCGGCCATCATCGCCAGCCGGCCATAGTGGAAGCGGTCAGCCAGCGCCAGCGCCATCGCCAGCAATTCAAAGGCCGCACTCCACATGACCAGCGACAAGGTGGGCGGCACGCCGCGCAGGTTTTCCACCGACGTATACAGGGACGCCAGCGCGGCCGGCAAATACGCCACCACGATAAAGCGCGCCATGCGGTCACCCTGCCATGCCACCATGACGACGCCGCCCAGCAACAGCGGAAAGATCGGTTGCCACACCCACCAGCCGACCAGGAACAATTGCTGCTGCAGGGCGGCCGAGCCGGGACGCAGCCAGAACAGCAGCAACATGGCCGCGCACAGCACGGTATTGAGCACCATCAGCCCCCGCAACAGCAGGACCAGGCGCGGCAGGCGCTGTCCCAGTCCCGCCAGCCGCGTGATGAACAGCACGGGGAACACCCCGGCCATCAGCAGCGATCCCATCCACGCGCTTTGCTCGAACAGCGGCGCATCGGGCCAGAACAGCGCATAGGCGGCGCCATAGCCGCCCACCGCACTGCACGTGGCCCAGACCATGGAAACCAGCGACAGTACGTACAGCAAATGATCGACTTCACGCAGGTATAGCCACAGCAACAGGTACAAGCCCGCCAGCGCCAGCGCCATGCCCATGTAAATTTGCCAGCCGGTGCGGTCCCGCTCCATCTGCTCCAGGTAAGCTTGCGGTTGCCAAATGCGGGGCTGGATAATGATGCCTAGGTAGCCGTTGCTGCGCACGCGCAGGTACAGCACGGTATCGGCGCCATCCTGCGCCGCCACCGGGAACACGAAGTGGTCGGTTGGCAGCGGCCGCTGCCCGAACGGCTGCGTCGAGCCGCTCGCCAACGGGCGCCAGCCGCCTTCGCCGTCCGGCTGGTACAGCGTGACTTCCTGCAAGGTGCGGTTCCCGGTGTCAAACCACAGGGCGGGATCGGACGGATAGGCCGGGCCGCGCGCCGGCGCATGCACGGTAAAGCGCATCCAGTATGCCGACGTGCTGAGCCCGACGTTGGGCGAGCCGGGCTGGAAACGCCCGGCCTGCTCGGCGGCCAGCACCTGGGCAAAGGTCATGCTTCCCGATGGGTCTTCCAGCAGCAGCGGTTCCAGCAATTGCTGCGCCGTGGCGTGCGGTACCGCTACCGCCCACCACATCCAGACCGCCAGCAACAGGTGCAAAAACCTTACCATGGGAAACATACAGTTTTATCAGGAAACTCCGTATTGTATATTTCTTAATGGAATTAAGCTTTTTTTAACTGCCGGCCTGTGGTTTTGGCGTGGCCAGCAAGGCTTTCATGCGCGCCAGCCGCTCCCGTGGCGACAGGATTTCATCTTCCTTGGGCGCCGCATCGCCGACGTCGAGCTGCATTTCCGGAATAAAGCGCGACGGGTCGCAATGCACCTGTTCGCCGGCGCGTTTGCGCTTCTTGCACCACGTGATGCGCAAGGTGCGCTTGGCGCGGGTAATGCCGACATACATCAGGCGGCGCTCTTCTTCGATGCGCTGCGCCAGCACTTCCACCGGCGTGTCCGGGTCGCCCTTGTGCGGCAAGATGCCTTCTTCGCAGCCCACCAGGAACACGTGCGGGTATTCCAGCCCTTTCGACGCGTGCAGGGTCGACATGCGGATCGCATCCTGCTCTTCGTCTTTGCCTTCGAGCATCGACATCAGCGCCACCATTTGCGTCAGCTCCAGCACATTCTTTTCTTCGCCTTCGCGGTCTTTGCCGCCCCGGCCCCGCTCTTTCAGCCAGTTGATGAATTCCATCACGTTCTGGTATTTGCCTTGCGCGGCGCGCTCTTCCAGCGTGTCGTACAAATACGATTCGTAATGGATCGCTTCCATCAAGTCATCGAGCACTTGCGCGGCATTGTCGCCGCTGCCGCCGGGGCCCGGGCGGCTGGCGCGCGCTTCCAGGTTATTGATGAAGTTGCAGAATTCCCGCAACGGCAGCAATTGGCGGTCATTCAACTTGGCTTCGATGCCGCCTTTGAACACGGCTTCAAACAGCGAACATTGCCACTGGCCCGAGAACGCGCCCAGCACTTCCAGGGTGGTCTGGCCGATGCCGCGGCGCGGCGTCGTCACGGCGCGGATAAAGGCCGGGTCGTCATCCTGGTTGGCCAGCAGGCGCAGGTAGGCGATGATGTCCTTGATTTCCGCCTTGTCGAAGAAACTCTGGCCGCCGGAAATCGTGTACGGAATGCGGTGGTTGCGCAGCGCCTGCTCGATGATGCGGGCCTGGTGGTTGCCCCGGTACAGGATCGCGTAATCGGTCCACTTGTTCTTGCGTTCGAAATGGTCGGCGGAAATCATCACGGCGACTTGATCCGCTTCCTGCTCGTCATTGGCCATCGCGTGCACCGTGATGGGTTCACCGAGGCCATGTTCCGACCACAGGGCTTTTTCAAACAATTTCGGATTGTTGGAAATCACCGCGTTGGCCGCTTGCAGGATCCGCGTGGTGGAGCGGTAGTTTTGTTCCAGCTTGATCAATTTCAGGTTGGGGAAATCCACCTGTAAATTGCTCAGATTTTCAATGGTGGCGCCGCGCCACGCATAAATCGCCTGGTCATCGTCGCCCACCGCCGTAAACATCGGGTATTTACCGAGGCCCGTCACCAGCAATTTCACCAGCTCGTACTGGCACGTGTTGGTGTCCTGGTATTCGTCCACCAGCAGGTAACGCAGGCGGCGCTGCCAGCGGTCGCGCACCGCCTCGTTATCGCGGAACAGTTCCACCGGCAAGCGGATCAAATCGTCGAAGTCCACCGCCTGGTACGCCTGCAAGGTGGCGCGGTAACTGGCATAGATGCGCGCGGCTTGCGCCTCGTCTTCATCTTTCGCATTGCGCAGCGCCACGTCGGGTTCCACCAGGCCGTTTTTCCACAGTGAAATCTCGTTCTGGATATTGCGGATGATGTGCTTGTCGGTGGTGATGGCCAGTTCCTGCACCAGCGAATAGCAATCGTCGCTGTCCATGATGGAGAAGCGGTCTTTCAAGCCCAGGTTATTGGCTTCCTGGCGCAGGATTTTCACGCCCAGCGAGTGGAACGTGGAAATCGTGATTTGCTTGGCCTGGCGCGGCTGTTTCAGCATCGTGCCGACCCGCTCCTGCATTTCCAGCGCCGCCTTGTTGGTGAACGTCAGCGCGGCGATGGTGCGCGGGTCATAGCCCCGGTCTTCAATCAGGTGCGTGATTTTCTGGGTAATGACGCGCGTTTTACCGGAACCGGCGCCGGCCAGCACGAGGCAAGGACCGTCCAGGTACAGCACGGCTTCGCTTTGCGGGGCATTCAGGCCAAACTGTGGTGCATTCGACATTGTTACGTACGCCAGATGAAGGTCAGCCGGCCATTGTAGCAGCGCAAGCATTGAAATCCGGTACGGCGGGGGAATATAGTGTCGTTAGACCTTTCCGGAATCACCACACATCATGAAATTCGAACACCTCATAGAAATCAACGACCTGCTGAACCCGCTGGTGGATGAAATCAGCCACGAACAATTGTGGCGCGGCCTGGTGCTGCGCGCCGAAGCGCCCAAACTGTTCATGCCACAGCTGGACGATTGCGACATTTCCAACCGCGACGAGAACGGCTTCGAGCGCCGCCTGCGCTTTGGCAAGCTGTTCGTGGTGGACCGCGTAGTGCTCGAACCCATGCACCGTGTGCGCTACCTGGTTGATGCGCAAGACGAGATCGGCAATTCCAGCCTGACCATGACGATTGAAATGCCGCAGCCGGGCCGGCTGTTCGTGCGCTTCCTGTATGAAGACGACCACGACGCGGCCACCGATGAAGCCAACAAGATGTATGACGAATTCCGCAAGTCGGCGTACCAGGAAAACGATATCGATACGATCCGGGTGTTGCGGGAGTTGGCGGAGCAGGGACGCTTGGATTCAATGATGAATTAAGATTGGCTCAGTGTAGGGCGGTTTCCGCCCTACGGTAACGCGCCCCGTCCCCACACCTGGCTGAGCCGGAATTCCACCTCCGGCTGCGGCGCCAGCAGCACTTCGCGAATCGCGTGGCCATCGCTGCGGGTGTCGCGCTGCAGGAACGGGTCGAGCGGGGCGCCGCGCGGTCCCAGCACCGAGGTCACCCACGGCGCCGTCGCATTCAAGCCTTTGCGCGACACCACGCCGATTTCCCCGTTTTGCAATTTCACCAGGGTGCCGATCGGGTAGATCCCCAGTTCGCGGATCAGCACGGCCGCAGGCAGGCTGTCCAAGGTGGATTTCCCTTCCAACAAGATATCGCGCAAGGCGGCGTTCGGCGCCATCGGCTTGCGGTATTTGCGCTGTGAAATGCGGGCGCAATAGCGGTCCGCCAACGCAATCAGCTTGGCCGACTCCGGCACATACGGACCACGGCGCGCGCCCGGATAACCGGTGCCATCTTCATTTTCATGGTGGTACAGCACGCATGACAGCCAGCCTTCGTGGTTGATGCCGGCCTGGCGCAACAGCACCATGCCGGCTTGCGGGTGGTGGCGGACCAGCTCGCGCTGGTGTCCGGTCAGCGGCGCCGCCTGCTTTTGCATGACATCGTGTTCGCCCAGCATGCCGACATTCATGGTCAGCGCCGCCAGCGTCATGGTGAGAATGTCGTCTTCCGGCTTTTTCAGCGCCTGCGCCACCAGTTGCGCCACCACCGCCGTGTCCACGCTGTGCCGCACGCCATACGGCATGGCATGCTGGTTATGCAGGATGGCGGCGACGGCGATATCCGCGTTGAGGGTGACCGCCTCCGTCACCAGCCCGGCGATTTCTTCCAGCTTGCGCCTGGCGTCGCCGGGGTTGCCGGTGGCAATGCGCTGCAACACGGCTTCCAGTTCCAGTTGCGCGCCATTCAACAGGCGCAGCACGGATTGCTGCTCCCGCTCGCCCGCCAGCGCCGCGCTGAGGTCTTCATAAATGCCGCGTTCCACCAGCATGTCCAGCTGCGTGATGTTCGCGATCAAATGGCCTTTGCGCGCCAGCAAGCCGCCGCCCGACCCATACACGTCCCAGGGCAACAGCTGACCCACATACAGGTCGCTCGGGCTGATCTTGCGGATTTTCACTTCCGGTCTCCGGTTTCACATGGCAGCGCGCATTTTACTGAGTTGCCACATGGAAACAATAGCTTTTTTCACTGGCCACGTCGTGCCGAGTGTTGGTTATTGCCTTATTACCTAGTTTGTTTCCGTACGTCAACTATATCTGTAGCATAGGTGATGCCCGGGGGAATACAAGCTGAACGGCAACTTTCATGCTACTCAGTTGGCAAATTTCCCAGCGCGAGATTGAAAATCGTATTAGTATTACTTATCCATGAAAAAAAATATTAGCGTTCCTTATGGCAAACATCGATTACAAGGCATTGGCGGTCCTGGACGCGGTCGCCACCCATGGTAGTTTTGAAAAAGCTGCCGGCGCCCTCGGCATCAGCCAGTCGGCCGTGTCGCAGCGGATCAAGGCGCTGGAAGACGCCAGCGGCCGCTTGCTGATCGTGCGCGGCGTGCCCTGCGTGCCGACCGGCCTGGGGCAGCGCCTGATTTCCCATCACCGCAATGTGCGGCTGATGGAAGCGGCGCTGGACATCGACCTCGGCAACCGGGTCAGCATGCCGGAAATTTCCCTTGCCGTGGATGCGGCCAGCCTCGCCACGTGGTTCCCGTTGGCGCTGGGCCCGCTGCTGTCGCCGCCGCGTTGCCAGCTCGACGTGCGGCTGGCCGAACGACCCCAGGCGCTGCACCTGGTGCGGGAAGGCACGGTCTCCGGCGCCGTGGCGGCGCGCGGCGAGCATGACGTGCTCAGTGTGGCCGGCCCCGTCACCACGGCGCTGGGGGCGATGCGATATGTGTGCGTCGCCACCCCGGTCTTTGCCGGCCACTGGTTTGGCGACGGGTTCATGGCGGAAGCGGTGCAGCTGGCGCCGGCCGTGGTATGGGAGCGGGCCGCCATGGCGCGCTTTTTAGGGGAAACCGTGGACGTGCATGGCGCCTTCCCCCATCACACCTTGCCGCTGTCGCCGGCGCTGTACGAATGCATTTACGGCAGCCTGGCGTATGGCTTGCTGCCGCTGATGCACATCGCCAGCGCGCTCGACAATGGGCGGCTGGTGGACCTGGCGCCAGGCAAGTACCTCGACGTGCCGCTGGAATGGCACGCGTGGGAACTCGACACGCCGTTTACCAAGGCGCTGTCGGAACAGGTGATTGGCAGCGCGCGGCGCTACCTGCTGCAACCGTGATGTCACACCTGGGGTCAGACCCCAGGGGGTGACATCGTTGACTGAAATTAAATGTCGAGCGGATCGACTTCCAGCGACCACTTGATGCGCGTCTTCATCTCGCGCAGCACTTGCATCCATTCCCGCAGGAAGGCCTGTAACGCGGGCCGCGAAGGCGATTCCACCAGCAATTGCGCGCGGTCCACGTTGTGCACGCGCGTCATGCTCATCGGGATCGGGTCGTTGATCGTGACGCCAGGGTGTTCCAGGCAATCCCGCGCTTGCGCCAGGAACGCCAGCGCATTGGCCAGTTCCGGCGCTTCCGCCCGCAGCAGCGCCTGGAACAGGTAGGGCGGCAAGGCCGCCTGCTGGCGTTCTTGCAGCAACGCGGACGCAAAACAGTCGTAATCGTGGCTGACCACCGCGCCGTACAAAGGATGCTGGGTATAGCGGGTCTGGATCAAGACTTCGGCCGCGCTGCCGCCTTCGGTCTGGCCCGCCCGTCCGGCGCGCCCCGCCACCTGCATCAGTTGCGCAAACAAGCGTTCGCTGGCGCGGTAATCCTGCGAAAACAGCGCCGTGTCCGGGTTCATGATGCCCACCAGGGTCAGCTTTTTGAAATCGTGCCCCTTGGCCACCATTTGCGTGCCGATCAGGATATCCACGTCGCCCCGGTGCACCGTGTCGAACGCTTCCTGCGCGCTACCCTTGCGGCGCGTGCTGTCGGCATCGATGCGCAAGATACGCGCTTCCGGGAACATCGCCTGCAAGCCTTCCTCGACGCGCTGGGTGCCGCGCCCGAGCGGCTGCAAGTCGATATTGCCGCAGGTTGGGCAATGACGGGGAATGCGCATTTCCAGGCTGCAGTGATGGCAGCGCAATTTGAACTCGCCCTTGTGCAGCACCATGAACGAGGTGCAGCGCTTGCAATCGCTGACCCAGCCGCACGATTCACAGCAAATCACGGGCGAATAGCCGCGCCGGTTCAGGAACAGCAGCGACTGCTCGCCGCGCTCCATGCGCAACTTCAATGCCGCCACCAGCGCGGCGGTCAAGCCGTCGCGCGGCTTGTCGCGCTCCATGTCGATCAATTTCACTTGCGGCAGCACGGCCGATTTCACGGCCCGCTCGCGCAGCGGCAACAGCTTGTAGCGGCCGGCCTGCGCGTGGTGCCAGGTTTCCAGCGACGGCGTGGCCGAGCCCAGCACAATCGGGATTTTCAGTTGCCACGCGCGCCACACCGCCAGGTCGCGCGCCGAATAGCGCAAGCCTTCCTGCTGTTTGTACGACGGGTCATGTTCTTCGTCGATCACGATCAGCTTCAAATGCGGCAGCGAGGACAGGATGGCCAGCCGCGTCCCCAGCACAATGCGGGCGCGGCCGGTGTGCGCCGCCAGCCAGTGCAGCATGCGCTCGCCTTCCGACAGGCTGCTGTGCAAGGTCGCCAGCATGACGCCGGGGAAGCGCGCGCGGATATTGCCTTCCAGCTGCGGCGTCAGGTTAATTTCCGGCACCATGATCAGGATTTGCGCTTCCGGCGTACGTTCCAGCACTTCCGCACAGGCCTGCAAATACACTTCCGTCTTGCCGCTGCCCGTCACACCGTACAGCAGCACCGGCTGGTAACCCTCGGCCTGGCCGATAAAATCCGCCGCCGCCTGCTGCTCCGGATTCAATACCGGCATGTTGTGCGGCGTCGGGTCATGACTGTCCGGCAACTTGGCCAGCTTTTTCAGCGCATTGTCGAGCGGCACGGATTTTGGCACGCGCACATTCTTCGGCACCCCGGGCAATGCCACTTCCCCCAGCGGACGCTGGTAATAGTCGGCGGCAAAGCCGGCCAGCGCCAGCCATTGCTTCGAGACCGGGGCGAGCTGGGTGCGCACCGCCAGCGCATCCTTGAGCTTGTCCTCGGGCACGTCGCTGTGCTCCGCGATGTCGACGATCAAGCCCATCATTTCCCGATGGGCAAACGATACCAGCGCGAATTGGCCCACTTGCGGGCGGTCAACGTCCTCGCACGGCCAGCGATAGTCGAAGACCGCATTCAGCGGGGTATCGAGCGCGATTTTCAGGATGCAATGCGCCATCTTGTCCTTGCCTATCTCACACCAGCGGGGTACCTGGCGCTATTCACAGATTTTGTGGATAACTTTGTGAACAAACCGCTTATTAATCGTTAGAAAGCGTTCTGCGCCTCGGGAAATCTCTTAAAACCCCTCCGGCAAAATGTACTTTTTCTCTGCAAAATCAAGTACTTGAAAAATGACCGCCTGCAACCACGCCAACTGGGGGAGTTATTCACGTGCTGTGCATAACTGAGCCATGTGGAGCGGATTTTCAGGGGGAAAGCAAGCACTTTTTGCGGTGGTTTCCCGGCCTTTCCCCGCTGCTGCGGCACAGCATTGGGGCCCAGCATTCTACACATTCGGCAAAGCCTATGTTTGTGGAAACGCAATGACATTTGCTCAAGAAATGTGCAAGTAAATATCATGCACCGCAACATTACTTGATAAGTAACTTTAACAATCCGACTAAGTCGCGGTTTACCAAGCCAATTTGTTCATTATCCACAGTTTTTGTGGATAACTTTGTGGAGAATAACCCGATAAGACCACTTTAGTTATCCACAGGGGTTTACGGCACCTTGCCACACCCTCTGGGAGAGTGCGAATAAACCATTAATAATCAACAGCTTACAATAACGTCTTTACTGCGAAGAAATACACAGGCAAGCGGTGCCACTGCTGAGAAAATTGTGCATAAGTCGGTTTTGCCTACAATGAAAAAGGGCGCGTTTCCTTGGGAAACGCGCCCTTTTCACGGGAAAACTCAGACGTTGCGCAGGGTGCGGCTGTGGCTGTGGACGGCGTCCACCATGGCGGAAACCGATTCCGGCGGCGTGAACTGGGAAATGCCATGGCCCAGGTTGAACACGTGGCCAGTGTTGTGCGGACCAAACGCATCGAGGGTTTTCACGACTTCGGCGCGGATTTGCTCCGGGTTGGCAAACAAGATGGCCGGGTCGAGGTTGCCTTGCAGCGCGACCTTGTCGCCCACCAGCGCGCGCACCTTGCCCAGGTTCGCGGTCCAGTCCAGGCCAATCGCATCGGAACCGATGGCGGCGATTTCCTCGGCCCAGTGGCCGCCGCCCTTGGTGAACACGATGGCGGGGATTTTCACGCCGTCTTTTTCACGCTTGAGCAGGCTGACGACTTTGCGCATGTAATGCAGCGAGAATTCCTGGAACGCGCCATCGGCCAGCGCGCCGCCCCACGAATCAAACACCATCACGGCTTGCGCGCCGGCGTCGATTTGCGCATTCAGGTACTCCGCGACGGATTGCGCATTGATGTCCAGGATGCGGTGCATCAGGTCCGGGCGGCTATACAGCATCTTCTTGATGGTATGGAACTCGCGCGAACCCTCGCCTTCCACCATGTAGCAGGCCAACGTCCACGGGCTGCCGGAAAAGCCGATCAGCGGCACGCGGCCATTCAATTCGGTACGGATTTGCGTCACGGCCTTGAAGACATAGTCGAGCGACGCCAGGTCCGGCGCGCGCAGCGCCAGCACGTCTTCCTCGGTGCGCAATGGACGGTCGAATTTAGGCCCCTCGCCTTCCACGAAGCGCAACCCCAGGCCCATCGCGTCCGGCACCGTCAGGATGTCGGAAAACAGGATGGCCGCGTCCAGCGGGTAGCGGTTGATCGGCTGCAGCGTGACTTCGGTCGCCAGGTCCGGATTCGTGGCCAGGCCCATGAACGAGCCGGCGGTGGCGCGCGTGGCGCGGTATTCCGGCAGGTAACGCCCCGCCTGGCGCATCAGCCACACAGGCGTGTAATCAGTCGGCTGGCGCAGCAATGCGCGCAGGAAGGTATCGTTCTTCAGGGGGGCGAATTGTGGCATGGATGGCATTCAGAAGCTGGGTAAAAAAGCTATTATCGCATCCCCTGCCTGCTTTTTTACGCATGGCGCGGGCGTATCTGTATCATTCGCCAGATATTTTCCGGAGCAAGAATATGCGTATGCCGAATATCGCGCCGTACGGCGCCTGGCCCTCCCCGATCAGCGCCGCCACCGTGGCGGCCGGCGCCACGCCGCTGTCGCAACTGGCCCTGGGCGGCCAGGGTGACGTGCTGTGGCTGGCCGGCCGGCCCCAGGAAGGCGGCCGCTCGACCCTGCTGCGCCACCGGGATGGCGAAACGGTGGAATTGACGCCGCTGCCGGCCAACGTGCGCTCGCGCGTGCATGAATATGGCGGCGGCGCCTATGCCGCGGCGGGCGATCCCGTGGCCGGCGACACCGTGGTGTTTTGCCATGACGGCGACAAACGCCTGTACCGCAAGGTCGGCGATGCGCCGGCCGAACCATTTACCCAAGTGAACCGCCAGCGCTTCGCGGATTTCGCCATCGATGCCGCGCGCGGCCGCCTGATCGCCGTGCGTGAACAGCATCCGCACGATCCCGCGTCCCACGCGCATCCGGACAATACCCTGTGCGCGGTCGGCTTTGACGGCGCCGAGACGGTTTTAGTCCAGGGCAACGATTTTTACTCGTCGCCCCGGCTGTCGCCGGATGGCCGCCAGCTGGCTTGGCTGGCATGGGACCATCCGCGCATGCCGTGGCAGGGCACGGAACTGTGGCTGGCGGCCATCCAGGACGATGGCACGCTGGGCACGGCGCTGAAAGTGGCCGGCGGCCCGGACGAAGCCATTTGCCAACCGGAATGGGCGCCCGATGGCGCGCTGTATTTCGTGTCCGACCGCAGCGGCTGGTGGAACCTGTACCGCCACACGGACAGCGGCCCGCACGCGGTGTGCCCGATGGCGGCGGAATTCGGCGCGCCGCACTGGGTCTTCGGCAACGCGATGTATGGCTTCGCGTCCGCCACCGGGATCGTCGCCACTTATATTGAACAGGGCGTCAGCAAACTGGCGCGCATCGATGCCAACACCGGTGCGCTGACAGCCATCGACACGCCCTACGGCGAAATCCGCGAACTCAAGGCCGGTCCCGGCTTTGTCGCGGTGCTGGCGGGCAGCCCCGTGCTGCCACTGGAACTGGCGCGCATCGACCTCGCCACCGGCGCGCACGAGGTGCTGGCGAAGTCCATCGACACGGCGCCGGATACCGGCTACCTGTCGATCCCGCGCAGCATCAGCTACCCCAGCGCCAACGGCCGCACGGCGCACGCGTTTTATTACGCGCCCGCCAACCAGGATATGCGGGCGCCGGAGGGAACCACACCGCCGGTGATTGTGATCGGCCATGGCGGCCCGACCGGCATGACGGTCAATACCCTGAAACTGGCGACGCAATACTGGACCAGCCGGGGATTCGGTGTGCTCGACGTGAATTACGGTGGCAGCACGGGCTTTGGCCGCGCTTACCGCGACCTGTTGCAAGGCCAGTGGGGCATCGTCGACGTGGAAGATTGCGTGGCAGGCGCGCGCCATTTGGCGCGGCAAGGCCTGGCCGATCCGGAGCGGCTGATCATCCGGGGCAGCAGCGCCGGCGGCCTCACCACGCTGTGCGCATTGACGTTCCACGATGTGTTCAAGCTGGGCGCCAGTTATTACGGCGTGTCCGACCTGAAGGGGCTGGACCAGGATTCGCACAAGTTTGAATCGCATTACAACGAATACCTGATCGCGCCCGCCGCCGAGGCGGATGCCGTGTACCGCCAGCGCTCGCCGATCCACCACACGGATAAGCTGGCGTGCCCGATGATTTTCTTCCAGGGCCTCGACGACATGGTGGTGCCGCCATCACAATCGGTCGCCATGGTGCAGGCGCTCAAGGCGCGTGGCATTCCGGTCGCCTATGTCGAACTGGAGGGCGAGGGACACGGCTTCCGCAAGGCCGACACCATTATCCGGACCCTGGAAGCGGAACTGTATTTCTACCAGCGCATGTTCGGCCTGCACGATGCGGCGCAGGCTGCGCCGGTCGAGATCCACAACCTGTAAAAGATTATGAGCAGTGAACAACAATTGCTGGCCGAATTCGATGCGCTCGGCACGGATGAAAAAGCGATCCTCGCGCTGCTGGCGCTGATCGGTGAAGCGACCGGCCGCCAGGCCCTGCTGGACTTGCTGAACAAGGCCGGGGTGCGCGACGCCAAGGGCTTCATGTTCAACGCCGCGTCGCTCGACGAGGGCTTGCAGCGGCTCGAGCGGCTGGCCTACATCAGCGTGATGGCCACGCGCGGCTTCATGTGCAACACGAAATTGCGCTGGCCCGCGATCCGCGCCGCGATTGGTGCGCATATCCTGCCGGACCTGTGCGCCGCCTATGAAGCGCTGAACCCGATGCGCCAGGGCTGGAATGGCGCGCTGGAACCGCGCAGCTACCGCCAGGGCGTGGCGCGCCTGCGCATGGCGCTGTTGCGCGGACAGACACCGCAGCAAGTGATGCCGCTGCTGCAGGCGTGCATGGTGTGTTACGAAGCGGCGCAATTGCACCCGGTGGTCGATATCTTCACGCGCCCGTTCGAGAGCGGCATGCTGGTGCTGGTGCACCCGTTGCTGATGGATGACGTGCTGATGCTGCTGATCCAGCACTGCCAGCGCGAACCGGTGCTGGCGCCGACCATCCGCGGCTTCGCCGAACGCCATATCCAGCGCAAGATCGCGAAAAACGAATACATCAGCGATGCGCTGCGCCTGGCCATGGCGGAGCAGGCCATCCTGTGCGGCGCCTTGAAACAGGCGCTGGCCTATCTGGAAGGGCTGGACAACCCGCTGGCGCAACTGTTCACCGCCACGGTGGTGTTCCTCAAGGGCGACACCGACAAGGCGCTGGCCGGTTACGACAATGCGCTCAAGCTGTTGCGGCGCGATTCCGGCAAGCGCAAGCAACTGTTCCTGGGCATGGCGGGTCACTTATATGTGCTGGCCATGCTGCGCAGCCTGGACTCGCGCATGGCCAAGGCGGCGGAAAGTTACCTGGAGCTGGCGGTGCACGCGCAGCCGAATCCGGACAGCGCGGTCTACAACCAGCTCAGCATGCTGCGCCAGATCCGCGCCGGCACCTTGCAGGCCGATATCGTGCTGACGCGCGGCTGGGAAAGCGCGATGCAGGCGCAAATGTTCCAGGCCTTGCTGTATTACTGGCTATCGCTGCCACTGGAAGGCAAGCGCGAACAATTGCACACGCTGGCGCACCAGGCGGAAGCGGCCGGTTACCACTTCATTGCCGCGCAAACCGCGTCCGTGCTGGGCCACCTGGGCGATCACGACATGATGCAGCACGCTTGTGCGCTGCGTGAAAAAGGCGGCTATACGGACATGGCGTCGTGGTTCGAGCGGCAGGAAGCGTGGCAGCGCCAGCTGGCGGCGCTGATCAACCTGCAACAGGCGGCGCCCGTGGCGGCCGTCAATGAAACGCGTTTGATCTGGATGCTGGGTTTCGATCCCGCCATCGGCGTCACGGAAATCGAACCGCGCGAACAAAAGCGCGACACCAAGGGCAACTGGGGCAAGGGCCGCCCGCTGGCGCTGAAACGCTTGCGCGAAGACGCGGCCTCGCTGGACTACCTGACGGCGCAGGATATCCGCATCAGCAGCACCATCGCGCCATCGCGCCAGGCCTATTCGTCCGGCCTGCGCTACGACATCGACCATGAACAGGCCGCGCTGGCGCTGGTGGGCCACCCGCATGTCTACTGGTTCGATGCGCCGGACACCCGCGTGGAATTGCTGGCCGGGGCGCCGGAACTGTTGATCCGCTCCAGCGGCGGCCAGTTGCAATTGACGTTGCAGCCGCCCGTCACCGATGTCAACGCCGGCGTGGTGGTGGTGAAGGAAACCCCGACCCGCTTGCGCGTGGTCTCGATCGGTGATGAACACCGCCGCATCGCCTCGATTGTCGGCGACGGTTTAACCGTACCGCAGCATGCGCAGGAACAGGTGTTGCAGGCGATCGGCGCGGTGTCGTCGCTGGTGACGGTGCAGTCGGATATCGGCGGCGGCGGCGGCAACGCGGAACAGATCGATGCCGATCCGCGCCTGCACGTGCTGCTGCTGCCGTACCAGCAGGGTTTAAAGATGCAAATCCAGGTGCGGCCGCTGCAGAATGGCGCGTATTACGCGCCGGGCAGCGGCGCGGAAAGCCTGATCGCGGAAACCGACGGGCGGCAAGTGCAAGCCAGGCGCCGCCTGGCCGACGAACGCGATGCGCAGCGCATGCTGGTGGCGCAATGCCCGGTGCTGGCCCAGGCGGAGCAGGAACACGGCGAATGGCTGCTGGGCCAGCCCGCGCTGTGCCTGCAATTGCTGGCGGAACTACAGCAACAGGAAAAAGAAACCGTGGTCGTGGCCTGGCCCGAGGGCGAAAAATTCCGCGTCACGCAGCGCATCGGCGGCAAGCAGTTCCGTCTGCAAATCCGCCGTGAAAAAGACTGGTTTGCCGCCAGCGGCCAGTTGCAGGTCGATGAAAACACGGTGCTCGATTTGCGCTCGGTGCTGGAAATGATGGCGTCCGGCGAAGACCGTTTCATTGCACTGGGCGACAACCAGTTCCTGGCGCTGACGGAAGAATTACACCGCCGCCTGCGCGAAGTGCAGGCCCTGGGCGACATCAGCGGCGACGGCGTGCGCATCCACCCGCTGGCGTCCTTCGCACTGGAAGAGCTGGCGCTGGAAGCCGGCGCCGTGGACACCGACCCGGCATGGCGCGAGCATTTGCTGCGCATGCACACCAGCCAGGAATTCGTGCCGCAAGTGCCAAGCACGCTGCAGGCGGAGCTGCGCGATTACCAGCGCGAGGGTTACGACTGGCTGGCGCGCCTGGCCCACTGGGGCGTCGGCGCCTGCCTGGCCGATGACATGGGTTTGGGTAAAACGTTGCAGGCGCTGGCACTGATCCTGTCACGCGCGCCGAAAGGCCCGACCCTGGTGATCGCCCCGACCTCGGTGTGCCTGAACTGGGCCTCGGAAGCGGCGCGCTTTGCGCCAACCCTGAACGTGAAACTGTTCGGCGCCGGGGACCGCGCGGAAACGCTGGCCGGCGCGGGCGCGTTCGACTTGGTGATTGCCAGCTATGGCTTGCTGCAACTGGAAGCGGAGCGCTTCGCCAATGTGCATTGGCACACCATCGTGCTCGATGAGGCGCAAGCGATCAAGAATGGCGCCACCAAGCGTTCGCAGGCCGTGATGGCGCTGCGCGGCGACTTCCGCATGCTGGCGACCGGCACGCCGCTGGAAAACCATTTGGGTGAATTGTGGAACCTGTTCCGCTTCATCAATCCAGGCCTGCTGGGCAGCATCGAGCAATTCAACCTGCGCTTTGCCGGACCAATCGAAAAGCAGCAAGACCACCGCGCCGAAGTGGGCGCGCGCAACCGGCTGCGCCGGCTGATCGGCCCCTTCATCCTGCGCCGCACCAAGACACAAGTGTTGACGGAACTGCCGTCGCGCACGGAAATCACCTTGGAAGTGGATTTGTCGAAGGAAGAAGCGGCGCTGTACGAGTCGCTGCGGCGCGAAGCGCTGGACAAGCTGGCGCAAGTCGAAGGACCGGCCGAGAAGAAATCGATCCAGATCCTGGCCGAAATCATGAAGCTGCGCCGCGCCTGCTGCAATCCGAACCTGGTGGCGCCGGGGCTGCAACTGGCCAGCAGCAAACTGGCGGCCTTTGCGCACCTGCTGGAGGGACTGCTGGAAAACCGCCACAAGGTGCTGGTGTTCAGCCAGTTCGTCGACCACCTGGGCTTGATCCGCGACCACCTCGATGCGCAGGGCGTGTCATACCAGTACCTCGATGGTTCCACGCCGATGGCCACGCGCAAGCAGCGGGTCGATGCGTTCCAGGCCGGCGAGGGCGACGTGTTCCTGATTTCGCTGAAAGCCGGCGGCGTCGGCATCAACCTGACAGCGGCCGATTATGTGATCCACATGGACCCGTGGTGGAATCCGGCCGTGGAAGACCAGGCTTCCGACCGCGCCCACCGCATGGGACAATTGCGCCCCGTGACGATTTACCGCCTGGTGGCGCGCCACACGATCGAAGAGGGGATTGTCGACCTGCACCAGCACAAACGCGACCTGGCCGACAGCCTGCTCGATGGCAGCGACACCTCGGCCCGCATGTCGGCGGCGGATATGCTGGCGATGCTGCAGGAAGGCATGAGTTATTAAGCAAACAGAGAACACCATGGAACAAGATACCCAATCCCGCCCCTCCGGCCACGGCACCCTGCTCGCCGTGAAATCCTGGACCGCCTACCTCAACACGCTGCTGCTGGCCGTGCTGCTGTTCGGCTTCGCCCTGCCCCTGTCCTTCCGCTACTCGGAGTTACTGGCGGGCGGGGTCATGCTGGTGGCGATCCTGATCGTCGGCTACCGCATCCTGCTGATCCGCAGCGTGCAACTGTATTACGACGACGTGGGCGTGTGGCTGTACTCCGGCATCTTGCCATGGGCCAAGGGCGTGCAAGGCGTCAAATGGCGCGACATGGATGAAGCCATTTTCGTGCAATCGTTCTGGAGCTGGCTGTTCCGCTCTTACTCGATCCGCATCGGCCACCGCTTCACGAAATCCAGTGAAATCCTGCTGACTCGCATGGGCAACGGCAAGGCCGCCGTGGAAAGACTCAATGCGCATCACCAGGAACTGATCCGCAATAACGTTATTTCGTAGATGTAACAGGCATCCGCAGTGCCGGGGTTTGATGTTACTCTCGCACGCTGCAACCTGTGGCGCCGCACCCCACGAGGCAACCGGCGCTTCCCTGATGAAGGCATAAATCCAATGATCAAGACTAAAATCGCGCTGGCCGCGATCATGGCCAGCCTTGCGCTGTCGCCCGTATTCTCACCCGTCGCCGCAAAAGAACCGGTCAAATCCGGCAAGGCCAAGACCAGCAAAGCGGCCGGCGGCAAATCCGCAGGGGGCAAATCGTCCGGCAAGAAAGCCGCTGCGGGCGGCAGTAAATCCACCGCCAAGGGCAAGGCCGCCAAAGGCGCGGCCGTGGCCGCCACGCCGATGATCAAGCAAGTGCCGTCCGAGCGGCGCCAGGACCGCAGCATGGATGCGCAATCCACCCAATTCCTCGGCGCGCTGTGGAAAGCCGATCCGGAAACCGCGATCTCGGTCGGCAAATATGAAACCGCCGCCAACATGACCATTCCCGATGCCGCCGCGCGCGCCGCGCAGCTGGCGTTTATCGGCGACTGGCTGGGCCGTTTCGAAAAAATCGATGCGAAGCAGCTCTCGCCCAAGCAGCGCACCGACCTGGCGCTGCTGGTCAACAAGCTGAAATCGGACCGCTGGTACCTGACCACGTTCAAGGAACATGAATGGAACCCGGCGATGTACAACGTCGCCAGTCCGATCGACTTCATCCTGAACACGGAATACGCCGCCAAGCCGCAGCGCCTGCGCACGCTGCTCAAACGTATCGCAGGCATCCCTGCTTACTACGATGCGGCGCGCGCCACCATCCATCACCCGACCCGCGAACACACGCAACTGGCCATCGCGCAGGCGCCCGGCGTGCTGCAAGTGCTGGTGTCGCTGGACAAGGAAGCGCAAGCGTCGATCCTGACGCCGATTGAAAAGGAATTGTTCCAGCAGCGCATCGCGCAGGCCAAGACCGCGGTGGAAGGCTATGCCGCGTGGCTCGGTGAGCTGGACAAGACCATGGCGGCCAGCAGCGGCCGCTCGTTCCGCATCGGCAAGGACTTGTATGAAGCGAAGTTCGGCTTCGATATCCAGGCCGGCAGCACGGGCGAACAGACGTACCAGAAAGCGCTGGCGGCGCGCGAGCAACTGCTCACCAACATGGACCGCATCAGCGACGACCTGTGGCCGAAATACCTGGCCGGGGTGGACAAGCCAGCCGACCGCTTTGCCAAGATCGGCATGATGATCAACAAGCTGTCCGACAACCACGTGGCGCGCGAGAATTTCTTCCCGGAGATCCGCCGCCAGATTCCCGTGCTGCAGGACTGGGTCATCAAGAACAACCTGCTGACCCTGGACCCGAACAAGCCGTTGCAAGTGCGTGAAACGCCGGAATACCAGCGCGGCGTGGCCGGCGCCAGCATCGAAGCGCCCGGCCCTTACCGCCCGCAGGACCGCACCTATTACAACGTGACGCCACTGGACGACGCCACCCCGGAACAGGCGGAAAGCACCCTGCGCGAGTACAACCACTGGATCCTGCAAATCCTGAACATCCACGAAGCGATCCCGGGCCACTATGCGCAACTGGTGTACGCCAACAAGTCGCCATCGATCGTGAAGTCGATCTTCGGCAACGGCGCCATGATCGAAGGCTGGGCCGTGTATGGCGAGCGCATGATGCTGGAATCGGGCTATGGCGACAACGCACCGGAAATGTGGCTGATGTACTCGAAGTGGAATTTGCGCAGCGTGACCAACACGATCCTGGACTACAGCGTCCACGTGCAGGGCATGACGCAGGAACAGGCGATGGACTTGCTGACCCGCCAGGCGTTCCAGACCCAGCGCGAAGCGGCCGAAAAATGGCGCCGCGCCACCTTGACGTCGGTGCAGCTGGCCAGCTACTTCAGTGGCTACAGTGAAATCATGGAATTGCGCGAAGAACGCAAGCAGGCGCTGGGCAACAAGTTCTCGCTGAAGGAATTCAACGAGCAGTTCCTCAGCTACGGCAGCGCACCGGTCAAGGTGGTGCGGGAGTTGATGACGCAGTAAAGACAAAAGGCGCCGAACGGCGCCTTTTTCATCGGGATCAGGTGGATTCTTCTTCCGGCGCCTGCGTCACCTTGACGAACACCGGCGCCACCAGCAAGCCCAGCTCATACAGCAGCCACATCGGGATCGCAAGCGAGAACTGGGACACCACGTCCGGTGGCGTCACGATGGCGGCGATCACGAAGGCGCCGACAATCACGTACGGGCGTATTTCCTTCAGCTTGGCCACGGAAACGATGCCCATGCGGACCAGCACCACCACCACCACCGGCACTTCAAACGTGGCGCCGAAGGCCAGGCACATCGACATCACGAAGTCCAGGTAGTTTTCAATGTCCGGTGTCACCGCGATCGATTGCGGCGAAAAGGCGGCAATGAAGCTGAATACGCGGCCGAACACGAAGAAGTAGCAGAACGCCACGCCGGACGCGAACAGCAGCGACGAGGAAATCACCAGCGGCGCCACCAGCCGTTTTTCATGGGTATACAGGCCCGGCGCCACAAATGCCCAGGCCTGGTACAGCACCCACGGCAACGCCAGGATAAAGGCGATCAGCAAGGTCACCTTCATTGGCACCAGGAACGGCGCGATCACGCCGGTGGCGATCATTTTCGAGCCGGCCGGCAAGGCATCCAGCATCGGCTGCGCCAGGATGTCATAGATGCGGGACGGTCCCGGCCACAGCATCAGCCCAGCACAGACGATGACGATGCCGATGGTGGCTTTGACCAGGCGGTCGCGCAGCTCGATCAGGTGCGAGATGAAGGTTTCTTCAACCGGTTGTTGTTCACTCATTTAGAAAAACGATGCGGGAGGTTTGCTGCGGGGACGGTGGCGGGCCACCCGCGCCGCGCCGGAAGTCACGTGGGATTTGACGCCGCTTTGGTGCTTGAACCAGGACGGCACGTTCGACGTCCGCACCACGCGCTTGCGGCGGAATTCCTTCGCCTTGCGGGCCTGCTGTTCAGTGCTGGCTTGCGCATGGTTATAGGTGCTGTAACTGTCGTGCGGCGCCCCGTCGTCGGCGTGCCAGGCGTTTTCCACTTCCTGCATATTTTGCTGGAGGGAGTTTTCCATGCCGCTCACGCTCTGCTTCACGGAATCGGCCGCATCCTGGACTTCCTTGCGCAAGTTGCGCAATTCCTCCAGTTCGATTTCGCGGCTGACTTCGGATTTGACTTCCGACAGGTAGCGCTGGGCGCGGCCATACAAAGTCCCCGCCATGCGTGCCACTTTGGGCAGCTTTTCGGGACCGATGACCACCAGCGCAACCACGCCGATGATGGCTAATTTGGAGAGACCGAGATCGATCATAGAGTCAGGAACACCGGCATATGCAACCGCGCCGGTACAGCCTTACAGCTTGTTCTTCTCTTTGGCGTCAACGTCGATGGTGGACTTGTCTGCCACCTGCGACGGCGCCGAAGGAGCGGCCGGCTTGTCGTCATCGCCCTTCACGCCATCTTTGAAGCCTTTGACCGCCTTGCCCACGTCGGAACCGATATTGCCCAGTTTCTTGGTGCCGAATACCAGGATCACCACCACCAGCACGATCAGCCAGTGCCAAACACTAAACGAACCCATCTTTTTCCCCTTGCAGGACGCAAGCGTCCAAAACTGTTAATCAGCACAGTATAAGCGATTGACGCATGTCATGTGCTTGTCATATTGGCATAACTATATGAGAGAACCTGCCGGTTCCAGAATATCAACCGTGACGCGGTGGCTCCACGCGCCATGGGTGCGCGCCGCCGATCACATGCAAGTGCAGGTGATAGATTTCCTGGCCACCGTCCGGCCCGCTATTAATCAGGGTTTTGTAGCCGCCCGATGGTTCGCCGTCGCCATTGAAGGTCACGGCGCAGCCATGTTCTTCCGCCAGGCGTGGCGCCAGCGCCAGCATGCGGCCCAGCAGCGGCGCCTGGCCGGCGGTGCAGTCGGACAGCGTCGTGATGTGGGTTTTCGGGATCACCAGCAAGTGCACTGGCGCCGCAGGATGGATGTCCTTGAAGACCATCAGTTCTTCGTCTTCATAGACGATGGACGACGGGATTTTCTTTTCAGCGATTTTGCAAAACAGGCAATTTTCCACTGCAACTCCAAAATCAGTAAACTCGGAAAGGCAACATGGGTGCCGGGCCTTCCGGCCGGGCACCCACATCTCAATTATTCCTTGCGTGCGGCTTTTTCGTCCAGCCCGGACAACCCTTCGCGCCGCGCCAGTTCATCGAGCACTTGCTGCGGGGTCAGGCCAAACTGCGCCAGCATCACGATCGAATGGAACCACAGATCGGCGCATTCGTACAGTACTTTGCTGCTGTCGCCGCCATGGCGGGCGTCCTTGGCGGCCATCACGGCT
This sequence comes from Pseudoduganella sp. GW821-FHT12E03, assembly GCF_058807115.1. Taxonomy (NCBI): domain Bacteria; kingdom Pseudomonadati; phylum Pseudomonadota; class Betaproteobacteria; order Burkholderiales; family Oxalobacteraceae; genus Pseudoduganella; species Pseudoduganella sp. GW821-FHT12E03. The sequence continues at coordinate 24,209 of NZ_JBXAQJ010000018.1, read as the reverse complement.
TCCACGGCTTCCTCGCCGACTTTTTTCAAGATCGCATCGTCGCCCTTGGCGAACAATTTGGCGACGTACGAGGTGGCGGGGTCGCCGCCATTGGCGGGCTTGCGCGATTCGATGGTCTCGGCCAGCCGCTCCAGGATGTTGCTCATTATTTCTTCACTTCCGCGTAAATCGTTTCCGGATCTTTCAAGACCGGTTCCGTCGCCTGCCAGTCGCCTTCTTTCGCGTCGCCGTCGAACTTATTGAAGAAGCACGAATGGCGGCCCGTGTGGCAGGCGATGCCGCCAGCCTGCTCGATCTTCAACAGCACCACGTCTTCATCGCAATCGAGGCGGATTTCCAGCACTTTCTGCGTGTGGCCGGATTCTTCGCCCTTGTGCCACAGCTTCTTGCGCGAGCGGCTCCAGTACACGGCCTCACCCAGTTCCACTGTTTTATACAGGGCGTCGCGGTTCATCCAGGCGAACATCAGCACGTTGTTGGTGCCCGCTTCCTGCGCGATCACCGGCACCAGGCCATGTTCGTCCCACTTGATCTTGTTCAGCCACTTGGCTTTCGCCACGCTTGGAGTCTGGGTCGGCATCATAGGTTTTTCCCTCGTTCTATCAGAGCAGACGCATCGGAATGCCCTGCTCTGCCATGAAGCGCTTGGCTTCCTGTACCGTGTGCTGGCCATAATGGAAAATACTGGCCGCCAGCACGGCATCCGCATGGCCCAGTTTGACGCCGTCGGCCAAGTCCTGCAGGCCGCCCACGCCACCGGAAGCAATCACGGGAATATTGACCGCATCGGACACCGCGCGCGTCAAGCCCAGGTCGAAACCGGACTTGGTGCCATCGCGGTCCATCGACGTCAGCAACAACTCGCCCGCACCCAATTGCGCCATTTTTTGCGCCCATTCCACGGCATCGAGGCCGGTGGCCTTGCGGCCGCCGTGGGTAAACACTTCCCACTTGCCCGGCGCCACTTGCTTGGCGTCAATCGCCACCACGATGCACTGCGAACCATGCTTCTGGGAAGCATCGTACACCAGTTGCGGATTGGTAACAGCCGAAGTGTTCATGCTGACCTTGTCGGCGCCCGCGTTCAGCAGGCGGCGCACATCTTCCACCTGGCGCACGCCACCGCCCACCGTCAGGGGAATGAACACTTGCGACGCCACCGATTCAATGATGTCGAGGATCAGGCCACGGTTATCGGAAGACGCGGTAATGTCCAGAAAAGTCAGTTCGTCGGCGCCCTGCTCGTCATAGCGGCGTGCGATTTCCACCGGGTCGCCCGCGTCGCGCAACTCGGTGAAGTTGACGCCTTTGACGACGCGGCCATCGGTCACGTCCAGGCAGGGGATGATGCGTTTTGCCAGCATGGGTTATTCAGCCTCGAGGCTGCCTTCCGTCAGTTCGTCGGCGCGCAGCTGGGCCGAATTCAGGTCCAGGGTGCCTTCATAGATGGAACGGCCGCAAATCACGCCTTCGATGCCTTCGTCCTGCACTTCGCACAGTTTTTCCACGTCGGTGATGTTGTGCAGGCCGCCCGAGGCAATGATCGGGATGCGCACGGCTTGCGCCAGGCGCACGGTGGCTTCGATGTTGACGCCGCCCATCATGCCGTCGCGGCCGATGTCGGTGTAAATGATCGATTCCACGCCGTAGGCTTCGAATTTCTGCGCCAGGTCGATCACTTCGTGGCCGGACATCTTGCTCCAGCCATCGGTGGCGACTTTACCGTCCTTGGCGTCCAGGCCGACGATGATATGGCCCGGGAAGGCGCCGCACGCATCGTGCAGGAAGCCAGGGCTTTTCACGGCGGCGGTGCCGATGATGATGTAGCTGATGCCGTCGTCGAGGTAGCGTTCGATGGTGTCGAGGTCGCGAATGCCGCCGCCCAGCTGGACGGGGATTTCATCGATGTCGTTTTCCAGCGCGAACTCTTGCACCACCTTGAGGATGGATTTCACCGCGCCTTCATTCTTTGGCTTGCCGGCGAACGCGCCGTTCAAGTCCACCAGGTGCAGGCGGCGGGCGCCTTGCTTCAACCAGTGCAGGGCCATATCGGCCGGGTTGTCGGAAAATACCGTAGCGAGTTCCATATCGCCTTGTTTCAGGCGAACGCAGTGACCGTCTTTCAGGTCGATGGCAGGAATGAGCAGCATAATGGGATGGAAAGTAGGGGGTTATGGTTGCCAGTAAACGAAATTCTTGTACAGCTGGAGGCCGGCTGCGGCACTCTTTTCAGGGTGGAATTGCGTTGCAAAGATATTGTCGCGCGCCACGGCGCAGCAGAACGGCTGACCGTAGACGGTTTCGCCCACCTGGTGCGCCGGATTGGCCGGCTGTACATAGTAACTATGCACGAAATAGAAATACGCGTTGTCCGGTATGCCTTCCCACAGCGCATGCGCGCTGCTCTGGCGTACCTGGTTCCAGCCCATTTGCGGGACCTTGTAGCGGGAACCGTCTTCCTGCAGCATGCCGTCGAGCTGGAAACGCACGACTTTGCCAGGCAGCAAGCCCAAACCTTGGGCATTGCCTTCCTCGGACGATTCAAACAGCATTTGTTCGCCGATGCACACGCCCAGCAACGGTTTGACTTCCGCCGCCCGCAGCACCGAGTCGAGCAAGCCGGATTCGCGCAAGCCGCGCATGCAATCGGCCATGGCGCCCTGGCCCGGCAACACGATGCGTTCGGCATCGGCGATGTCAGCGACTTCGCCGGAAATGCGCACGTCGGCCTCCGGCGCCACGGCGCGCAACGCTTGCGCCACGGAGCGCAGGTTGCCCACGCCATAATCAACTACAACGATTTTCTTCATAATGCCATTCAAGCAGAGACCACTGCGCTTGCGCAAGTGTCAAGCGCAGCAAGTTTGATCACAAGCTACCTTTTGTCGAGGGAATCGTGCCTGCGGCGCGCGCATCGAGTTCCGTGGCCATGCGCAGCGCGCGGCCAAAGGCCTTGAACACGGTCTCGCACTGGTGGTGGGCATTGGTGCCACGCAGGTTATCGATATGCAAGGTGACCTGGGCATGGTTGACGAAGCCGCGGAAGAATTCCAGGGTCAGGTCAACGTCATAGGTGCCGATCATCGCGCGCGTGAAGGGGATGTGGTATTCGATGCCCGGGCGGCCGGAAAAATCGATCACCACGCGCGACAGCGCTTCGTCCAGCGGCACGTAGGCATGGCCATAGCGGCGGATGCCTTTCTTGTCGCCGACTGCCTTGGCGAAGGCCATGCCCAGCGTGATGCCGACATCTTCCACCGTGTGGTGGTTGTCGATGTGGATGTCGCCGGTGGCTTCGATATCGAGGTCGATCAGGCCATGGCGGGCGATCTGGTCCAGCATGTGGTCCAGGAAAGGCACGCCGGTATTGAGCTTTTGCTGGCCGGTGCCATCAAGGTTGATGGCCACGCGGACTTGCGTCTCGCTGGTATTGCGGGTGATTTCTGCGGTGCGGTTCATTGGAAACTCTGTGATGGTCAAGCCGCCAGCGCGGCCTTGAAGGCCGCCAGGAAAGCGGCGTTCTCTTCCGGCGTGCTGACCGTGATACGCAGACAATTGGTCAGTACACCATGCATTTTACCCACATTTTTAACCAATACCTTATGGGATAGGAGATAGGCATTAGCAGCGTCCGCGTCCGGCACGCGCACCAGGATGAAATTGGCGGCCGACGGGAACACTTGTACACCCGGAATTGCTGTCAATGCGGTAGACAGCGCAGTGCGCTCGTTGCGCAACTGGGCAGCCTGGCTGTTCAACACCTCGATGTTGTCGAGGGCGAATTCAGCGGCCACCTGGGTCAAAACATTGATATTGTACGGCGGACGGACCTTGTCCAGTTGTTCGAGCAATTTTGGCGCCGCCGACATGTAGCCCAGACGGATGCCGGCCAGGCCCAGTTTCGACACCGTGCGCATCACGACCAGGTTGTCGAATTCCGGCAACCGCGCCATGAAACTCTGTTGCGCAAACGGTTCATACGCTTCGTCCACCACGGCAATGCCGGTCTCGCCCAGCGCCTCGATGATCTCGACGATGGCGTTGTCATCGAACAGGTTGCCGGTCGGGTTGTTCGGGTACGACAGGAACACCAGCGCCGGCTTGTGTTCCTTGATGGCGTCCAGCATCGCATCCTTGTCGAGCGTCAGGTCGGCCTTCAATGGCACGCCGACGAAATCCATGCCGGCAAATTGTGCCGAGCGGGCGTACATGACAAAGGTCGGCACCGGCGCCAGCACCACGGCGCGGCGGTCCTGGTGGGCGCAGGCCATGTCCAGGATGGAAATCAGTTCATCCGAACCGTTGCCCAGCAACACGTCATAACCGGCGGGCACGCCGAGTTGTTTGCAGATGCGCTGTTTCAGCGACGCGTAGGACGCGACGGGATAGCGGTTCAGCGCCACGTTGGCCAGGCGCTGGGCCAGGTCGGTGGCCAGATGGTCGGGCAGCGGGTAAGGATTCTCCATCGCATCCAGTTTGATATAACCGCTGGCATCGGCGACGTGGTAGCCGGGCGTGGCCAGTACGTCGGAACGGATGGTATTGCGGATGAGACTGTCGATGGACATCTTGCTGCACTCCTTACGCTAGAGAGATATTTCTTCAGGGGGTTTGGGGACCCGGGATCGTTTGGGGGCCACGGGCTTTTTGACAGCCGGCGTGGCCTTGGTGGCCTTGGCCGCTTTGGCGGATTTGGCCGTCTTGGCGGTGCTCTTCGTGGTGGTCTTCGTCGCTTTGGCGGTTTTGGCCGCCTTGGCGCGTGCGGGTTTCGCCGCCGGCGCTTCATCAGCCGCCACGGCAGCCGCATCCTGCTCCGCCAGCCGTTCTTCGATGATGGCGCAATAGTCCGGATTCAATTCAAACCCGACAAAATGCCTGCCGCAGCGGCGCGCCGCCAATGCCGTGGTGCCGCTACCCATGAACAAGTCCAGCACCACGCCTCCCGGCGGACACGATGCCTTGACCATGCGTTCAATGATTTCCAGCGGCTTTTGGGTCGGATGATCGACCCGCTCCGAATGTTCACGGTGCAGCCGGGACACGCTCCACACGTCTTTCGGGTTGTAACCCACTTCCAGCCATTTGGCGCCGATAAAGATCGAGCGCGAACGGGCTTTCTTCGTCTCGGCGTCGTACGCGATACGCACGGCGTCCAGGTCGAAATAGTAATCCTTGCGGGCCACGAAGAAGCCCACCGTGTCGTGCACGGAAGAAAAACTGCGCACGCTGCCACCCATCGACGGCACGCGGCGGTCCCAGATAATTTCATTCATCATCGTCATGCGCTTTTTCAGCATGACGAAGATTTCCGGCGAATAGCGCCAGGTCAGGAAGATATACAGGCTGCCGTTGGCTTTGAGCTTCGGCAGCGCCGCCGCGATCCAGCGTTCGGTCCAGCCCAGGTATTCTTCCACGCTTTGCTGGTCGGACGCGTTGCCGTAATCCTTGCCCAGGTTATACGGCGGGTCGGTCAGGATCAGGTCGACGGAGCCATCCGGGATGCGCGCCAGGCCGGCCAGGGCGTCTTCACAGAAGACCTGGTCCAGCCAAGGGCTATCGGGTTGATTTACCGGATCGGCAGCGCACATATCCATCCTTATTTCAACCGTAATTCCGCGCTGCGGGCGTGCGCCTGCAAGCCTTCGCCATACGCCAGTTCGGCGGCCACCTTGCCCAGCGTTTGCGCGCCGGCTTCGGACACGTAGATCACGGACGAGCGCTTCTGGAAGTCATATACGCCCAGCGGCGACGAGAAGCGCGCGGTGCGCGAGGTCGGCAGCACGTGGTTCGGGCCGCAGCAATAGTCGCCCAGCGATTCGGACGAGAAGCGGCCCAGGAACATGGCGCCCGCGTGGCGGATCTTGTCGGCCCACTGCAGCGGTTCTTCCGCCGAGATTTCCAGGTGTTCCGCCGCAATCGCATTGGCAATCGCGCACGCTTCGTCCATGTCGCGCACTTTGACCAGCGCGCCACGGTCGGTCAGCGAGGTGCGGATCACGTCCTGGCGCGGCATCGTTGGCAACAGTTTATTGATCGACGCTTCCACTTGCGCGATGTAGTCCGCATCCGGGCACAGCATGATCGCTTGCGCCAGTTCATCGTGTTCCGCTTGCGAGAACAGGTCCATCGCGACCCAGTCCGGGTCCGTGGTGCCGTCGCACACCACCAGGATCTCGGACGGACCGGCAATCATGTCGATGCCGACGGTGCCGAACACGCGGCGCTTGGCGGCGGCCACATAGGCGTTGCCCGGGCCGACGATTTTATCGACCGGCGCAATGGTCTCCGTGCCATAGGCCAGCGCGCCCACCGCCTGGGCGCCGCCAATGGTGATCACGCGCGTCACGCCGGCCAGTGCGGCGGCGGCCAGCACCATCTGGTTTTTCACGCCATCGGGCGTCGGCACCACCATGACGATTTCACCGACACCGGCCACCTGGGCCGGAATCGCGTTCATCAACACCGACGACGGGTACGCCGCCTTGCCGCCCGGGACATAAATGCCGACCCGGTCCAGCGGCGTGATGCGCTGGCCCAGCACCGTGCCATCGGCCTCGGTATAGGTAAAGCCTTTCAGTTCTTCCTTCTGACGCTCGTGGAACGCGCGGATGCGGTCGGCCGCGATTTGCAGCGCGGCGCGCTGCGTGGCCGGCAGGCTGTCCAGCGCGGCCTGCAATTCCGCCACCGGCAAGTCCAGCGTATCGACCGATGCCGCGCCGCCGTTGGGCAGGCGGTCAAAGCGGTTGGTGTATTCCAGCACGGCGGCGTTGCCGCGTTTTTTCACGGCGGCCAGGATGGCCGAGACCGCCGATTCAATCGCGTCGTCGGTTTCCGCTTCAAACGCCAGCAAGGCGTCCAGTGTCTGTTTGAAGTCCGGCGAAGACGAGTCTAATTTGCGAACGTTGATAGTCATGATCACCCCTGCGCACGGGCTTTCGAAGCGCGTTCAAACGCTTCGACGATCGGTTGCAGGCGCGCACGTTTGAGCTTCAGCGCGGCCTGGTTGACCACCAGGCGCGACGAGATCTGCATGATTTCCTCGACTTCGACCAGGTTATTGGCGCGCAGGGTGCTGCCGGTCGACACCAGGTCGACGATGGCGTCGGACAGGCCGACCAGCGGCGCCAGTTCCATCGAGCCATACAGCTTGATGAGATCGACGTGCACGCCCTTGGACGCGAAGTGTTCGCGCGCGGTGGTGGTGAACTTGGTGGCCACGCGCAGGCGCGCGCCCTGGCGCACGGCGGCTTCGTAATCGAAACCGGATTTCACAGCGACGGACATGCGGCATTGTGCAATGTTCAAGTCCACCGGCTGGTACAAGCCTTCGCCGCCATGCTCGATCAGCACATCCTTGCCGGCCACGCCGAAGTCCGCCGCGCCATGCTGCACGTAGGTCGGCACGTCGGTGGCGCGCACGATCAGTACGCGCACGTTGGGGTCGTTGGTGGCCAGGATCAGCTTGCGCGACGTGTCCGGATTTTCAGTGACGGTAATGCCGGCTGCTTCCAGCAGCGGCAGGGTGTCTTCGAAAATGCGGCCTTTCGACAGCGCGAGGATCAACTGGTTGTTGGCGTCGCTGTTAAATCCACTCATGATTAATCTCGATTTCTTGTCAGGCTTACTTTACACGGCTGATCTTGGCGCCAAGCGCCTGCAACTTCACTTCCATGCGGTCATAGCCGCGGTCGAGGTGATAGATGCGGTCAACCAAGGTTTCGCCCCTGGCGGCCAGGCCTGCGATTACCAGCGAAGCCGACGCGCGCAAATCGGTCGCCATCACAGGGGCGCCCACGAGCTGCTCCACGCCTTTGATAAAGGCCGTGTTGCCATCGGTTTCAATTGCCGCGCCCAGGCGGTTCATCTCCTGGACGTGCATGAAGCGGTTTTCGAAGATGGTTTCGGTCACGCGGCTGGCGCCGTTGGCGATGGTGTTCACCGCCATGAACTGGGCCTGCATATCGGTCGGGAAACCAGGGTATTCGGTGGTACGGAATGTCACCGGGTTTGGACGGGCGTCCATTTCCGCGCGAATCCAGTCGTCGCCCACGGTCAGGCGCACGCCCACTTCGCGCAGCTTGTCGAGCGCCGCGTCCAGGATGTCGGTACGGGTATTGCGGATCGTGATGTCGCCGCCGGTGGCCGCCACGGCGCACAGGAACGTGGCCGCTTCGATCCGGTCGGAAATCACGGCATGCGACGCGCCGTGCAGTTCGGCCACGCCCTGGATCACCAGGCGGTCGGTGCCGATGCCGTCGATCTTCGCGCCCATCGCCACCAGCAGGTGCGCCAGGTCGGTCACTTCCGGCTCGCGCGCCGCGTTTTCCAGCACGGTTTCACCCTCGGCCAGCACGGCGGCCATCATCAGGTTTTCCGTGCCGGTCACCGTGATCATGTCGGTGACGATGCGGGTGCCTTTGAGTTTCTTGCACTTGGCGTGAATATAGCCGGCTTCAATCGTGATCTCGGCGCCGAGCGCCTGCAGGCCCTTGATGTGCTGGTCCACCGGACGCGAACCAATCGCGCAGCCGCCCGGCAGCGACACTTTCGCTTCGCCGAAGCGGGCCAAGAGCGGGCCCAGCACCAGAATCGAGGCGCGCATGGTTTTCACCAGTTCGTACGGCGCTTCCAGGCTGGTGATGTTGGCGCCGTTCAGCGTGACCTTGTCGCCATCCTGGTCGACTTTCAAGCCGGTCTGCGCCAGCAGGCGCAGCATGGTGCGCACGTCCTGCAGGTGCGGCACGTTCGACAATTGGACGTCGCCGGACGTCAGCAAGCCCGCGCACAGGATCGGCAGCGCGGCATTCTTGGCGCCGGAAATGGTCACGTCGCCTTGCAGGCGGTTGCCGCCCTGGATGAGAAGTTTGTCCACGTGGTGATCCCTTTAATTAGGCTGCGTATTCTTCTGGGGTCAGGGTTTTCATCGACAGCGCGTGGATTTCTTCGCGCATGCGGTCACCCAGCACGGCGTACACGATCTGGTGGCGCTGGATCGGACGCTTGCCGGCGAACGCCGGCGACACGATGACAGCCTGGAAGTGCTGGCCATCGCCTTCGACTTCCAGGTGGGTGCATTCAAGGCCGGCCGCAATATAGCTGTGGATCGCTTCAGGGGTGGTGGTCATTTTTATATTCCCGATAAAGTGGTGCGTGGTGTACGTTTCTTCAGTTGCCATGGCGCTCTCGCCTGCCGCCTTAGTGGCGCATCCGGTAGCCGCTGGCCAGCAGGCGGATCGCCAGCAGCGACAGGACGGCCAGGAAGCCGCCGACGATGCCCAGGCTGATGAATGGATTGACGTCGGACTGGCCAAAGAAACCGTAGCGGAAACCGTCGATCATGTAAAAGAACGGATTCAGGTGCGAGACGGTCAGCCAGAACGACGGCAGTGAATGAATCGAATAAAACACGCCGGACAGGAACGTCAGCGGCATGATGAGGAAATTCTGGAACGCGGCCAACTGGTCGAATTTCTCGGCCCAGATGCCGGCAATCAGGCCCATGGTGCCGAGAATCGCGGCGCCCAGCAGCGCAAACACGGCGATCCACACCGGCGCTTCGAACGACAGGTGCGCAAACCATGCTGTCACGATAAAGACCCCCAGGCCGACCGTGATGCCGCGCACCATCGCCGCCAGCACGTAAGCGCTGAACATTTCCCAGTGTGACAAGGGCGTCAGCAGCACGAACACCAGGTTGCCCGTGATCTTGGACTGGATCAGCGACGACGACGAGTTGGCAAACGCGTTTTGCAGCACGCTCATCATGACCAGGCCGGGGATCAGGAAAGCCGTGTAGGTCACGCCCGGATACACTTGCACGCGCCCTTCCAGCACATGGCCGAAGATCAGCAGGTACAGCATGGCCGTTAAAATCGGCGCGGCAATGGTTTGCGTGGCGACTTTATAGAAACGCAAGGTTTCCTTGTACACCAGGGTACGGAAGCCGGTCGACATCATACGGTTTCCCCTTCCATGATTTGCAGGAAGATGTCTTCCAGGTCGGCTTGCTGCAATTGCATTTCATCGATCACCGCGCCGGATTCGCGGATGCGGGCCAGGATCTTTTCCACTTCACTGTAGTCATTGATGCGCAGGCTGTATTTACCCTGCGCGGCCTCTTCCGGATGCGTGACCAGGTGGCGCAGCTCGTCGGGCAGCGCGCCCTGCTTCAAATGCAGCACCAGGCTGGAGCCGGAAATGCGGCGGATCAGCTGCGACATGGTGTCCAGCGCCACGACTTTGCCGGTTTTCAGCATCGCGACGCGCTTGCACATCGCTTGCGCCTCTTCCAGGTAGTGCGTGGTCAGCACCACCGTGTGGCCTTCGCGGTTCAGGCGCGAAATGAATTTCCACAGGGTCTGCCGCAATTCCACGTCGACGCCGGCGGTCGGTTCATCGAGCACGATGACGGGCGGCTTGTGCACCAGCGCCTGCGCCACCAGCACGCGGCGCTTCATGCCGCCGGACAGCGCGCGCATATTGGTGTCGGCCTTGTTGGTCAGGTCGAGGTTGTCCATCACCTCGTCGATCCACTTGTCATTGTTTTTCAGGCCGAAGTAGCCGGATTGCAGGCGCAGGGTTTCGCGCACCGTGAAAAACGGGTCGAACACCAGTTCCTGCGGCACCACGCCGAGTTTCTTGCGCGCTGCACGGAAATCCGTGACCACGTCGTGGCCATGAATCGTGACCGAGCCGGCATCCGGCCGGATCAAGCCGGCAATGGTGGAAATCAACGTGGTTTTACCCGCGCCATTCGGACCCAACAGCCCGAAAAATTCCCCCTCTTCGATGGTGAGGGACACACCGCCCAGCGCTTGCAGCGATTTGTAGCGCTTTTGAACGTTACTGATTTGAATTGCTGTCATAAACGAAATGTTGTGCGGCGCTGGGACCGTGGTGAAAGGCTGGCGCAGTGGCGCTGCGGCAACTGCAACGGTCAATTATAGGGGAATTTTGATTTCGGCTTACGCCGGGCCCGGGAATCCGGGGTATTACGGTGACGACTGTTGCTGGTTTAACAGTCAATGATGGTGGTGATGGTGATGCGTGGTGGCCGCACCGGCCGCAGGATGGGCAATCACTTCGGCGCACTCGGCCAGCGATGGAGCGACCAGCGTGCAAACGCCATACAGCTTGGTCAGGCTGCGCAAATTGGCGGGCAAGTTGCGCAATTCCAGGGTCACGCCCGCCGCACGGGCGGCGCGTTGCCATGCCAGCAAGACCGACACGGCGGCGGAATCCACCGACTGCACATTGCGCAAGTCGAACACGGTCTGGCCGGCGTTGAGCGCGGCCACGCCCTGCGCCAGCGCCGCCGTGGCGTTGGCCACGGTCAGCGACGACAAAGGCAGCAAACTGTCGATGGAATCCGGCATGGGTTTATTTAGCAGCGGCTTTGATGGGTTTCGACGCCAGCTTCTTGTTCTTTTCAGACAAGGTCTTGATCAGGCCGTCGATACCGCCCTTGTTGATTTCCGATGCGAAGGTGCTCTTGTAGGTTTCCACCAGCCAGGCGCCCAGCACATTGATGTCGTAAATCTTCCAGCCAGTGGTCGATTTGGCCACGCGGTAGTTCAGCGGCACCGGTTCGCCACGCGACATGTTCACCTGCGAACGCACTTCGACTTCGGTGTCGCTTGGGTCGGCGCGCAGCGGCTTGAACTCGATGGTTTCATTTTTCACTTGCGACAGCGCGCCGGAATACGTGTAGATCAGCAGGGTACGGAATTCCGTCGACAGCTGCTTTTGCTGTTCCGGGCTGGCTTCACGCCAGAAACGGCCGGCTGCCAGCGAGGTCATGCGCTGGAAGTCGACATACGGCAGGATTTTGGTTTCCACCAGGTCCATGACGCGCTTGGTGTTGCCGGCCTGGATTTCCTTGTCGGACTTGGCGGTTTCCAGCACTTCCAGGCTGATGCGTTTTACCAGCACGTCCGGCGCTTCATTGGAAGACGGAGCGGTGGCGGCAAACGCGACGGAAGCGAAAGCCATCGTCGCGCAGGCCATAAGTTGCTTGATCAATTTCATCTGCGATTAACCTTATATTGTTTTACGTCGGATCACAGGCTGGCGTTTTGTTCCGCAGCCGGTTCCGCCATTATAGCCTGAGGCTGGTCTTTCCCTTTTTCAGCCTCGGCAGTTGCTGGTTTGTCATCATCCGCATAGGCGCTTTTCTTCTTTTTATTACGCGGATTCTCTTCGCCGTCGAATACCTTGCTGTCGCGCTGCTGCAGGAAACCATCGCGGACAAATTCATAACGGTCCAGGGCGGCTTCTTCCATCAGGTTGGTCGCGTCGAGCAACGCGGCACGCTGGTCGATGACACGAACAACGGTGCCGGTGACGCGGACGTTGACACGGTGGTTGTATTGCCACGGATCGGCCTTGATATCGAGCGGCAACGCCAGCGTGTCGCGCACCGTGGACGGGCCCAGCAGCGGCAACACCAGGTACGGGCCGGATTTCACGCCCCAGTGGCCCAGGGTCTGGCCGAAATCTTCCTTGTGCTTTTGCAGCCCCGCGCCCGACGCCACATCCATCACGCCCAGCACGCCAAAGGTGGAATTGAGCGCCACGCGCATCACGTCGGTGACGCCCTGCTCGCCTTTGCCCTGCATGAAATTGTTGGCGGCAGTCCAGACATCGGCCAGGTTGCCAAAGAAATTGTTAACGCCGGTCTGCACAAACCCCGGCAGCACGGTTTTATAAACGGTGGCCGCGGGTTTCAGCGCCGCTTCATCGACCTTGTCGTTGAAGTTGAACATGGCGCGGTTATAACCTTCATACGGGTCGCGCGGGTTCGGACCGGCGCAACCTGCCAGGGTGGCAGCGGTCAGCGTGGCAACGGTGGCCAGCGCCAGCTTACGCAGGGAGAAAGTCGAGATGTTCATTACTTGTCATCCTTTCCTTCGGCCGCTTTACTGTAAATAAATTGATTGATCAGATCTTCCAGCACGGCAGCCGACTGCGTGCGGGCGATTTTGTCGCCGGCGGACAGGTTTGCCGTGTCGCCGCCAGCTTCAATGCCTATGTATTGCTCCCCGAGCAGGCCGGCCGTCAGGATCTTGGCCGAGCTGTCTTTCGGGAATTGATAACCGGTTTCCATGTCCATGGTCACCAGCGCCTTGTAACTCTTGTCGTCGAAGCGGATGGCCGCCACACGGCCCACCACCACGCCGGACGCTTTTACGGGCGCCTGCGTGCGCAGGCTGCCGATATTGTCGAATTTCGCCGTGATTTCATACGTCTTGGCAAAGGACATCGAGCCCATGTTGCCGGCCTTCAGCGCCAAAAACATCAGCGCCGCCACGCCCAGCACCACAAACAAACCTACCCACACATCCACCGATTTACGTTGCATGACACTGTCCTGTTATATGCATGCCCAGCCTGAAGGCACCCATGTTACTTTTTTGTGGATGTCCGGCCTGAAGGCCCGGCACCCATATTATCAAATTGCTTATTACTTACTGAACATCAACGCCGTCAGCATGAAGTCCAGCCACCAGATCATCAGCGACGAAATCACGACGGTGCGGGTGGTGGCGCCTGCCACATCTTCCGGCGTCGGGCGGGCTTCATAACCCTGGTACAGCGCAATGAACGTGATCGCCACGCCAAACACCACGCTCTTCACGAAACCGTTAAAGATGTCCTTATAAATATCGACACCACCTTGCATTTGCGACCAGAACGCGCCTTCATCGACACCGATCAGCTTGACGCCGATCAGGTAGCCGCCAAAGATGCCGACCGCACTGAAAATCGACGCCAGGCACGGCACGGCAATCACGCCGGCCCAGAAACGGGGCGCCAGCACGCGCTGCACCGGGTTCACCGCCATCATTTCCATGGCCGACAATTGTTCACCCGCCTTCATCAGGCCGATTTCCGCCGTCAGCGACGTGCCGGCGCGGCCGGCAAACAACAGTGCGGTAATCACCGGCCCCAGTTCGCGGGTCAGGCCCAGCGCCACCAGCAAGCCCAGCGACTGCTCGGCGCCGTATTTATTCAGCGTGTAATACCCCTGCAAGCCCAGCACCATGCCGACGAACAGGCCGGACAGGGTAATAATCAGCATCGAATAGTTGCCAATGAAATGCAACTGTTCGATCACCAGGCGTGGCCGGCGCAACAAACCAGGCGACACGCCCAGCATGTAAAAGAACGTGCGGGCACTATAGCCAACGCCTTCCACATGGTCGCGCACCCAGGCGCCCATGCGCCCCAACAAGTTCACGGCAAACGTCATGCGCGCGCTCCCAGGCCCAGGTCGGCTTCCAGCGACTTACCCGGATAGTGGAATGGCACCGGGCCATCGCTTTCCGCATGCACGAACTGTTTCACGTACGGATCGGACGACGCCATCATGTCGTCCGGCGTGCCATGCGCCACGACCTTACCTTGTGACAGGAAATACACGTAATCAGCAATCAGGAACGATTCCTTCACGTCGTGCGACACCAGGATCGTGGTCGACCCCAGCGCATCATTGAGGTTGCGGATCAAGTTGGCGGTCACGCCCATCGAGATCGGATCGAGGCCGGCAAACGGCTCGTCATACATAATCAGTTGCGGATCGAGCGCAATCGAGCGGGCCAGCGCGACACGGCGCGCCATGCCGCCGGAAATCTCGTCCGGCTTGAGTTTGGCGGCATTGCGCAGACCGACCGCGTGCAGTTTCATCAGCACCAGGTCGCGGATCAATTCTTCCGGCAAATCCGTGTGTTCGCGCAATGGGAACGCCACGTTTTCATACACGGTCAGGTCGGTGAACAAGGCGCCATGCTGGAACAGCATGCCCATTTTGCGGCGCAACAAGTACAGGTCATCGGTTTTCAGCTTATGCACCGTTTGCCCATCGACCGTCACGCCGCCCTTTTGCGGGCGCACCTGGCCGCCGATCAGGCGCAGCACCGTGGTCTTGCCACTGCCGGAGCCCCCCATCACCGCCACCACTTTCCCGCGCGGGAAATCCATATGGAGGCCATTCAAGATGGCACGCTTTCCATACGAGAAGTGTAAATCGCGGATTTCGACGAGGTTAGGCACGTGTTAGCTCACTTTGCAGAATCCCGTATTGTAGTGCAGAAACGCCAAGTTCTGCAGGCGGCGCCCCCGTACGGGCGGGGGAAGAGGGGGATGATACAACACTAATAACTGTCGGGTCAGCAATTTACAATTTGAAAGAATTGCAAAATTGGTGCGGTGCGGGAAATATGTTTGTCAGCTAACGGCGCCAAGGTAGCGTGATGAAAATTGCAACAGGCATAACAGGAAAGAAGCCCTGCCATGCCGTTTTTAGACTTACTTACATTGCGACAAAATTAAACATTTCAAAAGGGGTGGCAATCAAGTCATTTACACCGGTAAGTGTTGCTATCAACTCCACCTCCCCCGCCAACGTTCCATATGCACGCACCTTAACAGCCCACAGCTGCGCGTTACCAGTCTCATCCGCACTAATCACCGTGACATTGCCTATATAAACATCCGGAGCAGAAGTGGAGGCGAATGGCCGATTACCCCCGAACAGATTTGCAATACCTGCGGCGTCAAGGTTGCCGCCATGATCAATCACCTGAAGCACGGCACGTTCTGCATAGCTGATGCTGGCAGTGCTTGCTTCATCGACGGCAGCCACGATTTGGGAAGCCTGGATATCGCCAAACTTGTCGGCGACGCCAACGGCGCCACCTCTGTGAAAGTCAGTAATGATCGTCGCTTTCGACGGATAAGTGTTCCGGTTAAGCTTGAATACATCGCTGCCCATTCCACCAGTTAACTGGTCTTCCATTTGCCCAAACGCGAACAGCGTGTCGTCACCGGCCCCGCCATCCAACGTATTCTTGCCGCGGCCGCCAATCAAGACATCATTACCACTTCCTCCAATAATGATGTCATCGTTGTAGCTGCCTGTGACCGTCTGGCCGTCCTCTGCGGCAACAAAGGAAATGGGGTCGTTGCTACCAAGAGCTGCTTCTAAAACATACTCTTCGATCCCTGCATGGCCAACCCCTCCGGTACCAATCAATGTGATCCGTTGGAATCCCGCCGTTTCCCACGAGGAAGCAAGATGATTATTCTGCTGGGACGTCATCGTCACCAGCGTATCTGGTGACAATAATAATTGTCCGATGTTGCTGAATTGCGCGGCAGAGATATCGATCTTATTGGAGAGCGACAACGTATTCGCTCCGGAACCGCCGTCATATTTGCCCGATACGGTACCACCCTGACTGACAAATTTATCCTCGTCAGCGCCTCCTGTTACAGTATTCCCCCTACTCAACAGCCATGCTTCGTTCTTGCCATCTGCTAGCTGGAAATGCCCGCCCTGGCCCCAAGTGCTAAGTTTCACGACACCGGCATCAGTGAACGCAATATTTGTATCGGATTCTACCCAGATAGGCCCGAGGTCATCATTTTGGGCAATGGTCAACCTGACAGATCCACGGAAGGTAGCATGTTCAAAGCCTCTAATCGTGGCCTTGGAAATATCCCCCGTCGCAAACAACCAATCGATACCGTCTCCTCCATCCAACGTCCCGGTAATGGCGTAATCACCGGCGGAGACATAATCCTCATCCTGGCCGCCAGTGACATTTTGCGAAGCCGATCCCAAATTGAAGTGATTCCGGCCACCTCCCAGAATATAACTTTCAACTTGCGCCAAGCCGGTACCGTCGAAATAAGGGGTCAACGTAATGGATTCGGCGCTGATACCGGTACCGGCTGCAATCGCCCCTCCAGTAAATTGGTCATGCTGCGCCGGGGTCATTTTTACCTGGAGTTCGCCGCTGCTTCCCGCCGGATCAAATACCAGCTTGCTGAACCCGCTGATCGTTGCCGCCGACAAATCAGCATCATCATGAACAATCAATACACTGTCATTGCCCATTGCAGCCAGGGTGCCGGTGACACGATATGCCCCGACGTCGAGCGTATTGGCGCCACTGGCCATCGCCACATGTTGTCCGGCGCTACCCAGGCTGAACGTGGATACTTCGCGCAATATATACGACTCAATCGCAGCACGCCCGGTGCCAGTAAACGCATCCTTAATGATGAAACTGTCTTTAGTGGCGGAACCCGTGACAGTACCGAAGGCGGCATGCTGTGCAGCAGTCATCGTCACCTGATTCCCATCCGCATTCAAAGCCAGGGTATGGACACCGTTAAGATTCGTGGCCTCGCTTAAGTCCAGAACCCCTCCTGCCACGACCGTCGCACGCTCACCCGCAACGGTATATGCCGACGTGATGTTGGCAACCTGCATGGCCATGCTGGCCACATCAGCGCCGTAGGTGCTCTGGATTCCATGCAAGTCGTCTTTGGCAGTCAAGTCCGTGTATGCGATGGTAACGGTTTGTCCCAGCTGCACAGGCACGGCAAGCTTCAACACCAGGCTCCGGGCACCTGAATTATCTTGTACGCCAACAACACTATAGGTTGAGCCGTTTGGAGCAAGGACCGCGCCGTCTACCTTGATTTCAAACTGGCTGATGGCCGGAAGATACTCTGCGCTCAAGTCGCTGCTGTATTTCAGCACCAGCGTGTCACCAGCCACGGTCGCCGTATCGATATCCGGGCCGGGATAGTTGGTGTTCAAGTCGGTAACTTCTCCGTTTCTAAGCCCCAACCGTGTAGCAGCCACATTATTAAGGCGAACCAGTGCATCGCCCATCTGTACTCCCGCCCCAGTTTTCCCTACCACATACAGATAGGCATCAGCGCCATCATTAAAAACGACGGCGGAGCCAACTGGATCACTATCCGTGGCAGCAATCACAGCCTGTAATTTCAACGTCAAGGTATTGTCCGTTTCGGCAAAGCCGGCCAGACCATTCTTTGAAACTGATGCTTTTCCTGCCAGTGGCACATTAAGGTGGGGAACGATCTCCAAATCCACGCTCTCAAATCCCAGCCAATTTTCTGCGCCCGGTTCGTTCCAATTGGTGATGGTGTCCGCACTGGCCAACAAGTCGGCAGCACTGTCGGCGCGGTAGTCTTTAAATGAAAAATTGTAGTGATTAGCGTCATTGCCACCGGTAAGTACATCGGCGCCACCGCCAGGAGTGAACCATACCGAGCTTGTGCCTTTCCATACCAAATGGTCGTTGCCGGCGCCTGTGACCAAATAGCTTGTTGTAGCGCTACTTATATTCAGATTGCCGAGGATGTCAGGCGCGTTGAGAGATGATGCCCGATCAATATTGAGAAGAGTTAATGTCGTACCGGCGGCAAGCTCACTCAAATCGATGCGGAAACACCGCGCTCCCGTAAAGTCAACTTGCGCCCCGCCGGGACCGACTTTGGCAGCGGAAAGCAAAAGTGTATCGGCCATAGAAGGCGGTGACGCTTGCGGCCCGTTCGTCAATTCTCCAGCGTACTCTGTAAAAACATAGCCATGTGGCGTATAAAAATCCACATTACCGGCCGCCGCAGCCTTAATAAAGCCATCATCGATGCGGATCCCATTCCAGCTTGAGAACATGCCGCCATAACCTGGTGTATTGATCAATTCTGCAACCTTCGCACCGGTCAGAATAATTTGCAGCGTTCCATCGATGACAAGTGTGCTCACGACGTCATTTTGCGAAAAACCGATTTCCTTGGAAGGCTGCTCGGAACGATCCAAATCCCACACGAGTTTGGACCAGTCAATCAAATGCTTGATATCTTTGCTGGCGTCTTCGTATGAATTCAGCATCTTGTCAAAACCTGTCCCGCTGACTGTCAACGTTTTCAAATCTTCCCGGAAAACACCGGAGCCAATGGTCACCCTTGTTTCGACAGCTTCGTAAGGCGCGATCCCCGTAATTTTTCCATTGGTGACGACCAAGCCGCCTGCATTCATGCCAGCCAGCTTGATCAATCCATCGCCTGCCTGTACACCCGCTTCCGCGTTACCCGCAACGTAAATATAAGCGCTGGTCCCATCATTGAAAATCGCGCTGGTGCCGGCCGGGCTGGCGCCGATTGCCGCCACCAAGGCTGCCAGTTTCAGTGGCAGGGTATTGTCCGCAGGATTGAAGACAGCCAGGCCGCCAGCAGTGATCGCCGCCTTGCCTGCGACCGGATTGTCATAGCGTGCAGTAGCAGGGGCCAGGTTCATTCCGGCAAAACGTATTTCATTGGAAGCAGCCGCTTTCCAGTTGGTGATCGTATCGGCCGCCGCCAACAGGTCCACCGCATTGCCTGCATTGAAATCAGCACCACCGGCAGCAAACATATAAAGATTCGTCCCGGTACCACCGGTCAGTACATCGGCCCCGCCGCCTGCACT
This sequence comes from Pseudoduganella sp. GW821-FHT12E03, assembly GCF_058807115.1. Lineage (NCBI taxonomy): Bacteria > Pseudomonadati > Pseudomonadota > Betaproteobacteria > Burkholderiales > Oxalobacteraceae > Pseudoduganella > Pseudoduganella sp. GW821-FHT12E03. The sequence goes on along the minus strand of NZ_JBXAQJ010000018.1, from coordinate 4,921 downwards.
GAACTTCACCACCTTGCCAGCGGCAGTGGAAGTCAGATGGTCATTACCTGCACCCGTACGGAAATCTGTCAGGCCAGTGCTGCTGACGACCAGATTGCCTCTTACATCTGAAGAGTCCGCGTACAGCGTGGCCGGATGATCCACATTCAGCAACGTCACCGTGCTGCCTGCCGACAGGTTGCCGACATTGACAAAACTGCTCTGCACGTCGGTACAATCGATGACAGCGCCATGGGGTTTCACTTGATACCCTGTCAACGACAAGCTATCCGCCTTGGTCACAGGGGACAGTTTAGCGCTGGCAGTCAATTGCAATTGCAGGTCGGTGTATACGGCTCCGCCGGCAATACTATCCGTGACAGCGGAGTTGCCCGCTTCATCGCGGATAAAGCCGGACGCGACTTCCAGCATATCCTTCGGTGACTGGAACTTGCCGTAACCGGAGGCACTCATAATTTCCGCGGCTTTCGCCGGGGTCAGCCACACCCGAATAAAATCGTCAGCCACCACCTGCGCGGACTGTATGTCTTTCAGCGCAAATGGGATATCAGTGGTGGCGCCGCCATCGCCATCCATATCCCAACGTATCTTGCTCCAGTCGAGGAATGACTTGATCTCCGTGTCATCACTGTCTCCTTTGCTCAAGATAGTGTTAAAGTCCGCACCGCCCAGGTAGAACGACGATGATTCTTCATGGAAGCTCAGGAATTTGATCGTCGATGTGGGCGCTGCCGTATCAGACACGCGACCGAAATCGGTGATGGCACCATTCTTGATCACCAATTCCTTCGCCGTCACATCATTTAAGCGGATCAACCCGTCACCGGCCTGCACGCCTGCATTTTGATGTCCGACGACAAAGACGTAAGCATCGGTAGCATGGTTAAACACCACGGATGTGCCGACAGCATCCATGCCAACGGCGGTAACGACCGCAGCTAATTTCGCTTCCAGCGTATTGTCGGCCACATCAAACGTTGCCAACCCTTGCGCGGAAATCGATGCGGTACCTGGGACTGGCGCAGCGCTATGCGGTATCGTTTTTAACGCCGATGCAAAAGAAATGCGATTATCGGCACCATTACTCCAGTTGGTGATCGTATCCGCAGCTTTCAGCAATGCCGGCACGCTGTTCACATTGAAGTGCGCCGGCGCGAAATGGAATTCATTTTCCTGGCCGCCCCCTGTCATGACGTCAGCACCGCCGCCGGCGGTGAACGCCGCCCCGCGTCCGGTACTGGTCAGCTGATCATTGCCATTGCCAGTTTGAATAATCCGCAAACTGTCACTGCTGACAACGAAGCTGGTTGCCTCCGAAAGCGTCCTCAGGTTGAGGCTGTTGTGGATGTTGGTCAGCGTGACAGTACCGCTCCCCTCTGTCGCCAATGCGATTGCATCACTTTTCACATTGGAAAAATCGGCTGTGGCCAGCAGCCCTTGCCCTACCGATCCTTTCACCATCAGAAAATCGGCATTGGATGCAAGCGCGGTTGATTGACCTTCCACTACGCTCTGGATCCCCATGGTCGACAGGTAGCTGTCAGACAGGCCGTCCGTTGTACTGGGTTTTCCATCGCTGTTCCGAACAAATCCTGCGGCTATGCTGATTGTGTCACTCTCACCACCGGATCGGCCATAACCCGTGGCGCTAAGCAGCGCGGCATGTTTTGCGGATGTCAAAATGATGCTCAGCACCTCTCCAGCTACATGCACGCTTTCTATGTCGCTGAGCGAAAACGACACGTTGGCTGAGAGATTGCCATCGCCATTGATATCCCAAACCAATTTGGACCAGTCGAGGTAGGTCTTGATGTCGGCTGCAGCAGTTTCATTTGGCCCCAGGATAGTAGCGAATCCGCTGCCGTGCACAATGAGTTCACGCTGGCTCTCATCGTAGTGCACCTTCGAAATGGTGACCTCCGGCGCGGGACGTTCACCCCGAATAATGCCGACGATATCGCCGGACGAAATTTGTAAACCCGCAGCCGACATATTATCCAGGCGTATCAGAGCATCGCCCTCCCCCACGCCAGCGCGGGTTTCGTTGACGACGTATACATATGCATGGCCACCGTGGTTGAATACGACCGCAGTCCCGGTCCGATCCATGTCCGCCGCAGCCGCCACGGCCTCCAGCTTCCGTACCAGCGTGTTATCGGCAATATCGAATACGGCCAAGCCCTGCGCTGATACCGACGCTTTGCCTGCTACCGCTGCCTCTTTATGTTCAGTCACGGATAAACTGACGTCACCAAACTCGATCCTGCCCGTGCCTTGATACCAATTCGTAATCCTGTCGGTCACTGCCAGCAAACCATCCGCGCTGTTGGCAGGGAAGTCATATTTGCTGAACTTGTAATAATTCGTCCCCGTGCCACCGGTAATGACATCCGTGCCACCGCCTGGATAGAACCTCACAAAACCGGTCGACGTGGAAGTCAGCCGGTCGTTGCCTGAACCGGTAAAGAAATATTCAGTGCGGGCACTTTCAACGACAACGTTGCCTTCGCTCTCGGGCATGGACAACGATGGCAGGTTATCCGCGTTTGCCAATGTCACGGTATGACCCTTCGGAATTCGATAGAGCGTCAGATCACCGCCAACACCAGCGCATTCAATTGTCACGTTCGATGCTGTCATATTGCTGCCCAAGACAAGCAGCGAATCGGCTTGGGTTTTCGGCGCCAGCAAGGTATTGTCGCCAATGTATGCCGCTGCACGGATGTCGACCGGATTACCTCTGTAGGTTTGGTTCAGGCTGCCATTACCTGCCGTGTCGCGAATAAATCCTGCACTGATCCATACGGTATCCGCAGCCGAACCCTGTTTGCCGTAGCCCGGGGTGGCTTTCATCGATTCGATTTTTTCCGGGGTCAGCACGACCAACAAACGCTCAGACCAGGAACCATACCGGATAATCCGGGCGCTTTCGATATCCGCAGCGGTGAAGTGGATACCCGACGTCATGCCAAAACCGCTGACGTCGAGCACAAGCTTGGACCAATCGATCTGATCCTTGAGATCCTTGTGTGGATCCTCATCCGCATTGAGCACTGAACCTAAGCCGTACCCGGCAATGTTCAGGGTGTGCTGATTTTCCTGTATTTCCAGCTCCCCCCAAAACACCTGCGGCAATGTCGTATCCGGCGCAACGTCAAAATAGTCCGCCACGTTGAGGTCGCCCACTTGGCCGATACCAGAGGGCATATCCAGCATGATGAATACATCGCGGTCGGCATTAAATGCGTTGTCGCGAGGGCTGTGCACATACAGATAGACGCCAGCAAAATCGCCGCCCGTCACTACAATCATGCCAGCCTGTTTTGGTGCCAGTCCTTTAAAACTGGCAGAATTCAGCACGCGGTCTGTCAATTGCTGCTGCGTTTGCACTTCGCTGCCACTAACATCGGCAAAACGTGTCAACGACGCGGGCACGATGGCAGATCCATCAAGCGACGGCAGCAATATCTTGTCCGTCCCGGCCTTGAAACCCCGGACCGTATCATATTGCTGCGCGCTGGAATCGGATTCCAGCATGCCGCTCCTATCCTGGAAAATGGCCGATAACAGCCGATCACTGCTATTGGGCGTCATCAGCCTGATACCGTCCTGCTCGCCAGAAACAATTATTTTCCCACTGCCCAGCACGGACTCGCCGGCTACGGCAGCGTCTATATCGCCTTGCAATGTATTCAGGCCGCCGGTCAGGGTAGCGGTGTACCGCTTGTCCTGATACCAGAATGTTACTGTGTCACCAGCCGATAATCCCATATCGGACATGCGGAACAGGACACCTAATGGCGCCTTCTCGGCAAAGAATTCGTACGGCTGGCCAAAAGACTCCATGAGCGTCTCCGCGCCCTCCCCAAGTACAATCCGATCAGCTCCCATCCCCGGCACGATCGTGGTCTTTCCTTCAAACCCCACATCGATGACGTTGGATTTATCATCTCCCCGGATAAACAGGTTACCAGTGCCGGTGACCTTCACATCGGCCGCCTGGGCGGCTGTCATTGTCAGACTGCCTTTGGGCGACACTCTGTACTCGGTAATGTTATCGAATGCTCCCACTGTTCCCTGGCTGACGTCGGCCCGCCCATCCACGACCGCGACAACATTTGCCGTCGTGATGTGAGACAAGTCGCTACCGGTCACAACACCTGTTACGACAGTTGTACCAAGGCCCTCAACCTTCCGTCCGCTCGTCTGCATCCAGGAGACGCTTAACACCTGGCCGGAGCCGATCAAAATCTTCGCCACGACATCCAGGTCCGGCTTGATCGCCGCCGTCACGCCACCACGTGTGAAGCTCGCTACATTTCCCGCATCCAATGTCATGCCAATATCGCCCGTGGCAGTCCCACTGAACGAGAGCACCTTGTTGCTATCAAGCGAAACAATCAGGGTCTTAGGGGCTTCCGTCGGGGCTGCGGTTGGAGCAACCGTTGGCACCTGCGTCGGGGCTGCTGTTGGGGCTGCTGTTGGGGCTGCTGTTGGTGCGTCGGTTGGAGCCTGAGTCGGCGCTTCAGTTGGAGCCTGGGTCGGCGCAGCGGTCGGCGCCGTAGTAGGTGCAGCCGTTGGCGCAATCGTCGGTGCAACTGTTGGGGCAACTGTTGGCGCAACCGTCGGTGCGATTGTTGGCGCTACCGTTGGCGCTGCCGTCGGTACGGTCGTTGGCGCCGTAGTTGGTGCGGCAGTTGGCGCTTCCGTCGGCGCCACCGTCGGTGCAGCCGTCGGCGTAATCTCCCCCACCTGGCTGGTCGCGTTATTGACCGCCTGGCTCAGCGCAGTCCCCGTGGTCGTGGTCACGCTGGCCGACACGTCGCCGCCCTTGGCCCCCGCTGCCATATTCTTTTCCACCGCCTCCGCCACCACCTGCACCTTGGCGATTTCCGTCAACAGCGCTTTCGCATCCGCGCCC